>CASFKY010000014.1 GCA_949295465.1 uncultured Oscillospiraceae bacterium
CCAGCGCCAGCGGGTACCTGCACCTTCTGCCCGCCATCGTCTTTGTGATCGCGGTGTTCCTCAGCTTCTCCACCGGCACTTCCTGGGGCACCTTCGGCATCCTCATCCCCATCGTGGTCTATGCCTTCCAGGGCAATCTGGACAATGAGATCATGATCATCGCCATCTCCGCCTGCATGGCCGGCTCGGTGGCCGGCGACCACTGCTCGCCCATCTCCGACACCACCATCATGGCCTCGGCGGGCGCCCAGTGCGACCACATGAACCATGTGTCCACCCAGCTGCCCTATGTGGCGGTGGTCACGGCGGTGAGTTTTGTGTGCTACCTCATCACCGGCCTGGTGCAGAGCGCCTACATCATGCTGCCGGCGGCCATCCTTCTGATGGTGCTGGTGCTGCTGGTGATCCGGCAGCTGGTGAAAAATCGCCGGGCATAAGAATCACTGCTTTTTTGCGGGGCTGCCGGTGGCAGCCCCGCTTTTTTCAGCGGCCCCGGCCCTTTTGGGGCCGGCTGCAATCGAAAGAGGAGGAAGATCGAATGGCAAAAAAGATCCTGACCGCAGGCGAGCCCATGGGGCTGTTCATTGCCCGGGAGGAGGCGCCCCTGGAGGCGGTGGAGACCTTTGCCGCCTCGGTGGCCGGGGCCGAGTTCAACGTGGCGGTGGGGCTGAGCCGGCTGGGGCACCGGGCGGGCTACCTCACCAAGCTGGGGCAGGACCCCTTTGGCCGGCGGATTCTGCGGGTGATGGCCGAAAACGGCATCGACACCTCCCTCACCACCCGGACAGAGGAGCGGCCCACCGGCTTTATGCTGAAAAGCCGCACCAGCAGGGGAGACCCGGACATCTATTACTACCGGAAAGGCTCGGCGGCCTCCACCCTCTGCCCAAAGGACCTGGCGGGGCTGGACCTGGGGCAATGGGATGCGCTGCACCTCACCGGCATCCTGCCCGCCCTCTCCCCGTCCTGCTTTGAAGCCAGCCTCACCCTGATAAAAAAAGCCCGGCAGTTGGGGGTGCCCGTCTTTTTTGACCCCAACCTGCGGCCTCAGCTCTGGCCCGGCCAGGAGGTCATGGTCCGCCAGCTGAACCGCCTGGCCGCTCTGGCCGACTATGTGCTGCCCGGCGTCCGGGAGGGACAGATCCTCTGCGGCAGCGCCGACCCGGAAGAGATCGGCCGGTTTTACCTGGACAAGGGGGTGCGGGCGGTGTTCGTCAAGACCGGCGCCAAGGGGGCCAGGGTCTGCACCCGGCAGGGGAGCTTCGGGGTGAAGGCCTATCCGCCCCGCCGCATCGTGGACACGGTGGGCGCGGGGGACGGATTTGCGGTGGGAGTCATCAGCGGCCTGCTGGAAGGGCTGGACCCGGCCAAAGCGGCACAAAGGGGCTGCGCCATCGGCACCATGCAGATCATGAACGCCGGCGACAATGAGGGGCTGCCCACCCGCGCCGGGCTGGAAAAGTTCATGGCGGAAAACCGGCAGGCCTGAAAAGTCCCCCCAAAAAATTTTTTCTTTGGCCTTGACAGCCGCAAAATAGAGGACTATAATCCGAAACAAAGAAATATTCGGCTATGACGAGAAAAGTACCAGGGTGAAACGTCCAGAGAGCTGCCGGCCGGTGCAAGGCAGTACGGGAAGCCCCAGGGAAGATCCTCTCCGAGCTTTTGGGCTGAAAGCGTAACGCCGCGTAAGTCCAGACGGTTGACCCCCGTTATCTCAGGTCGCGCATTGTTGGATGCGCATGGAGCGGTCGGCCTTTGTGCCGGCAATAAGAGTGGTACCGCAGGGGTTGTCCAAGACCTTTGTCTCTTAAGCACAAGAGACAAAGGTCTTTTTTTATCCCCACCGGCTTCCTCCTTTTTGGCCATCTCCGAATATTTCGCACATTTTCTGCCAAAAGAAAGGAAGAAACAAGATGAAAGCATTGGAAAAACTCAGCGACCTGGTAGGCAAATATATGGCCGTCATCGTCATCCTGGTGGCAGCCCTGGCACTGCTGTCGCCCCAGACCGTCAGCTTCCTCAAAACCAGCTATGTGAACCCCCTGCTGGGTCTGGTCATGTTCGGCATGGGCCTCACCCTCAAGCCCGCCGACTTCAAGGTGGTGTTCAGCCGCCCCAAGGACGTGCTGATCGGCTGTGCCTCCCAGTTTGTGATCATGCCGCTGCTGGCCTTTTTGCTCACCAAGGTGTTCCAGCTCTCCCCTGAGCTGGCCGTGGGCGTCATCCTGGTGGGCACCTGCCCCGGCGGCACTTCCTCCAACGTGATGACCTACCTGTCCAAAGGGGATGTGGCCCTGTCGGTGGGCATGACCTCCGTCTCCACCATCCTGGCGCCCTTCCTCACCCCGCTGCTCACCCTGCTGTACGCGGGCCAGCGGGTTGAGGTGAACGTGGTGAGCATGTTCGTCTCCATTGTGGAAGTGGTGCTGCTGCCCATCCTGCTGGGCTTCGTGATCAACCGGTTCTTCCACTCCTTCACCCAGAACGCCGTCCGGGTTCTGCCTCTGATCTCCACCACCGCCATTGTGGCCATCGTGGCCGCGGTGGTCTCGGCCAACTCTGCCAAGATCCTCACCTCCGGGCTGCTGATCCTGGTGGTGGTCATCCTCCACAACCTGCTGGGCTACGCCGCCGGCTACATGGTGGCCCGGCTGCTCAAGCTGGACACCGCCAAGTGCCGGGCCATCTCCATCGAGGTGGGCATGCAGAACTCCGGCCTGGCCACCAGCCTGGCCACCACCCACTTTGCCCAGTACCCCCTGGCCACCATCCCCGGCGCGGTGTTCTCGGTATGGCACAACATCTCCGGCGCCATCCTGGCCAACATCTTTGCCCGCACCGCCGACAAGGCCGACCAGCACTGAGCGGCCCCAAAGCGAAAAAAGAGCGCCCTGCCCCCGCAAAGGGGCAGGGCGCTCTTTTCCATATCTTACTATATCATATCTTACTATATAAAGTATAAAGAGGATAAAGAGGGGCGTCAGGAGGCGGCTTCGGCCCAGCGGCAGATCTCCTCCACCGCCTCCTCCACCAGCCGGCTCATGGAGAGGGCGGGCATGCCGGCAATGCGGGTGCTGCACTGGTCAAAGGGCAGCAGCAGCTTGCGGGCGGGGCTTCGGGCCACGGCGGCGGCCATGGCGGGAGTGATCTCCCCCAGCAGGGCGTCGGCCAGCACGATGCCCAGCGGCCCCACGATCAGCTGGGCGCTGCGGCAGCAGACAATCACCGAGTTTTCCCCGGTGGCGCTGTGGTGGGGCGAGGCTTTGAGCATGGCCTGGGTGGCCATGGCATTGGTGCCCACCGCGGTGATCTCGGCCTGGGGCAGCCGGGGACGCAGGGCCTCAATGAGCAGCCGGCCCACCCGGCCGCCCTGACCGTCGATGATGAGGATCTTCATGGGGAAATTCCTTTCTATGCAAAAGGCCGGGCGGGGCCCGGCAAAACACGGGGCGAACAGCCCCATTATACCCCAAAAACTGCCGCACAGGCAACCGAAAGGGGGCAGCGGAGACGGGGGTTGCCATTGTTTCGTGTGTCGCTTTGTGCTATAATTTTTCTGATTCCCCGTAAAGTACCGTTTTCGGTATTCAATTCAGAGGGAGAGAATGAAAGAGAAGGGGAGAAGTGCGCATGGATCAACTGGAGCAGGCCCGTCTGCTCATCGACGACGTGGACGCCAAAATGGCCGAGCTGTTTGAGCGGCGGATGGAGGCGGTGGCTCAGGTCATCCGCTACAAGCGGGAGCATGGGATGCCCATCCTGGACAGCGGCCGGGAAAAGCAGGTCATCGAAAAGAACACCGCCCGCCTGAAAAAGCAGGAGCTGAAACCCTACTTTGAGGACTTCCTCAAGGAGGAGATGGCTCTTTCCCGCCAGTACCAGGCCGCTGTGCTGGGGCGGGACACCGTGGCCTACCAGGGGGTGGAGGGGGCTTTCACCCACATTGCCCTGATGCACCTGTTCCCCCGGGGGCGGGCCCTGGCCTGCAACAGCTGGGGGGACGTGTTCCAGGCGGTGGAGGAGGGCCGGGCCGCCCGCGGGGTGCTGCCCTTTGAGAACAGCCACGCCGGGGACGTGAGCGATGTGCTGGATCTGTGCTACGCCCATAAGGACCTGTTTGTGGTGGAGGTGTACGACCTGCCGGTGAGCCAGAACCTGCTGGTACTGCCCGGCACCAAGCTCTCGGAGATCACCGACGTGTACAGCCACCCCCAGGCCATCCACCAGAGCGAAAAATTCCTCAAGAGCGTGGGGCTGCCCTGCCACAGCTGGGGCAACACCGCCACGGCGGCCAAATATGTGGCCGAGACCGGGGACAAGACCAAGGCGGCCATCGCCAGCCCCGAGACGGCCAAGCTGTACGGGCTGGAGGTGCTGGTGCCCAACATCAACACCGACGGGGACAACACCACCCGCTTTATTGTGATCGGCCGGGAAAAGCCCACCGACGGCAATCGGTTCAGCCTTCTGTTCACGGTGGACAACAAGCCCGGCACCCTGGCCCAGGTGATCCAGATCATCGCGGCCGCCGGCTTCAATATGGAGTGCATCAAGAGCCGGCCCCGGCCCCGGCATCCCTTTGAATACTATTTTTATACCGAGCTGGTGGGCAGCCCCAACGAGGAGGCCGCCCAGAGCCTGCTGAACAGCCTGGAGGCCGTCTGCCGGGGCGTGCGGCTGCTGGGCATCTACACCCGCTGAGGCGGGCGCTGCCGAAAAAAGTAAGGGGAGAGAAGTATGAGTATGAAATTGTCCATGAGCCTTGGCAAACGCAGCTATGACATCATCATCAAGCGGGGTACCCTGGGCCGGGCGGGCCAGCTGTGCGATCTGACCCACCGCAAGGTGTTTATCCTCACCGACAGCGGGGTGCCCGAGACCTTCTCCAAGACCATTCTGGACCAGTGCGCCGACGGCACCATCTACACCGTGCCCCAGGGGGAGGGCTCCAAGAGCCTGGCCGTCTACGACAAGGTGGCCCGGGCCATGCTGGCCTTTGGCTGCGACCGCACCAGCCTGGTGATCGGCGTGGGCGGCGGCATGATCGGGGACCTGGCCGGCTTCTGCGCCGCCACCTACATGCGGGGCATCGACTTCATCAACTGCCCCACCACAAGCCTGTCCCAGTTTGACTCCTCCATCGGCGGCAAGGTGGCGGTGGATCTGGGAGACACCAAGAACATCCTGGGGGCCTTCTGGCAGCCCAAGCTGGTGCTCATCGACCCGGACACCCTGGATACCCTGCCCCGCCGCCAGTTTGTGAACGGGCTGGCCGAGAGCATCAAGATGAGCCTGTTCGGGGATGAGGAGCTCTTTGAGATGTACGAGGAGGGCAAGGAGGAAGAGGAGATCGAGGAGATCATCTACCGCAGCCTCTGCATCAAGAAGAAGATCGTGGAGGAAGACGAGACCGAAAAGGGCAACCGGGCGGTGCTGAACCTGGGCCACACCCTGGGCCACGGCATTGAGGCGGTGAAGGGCATCCGGGGCCGGCGCACCCGGGGGCTGTACCACGGGGAGTGCATCGCCCTGGGTCTGCTGCCCATGGTGGAGGACCCGGCCCTGGTCAAGCGGATCAAGGCGGTGTACCGCCGGCTGGGCCTGCCCACCCGCACCGGGTACGACAAGGCCAAGGCCTACGAGGCCATGACCCACGACAAGAAGAGCCGGGGCAGCACGGTGCGCCTGGTGAAGGTGCCCCGGCTGGGCAGCTACCGCATCGACACGGTGCCCCGGCAGGAGCTGAAAAACCTGGCCGAGGGTTTGCCCCTCACCCCGGTGCTGGCTGCCGGGGAGGAAAATCCCCAGGCCTGAGGTCTGGATGCCTGAGATAGGAAAACAACCATGAAGAATACCTTTGGAAATCAGGTGAGCCTCACCATCTTCGGGGAGAGCCACGGCCCCGCTATCGGCGCGGTGCTGGACGGGCTGGCCGCCGGCCTGCCGGTGGACGAGGCCCATATCGCCCGCTGGATGGACCGGCGCCGGGCCCGGGGCGACGGGCTGTCCACCTCCCGCAAGGAGCCGGATCAGGTGCGCTTTCTCAGCGGCGTATACAACGGCCGCACCACCGGCACAGCCCTCGCCCTGATGATCGAGAACACCGCCCAGCGCAGCGGCGACTATGCCAAGACCGCCGGCCTGGCCCGGCCCGGCCATGCGGACTACACCGCCCATGTGAAATACCAGGGCTTTGAGGATTTCCGGGGCGGCGGCCATTTTTCGGGCCGGCTCACGGCTCCCCTGGTGGCGGCGGGGGCTCTGTGCCAGAGCATCCTGGCGGCCAAGGGGGTGCGCATCGGCACCCACCTGTACCGGCTGGCCGGGCTGGATGACGCCCCCTTTGCCGGGAGTGAAGAAAAGCTGGCCGCCCAGCTGGATGAGCTGGAAAAACGGGAGGGCTTTGCCCTTTTGGACCCCTCCCGGGAGGAAGAGATGAAGGCGGCGGTGCGGGCCGCCTCCGCCGAAGGGGACAGCGTGGGAGGCATCCTGGAGACGGCGGTGCTGGGCCTGCCCGCAGGGGTGGGAGAGCCCTTCTTTGACAGTGCCGAGAGCATCCTGTCCCATCTGCTCTTTTCCATCCCGGCGGTGAAAGGGGTGGAATTTGGGGACGGCTTTGCCCTGGCGGACCAGAAGGGCAGCGGGGCCAATGACCCCCTGGCGGTGCGGGGGGGCCGGGTGGTCACCCTCACCAACCACAACGGGGGCATCAACGGGGGCATCACCAACGGCATGCCCCTGGTGTTCCGGGCGGCGTACAAGCCCACCCCCAGCATCTACAAGCGTCAGCACACGGTGGATCTGGCCACCCTCACCGAGGCAGAGCTTCAGATCCAGGGCCGGCACGACCCGTCCATCGTGCCCCGGGCCGCGGTGGTCCAGTCGGCGGCGGCGGCCTTCGGCCTTTTGGACCTGCTCACCGCCCGCTTGGACACACTCTGGCAGAGGGAGGGATTCTGATGGAATACGGTCTGATCGGCAGCAAGCTGGGCCACAGCTACTCCAAGATCATCCACGAGCAGATCGGGGATTACACCTATGAGCTCCACCCCCTGCCCACCGAGGAAGAAGCCCGGGCTTTTCTGGAAAAGCGGGACTTCAAGGCCATCAATGTGACCATCCCCTACAAGCAGCTGGTCATCCCCTACTGCGACGAGGTGGACGAGGGCGCCCGCAGCATCGGGGCGGTGAACACTCTGGTCAACCGGGGCGGCAGGCTGTACGGCTACAACACCGACTTCGGGGGTGTCTTGTACATGCTGGAGGCCCACGAAATCTCCCTCAAGGACAAAAAGGTGATGATCCTGGGCACCGGCGGCACCCACAATACGGTGGCCGCGGTCTGCCGCCATCTGGGCGCTGCCCGGGTGGAGACGGTGAGCCGCAGCGCCGGCGAGGGGCGGCTCAGCTATGACCAGGCCGCCCGGGACAGGGAGGTGCAGGTGGTGTTCAACACCACCCCGGCGGGGATGTACCCCCGCAACGGGGACTGCCTGCTGAACCTGGATGGGCTGGAAAGTCTGGAGGCGGTGGTGGATGTGGTGTACAATCCCTTCCGCACCGAGCTGCTTTTGCGGGCCGAGGAAAAGGGCGTCAAGGCGGTGTGCGGCTTTGAGATGCTGGTGGCCCAGGCGGTGCTGGCGGCCGAGCATTTCCTGGACAGGCCCCTGCCCCGGGAGCAGATTGGCGAAATTCATAAAAAACTCAAGCTGGAATTGTGCAACATAAGCCTGATCGGGATGCCCTCCAGCGGCAAGAGTTCCCTGGGCAAATTGCTGGCCCGGCGGCTGGGCAAGCCCTTTGTGGACCTGGACGCCGAGCTGGAAAAGCGAGCCGGCAAGACCATCCCCCAGATCTTTGAAGAAGAGGGGGAGGCGGGCTTCCGGGCCCGGGAGGCGGCCCTGGCCGCCGAGTACGGCAAGGAGGGCGGCCGGGTGCTGAGCTGCGGCGGAGGGATCATCAAGACCCCCGGCAATGCCCACGCCCTGCGCCAGAACGGGCCGGTGCTCTGGGTGCGCCGGCCGCTGGAGGCCCTGACGGTGGGGGGCGGCCGGCCCCTGAGCAGCAGCCGGGAGGCGCTGAGCCGGATGGAACAGGAGCGGGAGCCCCTGTACCGGGCGGCCTCCGACGCTTCGGTGGACAATGCCGGCACCCTGGAGCAGGCCCTGGAAGAGGCGGTGCGCCAGGTGGAGGGGCTGCTCTGAGGGTGGCGCCCTCGACACCCCAAAATCACACAGTTGAACGCCCTACGGGGCAGGAATAGCGGGCGGCGGCGGGCCAAGGGTGGCGCGCAGGCCGAGCCCCCCAGGCAAGGGGACCAAGCGGGCAGCCGGGACAGCCGGGGCCCGTGCCCAGGCGGCAAGAGATCAATAGAAAAGGAGAAAACACAAGAATGATCATCTCTACCAAACGGGGCACGCCCCAGCAGGAAATCGACAAAATCATCAAGGAATTTGAGGACAAGGGCCTCTCGGTCACCCTCATCCGGGGCACCGACTACAACGTGTTCGGCCTGGTGGGCGACACCACCAAGATCGACGAGAAGCTGGTGGCGGCCAACCCCTATGTGGAGAGCGTCACCCGCGTGTCCGCCCCCTACAAGCGGGCCAACCGGCTGTTCCACGAGGCCGACACCATTGTGGACGTGAACGGCATCAAGATCGGCGGCAAGGAGAAGGTGGTGGTCATCGGCGGCCCCTGCAGCGTGGAGAGCGCCGAGCAGGTCTGCGACATTGCCCGCAAGGTAAAAGCCGGCGGCGGCAGCATGCTGCGGGGCGGCGCCTACAAGCCCCGCACCTCTCCCTACGCCTTCCAGGGCCTGGGCACCGAGGGCATCATGGACATGGTCAAGGCCCGGGAGGAGACCGGCCTGCCCATCGTCAGCGAGCTGATGAGCGAGGACAAGATCCCCGAATTTGAGGAGTATGTGGATGTGGTGCAGATCGGCGCCCGCAATATGCAGAACTTCAACCTGCTGAAGGCGGTGGGCAAGATGCACAAGCCGGTGCTGCTCAAGCGGGGACTGGCCAACACCATCGAGGAGTGGATCATGTCCGCCGAGTACATCATGGCCGGCGGCAACGAGAATGTGATCTTCTGCGAGCGGGGCATCCGCACCTTTGAAAAATACACCCGCAACACCCTGGACCTGTCGGTCATTCCCATCCTGAAGCAGAAGAGCCACCTGCCCATCATCATCGACCCCAGCCATGCCACCGGCGACTGGCGGCTGGTGGAGTCCATGAGCCTGGCCGCCGTGGCGGCGGGAGCCGACGGGCTGATCATCGAGGTGCACAACGACCCCGAGCACGCCTGGAGCGACGGCGCCCAGAGCCTCAAGCCGGCCAAGTTCGCCCAGGTGGTGGAAAAGTGCCGGGCCGTGGCCAAAGCCGTGGGCCGGGAGATGTAAAGCGCCCGCGGCACAAAACAGAGAACGCCCTGGCGGCCGGGAGAAAAGGATATGGAAAACAGAGCGAAACAATCCCCCCTGTTCAGCGTCATCGTGCCCCTCTACAACGCGGAGCGTTGGCTGGGCCGCTGCCTGGAGAGCATCGCGGCCCAGACCTTCCCGGACTGGGAGTGCATCCTGGTGGATGACGGCTCCCAGGACGGCAGCGGGGTCCTGTGCGATGCCTGGTGCCAAAAAGATCCCCGCTTTCAGGTGATCCACCAGCCCAACAGCGGGGTGTCGCAGGCCCGCAACCGGGGGATGGAGCAGGCCAGGGGCAGCCAGATCCTCTTCTGCGACGCGGACGACGCCCTCTCCCCCTGTACCCTGGCGTATGCCGCAGAGATGCGGCAGAGCGCCCCCGGGGCCATGGTCATCTGGGGCTTTACCCATGACCGGGCCCGGTTTGAGGAGGAAGGGCAAAAGCCGCTCTCCTGGTCGCTGCTGCCCAAGGCGGCCTTTGACGGGCTGGCCTGGGTGGAAATTTTGTACAATGCGGTCTGGAACCGGCTGTTTGACGCCTCGCTGCTGCGGCAGAAGGGGCTGCTTTTCCGGGAGGAGCTGGGCCGGGCGGGGGCGGCCGTCCTCTGTGAGGATGGGGAGTTCGTGGCCCGGTATCTGGAGCAGTGCCAGCCTGAAACCGGCTGGCAGGTCGCCTATTGCCCGCTGCCCCTGTACTACTACAGCCAGGATAATCCGGCCTCCCTCTCCACCACCGCCACCGGCAAGGGGGAACCGGGGGCGGAGCCGGCCCTGCGGCCCCAGCTGGAACAGACCCTGCGGCGGGAGTGGGACGGGCTGAAGGCCTATGCGCCCCGATTCCCGGAGGAATACTGCCAGCAGCCGGACGGGGTGGTGCTCCACTACCTGGAATCGGCGGCCCAGCTCATCCGCCAGAACCAGCGGGAGGGCAAGGAGATCCCCCGCAGTCTGCTGGCTCACCCCTGCATGAGGGATATGCTGGATTACTGCCGGCGTCACCGGCTCTACTCCCCCTATTACCTGCCCCTCAGAACCCGCTGCTATTCTCTGGCGGGCCGGCTCTGGCGCCTGCAGGCTTCGGGCTCCCGCTGGTATGGCCGGCTGGATTGGCTGGGCTACTACCTGCTGGGCGGGCGGCTGCGGGGCTGGAAACACTGAATCCCATCCATCTGCCCCGGTCTGCCGGAGCGAAAGTTTGAAACAAAGAAAGAAGAATCTGCCATGAAAGTGCATCTTTATCCCTGTCATCCGGGGGGCACGCTGGCTGCCCCTCCCTCCAAGAGTCTGTCCCATCGCTGCCTGCTGGCCGCCGGCCTGGGCCGGGGCCAGAGCCGGGTGGAAGGGCTGGATTTCTCCAAGGATGTGCAGGCCACCTGCGACTGTCTGCGGGCCCTGGGCGCCAAGGTGAAAACCGGCGAGGGCTGGGCCCTGGTGGAGGGGATCGGATTCCCCCAGCCTCCCGCCTTCCCCCTGGACTGCGGCGAGAGCGGCAGCACCCTGCGGTTCTTCATCCCCCTGGCAGGGCTGTTGGATGTGCCGGTGCGGCTGGTGGGCCACGGCCGGCTGATGCAGCGGCCCCAGGCGGTGTATGAGCAGATCTTTGCCGAGCGGGGGCTTGCCTTCCGCCAGGACGGGGAGGGCATCACCCTGCGGGGCCCACTTCAGGCGGGGGAATATGCGCTGCGGGGGGATGTGTCCAGCCAGTTCATCACCGGGCTGCTCTTTGCCCTGCCCCTGCTGGAAGGGGACAGCCTGATCCGGCTGATCCCCCCGGTGGAGAGCCGCAGCTACATCGACCTCACCCTCTCGGCCCTGGCCGAGTTCGGGGTGCGTGCCTCCTGGAAGGACGAGTACACCCTTCTGGTGCCGGGCGGCCAGCGGTATATGGCCGGCTCGGCCCGGGTGGAAGGGGATTACAGCCAGGCCGCCTTTCTGGCGGTGCTGGGGGCTGTGCGGGGCGGCATCGCCCTCACCGGCCTCAAAAAGGAGAGTCTACAGGGCGACGCGGTCATCCTGGACATCCTGCGCCGGTGTGGGGCCCGCTTCACCCGCCGGGCCGACAAGATCACCTTCCGGGCCTCGCAGCTGAAGGCCACCCGGGTGGATCTCTCCGACTGCCCCGATCTGGGGCCCATCCTGATGGTGCTGGCCCTCTTCTGCGAAGGGGAGACCGTCATCGAAAACGCGGGCCGGCTGCGGCTGAAGGAGAGCGATCGGATCGAGGCCATGCAAGAGGAGCTGGAAAAGTTCGGGGCCCAGGTGCGGTGTGAGGGGGATACCCTCTATATCCGGGGCTTTGGCCGGTGCGCCGCCGCCTTCGAGGAAAAGCAGAAGGGAGCCCTGATCCCTCTGCCCAGCCGGGCTCTGGTGGCCGCCCCGGCAGAGGTGAAGGCGCCCCGCTTCGGCGGCCGGGAGGAGACCGGCCTCCATGCGCCCCGCCTGCTGCTGGAGGGGCACAATGATCACCGGGTGGTGATGGCCCTGTCCGTTCTGGCCCTGGCCGGGGGCTTTGAGGCTGAGATCCAGGGTGCCCAGGCGGTGGAAAAGAGCTGGCCCTCCTTCTTTGAGGACCTGCGCAAGCTGAACGGAAAGGTGGAATACATCGATGGATAAGCGCAAGACCTACCTGGTGGTGGGCCTGGGGCTGCTGGGGGGCAAGTACGCCCTGGAGCTCTCCCGGGCCGGGTACCGGGTGCTGGGTATCAACCGAAGCCAGAGCAATCTGGACTGGGCCCTGGAGCAGGGCTATGTGGCCGAGGGCAAGACCCGGGATTTCACCGACCTGATCGCCCGGGCCGACCACATCATCTTCGGGCTGTATCCCACCGCCCTCATCCGCTGGATGGAACAGTGGGGCAGCTACATCCGCCCCGGCTGTATCGCCACCGATGTGTCCGGGGTCAAGACCGGCCTGGTGGACAAGGTGCAGGCCCTGATGCCCGCCGGCAGCGAGTTCATTGCCAGCCACCCCATGGCCGGCAGGGAAGTGAGCGGGGTGCAGAACGCCGCCAAGGTGGATTTTTCCAGCGCCAACTTCATCATCACTCCCACCCAGCGCAATACCCCGGCGGCCATTGTCTGGATCACCGAGCTGGCCAATGAACTGGGCTTTGCCCGCATCAGCACTCTGACCCCCGCCCAGCATGATCGGATGATCGGCTATGTGAGCCAGCTGTGCCACGCCATCGCGGTGAGCCTGATGTGCGCCAGCGACAACGCGGACCTGGCCCAGTACACCGGGGACTCCTTCCGGGATCTCACCCGCATCGCCAAGATCAACGCAGAGATGTGGGCCGAGTTGTTTTTGTGGAACCGGGAAAACCTGACGGCCCAGATCGACCAGTTCTCGGCGGCCCTCCAGCAGATGAAGGGCTACCTGGAAAAAGAGGACCGGGAGGGGCTGGAGGAGATGTTCCGGCTGTCCACCCAAAGACGCAGCGCCTTTGACCTGAAGTGAGGGGAGACATCCCAACCTGAGAGGAGGAACCGCCATGTCCCGGCAGGAAGGCCAGAAGGCCAAGCTCCTGGTGCTGAAAAATATTCTGGAACGAAAAACCGACGAGGATCACCCCCTCAGTGTGCCCCAGCTCATTGAGGCACTGAAGGGGGAGGGGATCCAGGCCGAGCGCAAAAGCATCTACAACGATATCGAGGCTTTGCGGGAGAGCGGGGTGGATGTGGAGCTGAGCCGGGGCCGGGGCGGCGGCTACTATCTGGGCAGCCGCACCTTTGAGCTGCCGGAGCTCAAGCTCCTGGTGGACGCGGTGCAGGCCAGCCAGTTCATCACCAAGGAAAAGAGCAAAAAGCTCATCAAAAAGCTGGAGGGTCTCACCAGCGAGGCCCAGGCCAGCCGGATGCAGCGGCAGGTCTTTGTGTCCGGGCGGGTCAAGACCATGAACGAGAGCATCTATTACAGCGTGGATGCCCTCCACGAGGCCATCGCCCGGGACCGGCAGGTCCAGTTCCAGTATCTGGAGTGGGATCTGCGCAAGCGCCGGGTGCCCCGGCATGGGGGGCGGCTCTATCAGGTGAGCCCCTGGGCCCTGGCCTGGGAGAACGCCAACTACTACCTGGTGGCTTACACCGAGGCGGGAATCCGCCACTATCGGGTGGACAAGATGAAGGGAGTGCGCCAGACCGACCTGCCCCGCCAGGGCAAGGCGGAGTTCCGCGCCCTGGACCTGGCTGCCTACACCCGCAAGATGTTCGGGATGTACGGCGGCCGGGAGGAGAAGGTCACTCTGAAATGCCCCAACCGGCTGGTGGGGGTCATGCTGGATCGGTTCGGCACCGAGGCGATCCTGGTGCCCCAGTCGGATGAGAGCTTTCATCTGACGGTGCCGGTGGCGGTAAGCCCCCAGTTTCTGGGCTGGGTCTGCGGTTTCGGGGGCGAGGTGAGCGTGGTAAGCCCCGCCGCCGTGCGCCAGGAGATGGCCCGGCTGGTGCAAAGCCTGGCCCAGACCTACCTGCCCGAACAGGAATAAAAGCAAAAGCGCCTTTCCAACGGAAAGGCGCTTTTTGGTTGGCGGGTTTTTTCAGCCCAGCACATTCACATTGCATTTTTTCAGTTCTTCGATGTAGATGGAGCCCAGGGGGCTCACCTCAAAGCCCTGGCGCTTCACATAGCCGATGTGCATGATCTTGTCGCTGCGCAGCGGCACTGCCCGCCAGCCCTCCCCGTTCAGCTCCTCGCACAGGATGCCGGAACAGAGGGTGTAGCCCCCCAGCCCCACCATCAGGTTCAGGAGGGTGGCCCGGTCGCTGGCCTTGATGATCTGCCGGTAGTGGTAGGTGCTGTATACCTCCTCAGCCAGGTAGAAGGCCTGGTTGGAGCCCTGGTCAAAGGAGAGGCAGGGATAGGGTTCCAGGTCCTCCAGGCTCAGGCTCTTCCGATCGGCCAGGGGATGGGAGGCCGCCAGGAACACATAGGTGTTGCAGGCAAACAGCTCGGTGAATTCCAGCCCGTTGTCCGCCATCAGCTTGTGGAGGATCTCCCCATTGAAATCGTCAATATACAGCACGCCCAACTCTGACTTGTAGTTGCGCACATTTTCCAGGATCTCGGCGGTCTTGCACTCGTAGATGCCCAGGGCGTACTGATCCGGCCCGAACCGTTTGGCCATCTCGATGAAGGCCTTCACCGCGAAGGTGTAGTGCTGGCTGGAGACGCTGAAGCTCTTTTTGCTCTCCTTTTTGTAAACGTATTTTTCTTCCGCCAGGCGGTACTGATTCACGATCTGGCGGGCATAGAGAAGAAACTCCTCCCCCTCCGGGGTGGGGTTCACCCCCCGGTTGGTGCGCCGGAAGATGGTCAGCCCGATCTCCTGCTCCAGATTGTGGATGCTGGCGGAGAGGCTGGACTGAGAGAGAAACAGGGCCTGAGCCGCCCGGTTCATGGAGGTCTGGTCCGCCACGGTCACGGCATAGATCAGCTGCTGCAAAGTCATGGAATCTGTCCCTTTCTGGCCGAAAAGCCGGCCGGCGTGAGATGGGTACAGCGTACACCCCGCCAGGCCGGCTGTCAAGAGAGATTGCCCTAAATGGCGACTTCCCCTCCAAGCCGTCACAGCCAGCTCTTTTTGCACGCAGAAGACCACAGAGCAGGTGAACAGAGTTTCCTGCATCGGCCAAGATCCAGGGAGTTGGATAAAAAATCATCAAAAATGAAATTTTTATTCTTAAAATTGAGAAGTCAGAAAAGCTCAAAAAAAGGCCTTTTTTGTCAAAAAGACGAACCAGAATTTAACAAATAGAAAATAATTTTGTATATTAAAATTTTTCGCAGAAAGTTAACAAGAAAATTTTTGCAGGAATTTAGTAAATCACCAAAAACAGCCTACACATAGAAAAAAGCAAAAAGGGATATTGTGCAGCCCAAAACAGGCAGAGTAGAATAAAAGTATCTTAAAAAGAAACAAAAGATCCAGGCGTGAATTCGTATAAAATACAAGTGACGCCAAGAGCAGAACAAATACGGATCGAAAGAAAAAGGGAAAAACAGGGCACTGTCAGCCCTGGACAAAAAGGAGGTACGGATACATGGTCATGCAGCCGGACTACAACATCCTGGTGATCGGGATGGGAAATATCGGCAAATTTTTGATGCCCGCCTACCGGCAGCTGTTGGGAGACAGGATGAATACCCAGGTGTTCGGGGTGCGAAACAACCCGGACAAGGTGGCGGAACTTCAAAAGCAGGTGCCCTTCCCGGTGTCGGCGGGCAACACCGACCAGCTTCTGCGGGAAAAACGGCCGGACATCGTGATTGTGGCCACCCCGCCCAAGACCATCCCGGTGGTGGCCGAGACCCAGCTGAAACCCTATTTTGAGGAGGCCCGCCAAAAGGGCTGGAACCTGCCGGACATTTACACCTTCGGGCCCACGCCGGCCCCCCAGATGTATCTGGACCTCCTGGGTGAGGATGTGAATGTGGCAAAATTCCTGCCCAGCATGGCCACCGAAAAGCAGGGGGTGCCCCTGCAAAAGCTGGGGGCCGGGTTTGTGGTGTTTGGCCGGCCCTTCCCCAAGGACAGGGAGGCCCGGGCACTGGAATTCTCCAACATGTTCAGCCAAAGCTTTGTGGTGGACCAGGACGAGAGCCTGGTGGGCCTTTCCAGCAAGATCACCACCTACACCATCGCGGATTGCGTTTGTGCCATAGCCGACGGTCTGGCCGACGCGGGATACACGGTGCCGGTGAAGGACCTTGCCTCCTGCTGGCGGGCGGCATACCGGCGCCATGTGGGGCTGGAAGGGCAGGGCATGTATCCCTGCGCCGAGACGGACGCCCCCGAGTATATCCGGCCTTTTGTAGAGCAGGTCTCCATCGCCTGGTATGAGGGGATTCTTCGGTATATCCTGTCGGTGGGCTGCCGGGAGGAATTGGCCCGGGGATTCCACGGGGCCAACTTTGAGGTGTTTGCGCTGGCGGCCCAGCTGGCCGACCGGCCGGAGCTGGAGGCGGATATGGCCCGCCGGGCCACCAAGGGAGGCGTCACCGAAAAAGGTGTGTCCACCTTCCGTCAGTATTTCACCGAGCCGCTGCGCAAGGCCGCAGCCGACTGGGTGGGCGGCAATCTGCCCCAGAGCTTCTTTGACACGGCCGAGGGCATTGCCTATACCATCGATCTGACAGTCAATCGCCACGCCTACCGGCTGGCCAACCGATAAGAGAAAACCCGAGCCAAGGTCCCGGGGTTTCACGTTCCCCCGGGGTCAAGGGTCAAAAAGGAGGGGAATATGAACGCTGCAGAACGAATTGACGCGGATGTTTTGGTGATCGGCGGCTCTGGCGCCGGCGTGATGAGCGCAGTGGCGGCGGCCCGGGAAGGGGCCAAAGTGGTGCTGGTCTCCAAAGGCAAAGTGGGCAAAAACGGGAATGCCATCATGCTGGGCGGCAGCTTCGGCGTGGATGGCCAGGGCGCCCGGGATGTGTGCGGCGAGGCGGACGCCAACCAGGAGTATACCGCCGAGAGCCTGTTCCACAAGATGGTGGCCTGCGGCTTCGGCCTGGGAGACCAGGAGCTGCAAAAGCAGTTTGTGGAGGAAGGGCCCGAGGCAGTGCGGGAACTGCTGCAATGGGTGAAGGAGTGCGGGAGTACCTTTGTGTTCTCCCCCAAGGCCTGCCGGTGGAGAGCCGGCGGCGTGGCGTCCGGCAACGCGCTGCGGCACGGGCTGGACTCCCACCGGGAGATCGCTGCCTATGAGGACACCATCATCTCGGATCTTTTGACCAGCGACGGGAAGGTGTGCGGCGCGGTGGGCTTCGAGGTGTTCACCGGCAGCATCCTGGCCATCGGCGGCACTGCCGGCCAGCTGATCCCCCCGGTCATGGGCGCGGCGGCCTTCATCATGGTGGATATGGCCGGCATCAGCTACCCCACCATCATGCTGGCGGCCATCATTCCCTCCTTCATTTTCCTGGCGGCCATGTATTTTTTGGTGGACATGTACTCCAAAAAGAACGGCCTCCAGAAACCCCAGATCAATGTGGACGACTGCCGCCGTGCCATCATCAGCCACATTCACCTGCTGCTGAGCGTGGTGGTCCTGGTGGTTCTGATCATCCGGGGCGGCTCCATGATGCGCTGCTGCACCTACGCCACCATCGCGCTGATCCTGCTGTGCATGATCCGTTCGGATACCCGCCCTCAGCCTCTATGAGCTGCTCAAGGCGCTGGTTTCCACCGGCCGCCAGGCGGTCATCGTGACCCTGCCCTGCGCGCTGGCCGGCATCATCGTGGGTCAGATCACCGCCACCGGTCTGGGCATCCGCTTCTCCAGCATGATCAACGCGCTGGCCAGCAACAGCCTGCTGCTGGCCCTGGTGGCCACCATGCTGATGGCTCTGGTCCTGGGCATGGGCATGCCTACCAGCGCCGCCTACATCATGTCTGCCACCCTGCTTTGCCCCAGCATCATCAAGCTGGGCGTTCCCGCGCTGGCAGCCCACTTCTTTGTGTTCTATTTCGCCAACCTCTCCATGATTACTCCCCCGGTGGCGCTTTCCTCCTTCACCGCGGCGGGCATTGTGGGCGACAATATGTGGAAGCTGGGCCTGGAAGCCTTCAAGTACAGCTTCATCATCTTCCTGATTCCCTATACCTTTGTGTACAGCCCCGCCATGCTGGGCGTGGGCAGCCCCCTGGAGATCATCCAGGTGGCGGTGACCTGCCTGATCGGCGCCTATGGACTCAGTATGGCGCTGATCGGTCACGGAATTGCACCCCTGAAACTGATAGAACGTCCGCTGGCGGTGGCGGCAGCCATCTGCCTGGTGATTTCGGAATTCTACAGCGATATCCTGGGTGTGGTTCTCATGCTGGCCCTGCTGGGCATCCAGTGGAACCGCAAAAAGAAGGCAGCTGCTCAGGCGGCCTGAAATACGGGGCGGTGTCGATTGGCGGGCACGCTTCGAACCAAAGAAAAAGAGCGTTCCGCCCCGGGGCGGAACGCTCTTTTTTAATAGGAAAAATCCTAAAAATCAAAAACCCTAATTTGCGGCCTTGCCGTCCTGCTCATAGCCCAGATGGGCGCTGATCTCCCCGGCAATGGCCAGCAGCTGGGGCAGCTTCTGGTGAATGTACTCGTCGGTCATCAGCACCGCCGGCCCGTTTACGCTGATGGCCCCCACGATCCGGCCCGAAAAATCCCGCAGGGGGGCCGCCACACAGCGGGTGCCCAGCTCGCACTCCTCGTTGTCAAAGGCGTAGCCCTGTTTTGCCACCTGGGCCAGCTCCCGGCGGAGGGCCTCCTCGGTGGTGAGAGTGTGGTCGGTGTACTTGGGCAAACCCTTTACCTTCAGCAGTTCCTGCATCTTCTCCTCGCTGAATTCGGTGAGGATCAGCTTGCCGGCGCTGGTGCAGTGCAGGGGCGCCACGATGCCGATCCGCTGTAAGGGCACCAGCATCTGCCGGGGGCCTGCCACCACCTCCAGATACATCACCGATAGGTCGTACTCCACCACCAGGTTGCTGGTGCACCCGAAAATCTGGCTCAGGCTGCGCAGGTAGGGCAGGCTCACATGGCGCATATCCATGCGGCAGCTCACGTTGTTGGCGATGCGGCAGATCTTGTAGGTGAGGGAGTATTTCCCGTTCTGGAAATTCTGGGCCACATAGCCCCGGCTCTTGAGGGCCGAGAGAAACCGGCTGGCGGTGCTCTGGTTCATCCCCGTCTGCCGGGAGATGTCCAGAAGGCGCAGAGGCTCCTCCTGCTCGCTGAGAAATTCAATGAGCTGCAACAGTTTTTCCGAGGACTGGTTGGAGATGGAAGCCTTGCTCCTTTCCTTGTCCGTCTGGTTTGGCATCGCAGATCCCTCCCTGACAGGGCTCCGGGTATGGCCCTATAGTCTTATCCTTTATTGTAATCGATCGGACCTAAATTACAATATATAAAACCACCAAATATTGAAAAATAAATTTGTGTTTTAATAATCAAAACAATCTCCGACAATCCCCACAAAGTCCGGGGGACAAATTGGGCAAAAAATAGAAAACAAAAAAATGGCCCGCTTTCCCTTGCAAACTTTTGGGGAATGATTATACTTAAAGCAGAGTAAGGATAAAATACTGTTTTGATTATTAAAATTTTGCTGATTTTCGGCGGTCCGTGGGGCTCAATGCCGCAAAATCCGGCGAAAGGGCAGTATTTTGCAGGTTCCCCGTTTAAGGAGAAAGAAAAGGAGAGAGTTGCAATGAAAATGAAAGCCGCAGAGGCCATGGTTCAGATCCTGGTCAAGGAAGGCATTACCACCGCCTTCGGCATCCCCGGCGCCGCCATCAACCCCGTCTACCAGTACCTGGAGGGCGCCCCCATCCAGCATTTCACCATGCGCCATGAGGAGGCTTGCGTCCATGCGGCCGACGGCTATCAGCGCGCCAAGCATGAGCCCGCTCTGGCCATCTGCTCCGCCGGCCCCGGCGCCACCAACTTCGTCACCGGCCTGTACACCGCCTTCATTGACTCCATGCCCGTGTTCTGCGTGGTGGGCCAAGCCAACACCAACCAGCTCAAGCAGGAGCCCTTCCAGTGCGTGGATATGCCGGACATCGCCAAGACCGTCACCAAGAAGGCCTGGTGTGTCATGAAGCCCGAGGATCTGCCCGGCATCATGAATGAGGCCTTCTACCTGATGCGGGAAGGCCGCCCCGGCCCTGTGCTCATCGAGTTCCCCCTGAACGTGCAGAACGCCGAGCTGGATTTCGACATTGATACTTATGTGCCCCGGGAGATCCCCGTGGTCAAGCCCGATCTGGCCAAGATCAAAGAGGCGGTCAAGATGATCGCCGAGAGCAAGAACCCGGTCATCATCATGGGCGGCGGCTGCTTCATCAGCGAGTGCGCCGACAAGGTGGTGGAGCTGGCCGAACTGCTCCAGATCCCCGTCATCACCACCTATCAGGCCAAGGGCGGCATCCCTGAGGATCATCCCCTCAACGCGGGCCATGCCGGCATCCAGGTGGGCCAGCCCATCGGCAACCGGGTCCTGCTGGACTCTGACCTGGTCCTGGCCATCGGCAACCGCTTCTCCGACCGCCACACCGGCGATCTGAAGACCTACTGCGGCGACCGCAAGTTCATCCACATCAACATCGAGCCCACCCAGATCGGCATGGTCTTCGAGCCCACCCTGGGCATCGTCTCCGACGCCAAGCTGGCCACCGAGGCCCTGATCGCTGAGGTGAAGGCTGAGGGCCTCAAGCCCATCAACCCCGCCCGCGCCGCCGAGCTGCCCGCCCTGCGCAAGCAGCTGGCCCGCAAGACCGATTACCCCTGCAGCCCCATGATGCCTCATCGGGTGTTCCAGGAGGTCAACGAGGCCTTTGACGACGAGACCTACTTCACCGCCGGCTGCGGCATCACCCAGATCTGGGGCGGCCAGCTGCAGAAGATCAACAAGGCCGGCAAGTATCTGCCCTCCGGCGGCGCCGGCACCCTGGGCTACGAGATCCCCGCTGCCTTCGGCGTCAAGGTGGCTCATCCCGAGTGCGACAGCGTCACTGTGGTGGGCGACTTCGGCCTCACCTTCATGGGCGAGGAGATCGCCGTGGCTTCCGCCTTCAAGAAGCCCATCATCGTGGTGGTGGTGAACAACGCCTACCTGGGCCTGATCCGTCAGAACCAGAAGGGCTACGGCTTCGAGTACGCGGTGGATATGCCCTACAACCAGGACGGCACCATCGATTACGTCAAGCTGGGCGAGGCCTACGGCTGTGTGGCCGAGCGGGTCTACAGCCCCGAGGAGCTGAAGGCCGCCCTGGTGCGGGCCAAGGCTTCCACCGAGGCCTCCGGCCGCAGCTACCTCATCGATGCCATCTGCATCAAGACGCAGCTCTGCGACATGGGCGGTTCCATCGCCAACATCAAGAGCTGGGCGCCGGAAGAATAATTCAGCTTGCCCCTTTGCTCAGGGCATCCCAGGCCACCCGCCGCTCCCTTTGTCGGGGCGGCGGGCGTCCCTGCCCCATCGGGCAAAGAGAACCGATAGCGATTCATCGAAAGGAGAAAAACGATGAAAGATCCCATTCAGAAATATTTCCAGGTCGGCACCATCCAGTGGATGAGCTACCCCAACCGGGCTCCCATGGACTCCCTGAAGGCCATTGCCAGCGATGATTTCTTTGACGCCATCGAGATCAAGGGCTATGGCAGCCCCGAGGCCAACGCCGAGGCCAAGGCCATCCTGGACCAGAGCCATCTGAAGGTCTGCTATGGGGCGCAGCCCCGTCTGCTGGGGCCCAAGCTCAACCCCAACGCCATCGATGAGGCCGAGCGGCTGAAGGCCGAGGCCACCCTGCTGGAAGCGGTGGACGAGGCCGAGTACCTGGGCGCCAAGGGCATCGCTTTCCTGGCGGGCAAGTGGGAGGCTGCCACCAAGGCCGAGGCCTACCAGCAGCTGCTCAAAACCACCCGCAAGGTCTGCGACTATGCCGCCACCAAGGGCATGAATGTGGAGCTGGAGGTCTTTGACTACGACATGGACAAGGCCGCCCTCATCGGGCCCGCTCCTCTGGCCGCTCAGTTTGCGGCCGACATGCGCACCACCCACAGCAACTTTGGCCTGCTGGTGGACCTGAGCCATTTCCCCACCACCTATGAGACCAGTCAGTTCGTGATCCGCACCCTGCGGCCCTACATCACCCATTTCCACTTCGGCAATGCTGTGGTGAAGCCCGGCTGCGACGGCTACGGCGATCTGCATCCCCGGTTCGGCTATCCCAACAGCGCCAACGACACCCCCGAGCTGCTGGATTACCTGCGGGTGCTGAAGCAGGAGGGCTTCTTTGACGCCGAAAAGCCCTATGTGCTCTCTATGGAAGTGACCCTGCGCCCCGGCGAGGACGAGGACATTGTTCTGGCCAACACCAAACGGGTACTCAAGCGCGCCTGGGCTCTGTTGGAAGACTGAGACATCGGCCCCTCGGGGCAGAAAGGAATGTTGCCATATGAAAATTGTAGTTCTGGACGGTTACACCGAAAACCCGGGCGACCTGAGCTGGGAGGGCCTGGAAAAGCTGGGCGAAGTGACGGTTTATGACCGCACCTCCTATGTGGAAGATCCCATCATTGCCCAGCGGATCGGCGATGCCGAGGTGGTCATCACCAACAAGACCCCCATCTCCAAGGCCACCATTGACAAGTGCCCCAACATGAAGCTCATCGCCTTCCTGGCTACCGGCTACAATGTGGCCGACTACAACTATGCCAAGGAAAAGGGCATCCTGGTCTGCAATGTTCCCACCTACGGCACTGCCTGCGTGGGCCAGTACGCCATTGCCCTGCTGCTGGAGATCTGCCACCACATCGGCCACCACAGCCAGACCGTACACGACGGCAAGTGGGCCAAGCACATCGACTGGTGCTACTGGGATTATCCCCTCATTGAACTGGACGGCAAGACTGCCGGCATCATCGGTTTTGGCCGCATCGGCCAGACCACCGGCCGCATCGCCAAGGCCATGGGGATGAAGGTGCTGGCCTATGACCTGTACCCCAACGAGTCCGGCAAGGCCATCGGCGAGTATGTGGATCTGGACACCCTGCTGGCCCAGGCCGACGTGATCTTCCTGCACTGCAACCTCACCGCGGACAACGAGAAGATGATCAACAAGGACACCATCGCCAAGATGAAGGATGGCGCCATCCTGATCAACAACTCCCGCGGTCAGCTCATCGATGAGCAGGATGTGACCGATGCCCTCAAGTCCGGCAAGCTGTCTGCTGCCGGCCTGGACGTGGTGTACACCGAGCCCATCAAGGCGGATAACCCGCTGCTCACTGCTCCCAACTGCATCATCACGCCCCATATGTCCTGGGGCGCCAAGGAGGCCCGTCAGCGGATCATGGACATCACCGTGGACAACGTGAAGGCCTACCTGGACGGCAAGCCCATCAACGTGGTGAACAAGTAAAAGCCGCGGCAAAGCGAATCGGCCGGCCGCCTGAAAAGGCGGCCGGCTTTCGCTGTACCGCTCCAAGGAGGGTGCAATATGAAGGTCGGTTTTGTGGGTCTTGGCATCATGGGCAAGCCCATGGCCAAGAACATTATGAAGGCAGGGGGCCACACCCTGCGCTTTTACGCCCGCCGCCCGGAGGTCCGCCAGGAAATGGAGAAGCTGGGCGCGGAATTTGTGGGTCAGCTCTCCCAGCTGGGTCAGGGATGTGACGTGGTGTTCACCATGCTGCCCGACGGGCCCGATGTGAAGAGCGTGGTGCTGGGCCCGGGCGGCGTTGCCCAGGGCATGGAAAAGGGCAGCGTGCTCATCGATTGCAGCAGCATCAACCCGGCCCACAGCCGGGAGATTGGCGCGGCCCTGGCTGAAAAGGGGATCGAGATGCTGGATGCCCCGGTCACCGGCGGGGAGAGCGGAGCCATTGAGGGAACCCTGGCCATCATGGTGGGCGGCAAGCAGGAGGTCTTTGATCGCTGCAAGCCCCTCATCGCCACCATGGCCAAAAGCGTCACCTACTGCGGCGCCATCGGCAGCGGCAACACGGTGAAGCTGGTAAATCAGGTGATCGTGGGCAATACCCTGGGCGCCATCAGCGAGGGGATTCTGCTGGCCACCCAGGCGGGCATCGACCCGGAGCTGGTCTTTTCCATCCTGCGGGGCGGCATGTCCGGCAGCCGGATCATGGAGGCCAAGCTGCCCAAGATGATCCGGCAGGATTTCACCCCCGGCTTCAAGATGGACCTGCAGATCAAGGATCTGCGCAACGCCCTGGCCTTCGGCAAGAGCGAGGGAGTGCCCATGCCCCTTACCGAGAAAGTCACCCAGGAGATGCAGGCCATTGCCGACGAGGGCTTTGGCAACGAGGACCACAGCGTGCTGATCCGCTATTACCAGCAGCTGCTGCGGTGAGAGCATCTCACAAATAACACAAACAGAGAGGGGCCTCAAACCAATGGGATGAGGGCCCTCTCTGTTTCGAAAAACAACCCAAATCAAAAGAGATCTTTCAATTGATGGTAAATGGCTTTGTATTTGGCAAACCCCTCGTCGTAGAGCTGCCGGTTGGCCTCGTCGGGCTGGATCAGATCCCCCTCCTGGGCCAGGCGGCGGCCGAAATCCCGACCTACCTGCTTGAGGCCCAGGCTCTCCGCTGCCACGATCATGTCGCCCAGGGTCTCGGTCTCGCCGCTCTTGAGCCGGAGAATGGGCCGGCCCAGCACGTCGGCAAAGATGCGACACCAGACCTCGCTGCCGGCGGCGCCGCCCCCCATGGGGATGGGGCGGGCGGGGTCCGAGGCGGGCATGATCTCCAGGCAGTCCCGGAGAGAAAAGGCCACACCCTCCATCACGGCCCGCACAAAGGCGCCGTAATCGGTGGAAAGGCTCATGCCGAAAAAGACGCCCCGCGCCCGGGAATCCCAGATGGGCGACTTCTCGCCGGCCAGATAGGGCAGGTAGAGCAGCCCGCCGCTGCCGGCCGGCGCCTGGGCGGCCAGCTGGTCCATATATCCGTAGATGGACAGGCCGGACTTTTCGGCCTCCTGAGCCACGGCCGCACCGAACACGTCCCGGAACCAGCGCAGGGAAATACCCGCGTTGTCGGTGGTTTGCAGGATGGTATAAAGCCCGCCAAAGGGGCTGCGGCAGTTCAGAAGCCGCTTGTCAAAGAGGGGCTCGTCGCTGATGCAGCAGATCCGCCCGCTGCTGCCGATGGTGAGGGCTAGATCCCCCTTGTTCACTGCGCCGGCGCCCAGGGTGGCCACCACGCTGTCCAGGCAGCCGCCGGTCACCGGGGTGCCCTCTTTCAGGCCGGTGAGCCGGGCCGCCTCGGCGGTCACATGGCCCACGATGTCGCAGGGGTCGCAGGGCTCAGGCAGAAGCTCCAGGGGAATTTCCGCCTTTTGGGCAATCTCCCGGCTCCACTGGCCGGTGCGGATGTCTGCCAGGGAAGTGAGGCTCATCCGGGGGCGATTCATGGTGAAGGCCCCGGTGAGCTTGTGGATGATGTAGCCGCTGGGCATCAGCATTTTGTAGGCCTTGTGCACCAGCTCCGGCCGGTTGTCGATCAGCCAGCGCAGGGAGGGCAGGCAGAAAGAACCCTTGTCCAGCTTGTTGGCGGTGACCTTGAGCACCAGTTCCTCGCCCACGTGCTCCTTCAGCCAGGCAACCTGGGCATCCGCCCGCTTGTCGTGGTGGCCGATGGCGTTGTACACCGGCTCGCCCTGCCGGTCCACCAGGGTCATGGCGTTGGTGCAGCTCAGCCCGATGGAGGCCACCCGACCGCTGTCGATCCCCTGACGGCCGAAGCAGTCCTGCAAATTGGCCTGGACCGCATTCCACCAGCGGTGGGGGTCCTGTTCGGTCCAGCACTCCTCCGGGTGGATCATGGGATATTCCTGGTAAGCGTGGGCCACCAGATTTCCCTTAAGGTCGTACAGGGCGCATTTGGTGCCGGTGGTACCCACATCAATGCCCAGCAGCAACATATTTTCTTCTGATACCATGCTCTTCCTCCTACCTACGGGCCTCATACCCGCATGCCGCGGGGCGGCAGGGCTGCCTGCTGCTCCTCGGTGAGGGCAACGCCATTTTCGCCCAGCAGGAAGAAGAGCTTGGCCTCGTCTTCGATCTCTTCCACCACGTTCAGAGCCTCTTCCATGCTGTGGCCCACTGCCAGGGAACCGTGGTTGGCCAGCAGCACCGAGTTGCGGGTCTCGATCACCCGGGTCACATTTTCGCACAGGTCCAGAGAACCGGGCTTGTAGTAGGGGAGGATGGGCAGATCGCCCACCCGGATGCAGTAGCCGGGGGTGTAAACCGGGATGGCGCGGTTTTTGTCCGCCGTTTTCAGGCAGGAGATGGCCACCGCGTGGACGCTGTGCACATGCACCACCGCCTGTACATCCGGCCGATGGTAGCAGGCCAGGTGCATCCGCCACTCCTTGGAAGGCTTGCCGCCATTGGGGCAGGTGAAGCTGCCGTCCAGCTGCAAGACCACCAGATCCTCCTCTTTCAGGGATTCCAGGCTGCGCCCGGTGGGCGTGATCAGGATGCCGTCCTCACAGCGCAGGCTGATATTCCCGCCCGAGCCGCTCACCATACCCTTGGCATGGATCAGATGACAGGTATCCAGAAAAAGGCGGACCGCTTGAGATGTTTGCATAAGATCTCCCCCTATCAGAACTCTTGATACAATAATAAAGGAACTTCACAAAAATGGAAAGACATGGAAAAGCTTTAAAATGAAATCAAAAATTTTTAGGTAAATTTCAAAACTGATTATACCGAGAGAGCTATATGAGCCATTGCGGGAACAACCGGCTGTACAAGTTCTATCAGGACCTGGGCACCAACCGCATCACCTTCTTGGCATACCTGGGCACCAACCACTCTCCGCTGAAGATGAGCACCCTGGAGAGCAATGTGATGGAACACCAGGGAATTCTGGATGCCCTGGAGGAAGGGGACAGCCAGCGTTTTATCAACGCAGCCATCCGGCATATCTCCCGCGCCTGCGAGGACTATGCGGTGGATGACGAATGCCGCCTGAAGCTGGAGAAGCTCAGAAAGGTAAAAGCCAAATACGAGAGCTGAGGGAGGCGGCATCTTGCCGCGGCCCCGGCCCTGTGGGGCATATCCACAAGAGAACCTGCGCCCATTTGGGCGCGGGCCCCTCTTTTGGAAAAAATTTACCTAAAAATATTAAATTTAAAGTTAAATTTTAAACAGCCGGCAAAGGTACCCCGCGGCAAAAGGGCCGGGCCGCAAGGAACAGCCAAAATCAAGGAAGTATGCAGGAAAGCCCTTACCGGGCGGATCTGCGTAAAATATCAACAGAGGAACATATGATAAGGAGGATATGATCCATCATGAAAAAGTCTATTGCACTGCTGATGGCAGGCGTAATGAGCGCCAGCCTGCTCACCACCTGCGGCGGTTCCGCCTCTTCTTCGTCCGCGGCCGCCTCGACTGCGGCCTCCGGGAGCGCGGCGTCCGGCGAAGCCGCCCCCGAAACCGTATACACCATGAACATCGGCTCGGCTATGAGCGCCACCAACCCCTCCACCATCGCTCTGCAGAGCTTTGAGAAGGCAGTGGAAGAGCGCACCAACGGCGGCATCCAGGTGGAAATTTACACCGACAGCGCCCTGGGCGGCGAAGCGGACCTGATCGAGCAGGTGCGCAGCGGTTCCACCGAGGCCTGCATGCAGATGGGTGCGGCCAACTTTGAGGGCATCAACCCGGAGGTAAACGTGGCTCTGCTGCCCTTCCTGTTCACCAGCCTGGACAGCGCCCGGGAAGCCTGGGGCGGCCAGTTTGGCCAAGAATTTGCCGAAAAGCTCATTGAGCCCATGGGCTTCAAGGTCCTGTCCATTTGGGAGAGCGGCTATCGTCATATGACCAACAACATCCGGCCCATTGTGGAGCCTGAGGACCTGAAGGGCATCAAGTTCCGCACCAATGAGAACAGCATGAAGGTTGCCATGTACGATGCGCTGGACGCCTCTGTGGTGATCATGGCCTTCTCGGACGTGTACACCGGCCTGCAGAACGGCACCATCGACGGCCAGGAGAACCCCCTCGCCAATACTTATACCTCTTCTCTGCAGGACGTGCAGAAGTACCTGTCCCTCACCGGCCATATGTACGACGCTGCTCCGCTGGTCTGCAACGCCGACTGGTTCAACTCCCTGCCTGAGGACTACCAGACCATCCTGGTGGAAGAGGCTGAGAACGCCCGCGCTGTGGACCTGGAGGAGAACGACGAGTCCAAGTACCTGGCTCTGCTGGAAGAGGCCGGCATGGAAGTGAACGAAGTGGACACCGCCGCCTTCCAGGAGAAGATGCAGACTGCCTGGGACGACTATGCCGCCCAGTATGAGGATGGCCAGTACTGGATCGATCTGGCTACCTCCTTCAACAAGTAATTCCGATACAGAACCCCCGAAGGGCGGCCGGGCGCAAGCGGCAGCAAACAGCGGTCAAGGGCATCCGGCCGCCCGCCTTTTGTGAGAAAAGAAGGGGACGCAGGTCCCTGAGGGAAAGGAAGGTCATCCCTTGGCAACGAAACTATTGGATGGAATCAAGTTTTTGCTGCGCCTGATCAGCTGTGTTTCCATCTGCTGCTCACCATCATCGTCTTTATGCAGGTGATCAACCGCAATTTCTTTGACCACTCTTTTACTTGGGTGGAAGAGGTGGTCAGCATGGCCATGGTCTTCATCACCTATATGGGTGCTGCCATGGCCACCATCAACAACAGCAATACCCGCATCGATTTCTTCATCCGCAAGCTGCCCAAGCCGGTCTACAATGTGTTTGAGATTCTGGATGATGTGATTTGTATTGCATTTCTGGTGATCATCACGGCCTGGTCTTATAAGCTGATGCTCTCCAACTGGAGCATGGTCACCCCGGCCCTGCGCCTGCCCCAGGGCATCAACTATTTCGCCATCATGCTGGGCTGCATCCTGATGATTATTTTCTACTTGGTTCTGTTGTGGCTGCATCTCAACAAGCTGATGGGCAAAGACACCACCAAGGCGGAGGAGGTGCTGAACCGTTGAGTACCGGATTGATTTTGATGTTTGTGGCGCTGGCCGTCTGTCTTCTGATCGGCGTGCCGGTGGCGTTTTCCATCGGTATCAGCTGCATGACCCTTTTGTATGTGAACGGCGGCCCTTCGCTGGACATCCTGCTGCAGCGGATGGTCAGCGGCGCCAAGAGCTTTAATATGCTGGCAATGCCCATGTTTATTTTTGCGGGAGCCCTGATGATATACGGCAGCACGCCCCGGCTGATCCGGCTGGCAAATATGCTGCTGCGCCGGGTGCCCGGCGGCCTGGGCGCCACGGCCATGGCGGCCTGCGGCTTCTTCGGCGCGGTTTCCGGCTCCGGCGTGGCCTCTGCCGCTGCCATCGGCAAGATCATCGGACCCTCCATGCTGGAGCAGGGCTATCCCAAGGGGCTCACCGCCGGCCTGATCGCCGCGGGCGGCACCATGGCCTGCATCATCCCTCCCAGCATCGTCATGGTGGTGTACGGCCAGTCGGCCAGCGTGTCGGTGGGCGATATGTTCCTGGGCGGCGTCATCCCCGGCCTGCTCACCATCTGCGCCCTCATTGCCCTGAACTGCTTCTTTGCGGCCCGCCGCCAGAAGAAGGAAGAAAGAGATGACCATGTCTACACCGCCGGCGAGGCCATCAAGGTCCTGCTGGATGCTTTCCTGCCTCTGTTGATGCCGGTGGCCATTCTGGGCGGCGTTTTCTCCGGCCTGTGCACGGCCACCGAAGCTGCGGTGGTGGCGGTGATATACGCCTTTTTGCTGGCGGTGTTTGTGTACCGTGAGCTGACCTTGAAGGACTTCTTCCATGTGGCAGCGGACGCAGTGGTCTCCACCGGCGTCATCATGATCATCATTTCGGTGGCTTCTCCCTTCGGCTGGATCATGTCCACCCAGAAAGTGCCCCAGATGTTTGCCAACTGGCTGATGGGGATCACCGACTCCAAGTTCCTGATCCTGGCCTTCATCTTCCTGCTGCTGATGGTGCTGGGCATGTTCATGGAGACCGTCTGCATCATCATCCTGGTCACTCCCATCCTGCTGCCCATCGCGGTGTCGGTGGGGATGACCCCCCTGCACTTCGGCATTGCTCTGCTGATGAGCCTGATGGTGGGCAGCCTGACGCCTCCTCTGTCGGTCAACCTGTTCACCTCCTGCCGCGTGCTGGGCATGAAGGTGGACGAGGCTTTCCCCGATACCCTCTATGTGATTGCCACCGTGGCCATCATGTCCATCATCACCTTTGCAGTTCCGGGCCTCTCCGAGTTCCTGCCCACTGTGCTGGGCGGCGGCGCCTGAACTTGCAACCTGCCTCTGATCAATCGAAAAAGCCGGGCATCCGTTTTGGATGCCCGGCTTTTTGTCTGGGAATTTATTTCAGGAACCCGTTGACGATCTGGTCCTCGGCTTCCTTCTCGCTCAGGCCCAGGGTCATCAGCTTGATGATCTGGTCTCCGGCGATCTTGCCGATGGCGGCCTCATGGATGAGGGCCGCGTCCACATCGTTGGCGGTGAGCTGGGGAGACGCCAGCACACAGGCCTTGTCCATGATGATGGCGTCGCACTCCGAGTGGCCCGCGCAGGGGGCGTTGCCGTTGATGCGGCTGTCGAACTGCTGGTGGCTGTGGTCCTTGGCTACGCTGCGGCTGATCAGGTTCACGCTGGAGCCCTCGCCGTTCATGTCCACCGAGAAGTCGGCAATGGCATGCTGGTCGCCGGTGGTCATGATCTTGTCCTTGATCACCAGGCTGGCGTTCGCCTTCAGGTCGGCCACCGTCTTGCGGGTGGTGTCGTCGATGCCGCCGATCTGGGTGGTCTCCATGGTCATGGAGGCGCCCTCGTCCAGATGCACCACGGTGGTGGGGTTCATCAGCCGCTTGCCCCGGCCTTCCTGGCCGTCGCTCTCGCCGTAGTGCTTTTCGATGTACCGCACCTTGCTGTTCTTGCCCACAAAGAAGCTGTGGACACCGTCGTGCCGGGCATCGCCCGCGCCGCAGTTGTGGATGCCGCAGCCGGCGATGATGGTGACGTCGCAGTCATCCCCCACAAAGAAGTCGTTGTACACGGTCTCTTTCAGGCCGGTCTCGCTGAGCACCACCGGGATGTGCACGCTCTCCCGCTTGGTGCCCGGCTTGATGATGATGTCAATGCCGGATTTGTCGGTCTTGGTGACGATGTCGATATTGGCGGTGGTGTTGCGGGCAGCACTCTGGCCGTTGGCGCGGATGTTGTAGGCGCCCACCGGCAGAGCATCCAGCTCGGCCACTTCCTTCAAAAGATTCATCTGAATCTGGTCCAACATAAGGTATTCCCTCCCTTTACTTTGCCATCTTGTCGGTCAGCACGCTGCATGCCTGGGGGCCGGCGTCGGCGCTGGCCAGCAGCATGGGCAGGATCTCTTCCCGGGTGCCGTACTTGGCGATGGTGCCGTCCTTCACATACACGATCTTGTCGGCGATGTTCAGGATCCGCTCCTGGTGACTGATGATGAGAATGTTGCCCTTGGTCTGCTCGTACATCTTCTCAAACACCCGGATCAGGTTCTGGAAGCTCCACAGGTCGATGCCCGCCTCGGGCTCGTCAAAAATGCTCAGTTTGGTGCCCCGGGCCAGCACCATGGCGATCTCGATCCGCTTCATCTCGCCGCCCGACAGGCTGTCGTTCAGCTCCCGGTCCATATAATCCCGGGCGCACAGGCCCACCTCGCTGAGGATCTCGCAGTCCTCTGCCAGGCTGCTCTTCTTGCCGCTGGCCAGGGCCATCAGGTCCCGCACCCGCAGCCCCTTGAACCGCACCGGCTGCTGGAAGGCATAGCTGATGCCCTTCTTGGCCCGCTCGCTCACCGACAGGCCGGTGATGTCCTCGCCGTCCAGCAGGATCTGGCCGGAGGTGGGGGTGTTGATGCCCGCGATGATCTTGGCCAGGGTGGATTTGCCCCCGCCATTGGGGCCGGTGATGGCCACGAAGCGGTCGTTGATGGTAAGGTTTACGTCGTGCAGGATCTCCTTGGAGTCTTCCACTTCAAACCCGATGTTTCTCAATTCCAGCATAGATAAATGCCTCCCAAAGCCCGCCGTTTTGTCTTCCTGCCAAAGCATGGCCCAAACGCCGGGAAATCATGCCATTTGAACGTATTTTTGGTTTGCTGAGAACAGGAACTTCTATCACAATCCCTGTCAGCATGTTCAGTATATCATAAAAAAAGGCAATGTCAAAGGGGTTCCACTGAAATCCTATAGAAATAGAAGGAATTCGGGAAAATTGCCAAAATTTTCGCCGGATTTCTGGGTCATCTGCGCAGGCAAGGGACGCCCCGGCAGCGGGCAGGGCCCGGCAAAACGAGAGGGCTCAGGGGCGGCAGCCCGGGCAAAGCCCCCGGCGCAAGGGGCTTGCCAAAAGGCCGGGAAAGGCGGCAGGCCCCGGCCGCCCCAAAAAGGCAGCCGGGGCCCGGCCTCAGCACTCGAATTCAGGGATGGCAAAGCCGTGGTCCATGGGGCCGCTGCCCTGGCCCAGATCCAGCCCGGCAGCCAGGGCGCCGCTGATATAGGCCTTGGCCCGGCGCACGCTCTCGCTGAGGGAATAGCCCTTGGCCAGGTTGGCGGCAATGGCGCTGCTGAGGGTACAGCCGGTGCCGTGGGTGTTGGGGTTCTGGATGCGGCGGCCCTGGAACCACACCGGCCCCTCGCCGCTGTACAGCAGGTCGTTGGCGTCGTTCAGCTGGTGGCCTCCCTTGCAGAGCACGGCGCAGCCGTATTGCTCATAGATCTGACGGGCGGCCTGCTCCATATCCTCGGGGCTCTTCACCGGCCGGCCCCAGAGCACTTCGGTCTCGGGGATGTTGGGGGTGATGAGGGTGGCCAGGGGCAGCAGTTCCTTCTGGAGGGTCTCCACCGCCTCCTCGCTGATGAGGCGGGAGCCGCTGGTGGCCACCATCACCGGGTCCACCACCAGATTCTGAGCCTGGTAGAACCGCAGCTTCTGGGCAATCACCCGGATGAGGGCCGAGGAGGAGACCATCCCGGTCTTTACCGCGTCGGGGCGCAGGTCAGTAAAGACCGCGTCGATCTGGGCGGCCAGGAACTCGGGGCTCACCTCATAGATGCCGCTCACCCCCAGGGTGTTCTGGGCGGTAAGGGCGGTAATGGCGCTGGTGGCAAACACCTTGTTGGCCAGCATGGTTTTGATATCGGCCTGAATCCCGGCGCCGCCGCCGGAATCGCTGCCTGCGATGGTCAAAGCAATTTTCATGGTCATAGGGTTTCACTCCAATCCTGCCAGTTTTTCAGCCGGGCCCGCAGGCCCGGGGGATATTCCTTGGGGTCGCTGTAGGGGTCCTCCACCGCATACACCTGAAAGCCGGCCGCCACCGCGGTGGCGAGGCAGCGGGGGCTGTCCTCAAAGACGGCGGCCTGGCCCGGCTGATCTCCTCCCAGCCGGGAGAGGGCCTCCAGATACACGTCCGGCTTGTCCTTGCCGGCGCCGGGGCGGGTGGTGAGCACAAAGGCAAAATACTCCGCCAGCCCCATCCGCTCCAGTGCGGCCTGCACCAGCGGGCTGTCGGTGCTGGTGGCAATGCAGCAGGGGCAGCCGTGGGCCCGCAGGGTCTCCAGCACCCGGCGGACGCCGGGCTTGGGCTGTACCCGCAGCCGGTATTCTTCTGTCACCCGGCCCAGCACCATCCGGGTCAGCTCCTCTTCGCTCTGGGGCAGCTGGTATTCCCGCTTCATCAGCCGCAGGCTGTCGGTGAGGTTCAGATGGACCATCCGGCGGCTCAGGTCCGGAGCCGGCTCCCTGCCCAGGGAGCGCAGCAGCCGGGGGGCGCTGTCCGACCAGACATACATGCTGTCGGCCAGGGTGCCGTCAAAATCAAAGATGTTGAAATGTTCCATCAGCCTTTACCCGCAGCCAGCACCTGGCGGGAGAGGGCCAGCATCCTGCGGGCCGCGGCGGCCTTGTCCCGGGGGGCGAAGAGGGCGCTCACAAGAGCTACCCCGTCGGCGCCGCTGCCCCGCAGAAGGGGCAGGTTTTCCTCATGGATGCCTCCGATGGCCACGATGGGCAGATCTCCCACCGCCTGCCGGATCCGGGCCAGCTCCTCCACCGCCAGCCGGGTCACATTCTGCTTGGTGTCGGTGGCAAACACCGAGCCGCAGCCCAGGTAATCGGCGCCCCCCTCCAGGGCGGCCCGGGCCTCGGCCACATTGTGGCAGCTCACCCCGATGATCTTGTCGGGCCCCAGCTGGCGGCGGGCCTGGGCCAGGCTCTCGTCACTTTGCCCCACATGGACTCCGTCGGCGTCACAGGCCAGGGCCACCTCCACATCATCGTTGATGAGGAAGGGCACCCCGTACCGGCGGCAGACCGGCTGGACGGTGAGGGCCAGCTGGAGGAAAGCCTCCCGGTCCAGATGTTTTTCCCGCAGCTGAAAACAGGTGACCCCGTTTTGCAGCAGCACCTCGGCCGCCTGGGCCAGGCTCTCCCCCTGGGCCAGCCAGCTGCGGTCGCTGACCGCGTACAGCCGCATGGCCTCCCGTGTGATCTTTGGCATCTTTGCTCCTCCTTGCCTTATAAAAAAGGGCGGGGCCCCAAGGCTCCGTCCCGGTCTGCACAGATTCCCGCGGCGGCATGACCCGCCGGGTCAAAGGGTCGAAGCGGCGCTTCCTCTCAGCCCGAAGGCTCCCCGGAGACTCACCTTATTATACTACAGCCGCCCTGCCCGGGCAAGGGAGGGCCGGGTGCTGCACAAAAAGAGAGGGCCCTTTTTGTGCAGGAGGGAGAAGTGGGGGAGAGGCCGCCCGCAAAAAGGCCGGGCTGTGCTACAATAGCGGTAAAGAATCGGGCGGATCTTTCGCCTTTGGAAAGGAAATGGGTAGGATGGATAAACGGCAATACATCGAAGAAGGCCGGGCGGTTCTGGGCATTGAGCTGGGCTCCACCCGCATCAAGGCGGTGCTGATCGACCAGAGGGGCGAAATCCTGGCCAAGGGCGGCTTTGACTGGGAAAATCATCTGGTGGAGGGCGTCTGGACCTACAGCCTGCCGGAGGTGTGGCAGGGCCTGCAAAGCTGCTACCGGGATCTGGCCGGGCGGGTGCGGCAGGAGTACGGGGTGACCCTGAAAAAGCTGTCGGCCCTGGGCATCAGCGGCATGATGCACGGCTATATGCCCTTTGACAAGGAGGGCAACCTGCTGGCAACCTTCCGCACCTGGCGCAACAATGTGCCCGCCTCCACCGCCCACACCCTCACCGAGCTGTTCCGATACAACATCCCCCAGCGGTGGAGCGTGGCCCACCTGTACCAGGCCATCCTGGACGGGGAGGAATATGTGGAAAAGGTGGACTACATGCCCACCCTTTCGGCCTATGTGCACTGGCAGCTCACCGGGCAGCGGGTGCTGGGCATCGGGGACGCCTCGGGCATGTTCCCGGTGGATGTGTCCAAGGGGGATTACCGGCAGGACATGCTGGACACCTTTGACGGGATGCTGGCCTACAAGGGCTATCCCTGGAAGCTGCGGCAGATCCTGCCCAAGGTGCTGGTGGCAGGCCAGCCCGCCGGCAGCCTGACGGCCCGGGGGGCGGCCCTGCTGGACCCCTCCGGCAATCTGGAGCCGGGCATCCCTCTCTGCCCGCCGGAAGGGGACGCGGGCACTGGCATGGTGGCCACCAACTGCATCCGGGAGCGCCGGGGCAATGTGTCGGCGGGCACCTCCGCCTTCGCCATGCTGGTGCTGGAAAAGGAGCTCTCCCAGGTGTACACCCAGCTGGACATGGTGGCCACCCCGGCCAGCAAGCTGGTGGCCATGGCCCACGCCCAGAACTGCACCTCCGCCATCAACGACTGGGTGGGGCTGATCCGGGAGGCCCTGGAGGCCTTTGGGATTCGGCCCACGGAGGGTGAGCTTTACCAGACCCTCTTTCTGAAAGCCAACGAGGGGGACGCCGACTGCGGAGGCCTGCTGCCCTACTGCTTCTATTCCGGCGAACACGGGGTGGAGCTGGCCAAGGGCATGCCCATGGTGATGCACCCGGCCGACGCCCGGTTCAGCCTGGCCAACTTCATGCGGGCCCAGATCTACACCTGCTTCGGGGCCATGCGGCTGGGGATGGACATCCTGGTGAAGAAGGAACAGGCGGCCATGGACCAGATGCTGGGCCACGGGGGGCTTTTCAAGACCCCGGGGGTGGCCCAGGGAATTCTGGCGGCAGCCCTCAATGTGCCGGTGGCCGTGATGGAGACGGCAGGGGAGGGCGGCGCCTGGGGCATCGCCCTGCTGGCGGCCTATCTGGAGCGGGCCAAAGAGGGCCAGCCCCTGGAGGAATACCTGGACGGCACCGTCTTTAAGGACTGCCCCATGACCGTGATGCAGCCGGACCCGGAGGCGGTAAAGGGGTACGAAGCCTTCCTCGCCCGGTACAAGAAGGGCCTGGCGGCGGAGCGGGCCGCGGTGGAGGCCCTGCTCTGAGCCAATTATGAAAAAAGGGCCGGGCCCCTTGCATCCCGGCCCCAAAGCGAGTATAGTAAAAGCAATCGGAAATATGGATTCGGGGAGCCTTCGGGCTGAGAGGAAGCATCGCTTCGACCCGCAGAACCTGTTTGGGTAATGCCAGCGTAGGGAAGATCAGATTCCTTGAGAATTCGGGGAGATGCACCACGGCGGCGCATCTCCCCTTTTTGATGCCCCGGTCCAGCAAAAAAGGAGGACACAATGGAAAAAGCCTATCACACCCAGATGGAGGCGGCCCGCAAGGGCATCGTCACCCCGGAACTGGAGATCGTGGCCAAAAAGGAAAACCGCACCACCGCCGAGCTGCTGCCTCTGGTGGCCTCGGGCAAGGTGGTCATCCCCGCCAACCCCCGCCATAAGGGACTCTCCCCCAGCGGCGTGGGCAGTATGCTCAAGACCAAGATCAACGTGAACCTGGGCGTCAGCCGGGACTGCAAGGATTACGACGTGGAGATGAAGAAGGTGCTCAGCGCCGTGGAGATGGGGGCCGAGGCCATCATGGATCTGTCCAGCCACGGCAATACCCAGCCCTTCCGCCGCAAGCTGTGCAGCGAGTGCCCGGCCATGATCGGCACCGTGCCGGTGTACGACTCGGTGATCCACTACCAGCGGGATCTGGCCACCCTCACCGCCCAGGACTTCATCGATGTGGTACGGCTGCACGCCGAGGACGGAGTGGACTTTGTCACCCTCCACTGCGGCATCACCCGCAAGACCATCGACCAGATCCGCAACCACAAGCGCAAGATGAACATTGTCAGCCGGGGCGGCAGCCTGGTGTTTGCCTGGATGTGCATGACCGGCAACGAGAACCCCTTCTATGAGTACTACGACCAGATCCTGGACATCTGCCGGGAGCACGACGTGACCATCAGCCTGGGCGACGCCTGCCGGCCCGGCTGCCTGGCCGACGCCACCGATGTCTGCCAGATCGAAGAGCTGGTGCGTCTGGGCGAGCTGACCAAGCGGGCCTGGGCCAAGGACGTGCAGGTGATGGTGGAAGGCCCCGGCCATGTGCCCCTGGACCAGATCGCCGCCAACATGAAGGTGCAGCAGACCATCTGCCAGGGCGCCCCCTTCTATGTGCTGGGCCCCCTGGTCACCGACATTGCCCCCGGCTATGACCACATCACCGCCGCCATCGGCGGCGCGGTGGCCGCGGCCAGCGGCGCGGCTTTCCTGTGCTATGTTACCCCTGCCGAGCACCTGGCCCTGCCCAATGTGGAGGATGTGAAGCAGGGCATCATCGCCAGCCGCATCGCGGCCCATGCCGCCGATATCGCCAAGGGCGTGCCCGGCGCCCGGGACTGGGATGACCGCATGGCCGACGCCCGGCGCAAGCTGGACTGGGATGCCCAGTGGGCCGAGGCCATTGACCCGGAGACCGCCAAGGCCATCCGGGCCGACCGCGCCCCCGAGGACGACCACAGCGATACCTGCAGCATGTGCGGCAAGTTCTGCGCCGTGCGCAGCATGAACAAGGCCCTGGCCGGGGAGTACATCGACATCCTGTAAGAAAACTTTTGTTTGCGCGGGAGCGGAAATGCCAAAGGCATTTCCGCTCCCGCTTTTTGGCTCCAAATGTCCCGGCGGTCCATAAGAAAATCTGTTTGATTTTTATCTGGGGCTGCGCTACAATAAAAACAACGCAATATAAGGGAAAAGTAGTTTCCCCCGGCATGATCGGGCCGGTAACCAGGGACCGGGAGATGCGCATAATGCCGGCGCGCAAAGGGCCTTTGCCAGCCCCGGCGGCTTTGGTCCTGCCGGTTTTTCTCTGAAGCCAACCACGGCACCCGGCCGTTCAGCCCGCTTGGGCCGGCAGACAGGATGCCGTGGATTTGATTTTACAGGGAGATATTTTGGCTGGAGACAAAAGGGCGGATATAGGGGGCCAGCATGTCCGCCAGAGCTTCCGCCGACTGGGTCAGCGTCTGGGCCGAATGGCCCAGCATGCGTACCAGATAGTCCTGAGAGCCCAGCTGCGTCATGGCGCCCTCCAGCCCGGCAAGACCGCACACCGACCGTCGCAGGGCGGCGCTGTCCTTTGCCGTGAGCGGAAAGCCCAGCATCAGGAGGGTGCCCAGATGGGTGAAGCCCTCATACATGCCCAGGCCGGCCAGATTCATCTGTTCCGGCACAAAGCGGGCACAGTCCCGGTAGATCAGCGCCCCGTCCCGCCGGCCGAGAACCCGGTTCTCGTACAGCCGGTATTGGAACTTTTCGCCCCGCAGAGCGCGGCCGCAGGTGAGCACCTCCCAAAAGAGAATCCGCCCGTCTCCCTCCAGCTCCAGGTCCGTCCGGGCCGAAAAGGCCGACATGCCGAAAGGAATGGTGGGCTGAGGATGGTAGTAGAGGCAGGACCCGGCCCGGGCTGTAAGGCGCAAGGTGCGCAGCGCCATACCTCCCGGCTCCATGGCGTGGATCTTTTCAAAGGATTGGGAGAACACCTCCAGGCAGCTGCCCGGCCCGGCGCAAAAATCCATGGCCTGCCGGTCCCCGCTGAGGATTCCGGCCGAAGCGGTCAGATACATCAGGCGCATCCGCTGTGGGGTGGAATAAAAGGGGTGCATGACCTTGAAAGGGGCGGTGTAGGCGGTACGCTCCAGCACGGTGCGCTCCCCGTCCCGGGCAGCGGTGACGCTCAGGCGGGAGAGCCGCCCAAAGGCGTTTTGGGCCATTACATCCCCTCCAGAAGGACGTTTTCCCGAACCCAGCGGACCACCTGGTCCACTCCCTTGCCGCTGCGCAGATCGGTGAACAGGAAGGGCCGATCGCCCCGCATCTTTTTGGAGTCCCGCTCCATCACGCTCAGATCCGCTCCCACATAGGGAGCCAGGTCGATCTTGTTGATCACCAGCAGGTCGGACCGGGAGATGCCCGGGCCGCCCTTGCGGGGGATTTTGTCCCCTTCGGACACGTCGATCACAAAGATGGTGGCATCGGCCAGCTCGGGGCTGAAAGTGGCGGAGAGGTTGTCGCCGCCGCTCTCAATAAACACCAGTTTTGCATCCGGGAAGCGCCCCACCAATTCATCCACCGCCTCCAGGTTCATGGAGGCGTCCTCCCGGATGGCGGTGTGGGGGCAGCCACCCGTCTCCACTCCCAGGATCCGTTCCCGGGGCAGCACAGAGTTGCGGCAGAGAAACTCGGCGTCCTCCTTGGTGTAAATATCGTTGGTAACCACCACGATGCTGTAGTCCGGCGCCAGAATCCGGGTGAGCACCTCGATCAGCGCGGTCTTCCCCGAGCCCACCGGCCCGGCCACGCCCAGCTTGATATAAGACATAGTATCACTCCTTATCACGACATATACAGGCGGGAATAGAGATCTTCATGCTGCATGGCCCGCAGGTCCAGACCGGGCGTGCTCAGGCAGACCTGGTCCGGCCCCAGCGATCCCACTTCCCGCATCAATTCCTCCATTAGAGGCTGAGCCCGAAACAGCAGTGCCTGGCCGTCTGTCTGGCGCAGAGGCACCGCCTTCACGCAGCAGGAGACCATTGCGGAGGTCTGGGCATAGAGAAAGTGGAGGAGGGATTCCTCCCATGGCAGGCCGCAGGCCCCGCAGAATCCCCCGTAGCAGACGGCATAGGCCATGTGCCCGCCGCTTTTTTCCAGATACTCTCCCCACACCGGGGCCGGGCACAGGCCGGGCAGGCCGGCCACCGTCTTGGCAAAGCGGGAGGCCAGCTTCCGGCTGGCTTCCCGCAGTTCCAGGGGAGATTTGGAGGCGGTGACCAACTCGTCCAGCATCAGCATATCCTCCACCTTCACGGCCGCCGCGGCCTCCAGGGAGAGGCGGGCAGGCAGCAGGTCGGAGTACAGGGTGCCGCAGCGCAGCTTCTGGACCAGATAGTCCCAAGCGATGGCAGTGTCCCGCACCAGCCCCTTCTGAATATAGGTCTCCAGACCGTAGGAGTGGGCATAGCCCCCGATGGGGAACAGGGCGTCGTTGATCTGCAGAAGCAGCAGTTCTCCTCTCATACGGCGTGGCTGTGGGCAGAGGCCCGGAGCCGGTGGCTCAGGTCCAGTTTCCACTCCTCCCGGCTCAGGGTGATCCCGTGGATCTTTTCCAGCAGGGTCTCCATGGGGGCGTCCCACACCACCACCAGCTGGCTCTTGTCTTCCCCCCAGAACAGGGGCGCGTGGCGGTTGCCGATCTCATAGGCTGTCTGGACCAGAGCATCGGGGTGGCCGGGCAGAGCCTGGATCACCAGCACCTGACAGGGCAGCAGTTCCACCGTGAGGATGGTATTCCCCTCCCGGGCCAGCACGTCGCCGTCTCACAGGCCCCGGGTCAGGATGGAGGGGTCCAGCCGGATGCCGATCTCCCGCCCTTCCCGCGAGGTCTTTTTGAGCAGTCGCTTATACGCTTCGTCCCATTCCAGTTGGACGGGGTCCTCCCGACAGCCCTGGAATTGAGGGTCGGTGCGGGTGCCGAGGATGTTTTCGCAGATCATGGTTTCGATTTCCTTTCTGGTCAAAAGAGATTGTACAGCTGGGTGAGGGGCAGGCTTTGGGCGGGCTGCGAGGTGATGTGGACCCCATCCACATAGACCGCATAGGTCTCAGGATTTACAACAATGGGGCTCAGGGTGCTATTGAAGCGCATGTCCGCCTTGCTGATGTCCCGGCAGCCCTTGACCGGGGCGATCTGTTTCTTCAGGCCCAGGCGCCCGCCGATGTCGGCGTCTGCCGCCGCTTGGGAGGTGAAGGTGAGGCACAGGGTGGAAGGAGCCAGGCCGTGGGCCCCGAACATCTCCCGGTAGAGCACCGGCTGGGTGGTGGGAATGGAGGCGTTGGCGTCTCCCATTTTGGAGGCCACGATCATGCCGCCCTTGAGCACCATCTCCGGCTTGATGCCGAAGAAGGCGGGGCTCCACAGCACCAGGTCGGCCAGCTTGCCCACCTCCACCGAGCCCACATAGCGGGAAATGCCGTGGGTGATGGCCGGATTGATGGTATATTTGGACAGATACCGCTTTACCCGGAAATTGTCGCAGCCGGTTCCCTTATCTTCAGGCAGGGGGCCGCGCTCCTGCTTCATCTTGTGGGCGGTCTGCCAGGTGCGGGTGATGACCTCACCCACCCGGCCCATGGCCTGAGAGTCGGAGCTCATCATGCTGAAAATGCCCATATCGTGGAGCACGTCCTCCGCCGCGATGGTCTCGGGGCGGATGCGGGAGTCGGCAAAGGCCACGTCCTCCGGGATCCGCTTGTCCAGATGGTGGCAGACCATCAGCATATCCAGGTGCTCGTCCAGGGTGTTGATGGTGAAGGGCATGGTGGGGTTGGTGGAGGAGGGCAGGATGTTGGGGAAAGAGGCCACCCGGATGATGTCCGGCGCATGGCCGCCCCCGCCCCCTAGGTGTGATAGGTGTGGATGGTACGCCCCGCGATGGCCCGGATGGTGTCCTCCACGCAGCCCGTCTCGTTGAGGGTGTCCGTGTGGATGGCCGTCTGGACATCGTACTGGTCGGAAACCCGCAGGCAGCAGTCGATGACCGCCGGGGTGGCGCCCCAGTCCTCATGGATCTTTAAGCCCATGGCCCCGGCCAGGATCTGCTCCCGCAGGGGCTCTTCCGCAGAGCAGTTGCCTTTGCCCAGAAAGCCCAGATTCATGGGATAGGCCTCCGCCGCCTGCAACATCCGGGCCAGACTCCAGGGGCCGGGGGTGCAGGTGGTGGCATTGGTGCCGTCCGCAGGGCCGGTGCCGCCGCCGATCATGGTGGTGATGCCGGAGTAGAGGGCGCAGTGGATCTGCTGGGGGCTGATAAAGTGGATGTGACTGTCCACCCCGCCGGCCGTGACAATCAGATTCTCACCGGCCAGGGCCTCTGTGGAGGCGCCAATGACCATTCCCGGGCTCACGCCATCCATGATGTCCGGGTTCCCAGCCTTGCCGATGCCCGCGATCAGGCCGTCCTTGATACCGATGTCCGCCTTGTAGATGCCGGTCCAATCCACAATCAGCGCGTTGGTGATCACCAGGTCCAGGGCGCCCTGGGCGCTGGTGATCCGGGAGGCCTGCCCCATCCCGTCCCGGATGGTTTTTCCGCCCCCAAACTTGACCTCTTCGCCATAGACGGTCCGATCCTCCTCCACCTGGATGATCAGGTCGGTGTCCGCCAGACGTACCCGGTCGCCGGTGGTCGGGCCATACATCATGGCATACTGTGTTCCCGTGAGTTTCATGGCGTTTCCTCCTGTCCCTCCATGCCCTCCTCCCGGAGGCGAAGCCGAGCCCGCTCCCAGGTTTCGGGGGTGGCCTGCCCCTCGGTGAGATTTCGCAGCCCGAACACCCGACGGCGGCCGCCCAGGGCCACCAGCTCCACCTCATATTCTTCTCCCGGCTCAAAGCGGACCGCGGTGCCCGAGGGGATGTTCAGCCGGAACCCATAGGCCGCCTGCCGGTCAAAATCCAGCTGGCGGTTGACCTCAAAAAAATGAAAGTGGGACCCCACCTGGATGGGCCGATCCGCCCGGTTGACCACCGTGACGGTGCGGGTGGGCCGCCCTTCGTTGAGAAGAATCGTTCGGTCGGCCGCCTGAATTTCTCCAACTTTCAAGAAAATCCCTCCCGTCCCCATCAGAGAATCGGGTCGTGAACGGTGACCAGCTTGGTGCTGTCCGGGAAGGTGGCCTCCACCTGTACCTCCCGAAGAATGTCGGCCACCCCTTCCATCACTTCTTCCCGGCCCAAAAGTGTGCGGCCCAGTTCCATTAATTCTGTCACGGTCCGCCCGTCCCGGGCCATTTCCATCAGTTCGGAGCTGATATAGGCCATGGCTTCCGGGTAATTCAGCTTCAGTCCCCGCTGTTTTCGCTCTTTGGCCAGTACACCGGCAAAGTGCAGTAGCAGTTTTTCCTGTTCTTTGGGATTCAGATGCATGAGAGTGCGCTCCCCCTTTCCGAAGCAATAAAAAAACGCAAAGAGACTCAATCGCCTCTTTGCGTATGTGGCCGGTTTAGCACAGATCCGGCAGGGGCGCAAGGGCATCGACGGATTTTGCATCCCGGAGGTCAAACCGAAACTGCAAAAAGCAGAGGAAAAGGCACGCTCCCGGTCGGCATCGGAGTTTTTGCAGGCCGTTCCCCGTGCAAGGGGGATCAGGGCGCAATGATAAATTTTCGAAAAGAGAGAATCCAGTCCTATGAAGAACAAACGCCTCAAAACGCCGATTGGCAAAAATCTGCTGACCCTGCGGCACCGCATGAAGATGACCCAGGGCGAATTTATTCAGATGTTTTTGCAGGATGAGGAGGGAAAGCCCCTGCTCAGCGTAGCCAAACTTTCCAATCTGGAAAACCGGGGCAACCGGGACGAGAAGATGCTTGCGGAGAAGGTCGCGAACAGGCTCTCGCTGCCCCCGGCCATCTTCGGTCTGGCGCCCGACGAATTTGCCAAAAATATCGATGTTTTTATGGAAAAATTCCGCCCGCCTCTCCCCGCAGGGGCTGGGCCCCGGCCCACAGGCCGGGAAAATAACCTGGACATTGTGGTGGAGGCAATCAGCGATTATCTGGCCGAAAACATCACAGCGGGAAAATTGCAGCCGGGCAGCCGTCTGCCCGGAGACCGGGACTTTGCGGAGATGCTGAGGCTCTCCCGCTCCTCGGTGCGGGAGGCGCTGAAAGTGCTGAGCGCCCTGGGAGTGATCCACATCCTGCCGGGCAGCGGCATGTATCTGGCCGGAGACGCCAGGGAGATTTTTACCCTTCCCTTTTCCTGGAGTTTTTTGCTCAGCACCGATTCCAACCAGAATGTGTATCAACTGCGCAGAATTTTGGAGAGGGAGACGGTACGCATCGCCACCCAAAAACGGTCCGAGCCCGCCTTTGCGCCTGTGAGGGAGGCGGCAGCCCGCGAGAAAAAGTTGCTGGAGGAGGGAGACTTCGCGGAATTTCTGCGCTGCGACCAGGAGTTCCACATGGCCATTGCGGCCTGTGCCGGCAATGAGATCCTGTACAATCTGCTGCTCACCTGCCGCAAGATCCTGGCTTTTCTCAACGCCCGGGGAATGTCCGCTCTGGCGCAGATGTTGCAGGTGCAGCGGGAGCACGAGGCTCTGTACAGGGCTATGGAAGAGGGAGATGCCGAAAAAGCCGAGCGTCTGCTGGTGGAGCATCTGGAACGGTCGGAAGAGCGATATCAGGCCAGGCGCCAAAAGACCGATGCCGCGGAATACAGGTGAAAACGGGGAATCAAAGGGCTGCCAAAAAGACGGCAGCCCTTTTTGCGTCTGCCTGATCCTTTGCCATCCGTGGTCCTGTGGGTTTGTGCCAATTCACAGAAAAAATCTTTGGCAGGTTTGGGACTTGCCATTTCCCGTAAGACGGTGTAGGATAAAAGTAAAATAATTGGTTTATCAATTTTCAAGAAAATAAGCAGGTTACTTCTGACCGGGGCCGAAAGCCCGTCCCCAAAACCAGGAAATTGAAAACCGGCCTTGCAGGATATCCTGCCCCAAAACAAAACCAGAAAAGGAGAGCAAAAATGGACCATCTGAAAATCACCGCGGGCCCCTATACGTTTATCGCCAAGCTGGAAAAAGAAAAAGCCCCCAAAACCTGCGAGGCATTCTGCTCTCGGCTTCCCTTCAAGAGCAAGTTTGTCCATGTGCGCTGGAGCGGCGAGGCGGTATGGGCTCCTCTGGGGGACTATCAGCTGGGGGTGGAATATGAAAACCACACCTGCCATCCCTCCCGGGGCGACATCCTGTTCTATATCGGCGGAATCAGCGAGACAGAGATCATCTTTGCCTATGGCAGTTGCAGCTTTGCCAGCAAGGTGGGCGCATTGGCCGGAAATCATTTTCTCACCATTGTGGAAGGCCGTGAAAATATGGAAAGCTTGGGCAAAGAGTGTTTGTGGAAGGGCGCGCAGGATGTGGTCTTTGAGGCATATGACTGATGACAGGGCGCAAGCCTGAAAGGCAGGGGCCGGTTCCTCGAAAGAGGACCGGCCCCTGCCTTTTGGCCTCAAAATGGAAAACCTGGCGGAAATTCACAAAAAGAAGTTCGTAAAATCTCCTTATTGTCGATTGTAGACAAAAGAAAAAGTCGATACAATAGAAGCGCGGAGACTGTAAACAGAATTCTGTCGACAATTTACCAAAAAGGTTGAGAAAAAAGAAAAAGGGGTGGGGATGCCGGCGTCATGCGCCGGCATCCCCGATAACCCAAACCCGAAGAAACAGGAGGGTGTTCCCATGGCTGTGAGACGAAGTGATTTGTACCTGCCCGCCAACAACGAGCACATGGTGCTGAAGGCGCCTACCCTGGGGGCGGACGTAATCACCCTGGATATGGAGGACTCGGTGCCTCCCGCCGAAAAGGCAGCGGCCCGGGAGATGGTCAAGAAGTACATCGGAAAAATGGGGGCCACCGGCTCGGAGGCCTGGGTGCGGATCAACGCCTGGGATACCGATCTGACCCTGGCGGACCTGGACGCAGTGGTGATGGAGGGGCTGGATGGAATCACCCTGCCCAAATGCGAGGGGCTGGCGGATGTGCGCCGTCTGGACAATGAGATCACCCGGCTGGAAAAACTGCGGGGGCTGCCGGTGGGCAAAATTAAAATGGCCATCCTCATCGAGACCTCTCTGGGTGTCAAGAAGGTGGAAGAGTGCGCGGGAGGTTCCCATCGGCTGGTGGCCATCATCTTCGGCGCGGTGGACTACACCCGGGATATGAAGGTGACCCGCACCGACGAAGCGGCGGAGCAGTACTATGCCCGGGCCGTGATCGGCTCGGCTGCCCGGGCCTACGGGCTGGTGGCAGAGGACGCGCCCTTCCCCAACTACAAGGATGTGGAGGCTTTCCGCGCCAACTGCCTCAGCGGCGCCCAGCTTGGCTTTGAGGGCCGGCAGATCATCAATCCCAAGCAGATCCCGGTGGCCCATGAGGTCTATTCTCCTGCGCCGGAGCGGGTGGAATGGGCCAGGAAGATCACCAAGGTATTTGAGGAAGAGGGCCTGGCCAAGGGCTCGGCCTCGGTGGGCTTTGAGGGCAAGATGATCGACATCCCCGTCTATCGGGATGGTCTGAATGTTCTGGCCCGGCAAAAAGAAATTGAGGAAAAGGAAGCCAGCAAGAAAAAAGGCTGATTCTGCCGCAGAACGTCCGGGGCGTACCGATCCTTTTCGGCGCCCGGAAGACAGAGATACAAGGAGTATCCAATGGATTATGCAAAAGAATCGCTGAAGATGCACTATGAGCTGAAGGGGAAGATTGAGGTGACGCCCCGGGCGGCGGTCAACAGCCAGGAGGCGCTGAGCCTGGCCTACACCCCCGGTGTGGCGGCGCCCTGCCTGGAGATCCAGAAGGACGTGAACAAGAGCTACGAGCTGACCCGCCGCTGGAACACGGTGGCGGTGGTCACCGACGGCACGGCGGTGCTGGGCCTGGGGGACATCGGCCCCGAGGCAGGCATGCCGGTGATGGAGGGCAAGTGCGTCCTCTTCAAGGCCTTTGGAGATGTGGACGCCATCCCCCTGTGCATCCGCAGCAAGGATGTGGACGAGATCGTGAACACGGTGGCGCTGCTGGCGGGCTCCTTCGGGGGGGTGAACCTGGAGGACATCGCGGCGCCCCGGTGCTTTGAGATCGAGGAAAAGCTGAAGCAGCGGTGCGACATTCCCATCTTCCACGATGACCAGCACGGCACGGCGGTGATCACCATGGCGGGCATGATCAATGCCCTGAAGGTGGTGGGCAAGAAGCTGGAGGACGTGAAGATCGTCACCAGCGGCGCCGGCGCGGCGGGCGTTGCCATCATCAAGCTGATGATGAGCATGGGCCTGAAAAACGTGATCATGACCGACCGCAAGGGGGCCATCTACGAGGGCCGGGAGGGCCTCAACCCCATCAAGGAGGAGATGGCCAGGGTGACCAACCCTGAAAAGCAGAAGGGGAGCCTGGCGGATGTGATCAAGGGGGCGGACGTGTTCATCGGCGTCTCGGCACCGGGCACCCTGACGGGGGATATGATCCGCACCATGGCCAAAGACCCCATCGTCTTTGCCTGCGCCAACCCCACGCCGGAGATCTTCCCGGACGAGGCCAAGGCAGCGGGGGCGGCGGTGGTGTCCACCGGGCGCAGCGACTACCCCAACCAGGTGAACAATGTGCTCTGTTTCCCGGGCATCTTCCGGGGCGCGCTGGACGTGCGCGCCAGCCAGATCACCGAGAACATGAAGATCGCCTCGGCCTATGCCCTGGCGGGTCTGGTGAGCGAGGAGGAGCTGTGCGCCGACTACATCCTGCCCAAGGCCTTTGATCCCCGTGTGAAGGACGCGGTGGCCAAGGCTGCCGCCGAGGCCGCCATCAAGGACGGCGTGGCCCGCATCTGAG
>CASFKY010000015.1 GCA_949295465.1 uncultured Oscillospiraceae bacterium
GCCGGTGCCGATGACGCAGAGGTTCCACCTGTTCCCATTCCGAACACAGAAGTTAAGCTCTGTTGTGCCGAAGATAGTTGGTTGGAGACGACCCGCGAAAATAGGTAGGTGCCGGCTTTTCTCTTTATCCCGCCCCCTAAAAGGGGCGGGCACCATGGCCCGTTGGTCAAGCGGTTAAGACAGCGGCCTCTCACGCCGTTAACATCGGTTCGATTCCGGTACGGGTCACCATTTGCACTCTTAGCTCAGTTGGTAGAGCAGCTGACTCTTAATCAGCGGGCCCAGGGTTCGAGTCCCTGAGAGTGCACCAAAACAATATAATCCGAACTTATTTCCGATAGGAGATGGGTTCGGATTATTTTTTTGTTTTCTTCCTTGCGCTTTGCACTTGATCCCTTTACAATAAAAATAAATAGAACTGCACCTGTTTGGTGCACAAGGGGGATTGTGTTGTGGGCTTTAGTCTGAATAAGGCAAAGGCGGCAAAGGAAGAAATTTTGAAGTCGTTTATTCCGCTGGAACTCAACGAGGGCAATGTCCAGGCCATCTTCAATCGGTGCCTGGCGACCGTGGAGAGCACGGAAATCGTGTCAGTATCGCCATTCCCAACCATTACCGGGTACAGTGCAATAGGCAACAAAATCGTCGATTTTGACGAGGGGGAACTTCTTGCCCACAAGCGGAGCATGGAATATCTGTTTGGGCAGTTGCAGATCGTCCACAAAGGGGCTTTCCGCTGCAAGCATAAGCTTGAGGACTTTTTCACCGATTATTGCGGCAAACAATGGACAGACGACCAGAAATACATAATGGAGTTTATATATTTGAGCATCACTCCGCAAATTTGGCTGATGAGGCCATTCAGCCAAAGGGACGATGATACTACTTCTATAAAGGACGACATCAGGCCCACCCTCTCCCCCAAGGACCCCGACTTCCCCGCCTGGTGGGAGGCCCACAAGGGCGAGTGGGAGGACTGACGGTACCGCCCGGGAGGCCCCTCTTTCGGCCGGAAAATGGTTTGCAAGAAGATGTAAGAGCCGGCAAAGTCAATGGAGTGGCTATCATCGATGGCAGCAAACCTCATAAAAAGTACGTTCGTTTGTATGGAAGAACAAAAGGGAACGGAGCCGCGCTATGCAGCAGCGGCTCCGTTCCCTTTTTGATAATCGCTGATCACAGGCGATAGATGGCGGAGTTTTTTTGGCGCCAGAAGATCTCTCGGGGTGCTGGCCGGGCCTTGTTTTGGGGCGGCTGCCCTCGCGCGCCAGCGCGGCCCCAATCAGGCAGCCCGGGTCATTGCCCCGGAACTTCCCCGTCACGCCCGGAGGAAGGCGCGCCATATACTGGGGATGGAGGCGGGGCGGCGATTTTTTTGCCAAGCTGCATAATCCCGCCCCTGTTGATGGGATACTAGATAGAGAAAATATAAGGAGGAAACAAGATATATGAATCCTTTTGAACACAAACCTTCCCGCAAAGCCGGGGAGTTCCAGAGCTGGAAGAGCCTTTATCCCAAAGCCTACCGCAAGGACGAGACGGACGCCTACACCAAGGTGCGCATCATCCTGATGACCGGGGCCGAGTATGAGGCAGTGTGGTTCGGCCACCAGTTCCACCGCCACTGCACCGACAACGACCTGCGCCGGGAGCTGGCGGTGGCCCGGCGGCAGGAGCAGCAGCAACAGCATCAGCTGGCCTACCTGAAGCCCGCCGACGAGACTCAGCTGGAGACCACCATCACCTACGAGCAGCTGGCGGTGGACCTGACCGCCATCCTGGCCCAGCGGGACCCGGACCCCTATGTGGTGAAGGCCCTGAACTTTGCCCTGCTGGAGGACTTTGACCATCTGTACCGATACGCGGACCTGCTGGAAATGGAGCAGGGCATCCGGGCGGAACAGCTGGTGGGAGGCTACACCGAGATCATGCCCGGGCGGCCCACCATCGCCCATCACCGCCATCCCGTGGACAGCGTGCGCCGGGCCTGTGATTTCAAAAAGGCGGACCTGATCACCATGCTGGACACCTGCACCATCACCGCCGCCGAGCAGCAGACCATGAACTATTATATGAACCTGGGGGCCTTCTACCCCAACGACCTGGGCCGCCGGCTGTACCAGGAGATCGGCATGGTGGAGGAACAGCACGTCACCCAGTACGGGGCGCTGATGGACCCGGGCTGCACCTGGCTGGAGAATCTGCTGATGCATGAGTACAACGAGTGCTACCTGTACTGGTCCTGCTTTGAGAGCGAGACCGACGACTATGTGAAGAAGATCTGGGAGCGGTATTTTGAGATGGAGGTGGGCCATCTGCACAAGGCGGCCCGGCTGCTGCAAAAGTATGAGGGCAAGGAGTGGCAGCAGGTGCTGCCCCAGGGCGAGTTCCCGGCGCTGCTTTGCTTTGCGCCCCAGATCGACTATGTGCGCAAGGTGCTGAAGAACACGGTGGAGCTCACTGCCGTGGGGGAGGACTACCAGCCCATCGGCCAGATCGCCCCGGATGCGCCCTTCTTCTGCTACCAGGAGGCGGTGAACAAGGGCGGCCCCGAGGCGGTGCCCAGCCACCGGGTCATCCACACCTACCAGGAGAAAAACGGGGAGGACTATCGGTTCCAGACCAAAAAGCACCCCGTCCCCGCCCTGGCGGACCGCACCGTCGACAACACCAAGCTGGGCCGCGTGCCCGGCGCCCCCAAAAACTGACCCTCAACAATCTGCCTTCGAGCAAGAGCCCGGGCTTTTGGCCCGGGCTCTTTTGTGTGCCGGCGCTTTGGGGCGCTATGCAATCGATACAGAGAGAGTTCAAAAAATTGCGGGGAGGAACCCCCATGGAGGCAATGGTTGTATGTTGCGCGGGGCCATCTGCGTGATCCTGCGCGGTGAGCCAGCGGCGCCGGGACCGGCGGGAGCGGGCGAAGCTGCTGGCGGGGGCACTCAGGGCTGGCTCAGCAGCTCCCGGCAGGCGTTGAGGGCGTTGAACAGCCGGGGGATGCCCATATAGCAGCCGGCGTGCACCAGGGCGCAGACCAGCTCCTCCCGGGTGTTGCCTGCCTTCAGCGCGCCCTCCACATGGCTTTTCAGCTGGGTTTCGGCGCCGCCCAGCGCCGCCAGCAGGACCACAATGAGCAGTTCCCGGGTTTTGCCCGCCAGGCCGGAGCGGGTGGCAAAGTCTCCGAAGCAGAGCTCGGTGAGGAACCGGGGCACCGCCCGGGCAAAATCGCCGGGCAGCCAGGTGTACCGATCCCGGATCCCGGTGCCGTAAAGGGGCACCTGGATCGCCAGCCCCTTCTCGTACCGCTCCTCGTCCGAGGCGAGGGTCTTCTGGTCCGGCAGAGGGAGAGAGATCCCTGCGGCCGTGAGGGCCTGGTCCATGGCGTCAATGGCGTTGAGGGTCTGGGGAAACCCCAGGAAGGGGGCGCACTGGTAGACCGTCTCCCGGATCTCCACCGGGGTGCAGCCGGCGTTCAGGGCCGCCCCCACATGGGCCTTCAGCTGGGGAAGGGCGCTGAGGGTGGCCAGCACCGTGAGGGTGACCAGCTCCCGCATCCGATTGTCCAGGCTGCCGGTATAGCACACGTCCCCGAAAATATATCCCTGCAAAATCTGCATAAAGCCCCCGTCCGAGCCCTCCGGCCCGGCGGCGTGGGTGTGGAACAGCTCCTGCATCTTTTGTTCCGTCCGCTCTTTTCTGTCCATTTTGTTCTCCTTTCGCGCTCAGGGCCCCACCGCTGCCGGCGCGGCCCGCCTCAGCCCCGGGACCTGCCCCGGGCACATGGGTATATTTTGATTATAAAATTCAGAAAACCAAATGTCTAATGCCTATTGCTGATGTCTCTGCATGCAAAAAAGGCATGGAACAGGGGAGTCCCAAAACTGCCGCGGGCAAGAGTAACCGCCGCGGAACTCCCGGCCCCAAAAGCGGCAAAAAAGTGCTTGTAACCCACGGGGCGCCGCTCTATAATGGAAAAAAGACCACACAGGGGGCGGGCCTGTCCGGCCTGCCCAACCGGCAGGAAAGGAGCGAGGCGGTATGATGCGACTGTTTCCCAATGGCTTTGGCGGCTTTGACGCGGTGGACACCGAAGGCGGGCTGGGGGATGGCCTGCGGCTGGTGGGCGGGTTGTTCAAGTTCATCCTGCTGCTGTGCGCGGTGCTGATGCCGGTATTCATCGCAAAAAATCTGCCCGGGGACCTGCGGACCCTGTGGGAGGCCGACTGGTTCGACTGGCCGGCCCTCTGGGCACAGACCGATTCCATCGTCCAGTTTTTGCCCATCTGGGAGATCGCCCTGGCCCTGGGGCTGGGGACGGCGTTCTGGCGGCGCAGCGCCGCCGCAGGCTATCTGGTGATGGCGGCGGTGGGGTATCTGGGCTGCCTCTTCCTCAACGGGGATACTCTTTTGCGGGGGCTGGCGCTGGACAGCCTGGGGGCCTGGCTTCAGCTGCCCTTTTTGGCGGTGCTCTGCCCGCTGGTGTCCGTGGCGGCGGCGCTGCCGCCCCTGCTGCTGGTGTCGGCGCCCTATGCGGGGGTCAGCCTGCTGGTGGGGCTGTTCCGGCGGCTGAGGAGGCGCCGCCGTCCCGGGCCCGCGGCCCAAAAGCCGGACCCGCCCACCGAGTGGCTGGAGGACTGAGGAAAAACCAAAGATCCGGGGAGGGTCTCGGCCTTTGCTGGCCGGGGCCCTCCTGCTTTTTGGGCGGAAAAAAAGGAAAAAGGCCCTGTACTGGTATTTTGGGCGGCAAAGTTGTACAATAAGAAGATCGATACGAGAGAAAACCGGGCAGGGGAGAGAAAAACGTGGAGAAGGCAAGAAAAACCGAAGTGAGACTGGTGGCATTTTTCCTGGCGCTGGTCTGCGTGATCTCCCTGCTGGCGGTGCAGAACATACTGCAAGTGCGCAGAGAGGTGAACGACCGCACCAAGCAGTATGTGGAGGATGTGACGGTGCAGCTGGCCCGGGACATCGACAACCGGCTGGTGTCAATTACGAATATGCTGGAAAACGTGCGGGACAGCGTGGCCCAGCTGGACGACCAGAGCGCGGAATTGCAGGAGTTTTTGTACCGCAAGGCCCGGGTGGTGGGGGTGAACTCACTGGTCCTCACCGACTTGGGCAGCAAGGTTTTTCAGACGGGCAGCCAGCTGGAGGGGGTCTTTGAGATGCCCGGAGTCCAGGCTGCCCTGCAAGGGGAGAACGGCGTTTCTTTTTCCGAAAAGGGGATCATGTACAGCATCCCGGTGCTGGAGGACAGCCGGGTGGTGGGCACCCTCAGCGCCCTGCGCAGCCTGGAGAACATGCAGGCGCTGATCCGGCCGGAGAGTTTTTCGGGCCAGGGGCTGACCTGCATTGTGGACCAGGCGGGCCGGGTGGTGGTGTCGCCCACCGAGCTGGCGCCCTTTTTGAGCCTGGACAGCATTTTTCAGAGCGAGCCGGACAGCCGGGTGTCCCAGAGCATCTACCAGATGGAAGAGGATATGCGGGAGGGAAAATCCGGGGTGTTCCGCTTTACGGCGGTGGATTCCTCCGACCTGCTTTTGGCCTATAACCCCCTGCGCAGCTACAACTGGGTGCTGCTGACCCTGGTGCCCAGCAATGTGGTGTCCCAGCAGATCGACAAGTCCATGAACTACACCTTTGTGCTGACGGTGGGCACCGTGATCGTGATGACCGCGGTGGTGTTCTTTTTGCTGATGAGCTGGCGCTACCACTACAAGAGCATGGAGCGGGTGGCCCTGGTGGACCGGGTGACCGGCGGCATGACCAACGCGGCCTTCCAGCTGAAATGCGGGGAGGTGCTGCCCGCTTCGCCTCCGGGCACCTACTCGGTGGCCCTTTTGCACATCAAGCAGTTCAAGCTGGTGAACGAGCGGTTCACCAGCGAGGGGGGCAACCGGGTGCTGTGCCGGGTGATGGAACTGCTGCAAAAGAAGGCCGGGCCGGGGGGCTTTGCGGCCCACGCCGACGCGGACAACTTCTACCTCTGCCTGAAGGAGAGCGACCCGGAGCGGATCCGCGCCCTCATGGGGGAGATCGTGCAGGAGGCGGCCTCCATCCAGGTGTGCGAGGACGGGGAGGAGATACCCTATTACCTGGTATTGCAGCCGGGGGTATATGTGGTGGATGATCCCGGCCTGGACATCACCATCATCCAGGACCGGGCCCGGGCGGCCTGCCGCAGCCGGGGCGTGGAGGAGGACCGGGTGTGCAAGTTCTTCGACGAGGGCATCCTGGACAGATGGAAGCGGGAGAAAGAGCTGAACGACCTGTTTGCCGCCTCGCTGGAAAACGGGGATTTCCAGGTGTGGATGCAGCCCAAGGTGTGGGTGAAGGACGGCCGGGTGAGCGGGGCCGAGGCCCTGGTGCGCTGGGAGCACCCCCAGAAGGGGATCATCTCCCCCGGCGACTTTGTCCCTCTCTTTGAGGCCAACGGGCGGATCCGCCAGGTGGACCTGTACGTTTTCCGCCAGGTGTGCCGCACCCTGCGCCGCTGGCTGGACGAGGGCAGGCCGGTGTTCCCCATCTCGGTGAACCTGTCCCGCCGGCACATCCCCCACAAGGGCTTTCTGGAACCCTTCGCCCGCATTGCCAGCCAGTACCGCATCCCCCGGGGGATGCTGGAGCTGGAGCTCACCGAGTCGGTGTTTTTTGACGACCAGAGCGTGCAGGAGACCAAGGCCCGCATCCGGGACATCCACGCCCTGGGGTTCCAGATCTCGCTGGACGATTTCGGGTCCGGCTTTTCCTCCCTGGGCATGCTGATGGAGTTTGACGTGGACGCCATCAAGCTGGACCGGCGGTTCTTTTCGGATATGGATAACCCCAAGCTGGAGGGGCTGCTCTCCTCCCTGGTGGAGCTGGGCCACAAGCTGAAGGTGCGCATTGTGGCCGAGGGCATCGAGAACCAGCGCCAGGTGGACCTGCTGCGCCGGGTGGGCTGCGACATGATCCAGGGATACTTCTATTCCCGGCCCCTGGCCGTCTCCCAGTTTGAGGAGTGGCTGAAAGAGCGGGGCGAGTGGGAGAATCCGGGCCAGCCGGAGGCCAAAACCTGAAAACGCCGGGCGGCGGAGAGCAGAAAGGCTTTCCGCCGCTCTTTTTTTGCGGCCAAAAGACTGTAAAGGGGAAAAGCTGTACAGAAAAAACGGCCTTTTGGGGCGGATTCTGGCGACGCCGGCAGAGGCGCAGGGGGAGAGCCGCCGCACTCGCAGGGGGCCGCCCGCCGCGCCCGCAGGAGGCCGGCCCGCCTCAGCCCGAAAGAGCCCGCCAAAAAATTTTTAAAAAGATATTGACAAGGATAGTTGTCAATGATATCCTGTAATTGACAAAGATAGTTGTCAAAATGACAGGAATTATTGGCAATCAAAGCTCGCCCGGCGGGCAGGGAGGTGATCGGGTTGCCGCTGCAAAACCGGCTGAAAGAGTACCGGGCCCGGCATGGGCTCAACCAAGGGCAGATGGGGCAATTGGTGGGGGTATCCCGCCAGACCATCAGCCTGATCGAGCGGGGGGACTACAACCCCTCGGTGACCCTGGCGCTGCGGATCGCCGCGGTGTTTGGGGTGCAGGTGGAGGACATTTTTTCGCTGACAGGGGAGGAAGAACCATGAAAAAGCATGTATACCTGAAATTCGCGGGGACGCTGATCTTTTTCGCGCTGGTGGGGGCGGCCATCGGCTACGGCAGCGGGGCCCTTTTGAGCGATCTGGGGGTGGCCAAGATATACGACCTGCGGCGCTGGCTTGCCCAGCTGGCCAGCCAGGCGGCCTTCTGGGTGCTGGCGGCGGACCTGGCGCTGCTGGCCGTGGGGTTTCTGTTCTGCCTGCGGGGCAAGAACCTGGGGGCCCGGGCCCTGGAAAAAGAGACGGACCGGCTGTATGAAAAGGCCGAGGAGGCCCTGTGCCGGGCCATGACCCTGGCCAACATCTCGGTGGTGCTGGGGATGGCCGCCTTTGGGGTGGCCTGCTGCGATGCGGATGTGCTGCTGCGCAGCCTGCCCCTCTTTTTGCTGGCGGAAGGGCTGGGGATGGTTTTGCAGCACCTGACGGTGCGCCGCACCCAGGCCCTCAACCCGGAAAAGAAGGGCAGCGTCTTCGAGGCCCGCTTTGTGCGCCAATGGTATGACAGCTGCGACGAGGCCCAGCGGGAACAGATCGGCTGGGCGGCCTTCAAGAGCTTCCGGGTGATGCAGAGCCTCTTTGCCTGGGCCTTTGTGCCCCTGGCCCTGTTGGGCTGCTACGGCCTGGTGGGTCCGCTGGTCTTTCTGGTGTGGGGCGGGCTCTGGATGGTGCAGATCGTCTCCTACAGCGTCTACGCCCGCAAGGCAGAGAAGGGGCAGATGAAGTAAAAAAAGGGCTGGAATTTGTATAATTTTATAAAAAATAAACGGATTGTATAGAATGCGCGGGCCAAAGAGGCGGAACAGAGCGCCCGGCGGGGGCAGAACCGGCCCGTGGGGCCAGGCCCGGGGCCCACACAAAGCGGCCCGGCGGGGGCAGAACCGCCAGGCCCAGCCGTCCCCAAAAGCGCCCCAAAAAGCAAGAAATAAACCGAGACAAAAAACAGCCCCTTCCGGGCGGGGAAAATCCCGCCGGAAGGGGCTGTTTTTGTATATTCTTGTAATAAATCAACGAAATGTATAAAATGCCGGGCGCTGAGAAAGCGGGAGATGCTGTGAGGCAGGCCGGGCAAAGTGCTGCCGGGCAAATGCGCTGCGGGCCGCCGGGCCCGCCCTTACTGCATCCCCTGGGGCAATACGCTCAGGCCCCGCTCGGCATCCCGGGTGAGGTTGGCGCTGATCTGCCGGTTCAGCTCGGCGCGGCGGCTGTCCAGCAGCAGGTCCTTGTTGTACTTGTAGTACCGCTCGCAGCCGTTCTCGGTGATAAAGGCGTTGCTGGCCGGGCCCATGGCCAGCTCGGTGACAAAGACCAGCATCTCCTGGCCCTCGCCGAAAGCCTCTTCCATAAAATCAAAGGCGTATTCCAGGGCGGTGGAGGCCTCGTCGGCGATCTGCTCCCGCTTGTCCACCTGCTTGGAAAACTCCTCCTGCACCAGCTCAAAGCTGCCCTGGCCCACCAGCAGCGGCTCGCCGGCCAGCAGCTTCTGGTACTGGCGCAGAAGCTCCACCGTGGCCCTGTGCAGCTCCAGGGCCGGCCGGTCGGTGAGGCCCGCCGCCCGTCGGCGCTCAAAGTCCGCCTCCAGCTCGTCGGTCTGGCCGCCCAACAGGTTGGTGGGCGCCATCTCGGTCTCATACAGCCCCGCCTTGAACCGGCGCAGCGCCTGGTAGACCTCGTCGGTGAGGCTGTCCTCAAACTGGGCCTTGCGGAACCGGGCGTTCAGCCCGCTGAGCAGCAGGCTCACCAGGCTGAGGCGCTCGTCAAAGGGCGCCTTCAAAAGCCGCTGGAAGGCCTCGGCCGGGGCGTGGCCCCGCAGGATCTGCTCCACCCCGTAGTCGTCCCGGTATTTGCGGTACAGATCCAGATAGGCCGCAAAGTCCTTGGCGATCTTGGTATGCTGCAAGTACTGGTGCACCACCTCTTCGTCCACCGGCAGGCCCTGGTCCTCATAGGTGCGGATCAGGGTGGAGAGGTCCTCCCAGCCCCGGGCCGTCACAAACTGGGTGCCGTCCACGTCCGCCTCGATGCGGTAGAAGTAGTCGGGCCGAAGCTCCAGATAGCTGAGAATGGCGCTGTGAATCCCCACCGCCCGGGCATACTCCTTCCACACCGACAGATCGGCGGTGATGTCCATCCGCTTGACCCGGTCCAGGGTGACGATGTCGAAATCCCGCACCGACTTGTTGTACTCCGGCGGGTTGCCCGCCGCCGCGATGATCCAGCCCTCGGGCATCTTCTGGTTGCCGAAGGTCTTGCACTGCAAGAATTGCAGCATGGTGGGGGCCAGGGTCTCGCTGACGCAGTTGATCTCGTCGATGAAGAGGATGCCCTCCTTGAGGCCGGTGTCCTCCATGCGCTGGTAGACGCTGGCGATGATCTCGCTCATGGTGTAGCGGGTGATGGAGTACTCCTTGCCCTCGTAGGTCTTTTTCTCAATAAAGGGCAGGCCCACCGCGCTCTGGCGGGTGTGGTGGGTGATGGTGTAGGCCACCAGGGCGATGCCGCATTCCCGGGCCACCTGCTCCATGATCTGGGTCTTGCCGATGCCCGGAGGGCCCAGCAGCAGCACCGGCCGCTGGCGCACCGAGGGTATGGCGTATTCGCCCAGGGCGTCCTTGGCAAGATACGCCCGCACCGTGTTCTTGATCTCCTGTTTGGCTCGCTTGATGTTCATACTCGTCTCCCCTTACAGAATCGGCATTTCGTCCTGCTCCTCGTCCTCCAGCGCCAGGGCGTCGGCCAGGGCGGGGGCCTCGGGTTTCTTCCCGGTGCGGAACTCCTCCTCGTCCAGCACCAGCTTCATGGCCCAGGGCGGCAGGTCCGCGTCCTCATACTGGTCCCCCAAAAACAGGAAGGCCACGTCGTAGTTGGGCCGCCTGGCCGGGAACCGGCCCAGCCCGTCGGTGAAATAGAGCAGCCCCTTCAAATGGGTGAATTCCCCCGCGGCGATCAGATCGTCCACATACTGGAAGGCCGGGCGGAAATCGGTGCCGCCGCCCCCCATCAGCTGGAACCGGAACATGTACCGGGCAAGCTCCTCCTCGCTGGTGATCTTCTGGTCGCTGCGCACCCCGTCGTCACATTGCAGGATGCGGATGTTGGTGTGGCGGAAAAAGCTGTCCGCCTGTTGCAGCAGGGAATAGGTTTCCCGCAGGAAATTCTTCACCAGCTCTCCCGAACAGGAGTAGGAGGTGTCGATGACGATCACAAATTCCTCGATCTTCCGGGTCTCCCGGCTCTCCAGCGGCTCGATGAGGGGCATGTTGCCGTAGAGGGAGAGGCCGTAGGTGTAGAAGGTGAGGTCGAAATTGTCCGGGTCGGCGTGGAGCTCCTCCCGCAATACCGCGAACTTGCGCAGAAAATCCCGGTAGCTGCGCCGGCTGCGGTTGGCCGCCTGCACCTGCAGGGTGAGGGGATCGTCGCCCCCCTCCCCGGCCTCCCGGGCGTGGGTCTCCAGGTCAGTCTGCATCCTCTCGCCGATCTTCTGCCACTGGTTGGAGAGCGCCTGGATCTGGGGCTGGCTGCTTGAGTCCGGGCTGGGCCAGAAGCGGTGGTCCTCGGTGCGGAACTCCCGCTGGAGCTTTGCCAGCTGGCCCTCGTCGTACATCCCCGCCGCCAGCGCCCGGTAGATGGGCTCGGCCCCCAGCACCCGGCATTTTTCCTTCAATTGGCTGTAGGTGCGCTGGCGCAGCAGGGTCTGGATGCGGCGCACGCTCTTTTTGTCCAGGCTGTCGATCACCGACTCCACCGCGATGTCACAGGCCAGGTCCCACAGGGCCGGCTGGTGCTGCCCGATGAGGAAGGGGTGGCGGAACACGCAGTGGAGCACCACATGGAGAAATTCCCGGTTGAGCAGCACCGGGTTGCGGCGGCTCAGCCGGAGCAGCCGGTCCGGCTGGGCCAGCAGCCGGGAGCCGTCGGTGCCCATCCCCCGCACCCCCTCGGCAGGGGTAAGGGCCAGGGCCGACAGGGCCATGTCCAGATAGCGGAAGTCCAGATACAGCTCGCTGCGGGTGACTTTCAGCACCTCCAGCGACATCCGGCGCACCCACTCCTCCTGGGTTTCGGGCAGCTGGGAGAGCTTGTCCAGCTCCAGGCTGTCCGGGTCAATGTGTTTGGACAATCGGCGCGCCTCCTTCCCCGGGGCAGGCCCCCGGCGGTTCTATCTCAAAAATCAAAGCTGTAGTTCTTTTTGGCCCGGCCAAAGGTCTTGTGCTTGTACTCCATCAAAAGGGCCAGCGCCGCCGGCTTTTCCGCCTCGGCCGCAAAGCTGCTCAGCCGGTTCAGGGCCCCCTCGTCCAGCAATTTGAGCCCGCAGAGGAATTCCAGCCCCTCGGCCTCGTCCCCCTGGATGAGGGCCCGGGCCGCCAGCTCCCCCTCTTTGGCCAGGAATTCCCGGTACTCGGCCTCGGCCTCCTCCTTCAGCTCCCAGGGCCAGCGCAGCCGCCCCAGGGCCAACAGGCCCAGAAAGGCGTGGTTGCCCTCGGCCAGCGCCGGGTGAAAGCTGCGGTCGTACTCGGCAAAGTTCAGCACATCCTGGGAAAAACACTGCCGGTACTGGTAGCCCTGGCCGTGGATGCCCATGTTGAAGATGTGGGCGGGGGCGTTTTCTTCCAGCTCTTCCCAGAATTCCGGGTAGCGCAGGGAGGCCAGCACCCGGCCCTCCTCCTCAAATTCCACCCGCAAATCGTTCTGCAAAGCGTACAGCAGCTTTTGCAGCCCGGTGGGGGCGTTGGGACGGGCCCGCACCCTCAGCAGGGTGAGCTTGGAACAGTTGGTGAACAGATCGCTGCCCAGCGCCCGGATCTCGGCCCCCACCGACAGCTCCCGCAGGCCCCGGCAGTCGAAAAAGCAGGCGCTCTGCAAGATGCGCACCGGCCCCGGCAGCCGCACCGACACCAGCGCCCGCCCGCACAGGGGTTCGGCCAGGGTGGGGCTGCCCAGGGTCTCGGTGAGCACCGGGCCCTCCGGCTGGATCTTGGCCGGGTTCTGGCCAAAGGCGTAGGCGCCGATCTGGGTGACGGGCGCGCCCCCCAGGGTGTCGGGCAGCTCTACACAGGGGTTCTCCCCCAGGGCCTGCACCAGATGGGCGCCGTCCTCATGGAGGGTATAGCGCAGGATCAGGTTTTGTTCCACGGGGAGCCTCCTATATTTTAAAGAATAAAATCAGATTTTGCCGGAGAAGAATACCCCCGGACGAATTTTATTGTAGCACAGCCCGCCCCAAATGAAAAGAGAGGGCCCGCCCCCAGAAGGGAAAAACATCCAAACTCTTGCGGGGGCAAAACGAGCGGGATATAATACAGCGGGCGAGGTGCAAACCCGCCGATTTGAGAAAATAAAAAACGGAAAAATGTGATTTTTTCCTTTTCTGGGGAAGGATGGATACCACCATGAACAAGAGAGGATGGCTGAGCCTTGCGCTGTGCGGGGCCCTGGCGCTGGCGGGGCTGCCCCGGCTGGGGGTGCGGGCAGAGTTTGCCGGGGCTGAGGAGGTCGTGACGGTGGGGCCCGGTCAGGACCTGGAGGCCCTGCTGAACGAGGAATCGGGGGCGCAGCGGTATGTGCTCGGCTGCGACTGGGCGCTGGACAGGATGCTGAACATCACCCGGGACAGGGTGAGCCTAGACCTGGGCGGCCATACCCTCTATGCGGGGGAGAACTTTACTTTATACCTTTGAGAACAACCGGCACCTGGTGAACATCGAGGGCAGCGGGGTGCGGCTGGAGGGGGGCACCCTGCGGGCCGGGGCCCAAAACAAGCATGTGCTGAACCTGTACCGGGCCGGGGAGGTGACGCTGGCCGGCCTCACCCTGGACCACACCGCCGCCTACACCGGCGCGCCGCTGGTGGTGAACAGCTCCGGGGCCCGGGTGGAGGGCCGGCTGGAGCTGGCGGTGGGGTCAAACTCCTGGTACGGCATGAACCTGGACCCCAAGGAGGGCACCGCCCGCCTGACCTTCGGGGAGGGGAGCCGGGTGGTGATGAGCGGCCCGGCGGCGGGCGTGCTGCCGGCGCTGTACGTCACCGGGGGCGAGGTGGAAAACGCCGCTGCCGCCGGCCTGAGCGGGGGCGAACAGGGGGTGTACTGGGCCGAGGGGGAAGAGCCGGAAGTGACGCCCGCCCCGGAGGAGACCCCCACGCCGGAGCCTGAGCCGGAGGTGACTCCCCCGCCTGAGCCCACCCCGGCCCCGGAAGAAACCCCCGGGGCAGGCCAGGGGAGCAGCTAGGAGGCCACCCCCACCCCCGAGCCCGCGCCGGAGGTGACCCCCACCCTGGAGCAGGAGGCGACTCACCTCACTGCCCGGCTGGAGCTGGAGGCCCAAATGAGCGGCCAGCCCGGGGCCCGGCTGACGGTGGCCTGCGGCCCGGCCTCGGTGAGCCTGGATGAGGAGGCCCTGCGGGCCCTGCTGGAAAAGGCCGGCGGGGAGCTGACCCTCTCGGTGCGGGCCGCCGAGACCCACACCCTCACCCAGGCCCAGGCCCAGGCGGCGGGGGAGTGGCCCGCCTATCACCTGGAAGTGCGCAGCGGCGGGGAGAACATCGCCCGGTTTGGCCAGGGGCTGGCCCGGGTGAGCCTGCCCTACGAGGGGGAGGGCCCGGTGCAGGTGCTGCATCTGGACGAGGAGGGCGCCTTCAGCCCCCGCACCACCTGGCAGGAGGAGGGCCGGGTGATTTTTGAGACCGGCCACTTCTCGGTGTACGCCATCGCCCCGGCAACGGCAGGCGAGGAACCTCTGCCCGAGGCCCCGGCGGCCGAGGCGCCGGAAGGGCAGCAGGGCGAGAGCGGCTCTGCCCCTGCCGGGGGGCCTTGGCTGGCGGCCCGGCTGGGGGTGCTGGGGCTTTTGGCGCTGGGGCTGGCGGCCCTGGGCCGAAAAAGGGCCTGAAGCCCGGATTTGTGCCGGGGCCCCGGCTGTGGTATACTGGACAAAAAGCCCCCAAGGGGGCCGAAGGGAGAGGATACCATGGCAGAATTGCTGTATCAGGGCCACGCCAGTTTCCGGCTGAAGGCCTCGGACGGGACGGTGGTGTATCTGGACCCCTACGCCGGGGAGGGGTACGACCTGCCGGCGGACGGGGTGCTGGTGAGCCACGAGCACTATGACCACAACGCGGTGGAGAAAGTGACCCTCAAACCGGGGGCCAAAGTACTGCGCAGCGCCGATTTTCTGGCAGGCGGGGTGTACGGGAAGGCCCAGATCGGGCCTTTTGAGATCCAGGCGGTGCCCGCCTACAACAAAAACCACGACAAAAAGTCCTGCGTGGGGTTTGTGATTTGCTGGGAGGGCAAGAGCCTCTACTTTGCGGCGGACACCTCCCGCACCGACTACATGGGCCAGATGGCCGCCCTCAAGCTGGACTGGGCCTTTTTGCCCATCGACGGGGTGTACAACATGGGCCCGGAGGAGGCCGCCCAGTGCGCCGGGCTGATCGGGGCCAAGGCCACGGTGCCCATCCACACCAAGCCCGGCAGCCTCTATGACCGGCAGGCCGCCGAGGCCTTCCACTGCCCGGGGCGGCTGCTGCTGGCCGCCGGCGAGACCCTCACCTGGTAAAAGGGCCGCATACCATAAAAAGAAAAAAGCGCGGGGGAGCAGGATACGCTCCTCCGCGCTTTTGTTGTGGGGGAATGGGGGGCAAACCTCAGCGCCGGTACGCATGGCGGCGACGGCGGGCCCGGCGGGCCGAGAGGATCACCAGCAGCACCAGCGCCGCCAGAAAGACTGCCGCCCCGGCCAGCCAGCCCGCAAGGGGGGCCAGCCGGGCCTTCCAGTAGAGCAGGGCGCTGCGGTCATAGCCGGCCCCCGCCGTCAGCTCCAGGGTGCCCAGGGGCTGGCCGTCCTGATACAGGGTGAGGGTGCCCAGGGCCTGGCCCTCGATCACCGGGGCGTTCACGCTGTCGGGCAGGTTGAAGCGGTATTCGGGGGGATTTTCCCTGTCCCAGAAAAGGCCGGAGAGCTGGCCGTTTGCGTACACCTCCACCGTCTCGGACTCCTTGCAGTAGTTGAGGGGCAGGGTGGCCAGGGGCTGGCCGGCCTCAGGCAGGCTGCCGGTCTCAAAGCGGGCAAGGGCCCAGTCCAGCAGGCTGGCGGCGGTGTCAAAGGAGACCTGCACCCCGTTTTCGTCCTTCTGGTTCGGGGCCCCCAGCAGCACCAGCAAGTAGCTGCCATTTTCTGTTTCGGCGGTGGTGACGAGGCACCGCCCCGCCGCGTCGGTAAAGCCGGTCTTGATGCCCCGGGCGTAGGGACGGTAGAGGGGGCTGCCCGGCAATTGCAGCTGGATGGTGCTGAACAGCTCCAGATAATACCCCTCGGGGGCGTCGGCACTGCGGGGCTGGGTGTGCAGGTTGGTGGCCGGCAGCCAGTAGGAGGGGGTGGTGACCACCTCCATGAAGGCCTCGTTTTCCAGGCAGGCCCCGGCGATCAAGGCCAGGTCCCGGGCGGTGGAGTAGTTGCCCTCGTCGTAAAGCCCGTGGGGACAGGTGAAGTGGGTGTTTTCACAGCCCAGCTCCCCGGCCCGCTGGTTCATCTGCTCCACAAAGGCGGGGATGTCGCCCCCCGAGAGATAGTCCGCAATGGCGCTGGCCGTGTCGTTGGTGCTGGGCAGCAGGGTGGAATAGAGCAGGTCCTTGAGGCGGATCTCCTCCCCCACCTGCAAATCCAGATAGGCGCCGTCCCACTCCTTGATGGTCTCAAACTCCTCCTCCAGCCGCTGGGGGATGGTGATGGTGGTGTTCAGGTCCTGTCCGCTCTCCAGCAGCAAAAGCCCCGTCATCATCTTGGTGAGGCTGGCAATGGCGTGGGGAGTGTCCGCGTTTTTCTCATACGCCACGGTGCCGGTGTCCAGGTTGAGCAGGTAGACCTCGTCCGCCTCCACCTCAAAGTCCGGCTCCCAGCCGGCCAGGGGCGCAAAGGGAAAACAGAGAGCCGCAAACAGGGCCGCGGCGGCGCAAAAAATACGTTTCATGGTTGTCTCCTTGGTGGGAAAATGGGCCGGGCCGGGGTCTGGAAGGGCCGGCGAGGCAAGGCGGGGCCGAGGCAAAGCCGGCAAGGCGGGCCCCCTCACACCCCCCGGCGGGGGGCGGCGGTGTAGAGCAGGGCGTTGCAGAGGGCGGCGGCCACGGTGCTGCCTCCCTTGCGGCCCCGGGCCAGGATGCAGGGCACCCCCAGCCGGCGGCAGGTGTCCTCCAGCAGCTCTTTGCTCTCCACCACGTTCACAAAGCCCACCGGCACCCCCAGGATCAGGGCCGGGCGGAAGGCTTCCTGTTCTTCCATCAGCTCACACAGCCGGATGAGGGCGGTGGGGGCGTTGCCCACTGCCAGGATGAGGGGCCCGGGCAGGGCGGCGGCCTTTTCCATGGAGACGACCGCCCGGGTCGCCCCCCGGCTGCGGGCCGCGGCGGCCACCTGGGGGTCTGCCATAAAGCAGAGAGCCCGGCAGCCCAGGGCCCTGAGGCTTGGCTTGCTGATGCCCGCCAGGGCCATGTTGGTGTCGGTGACGAGGGTGGCCCCGGCCCCGAGGGCATCAAGGCCCGCCTCCACGCTGCCGGGGGAAAAATAGAGGCTTTCTTTAAAGGAAAAATCCGCCGTGGCGTGGATGACCCGCAAAACCAGGGGCAGCTGGGCCGGGGTGAAGGAGTGGGGCCCCAGCTCGGCCCGGATCAGCTCCATGCTGCGGGCCTCGATCTCGCCGGGGCGGGTGTAAGAAAATTCGGGGTGCATGGCAAAACCTTTCTGCCCCAAAAGGGCGTGAAAAATGAGGGCGGTGCGCCGGGGGGCCGGGCGAGAAAGGCCCGGGCAGGGCAACACCGGGGCCGGCCCAAAAGGGCGCCGGGCGGGCCCTTATCTCCCGCTGCCCTCCATCATCCGATACAGGGCGGGGATGTCCAGTTTCTTTCGCAGGGTGTCGGCCAAGAGGTCCAGCTGCTGAGCCCGGCGAGCCCGGTGGTCGGGGCCGAAGGCGGGGGCGGGCAGCCCCTTGGCCTCAAAGAGGGCGGCGGCCAGCCGGCCCAGGGCCTGGCCCTCCTCAAAAAGGCCGTGGAGGTAGCAGCCCGCCGCGCTGCCCTTAAAAGCGCCCTCCCCGTGGGGGGCGGGGCCGCCCTCAAACTGGCCCCACACCCGGCAGAGGGGCCGGGGAGCCTGGGTGCGGCCCATGTGGATTTCATACCCGCTGGCCTCGGCCCCCGCAAGACAGCCCCAGAAGCCCTCGGCCTTTTCAAAGCGGCAGGCCACCCGGGTGCGGGTCTTTTGGGGGGCAAACACCGTCTCGCAGTCAAGTAAACCCAGGCCGGGCAGGCTTCGGCCCGCCGGGCCCTCCACCCCCTGGGGGTCAAAGAGAGAGCGGCCCAGCATCTGGTACCCCCCGCAGATGCCCAGCACCGGGGTGCCCGAGGCCGCCAGGGCCAGGATGGGCTCTTCCAGCCCGGCCCGGCGCAGCCAGAGCAGATCGTCCAGGGTGGTCTTGGTGCCGGGTAGGATGACCAGGTCCGGCCTGCCTAAGGCTGCCGGGTCGGACACATACCGCACCCCCAGGCCGGGCACCTCCTCCAGGGGGTCAAAATCGGTGAAGTTGCTGAGGTGGGGCAGGCGGATCACCGCCACGTCCACCGCCCCGGCGGCCTTTGTGCGGCCCAGGCGGGGGGCCAGGCTGTCCTCGTCCTCCAGATTCAGGGGCAGCCAGGGCACCACCCCCGCCACCGGCAGCCCGGTGAGGGCGGTG
>CASFKY010000016.1 GCA_949295465.1 uncultured Oscillospiraceae bacterium
AAGAATCAAACAAGGGGGCGTCCTTTTTCTTGTCCTCTTCCTTCTTTTCTTCCTCTTCTTCCGGCTCTACCAGGCCGCTGAGATCAAAGGTGATCTCCTGCGTCTCGGCCTTTTGGGGCTCCTCGCCCTCGTTCAGATCAAAATTGATCTCCAGCTCCGGCTCGGGAGTGGTATCCTGAGCCTTGGGCTCCTCTGCCTGGGGTTCCTGCTCCAGGGCCGTGACCGGCTCCTGGACAGCGGGAACCTCCTCCTCGGCCTTTTCCTCTCCTCCCGGCAGGGTGCTGAGAGACTCGATATGCTGCTTGTACAGCTGGAGGACGCTGGCCTTGAAGCGGGCCACCTCGCCCTGCACTCTCTCCAGCTCCATCTGCTCGTCAGTCACCCGGCTCTTGGCGTTCTGCACGATGTCATCGGCCTTGATGCCGGCCTCCCGCAGCATGGCCTCAGACTTCTGCCGGGCCTCCCGTATGATGTTCTCGGCCATACGCTGGGCGTTGAGAAGCGCCGTCTTCACGTTGTCCTCGTCCTTGCGGTACTCCTCAATTTTCTGGGCCAGCACCAGCAGCTTTTTCTCCGCCTCGGCCTGCTTGCGCTGGGATTCCTCCAGATCATCCGCCATCTGCTGCAAGAATGCGTCCACATCCACGCGGCGGTAACCGCCCATATTTTGTTTGTCAAAGGTGACGGTGCGTACTTCTTCCGGTGACATCATACTGTTTCTTCCTCCGATGTACTGTCATACTGGGATCCCGTCAGGGATCAATACTGAAAGAATTCGATGAAAATTCTGTCCTTCCGGCTGCGGCCGCCCACAGCCTTCAGTTGGAACTTTCCCTTTCCCCGCACGGAAAAGACGTCCCCCTCATACACGCCCGCGTGGGCGTTGGTCTGGGGAATGTGGCCGATCTCCACCCTGCCCTCCCGGATGAGGGCGCTGGCCTGGGCCCGGCTGGTATTGAGCAGGGCGGCCAGCACGCTGTCCAGCCTGAGGGAAGAGACGGTGGCCGTCTTGATTTCGGGCTGCGGCATTTCCTGCCACTGCACCTGGGAGCGGTCGCAGACCGTGACCCGTACCGGGTCGCGCCCTACCTGGGAAAGTTCCCGGGCCAACAGGTCGGCCATCCGCTCCAGCACTGCCGCATAGGCTACCTGGGGCTCGCCGGGCAGGAGCAGAATATCCCCCAGGCACTCCCGTTCCACCGAAAGGCCCAGCAGCGCCCCCAGGTAATCCTGGTGGTTCAGCTTCTGCTGGGCAAAGGCAGTGCTCTCAATTTTCAAAAAGCAGACCGGCGCCGGGCCCTCTTCCGGGTCCAGCACCAGCACCCGCCGCTGGGCTTCGGGATAGCCTCCATCAAAATGGTAGAAATCACAGCCCAGTTTTTCAAGGGCTGCCCGGGCCAGGTCCTGCTGACGGTCGCTCAAAAAAGCGCCGCCGCAAGCCTGCCCCCGCTTGGAGGCGGCCCGGTACAGATCCTCGGCCCTTCGCATCACCAGGGTTTCCTGCTGGTTCTGCGGCGGCAGGAAACCTCGCTTTTGGTGAGGATCAGAAGAATACGCCATTGCTCTCAAGCTCGTCCAGCAAATCCTCCCCCATAATGTCCACGTTGTAGGGGGTAATGATGAAGGTGCTGGCTGCCACCCGCTTCATCTGGCCGTTGTTGGCATAGGCCACGCCGGACAAAAAGTCCACCAAGCGGCGGGAAACTTCTTTGTTGGTGTTCTCCAGGTTCAGCACTACGGTGCGCTTGGCGTTCAGGTGATCCGCGATCGAACTGGCGTCGTCAAACCGCTCGGGCTTGACCAGTACCACCTGGAGCTGGGTGGTGGCGTTGATGTTGACCACCTTGTTGCGCTTGGGCACGCCCATCTCCGCCCCTTCTTCTGCCGGGGCACGGCTGCTGCTTACGAACGGCATATCGTCCGATTCGTATTCGCCCAGATCGTCCTCTTCGCCAATGCCAAGAGCGTTCTTCAATTTATCCCACATCCAGATGTCCTCCTTATATTTTTACCGCGCTGCGAGAAACACGGCAAAAATGATTTGTTAAAAGGCTCTTTCGCCGGCCCTGTCTGGCAGCGGAACGGCCGTCATCCTCCGGCCGCCGCACTCCGCTTGGGTCAGGGCCTGACCCAGGGTTTATACAGTTTTATTATCCCCTGTTTTGGGCAGGATGTCAACCGAGGGGAAGATATTTTTGTCGGACTCAGAGCAATTTCTCATCTTTCAGCCCGCTGCCCTCGGTGATGATCTCATCATACAGCCGCACCTCGTTGTCGCTGCCCACCTTGCCGTCCTCCGGCACCAGGATAAAATCCTCGTCCTGATAGAGGATCTGGATCTTGCGGAAATAGATGATGTTGCCGTATTTCACATAGACGCCCTTGTTGCCGTCCACAATGTGCAGGGCCTCGGCGGGGATTCGGATTCCCTCATAACTGGCAAAATCCACCTGGGCCGCCTGTTGAGCCAGCGCCGGGATCTGTGCGTTCATGTACTCACAGCTCAGCACCAGCTTGGCCAGGCCGGTCTCCTCGTCTGGCACGATCTCCTCCACCTGGGCAGGTACTTTCTGCTCTGCATAGCCGGGGAACGAGATGGTCACCTCGTCCACATTGTTGAATTTCTGGCTCTCTTCCAGGGTACACAGGCCATAAAAATGCCACTGGTAGCTGGTGACCACCTTGCCGGCCGCCCCCGACAGGGCCGAGGTGTGGTCGGTGCTCAGATACTCCTGCATCTGGACAGGAGCGGCATTTTGCAGGGTATCCCGATCCAAGTCCAGATTGAGGGCATGGGGCGCATCCACAAAATAGCCGCTGGTGGGGGCATAGATGGCCTCCGGGCTGCCCAACTGGGTTTCCAGCTCCTGCTTTTGGGCCTGAAGCTGGCTCAGCGGCTGGGAAAAATCCCGCACCTTGCCGGTGATATACTGGAACTTGTTGGCTGAGAGCAGGTATTCTCCCTCGCTCTCGGACAGGCCGGCATAGTCCTCCCGGGAAAGATCCTCCAGCACGTTGATGAGGTTGCTCTGCATCTGGTTCAGCAGAATATCCACATCGGCGGCGTTGCTCTGGCTTTTTTCCAGAAGGGCGATCTGCGCCTCCACCTTTTCCAGCTGTTCCCGGCACTGGGCCTGATCAATACTGTCGTACTTTTCGGCCAGGGCTGTGCCGGTGGAGACCCGCTCGCCGCTCTTGACCAGATATCCCAGCAGCCCCTCGCCCTCCACGGTGACCTGATCAAAATCCAGGAAGCCCTCCACCGTAATGCTGTCGGTCATGCTGTACTGGATGGCCGTCTCAGTCTTGTAGCCCCGGCTCATCACCGCCAGCAGCTGCACCCCCACATACAGGGCAAAGAGCGCCAGCAAACCCCGGATCACCCAGGACAGGACCCGGTTCTTTCTCTGCTTCCTTTCTTCCACAGCCATCCTCCTTTCCCGGTCATTCCTTCAAGAAGTCCCTTGCCAGCTCCAGCGCCTGCTGCCCGGCCCGGGCATCGGAGGCCTCCAGCCAGATGGCCTCCTCCTGATGGCGGAACCAGGTGAGCTGCCGCTTGGCATACCGGCGGGAGGCCTGTTTCAGCAGTGCCACGCACTCCGACAGGCTCTGACGGCCCTCAAAATATCCAAAAAATTCCTTGTACCCGATGGCCTGGGCCGCAGTAAGCCAGCTGTGCCGGTGCAGATACACCTGCATGGCCTCTCTCAGCAGCCCCTGTTCCATCATCCTGTCCACCCGCAGATCAATACGCCGGTACAGCTGCTGTCGGTCGGCAAAGCTCAGGCAAAACAGCAGGGTCCGATAGGGTCTTTGGGCAGGCAGGGCTTCGGCCTTCTGGCGGGAAAAGGAGGTCTCTCCCCCCTCGCAGACCTCCAACGCCCGGATCACCCGCACCTTGTTGTGGGGATGGATCTTTTGGGCCGCCTCCCCGTCCAGCCTTTGCAGCCGTTCATAGAGGGCGGCAGGGCCCAGTTCTTCCCACTCCCGCTCCATGCGGGCCCGAAGGGGGGCGGTGTCGGGCTGGGCCGCAAAGCGGATGCCCCGGATCAGGCTGGAAATGTACAGCCCCGTGCCGCCGGCCAGGATGGGCACCCGGCCCCGGGCCCGGATGCCCTCAATGACCCGGCCCGCCTCGGCCACATATTCGGCCACGCTGTAGCTCTCTTCGGGGGCGCGGATGTTGAGCATATGATGGGGTACGCCCCTCTGCTCCGCGGGCGTGGCCTTGGCGGTGCCGATCTCCAGCCCCCGGTAGATCTGCATGGAATCCGCCGAGAGGATCTCCCCTCCCAGCCGGAGGGCCAGCTCCACTGCCAGGGCAGTTTTGCCCGAAGCGGTGGGGCCGCCCACCACCAGTAAGTTCTTCTTTTCAGCCAAGTCTGCCAAACTGCTTTTCCAGCTCCTTTTTGGTGAGTCTCAACACAATGGGGCGCCCATGGGGACAGAAGGGCGGGATCTTGCCGGAGAGCACCTCCTGAGCCAGGGCCATCAGCGGCTCACTGTGATTTTTGTCTCCGGCCTTCATGGCTGCCCGGCAGGAAATGGAGTGGAGCACCCACTCGGTCTTCTCGCTCAGAGCGTCCTTGCTGCCCTTGGCCAGCTTGGAGGCCAATTCCACCACCAGGCTCTCTCCGTCCTCGATCACCACATCAGCTGGCACCGCCCGCAGCAGCACCGTGTTGCCGCCAAAGTCCTCCAGCTCTACCCCGGCGTCCTCCAGCATCTGCAAGTTTTGCAGTACCGCGTCCTTTTCTTCCGCAGACAAGTTCACCTGCACCGGCACCAGGAGCATTTGGCTGCTCACATGGCCATAGTTTGCGGCAATCTGCTCGTAGATCAGCCGCTCATGGGCGGCATGCTTGTCGATGAGGCAGAGCTCTTCTCCCCGCTGAGTGACAATATAGGTCTTGAACACCTCCCCCACATACCGCAGGGGCTCCTCTTCCTCGGGGGCCAGGCTCAGCTGCCGGGCCGGCTCCCGGCTTTCGGGCGGATCAGGCTCCTTCTCTTTTGGCAAAAGGGAAGGAGAAGGGGTGTTTTGGGCCTGCTCTGTTCCCTGTTCCCCCATCCAGGCCCGGCTCTCTTCCTCGGTGGGGCAGATGTCCAGCCCCTCTTCCCGCAAAGAGGCATTCTCCCGCCGCAGGGTCAGGGAGGCGGACTGGAGAGTGTGGGCCCAGGGAGAGCGAGCCGGGTCCGGCAGAGGCGTTGCCGCTGCATCTTCCTGCCGGCTGTACGCCTTTGCAGGGAAAGGCTTGGCAACGCCGGAAGCCGCCGGAGTCCCGGCAGAGGGCGCGGCAGGCGAAACCGCAGCAAAAGCCCCAGGGCGGGCAACCGGCCCGGCTGCCTCTGCCTGGGACGCCGGCACAGCGGGCTTTTCCGGCTTGCAGGGCTCCGCCTTCGGCTCCTCAAACTGGAACCGACGCTCTCCACTGGAGGGCAGCAGAACCGTAGCCTTTACCGCCCCATACACTGCGTCGAATACGTCCGCCTCCCGGGCAAAGCGCACCTCGGTCTTGGCGGGGTGTACATTCACATCCACCAGCTCAGGGGGCATTTTCAGCATGAGCAGGCAGCCGGGGAAGCGCCCCTGCATCAGGGTGCCCTTGTAGGCATTTTCCAGCGCGGCCATCATGGTGCGGTTTTTGACAAACCGGCCGTTCAGGTAAAAGAACTGCATTCCCCGGCTGGCCCGGCAGTCGGCGGGAGAGGTGACCAGCCCCTTGACCTGGTAGGCTCCCATGCCCCCGTCCACTTCCAGCAGATTCCTGGCAAAGGCCTTGCCCAGCACCGCGTAGGCGGCGCTTTTCAGCTGACCGTCGCCGGCTGTGCGGAACTGGACCTTGCCCTCCCGGATAAAGGTAAAAGCGATCTCTGGGTGGGACAGGGCGATGCGGGAGACCGTCTCCCCCACAAAGGTACCCTCGCTGGAATCCTTTTTGAGGAACTTCATCCGGGCGGGGGTGTTGTAGAACAGATCCCGCACCGAGATGGTGGTCCCCACCGGCCGGGCGCCCGCCTCCATGCCCTGTTCCCTGCCTCCCTCAATGCGGTAGCGGCAAGCGAATTCGTCCTCTTCGGTGCGGGTCAGCACTTCCACCCGGGCCACGCTGGCGATGGAGGCCAGCGCCTCTCCCCGGAAGCCCAGGGTATGGATGCTCTCCAGGTCCTTTTCACAGGAAATCTTGCTGGTGGCATGCCGGATAAAGGCCTTGGCGATGTACTCGCTCTCGATACCGCTGCCGTTGTCCGACACTTCCAAAAGGGCAATGCCGCCCCGCTCGATGGTGAGGGTGATCTGGCTGGCTCCCGCGTCCACCGCGTTCTCCAGCAGCTCCTTGGCCACCGAGGCCGGCCGCTCCACCACCTCGCCCGCCGCGATCAGCTCCGCGGTGTGGGGGTCCAGCACATGAATCACGGCCATCGCCGCCACCTGCCTTTCTCTCTATAGGATTCAGAAGGATTTTTTCAGTTCATACAAAAAGTTCAGGGCTTCCAGGGGGGTCAGGGTGTCCACATCCAGGGCCCGCAGCTTGTCGAACACCTCACTGGGCGCCTCGGGAGACTGATAGGCCTCCACTGTCTCAAAATCCAGCTGCATCACCTTGTGGGCGTCGGGGGCGGAAGCTTCCAGCGCCTTCAGGATCTGTTTGGCCCGCTTGGTGACGCTGGCGGGCAGGCCGGCCAGCTTGGCCACCTCGATGCCGTAGCTGTCATCGGCTGCGCCCCGCACGATCCTGCGCAGAAATGTGATATCATCCCCCCGCTTTTTCACCGCGATGTTGTAGTTCTTGACCCCCTCCAGGGAGTTTTCCATCTCGGTGAGCTCATGGTAATGGGTGGCAAAGAGGGTCTTGCAGCCCGGCCCCTGCTTTTTGTCACAGATGTGCTCCACCACCGCCCGGGCAATGCTCATGCCGTCAAAGGTGGAGGTGCCCCGGCCGATCTCATCCAGAATCACCAGGCTCTTGGGGGTGGCCTTTTGCAGGATCTCGGCCACCTCGGTCATCTCCACCATAAAGGTGGACTGGCCCGCCGCCAGATCGTCCGAAGCGCCCACCCGGGTGAAAATGGCGTCCACCACCCCCAGATGGCAGCTCTTGGCCGGCACAAAGCTGCCGATCTGAGCCATCAGGGCAATGAGGGCATTCTGCCGCATGTAGGTGGATTTGCCCGCCATGTTGGGGCCGGTGATGATGAGCATCCGATTGTCGCCGCAGTCCAGCAGGGTGTCGTTGGGCACAAAGAGGCTCCCCTTCAGCACCTGCTCCACCACCGGGTGACGGCCCTCCTGGATCGCAAATTCATCCCCATCATCCACCTGGGGCTTTACATAGTGGTTGACTGCCGCCACCTCGGCCAGGGCGGTGAGCACGTCCAGGGTTGCCACCGCCACCGCCGTGGCCTGAATGCGCACCAGCTGGCCGGAGATCTCCTTGAGCAGGCCGTCAAACAGCTCGTGCTCCAGCACCAGCAGCCGCTCGTTGGCCCCCAGAATCTTGTTTTCCAGCTGTTTCAGGTCGTCGGTTATGTACCGCTCGGCATTGGCCAGAGTCTGCTTGCGCACAAAGCCCTGGGGGATCTCCCCGGTATAGGCCTTGCTGATCTCAATATAGTAGCCGAACACCCGGTTGAAGCCGATCTTCAGCTTTTGGATGCCTGTCTCCTCCCGCAGCTTGGTCTCCATCTGGGCCAGGTATCCCTTGCCGCCGTGGACGATATCCCGCAATTCGTCCACTTCCTGGCTGTAGCCGGCCTTGATGACCCCGCCGTCCTTGAGGGTGGAGGGGCAGTCCTCCTGGATGGCGGAATAGATCCGATCCCGGATGTCGGTGAGCAGGTCCACCTGGTCCGCCAATTCCTTCAGAGGGGCGCAGCCGCACTCCCCCGCCAGCTTTTTCACCTGGGGCAGCTGATCGCAGGTGTTGGCCAGGGCATAGATCTCCCGCGGGGTGGCCGACCCGTAGACAGTGCGGGTCATCAGCCGCTCCATATCAAACACC
>CASFKY010000017.1 GCA_949295465.1 uncultured Oscillospiraceae bacterium
ACGCCGACGTTTTCTGCCATGCGCTGCTGGCCGACGGCCACGAGACGGTGGCCGACCCCGCCCAGGCGGATGCCATCATCGTCAACACCTGCGGCTTCATCCAGTCTGCCAAGGAGGAGGCCATCGAGAACATTCTCATGGCCTGCAGCTACAAACAGCAGAATCCCGACCTGAAGGTGATCGTCACCGGCTGCCTGGCCGAGCGGTACAAGAGCGAGATTGCCCGCGAAATGCCCGAGGTGGACGCAGTGGTGGGCATCGGGTCCAACAAGGCGCTGCCCGCAATTCTCCGCCGGGTCTGCACCCCCGGGGCGGAAACTCTGGAAAGCTACGGCCCCAAGTCCGATATGCCGCTGGGCGGCCGCCGGGTGATCTCCACCCCCCGCCACTATGCCTACTTAAAGATTGCCGAGGGCTGCTCCAACCGCTGCCACTACTGCGCCATCCCGCTGATCCGCGGCCCGCTGCGCAGCCGCCCGCTGGAGGACTGCGTCGCTGAGGCCAGATGGCTGGCCAGCGAGGGCGTCCGGGAACTGATTGTGGTGGCCCAGGACCCCACCGCCTACGGCGAGGACTGGGGCAAGCCCGGCGAAATCTGCGCGCTGCTGGATGCGCTGAACGCCATCGAGGGCATCCGCTGGATCCGCATCCTCTATGCCTACCCCGAGCGCATCACCGACCAGTTTATCGCCGCCATGCAGCGCAACAAAAAGGTGGTGCCCTATCTGTACCTGCCCATCCAGCACTGCGACGACGCGGTGCTCAAGGCCATGAACCGCCGCGGCGGCCGCAAGGAGATCGAGGAGGCCATCGCCAAGCTGCGGGCCGGCATCCCCGGCCTGACGCTGCGCACCACCCTGATCGCCGGTTTCCCCGGCGAGACGGAGGAGCAGTACGCCGAGCTGTGCGATTTTGTCCGCACGGTGCAGTTTGACCGGCTGGGCTGCTTTGCCTACTCGCCGGAGGAGAACACCGTGGCGGCCCGCATGGACAACCAGATTGACGACGAGGTGAAACAGCGCCGCGCCGACCATATCATGGAGATCCAGGCGGAGATCAGCGAGAAAAAGCAGCATGACCGGGTGGGCCAGACGCTGGAATGCATCTGTGACGGCCTGGACGAGGAGAGCGGCATGTACCTGCTGCGCTCCCAGGGTGACTGTCCCGAGATCGACGGCAATGTGCTGACCCCCGGCGACACCCCGCTGGAGACCGGCGCCTTCTATCAGGTCACCATCACCGACAGCGACACCTACGACCTGTACGGCTATGTGGAAAGCCGGGTGCAGGACCCGGAGAAAGCGGAGGACTGAGCCATGAATCTGCCCAACAAACTCACCATGCTGCGCGTTGTCCTGGTACCGGTCTTTATGGTATTTGCCGCCTTCGGCGGGCTGGGCACCGACGCCTACAACCCCGTCGTCCAGCTGGTGGCGGGCATCATCTTTGCTGCGGCCAGCATCACCGACTTCCTGGACGGCTACCTGGCCCGCAAAAACCACCTGGTCACCGATTTCGGCAAGTTCATGGACCCGCTGGCTGACAAGATGCTCACCACCGCCGCCTTCATCTACATGCTGGCGGACGGCATCTGCCACCCGGTGGTGCTGGCGGTCATCCTCTTCCGGGAATTTGCTGTGGCCGGCGTGCGCATGATCGCCGCCGAGCGCGGCACCGTCATTGCCGCCAATATGTGGGGCAAGGTCAAGACGGTATTGCAGATGGTCACCATCATTCTGTACTATGTGGTGCCTGTTTTCCTGGGTGAGGCGGGAATTCCCGGCTTCTGCGTTGTGATTCAGGTCCTGTGCTGGCTGGTGACCGCGGTGACGGTGCTCTCCGGCGGCATCTACCTGTGGCAGAACCGGGAGTGCTTTATCCAGGCAAAGTGAGCAGATTTTCACCGGTTTGCGGTTGCGCAGGATGCCCGGCGCGGCTATAATAAGGTTGTATCGATCCAAATATCCACCCGGCGCCAAACCGCCGGCAGGAAGGAAGCCATCCTATGCAGATCTTCAATACCATGACCCGCCGCAAGGAGGAGTTTGTCCCCCAGACCCCCGGTGAATACCGGATCTATGTCTGCGGCCCCACGGTCTACAACTATATTCACCTGGGCAATGCCCGCCCGCTGGTGGTGTTCGACACCCTGCGCCGCTACCTGGAATACCGGGGCAACAAGGTGATTTTTGTCTCCAACATCACCGATATTGATGACAAACTGATCAACCGCGCCAAGGAGGAGGGCGTCTCCATGGCGGAGGTGGCCAGCCACTACGCCGACGAGTACCTGAAGGACGCTGACGGCCTGAACGTCAAACGCCCCACCGTCCAGCCCCGTGCCACCGAGCACATCCAGGAGATCCTGGACCTGGTGGGGGATCTGGTGGCCAGCGGCCATGCCTATGTGGCCCGCAACGGCGACGTGTACTTCCGTGTCCGCTCTGATCCCGAGTACGGCAAGCTCAGCCATCTGAACCTGGATGATCTGGAGAGCGGCAACCGGGAATTGCGCAGCCAGATGGACGATGACCTGAAGGAGGACCCCGCCGACTTTGCCGTTTGGAAGGCGGCCAAGCCCGGCGAGCCCAGCTGGGACAGCCCCTACGGCAAGGGCCGCCCGGGCTGGCACATCGAGTGCAGTGCCATGGCCCGCAAGCATCTGGGCAAGACCATCGACCTTCATGCCGGCGGTCAGGACCTGGTGTTCCCCCATCATGAGAACGAGATCGCCCAATCCGAGTGCGCCAACGGCTGCACCTTTGCCCGCTACTGGATGCACAACGGCTTTCTGAACATCAACAACCAGAAGATGTCCAAGAGCCTGAACAACTTCTTCACCGTGCGGGAGATCGCGGAGGCCTACGGCTATGAGCCCATCCGCTTCTTCATGCTCACCGCCGGCTATCGGATGCCCCTGAACTACACGGTGGAGCTGATCCAGAGCTGCAAGAACAGCCTGGAGCGGCTGTACACCTGCCGGGACAACCTGGATTTCGCCATCCAGAACGCCGGCGAGGGCGGGGACGACGCCCTCATCGCCAAGGCCGCCGAGGCCCGGGAGAAGTTCAACAAGGCCATGGACGACGACCTGAACACCCCCGACGCCCTGGCTGTGATCTTCGATCTGGTCAAGGAGATCAATACCCTCTCTTCCACCGCCAGCAAAAAGGCGCTGGAAGAGGCCGCCAAGGCCTTTGACGATCTGACCAACGTGCTGGGCCTGATGTACAACCGCAAGAAGGACCAAGTGCCCGCCGAGGTCATGGCCCTGGTGGAGCAGCGCGCCGCCGCCAAGAAGGCCAAGAACTGGGCCGAGGCCGACGCCCTGCGGGACAAGATCACCGGCATGGGCTGGTCGGTCACCGACACCGCCCAGGGCCCCAAGGTCTCCAAGCTGTAAGATCTGCACAAAAAAGCCGCCGGAAATTTTCCGGCGGCTTTTTCTGTCCCCGAAAGGAGGGAGGCTGTTTTTCTGTCTTATGGGGTGAAGGGCAAAAAGAAAGAGTCCTCCCTTGCTGCCGGCCTTGTGCGGGGCGGCGGCCCATGGTAAACTGAAAGCAGGAAAAATCTCTCCCAAAAAAGGAGGCGAACCCACATGAAAAGACGAATGACGGCAATTTTGGCGGCCCTGGCCCTGATTTTGGGGCTGGCGGGCTGCGGCGGTTCCAGCGGCAGCACCGGGGGCGGCGTCACCAGCGCGGCCGCCGAGACGGGCTGGGCCGAGGACACCGCCGCCAGTGCGGAGGAGCCGGGCCAGCCCCTGGCCATCGAGGGCCGCAAGATCATCTATACCGCCAGCCTGGAGATGGAGAGCACCGCCTTTGAAGAGACCTGCACCGCCCTGGAAGAGGCGGCGGCCCGGGCGGGGGGCTATGTGCAGAGCAGCGGCCTCAGCGGCAGCGCCGACAGCGCCGACCGGGTGGCCCGGTACACCTTCCGCATCCCCAGCGACCAGTACCAGAGCTTCCTCAACGACGCCCAGAACGCGGGCAACGCCCTCCACAAAAGCGAGGACACCCAGGACGTGACCGCGGACTATGTGGACGTGGAGGCCCGGCTCTCCAGCCTGGAAAGCCAGCGGGACCGGCTGCTGGAACTGCGGGACCAGGCCACCACCCTGGAGGACCTGCTGGCCATTGAGGAGCAGCTCACCCAGGTGCAGTACCAGATCGAGAGCTACACCGGCCAGAAAAAGGTGCTGGACGACCAGGTGGACCTGGCCACTGTGAATGTCAGCCTGTGGGAGGTGGCCAATCTCACCCCCACCGAGACCAGCTTTGCCGCCCGGCTGGGCGCCGCCTTTGCGAGGGGCTGGCGGAACTTCGGGCGCTGGCTCGAGGACCTGGCCCTCTGGCTGGTCGGCTCGCTGCCCTGGCTCATCCTGCTGGCGCTGATCCTGACGGGGGCGTCCCTGCTGGTGCGCCGCCGGGGCCCCTCCCTGCCCAAAAAGCGCCGGCGCTTTGGCCCGGCCCGCAAGGGGCAGGATGCGCCCCCGCCCGACTCAAAATCCGATAAAATCTGAACCACAAAAGGACTCTGCCTTCTATGCCTTGTAAACCCAACATCAAAAAACAAATCTTGGAATTCCTGGTCCTGGCCGGGGCGGTGATGGCCCTCTGCGCCCTGCCCCTGGCCAACCGGGACCTGGCCGCCGGTCATGACTGCCTGTTCCACATGCTGCGCATCGAGGGGCTGGCCCAGGCCCTGCGGGAGGGCTCGGCCCTGCCGGTTCGGGTCTATTCCCTGCTGCTGGGCGGGTACGGCTATGCCTGCGGGCTGTTTTACCCGGACCTTTTCCTCTATCCCTTCGCAGTGCTGCGGGCCTTTGTCACCGGGCCCGAAATCACCTTCAAGCTCCTACTTTTGAGCTGCTGCGCTCTCCAGTGCCTCACCGGCTATCTGGCGGGGCGGGGCATCACCAAAAGCCACACCGGGGGCCTGGTGCTGATGGTGAGCTACAGCCTGTGTCAGTACCACCTGGCCAACCTCTTCATCCGCAGCGCGGTGGGGGAGGCCCAGGCCATGATCTTCCTGCCCCTGGCGGTGTGGGGATTGTGGAACCTCACCGAGGAGGGATTCTCCCGCCCCTGGATTCTGGGGCTGGGCTTTTTCGGGCTGCTCATGACCCACACCATCAGCCTGGCCCTCTGCGGCCTTCTGGCGGTGGGCTGGGTGCTGGCCCGGCTGCCCCGGGTGCTGAAGGGCCCCATCCTTTTCAAGGGGGCGCTCACCACCCTGGCGGTGCTGGCCCTGGGCTGCTATTACTGGCTGCCCATGCTGGAGCAGTTTGCCGCCGACCGCTTCAAGGCCACCACCGATCCCCTCACCAACCTGTGGGAAAACCGCCAGAGCCTGGCGGGGATTTTCTCCCTCACCGGGTATCAGGGCCTGGGGCTGGGGGTGCTGGCCCTGGCGGTGCTGGGGGTGCTGGCCCTGTGCCGCCGGCCGGGCAGCCGCCCTGCCCGGGTGTTCTGGCTGCTGGGGGTCGGCTTTTCCCTCATCCAGCTGTGGGGCGGGGTGTGGAAACTGCTGGACGCCACCCCCCTCACCAGCATCCAGTTCCCCTGGCGGCTGAACCAGCTGGGGCAGTTCTTCTTCTGCCTGTGCGCCGCCTGGATGTTGGGGGGGCGGGAAAAATCGGCCCCGCCCCAAGGCAGGCGCAAAGCCCGGCGGGCGGCGGCCCTGGGGGCGGTGACCCTGCTCTCGGCGGCCAACCTGGCCCTTTTGTGGCCCAGCCTGCCCGAGCTGTGCAACTATGGGGACAACTACTTTGAAAACCGGGGCGAGACCTTCTATCTGGTGGGCCAGGAGTGGGTGCCCGACGGGGTGGACATCTACGAGTTTGCCGCCGAGCCCACCGCCCAGTACACCACGCCGGACGGCCAGACCCATCAGGGAGAGTATCTGCCCGGGGGCGGCTTTGCCCTGTGGTGCGAGGGCGAAGGGGCCTACGGGGTGCCAAAGCTCTGGTACAAGGGCTATACCGCGGTCCTCACCCCCGAAGAGGGAGGAGAGGCTCTCCCGGTGCCCCTCCACAAGGACGGAGCCGGCCGGGTGGAGCTTCAGGTGCCGCAGGGGTATCCCGCCGGCCAGGTGACGGTGGCCTACACCGGCACGGACCTCCAGCGGATTTCTCAGTGGGTGAGTCTGGCGGCGGCCCTGGCCCTGGCCGGGGGCGCCCTGGGCTTCTGGGCCCGCGGCAGAAAGAAAGGAGGACAAGACCATGAAGCACAAAAGCCTGTGGGGGCCGGCGGCCCTGGTATTCCTGCTGGCGCTGGGGGCGGGCTGCGGTAAAGGCGGCGCAGAGCCCGATTCTCTGCCCGCTTCTTCCGGCGCTCAGTCTGTCAGCCGGCTCTGCCGGGTGGTGGAGGGAGAGGGGGAGAGCCTCCTTCTGGCCGACCTGGAGGGCAGCGAGGAAATTTACCGCCTCTCCCTGAAAGACCTGCCGGTGGAGGACGAGTCGGGCCGGCCGGCCCAGGTGCAGGAGGGTATGGAGGTGCGGGTGGAGTACAGCGGGGAGGTGGACCTCACCTACCCGGCCACCTTCCGCCAGCCCACCGCCCTCATCCTCACCGGCCGGCAGGAAAACCTGTGCAGCCTGTATTTGCAGGTGCTGGGGGATCTGTGGGAGCAGGACACCGCCCTCAACGAGGGGGCGCTCCAGGTGGGGGTAGACCTCTCCTCCACCCGCCTGAGCGAGAGCGAACAGGCCGCGGTGGCCTGGGCCTTTGGGGAGTCGGTGGGTCTTTTCCCGCTGACCGCCACCTATGAGGAGCTGAAAGAGCAAGGCTGCATCACCGAGGAGGGGGGCTTTCCCTTTTGGGAGGACGGCTGCCTGCTGACCATTGAGGAAAAGGAGGAGACAGAGGAGGACACCCTTTCCTTTGAGGCCCGGAAATGGCGCAGCGGCACCGGGGCCATCCTCTGGACCGACTGCACCGCCCGGCGAAAGGAAGAGGGCCGGTGGGGACAGTACCAGCCCGGCGGCTGGGCGGTGTCCTGAAAAAATCCGGGGCGGGGCCATGCTCCCCCAAAAGCCCCCCGAAGCCAAAACCTTCACAAGGGAGCGCCCCGGCGGGGCGCTCCCCCTTTTTTTGTGCCCCGATGGCCCCGCAAAAGCGGGGGGATGGGTAGGCAAAGAGAGGGAGAATGTGGTATAATCAATTTTATATCCCGGCCCAGCGCCGGGCAGACTGGCCGCCGGCCACAAAGAAAGGGAGTACCCATGGAAACGCCTCTTTTTCAGGTGTCCACCCACATGGAGCGGAAGGACTACCGAAAATTTCTCTACATTGCCACCTTCTTTCAGAACCCCCTCGTCATTCCCCTCATCCTGGTGATGTGCGGTGTGGGGGCGGTGCTGGCCAGCCGGCAGCTGGGCCGCAGCGATCTGTTTTATATCGTGGCCCTCTGGGCGGCCATCACGGCGCTGGTGTTCAGCGCGGTCTGCTTCAATGTGGAGGGCAAGAACCGCCGCCGGGTGACGGCCGCCCAGCAGGTGGGCGCGCTGGACCGGCGGCTGGAGATGAGCTTTTCCGAGACGGAGTTCCTTCTGGAAAATCCCGCCCGGGAAGCCAGCCGCACCCTGTCGTATGAGGAGTTCCATCTGCTGATGGAGACCAAGGACTACTTCATCTTTTTCCTCACCAAGCACCAGGTCACCCTGCTGTGCAAGCGGGACCTGAAAGAGGAGGAGCGGGACAGCTTCTCCGCCTTCATCCGCCGCAAGTTCGGCAAGCGGTATCGGTACGTCAATCTGTGACAGGGGCGGGAGGGGGCCGCGGGGCGGCTCCTTCCCGCTTTTTGTTCAAAGAGCTTTCACAAAGGGCCGGGCCGGCCCCGTTCACGGAGGGCTCTTTTGTGCTATAATACAGATGTCGGGCGGCCCCGCCGGCGCTTGCCGGCCCGAGCGGCCGCCGGGCAAAGCGGACAGACAGATACCGGGCGGCCGGCAAGGCCGCCGGCGCAGGCCGAAAGAGGTGTTTTGTATGGAATATGAAGAGATCACGGAACAGACCCGAAAGGCTCTCTGCGAGCTTTTGGAGGCGGCCAACCTGAAGGAGGGCGACCTGTTTGTGGTGGGCTGCTCTTCCAGTGAGGTGCGGGGCGAGCACATCGGCAAGGGCAGCAGCATGGAGATCGCCGCCGCCATCCTGCGGGGGATCTACCCGGTGCTGAAGGAGCGGAAGATCTGGCTGGCGGCCCAGTGCTGCGAGCACCTGAACCGGGCCCTTATCCTGGAAGAGGAGGCGGCCCGGGCCTACGGCTACGAGCCGGTCTGCGTCATGCCCCAGCCCCACGCGGGGGGCAGCTGGGCCACCAACTGCTGGCAGGCCTTTGAACACCCGGTGGCGGTGGAGCGCATCCAGGCCGCCGCGGGCATGGATATCGGCGACACCCTCATCGGGATGCACCTGCGGCCGGTGGCGGTGCCGGTGCGGCTCTCGGTACAGAGGATCGGCCAGGCGAATCTGGTCTGCGCCCGCACCCGCCCCAAGTTCATCGGCGGGGCCCGGGCGGTGTACCCCACCGCAGAAAAGCACTGAAAAGGAGAAATACCCATGACGGAACAGGAAAAACAACTACAGGAAAACCTGGCCAAGGTGCGGGCCAGGATGGAGGACGCCGCCCGCCGGGCCGGCCGCAGCCCGCAGGAGATCCTGCTCTGCGCCGCCAGCAAGACCCAGAGCGTGGAGACGGTGCGGCTGGCCAGCCGGCTGAACATTGACCTCTTTGGGGAAAACCATGTGCAGGAGCTGGTGGAAAAATACGACGCCGGCGCCTATGGGGGCAAACCCGCCCACATGATCGGCCATTTGCAGACCAACAAGGTCAAGCAGGTGGTGGGGCGGGCATCCCTGATCCACTCGGTGGACTCGGCCCGCCTGATGGCCGCCCTGGAAAAGGAGGCCGCCAAAAAGGGCCTGTGCCAGGATATTCTCATTGAGGTGAACATCGGGGAGGAGGCCAGCAAGAGCGGCGTGGCCGAAGGGGACCTGTGGGCCCTGGCCGAGCAGACCCAGCAGACCCCTCATCTGCGGCTGCGGGGGCTGATGGCCATCCCGCCGGTGAACGACGATGATGAGGAGAACCGCCGCCAGCTGCGGGAGATGTACAATCTGTTCCGCCGCTTGGCCGAAAAGAAATACCCCGGCTCCCAGGTGGACACCCTGTCCATGGGGATGAGCGGCGACTATGAGAACGCCATCCTGGAGGGGGCCACCATCGTGCGGGTGGGCACCGCCATTTTCGGGGCCCGGTCCTATCCGGCCGGCGCCTGAGCAAGACCAAAAGGAGAAACATCCATGACGAAATACGACATCCTGGTGATCGGGGCGGGGCCCGCTGGGCTGGCCGCCGCCCTGCAGGCTGCCAAGGGCGGCGCACGGACCCTGCTGGTGGATAAGACCGACGGGCCCGGCGGCTGCTGGCGGCCCCTGAAAAAGGGCCGCTTTGTGTTTGAGGCCCGGCCCGCGCGGCTGGGCGGCAGGGGCCTGCCCCCCGAGCTGGCCGATCTGGGCGAAAAGCTGGTCTGGGCCCCGTTGGAGCCGGCCCGCCGGCTGGTCAGCCGGGACGGGCAGTTGGACGTGACCCTGCCCGGGGGTGTACAGCCCTTTGTGGAGGCCATGGCAGGCTTCTGCCAGGGCAGCCGGGCCAGTGTGGAGGACTTCTTTGAGCTGGCCGGCGAGGCCGAAAAGGCGCTGGAGTACCTGGCCCGCCGGGGCGGCAAGGGGGGGCTGGGGCTGCTGCGCCGGTTCCCGAATTTTGTGCGGTGCGCTCCCCACCGGGTGGACGAGGTGCTGGAGGCGCTGAACATGCCGGACCGGGCCGCGGCCTGCCTCAAGGCGGGCTTTTACCCCTATGGCTGCGACTGCGGCAGCATGAACTTTGTGGCCTTTGCGGTACCCCTGCTGCGCCGCCTGCGGGACGGCCTCACCGCCCCCAAAGAGGGGGGCGCGGCCCTTTTGCTGGAGCTGGAGCAGGCCTATCTGGAGGCCGGGGGCCAGCTGTGGTATCATGCCCCGGTGGGCCGCATCCTCACCCGGGAGGACCGGGCCGTGGGGGTGCAGCTGGCCGACGGCTATGAGGTGGAGGCCGACATCGTCCTGGCCGACGCCCATCCCCAGCAGGTGATGGGCCAGTGGCTGGGTTGGCAGGTGCCCCGGGAGGCCCTGCTGGCCGCCGACGCCGTCGGCGAGGGCGCGGTGGGCTTTTCGGTGTTCCTGGGGCTCTCCCGCTCGGGCCGGGCCCTGGGCATCCAGCAGGACAGCCTGGTGATCCAGGATCATGCCGACTCGGCCCTGGAATATGAGGCCCGGAAAAGCCTGGAGCACAGCGGCCCCTGTTTTGGCTGCTGCACCCCCCTGCCCGAAGGGGAGAAGGGCTGCCGGCTGAGCCTGTACAGCTTTTATCCCAGCAGCGAGGTCTGGGCCAGGCTGGAAGAACAGAAATATGAGGCGCTGAAAAATGCCGTGGCCGCCAAGATGGTGGCCGCCTATGAGAAGGCGGCCCATGTACGGCTGGAAGGGGCCATAGAAGAGGCCTTTGTGGCCGGCCCGGTGGAGTACGCCCGGTGGGGCGCCGGCCAGGGCGGCCAGATCCTCTGGCAGGAGGCCCCCCTCTGTCCGCCGCCCTTTTTGAGGCAGACCGGCGAGGGGCTCTGGCCCATGGCGGGGCTGCGGCTCTGCGGCCAGGGCAGCGGCGCGTTCCGGCTGGAAAAGGCCCTGGAGGCAGGGCTCCAGGCCGGCAAAGAGGCGCTGGAGCGGAGAAAGGAGGCTGCCCGATGAATCAGAAAAAGTTCCGGGTGGGCGGCAACCTGCTGCAGGAGTGGAGCCTTTACCGCCGGCAGGAGGCCCTTCGCCGCCAGGCCCTGGGGGAGGAACAGCCCCTGGCCTGGGTAAAGGATGCCGATCTGCTGGCCCGGGCCAAGTATCCGGCCCGCCAGCAGGTGGTGCTGAAAAAGATCGAGCCCCAGCGGGAGGACTGCAAGACCTTCTGGTTCGGCCCGGACGAGGAGGCGGGGCAGAGCGCCCTGGCCCCCTTCCGGCCCGGCCAGCACCTGACCCTCACCGCTCTGGTGGAGGGCAGCCCGGTGAGCCGGCCCTACAGCCTCATGTCCAGCCCGAGCCAGGCCCGGCAGGGGCTGTACGGTTTTACCATCAAGGCCCAGGGCCTGCTCAGCCGGTATCTGGTGGAGAAGGCCCAGGTGGGGGATCGGTTTACCCTCACCGGGCCGGAGGGCGAGTTCACCTGGCAGCCCCTGCGGGATGCCCCCCATCTGGTGGCCCTGGCTTCTGGCAGCGGGGTGGTGGCCTTCCTCAGCATGGCCCGGGCCGTGCGGGAGGGCGATCTGAACCTGCGGCTGACCCTTTTGTACACCTGCCCCTGGAAGGACGGCTTCCTCCACAAAAAGGAGCTGGACGAATTGCGCGGGGGCGGGGTGGAGGTGGAATACTTCTGCCCGGACTGTCCAGACGGCAGCCTGGTGCCCCTGAGCGTGGCCCGGATCGACCGGGCCGCCGGCCAGGAGCCCTACAGCCTGTTCTGGTGCGGCAGCCCCGAGGCCATGGCCTCCTTTGAGAAGATGCTGCCGGCCCTCAAACGCCGGCCTCAGAGCCTGCGGGCCGGGGAGGGCAGCGTCTGGTGCGCCCCCCAAAAGGGCCCGGGCCGCCGGCTGCGCATCCATGCCCGCACCGTCACCTACACCATCGAGGCCCTGCCCGGGGAGACCCTGCTCACCGCCATGGAGCGGGCGGGCATTCCCACCCAGGCTCCCTGTCGGGCCGGCCGGTGCGGCTTCTGCCGCAGCCGGCTCATCCGGGGCGAGTACCGGGTGGCCCCCGGCTTTGAGGGGCGGCTGAAAGGGGAGGAGGCCGGCTGGCTTCACCCCTGCTGCACCTACCCGGAAGGGGATATGGAATTCGAGATCTATCCGCTGTAAAGCAAAAAACAGCCCGGCCGCCGGAAGTCCCGGCGGCCGGGCTGTTCTGTGTCTCAGAGCTCTCCCTCCTGGCGCAGAAAACTGCGGATCTCGGAGAGAAATTCCTCCCCGTAGGCGGCGGCCTTGTGCTCGCCCACCCCGCTGATCTCCCCCAGCTGCCGGGGGGTGCGGGGGGCTTCCACCGCAAGCTCCAGCAGGGTCTTGTCGGTGAAGATCACAAAGGCGGGCACCCCCTGGCGGCGGGCCAGGCGGGAGCGCAGGGCCCGCAGCCGCTCAAAGAGGGACCGCTGGCTGTCGGTGAGCTGGGCCTGGGCCAGGGCCTTGCGGTTGGGCTTGGGCCGGGCCGGGCCCGACGGGGCGGCAAGGGTGCGGGAGGGGCTCTCCTGCTGGAACAGCCCCAGGCAGACCGAGCAGTTGCCGCAGTGCTCCGGCCCCTTTTCCCCGAAATACCGCAGCAGCTCCCCCCGCAGGCATCGCCGGGAATGGCAGTAGAAAGTCATCCGGCGGAGCCGCTCCTCCTCGGCGGCCCGCAGCTGGCGGGCGGTGTCCGGGTCCAGGGCTTCGCTCTCGCCGGATTTTTCGATGAGGAACTGCTGGGTGCGCACGTCCTGGCCGCTGTACAGCAGGATGCACCGGGCCGGCGCTCCGTCCCGCCCGGCCCGGCCGGCCTCCTGGTAATAGCTCTCCAGGTCCTTGGGCATGTTGTAGTGGATCACAAACCGCACGTTGGATTTGTCGATGCCCATCCCGAAGGCGTTGGTGGCCACCATGATCCGGCAGCGGTCAAAGAGAAAATCCTCCTGGCTTTGCTGCCGCTCCTCGTCCGGCAGGCCCGCGTGGTAGCGCACGGCGTCGAGCCCGTTGTCCCGCAGAAACCCGTGCACCTCCTCCACCGTCTTGCGGGTGGCGCAGTAGATGATGCCGCAGTCCTCCCCCTGCTGGCGCACCACCTCCAGCAACTCGGCTTTTTTGGAGGCCGGCCGCCGCACCTCCAGGTAGAGGTTCTCCCGGTCAAAGCCGGTGACCAGCCGGCGGGGCTGTTCCAGGGCAAGCAGAGTCTCGATGTCCTGCCGCACCTGGGGGGTGGCGGTGGCCGTAAAGGCCCCCACCACCGGCCGCCGGGGCAGGCCGGCCACAAAATGGGGAATCTCCAGATAGGCGGGGCGGAAATCCTGCCCCCACTGGCTGATGCAGTGGGCTTCGTCCACCGCCACCATCCCGATATGGGCCGAGAGGGCGAAATTCAGAAAGGCCGGGCTGGTCAGCCGTTCCGGCGCCACATAGATCAGCTTGTATCGGCCCTGCCGGGCCCGCTCCAGGGCCAGGGCATACTGGCGGGGGGTGAGGCTGCTGTTCAAAAACGCCGCCGGCACCCCCATCTGCACCAGACCCAGCACCTGGTCCCGCATGAGGGAGACCAGGGGCGACACCACCAGGGAGATACCCGGCAAAAGAAGGGCCGGGATCTGAAAACAGACCGACTTGCCCGCCCCCGTGGGCATCACGGCCAGCACATCCTGCCCGCCGCACAGGGCCCCGATGATCTCCCTCTGGCCCGGGCGGAACCGATCGTAGCCGTAATATCGCTTTAAAAGTGCCTGTGCGTCCTCCATCTGGTTCTCTCCCATCCCTCAAAATGCCCTCTCAGTATACCATATTCCCCGCCGCCGCGCACCCCGGCGGGATTTGACAAGGCAAGAGGGGATTTGCTATCATCGTAGTGCGGGGGCTGTCCCCGCAGACCGACCTGAAAGCGGGGGAGACCCCGAGCCAATAGAAGAAACCGGCTCATGCCGGAACAAGGAGGACGCCATGTATCAGTTTGATCAGATCATAGACCGCCGGGGCTACAGTTCCAAGTGGGATAAGCCCCTGTACCCCATCGCGCCGGACAAGCCCCTGATCCCCATGTGGATTGCGGACATGGATTTTGCCACCCCGCCCTGCGTCATTGATGCCATCCGCCAGCGGCTGGACCACCCCACCTTCGGCTATTGCGACACCGACCCCCGCTTTGCCCAGGCAGTGGTGGACTGGGCCCGGGCCCGCCGGGGCGTCACCGACCTGAAGCCGGAGTACGTCCAGTGCCAAAACTCCACCGTGGGCGCCATCGTGGCCGCCATCAAGACCCTCACCCAGCCCGGTGAGGGGGTGCTGGTGCACCTGCCCAACTACACCGGCTTCACCTACGGCATTGCCGACGCGGGCCGCCGGCTGGTGGGCACCCCCCTGGTGCGGGATGAACAGGGCGTTTTTCGCATGGACCTGGCCGACATGGAGGAGAAGATCCGCACCGAGAAAATCCGCTGCATGATCCTCTGCTCTCCCCACAACCCCACCGGCCGCGTCTGGACCCGGCAGGAGCTGGAGCAGGTCTCGGCCCTGTGCGAGAAGTACGGGGTGTACATCATTTCGGACGAGGTCTGGGCTGATTTTGTCTACGCCCCCGACCATCACCTGGCCACCGCCCTGGCCACCGACTACACCCGCAGCCACACCATCGCCGCCTACGGCGCCACCAAGACCTTCAACCTGGCCGGCCTGCGGGCAGCCTACACCATCGTGTACGACGACGAGCTGCGGGCGGCCTACCAGAAAAAATCTACCGAGAACCACTACAATGTGCCCAACACCCTCTCGGTGGCGGCAGTGATCGGCGCCTACACCGGCGGCGGCCAGTATGCCGACGAGCTGCTGGAGTATATCTACGGCAACATGAAGGCGGCCCACCAGTACATCTGCCGGGAGATCCCCCAGATCCGCAGCTACCTGCCCGAGGGCACCTACACTCTCTGGCTGGATTTCGGCGGCACCGGCCTCTCCGACGAGGAAGCCATGAAGCGGATGGGCGCCCAGGGCCTGGTGATGAGCCCGGCCAGCGAGTACAACGGCAGCGGCTGGTTCCGCATGAACATGGCCTGCCCCCGCAGCCAGGTGGAACAGGCTCTGGCGGCCCTGAAGGCGGCTCTGGCCTGAGCAGAGCAGCCCGGGGGATAGAGGGCAAGGCCCCGAAAAGATTTTGAAAAATCCCCTCATATCTGCTATACTGAATTTGTACGAGTTTTCAGCCGGCCCCCGGGCCGGTCTTCCCGTAGGGGAAGGCCGCCCGGTGGGTGGGCTGCTTTGTTTTTGTCTGTGGGAAAGGATGATTGTAATTTGAACAAAACAGCCGTTTGTACAGATGGGCCTTTTACCTGCTGGGGCTGCTGATCCTGGCGGTGGGCATCACCCTGAACACCAAGACCGGCCAGGGCGTGACCCCCATCGTCTCGGTGTCCTACTGCTTTTCTCAGATCACCGGGCTGAACTTCGGCAACACCACCCTGATCCTTTACTGCCTGTTTGTGGTGGGCCAGTTTGCCCTGAAGGGGAAAAAATCCCGCTGGACCGACCTGCTCCATGGTGTTCACCCGGTTCATGAACCTGTTTGACCGGGTGCTGGATTTTGAGCCCCAGGGGCCCGCCGCCACCCTGCTGATTCTGGCGCTGGCCATCGTCTGCACCGGGGTGGGGGCCGCCATGAGCGTGAACATGCACCTGGTGCCCAACCCCGGCGACGGCATTGTGGCCGCCCTGGCCGAGCGCACCGGCAAGGAGATGGGGCTGGTGAAAAACTGCTTTGATCTGGGCAATGTCTGCCTCACCCTGGCCATGGGCTTCGGCTTTGGCCGGCCCTTCTGCGGCATCGGCCTGGGCACCGTGCTGGCCATGATCGGGGTGGGCCGGGTGGTGGCCCTCTTCAACCATCTCTGCCGCCGCCTATGGGCCGCCTGGCCGGGGTGGAGCCGGCCCTGGCCTGAAAACGGTTTGCAGAACAATCCAGGATCTTCGCAGGGCTTTTGCCCTGCTTTTTTGTCGCTTCCCCCCAAAAAACATCTTCTTTAGCCAACCAAAACCGGCAAAAGGGGAAAAAAGAACCTGTAAATCTTGCTGTCAAGACAGGTATATGGTATGATGGGACAAATCGGCAAAAGGAGCAAACAAGATGGAAAGCTTTGCGGCATTTTTAAAGAGAAAAGACGTGGTGATCTCCCCCAAACGCTATGGGGTGGACGCCCTGAGCGCCATGGCCCAGGGGCTTTTTGCCTCTCTGCTCATCGGCACCATCATCAACACTCTGGGCCAGCAGCTGGGCCTGGAATATCTCACCCAGGTGGGCGGCTACGCCACCGCCATGGCGGGGCCGGCCATGGCCGTATCCATCGGGTACGCCCTCCACTGCCCGCCCCTGGTGCTGTTCAGCCTCATCACGGTGGGCTCGGCGGCCAACACCCTGGGCGGGGCCGGCGGCCCGCTGGCGGTGCTGGTGGTCACGGTGGTGGCGGCCGAGCTGGGCAAGATGGTGAGCAAGGAGACCAAGGTGGACATCCTGGTCACCCCCTTTGTGACCATTTTTGTGGGGGTGGCCCTTTCCAGCCTGGTGGCTCCGGCCATCGGCAGCGCGGCCAGCGCCTTCGGGCAGCTGATCATGTGGGCCACCGAGCTCCAGCCCTTCTGGATGGGCATCCTGGTGAGCGTGGTGGTGGGGGTGGCCCTCACCCTGCCCATCAGCTCGGCGGCCATCTGCGCGGCACTGGGGCTCACCGGCCTGGCCGGCGGCGCCGCGGTGGCGGGCTGCTGCGCCCAGATGGTGGGCTTTGCGGTGATGAGCTGGCCCGAAAACAAGGTGGGCGGCCTGGTGAGCCAGGGCCTGGGCACCTCCATGCTCCAGATGGGCAACATCGTGCGCAACCCCCGCATCTGGATCGTGCCCACCCTGGCCAGCGCCATCACCGGCCCCCTGGCCACCTGCCTGTTCAGGCTGCAAATGAACGGGCCGGCGGTCTCCTCCGGCATGGGCACCTGCGGCCTGGTGGGACAGATCGGGGTGTATACCGGCTGGATGTCGGACATCGCCGCCGGCACCAAAACCGCCGTCACCGGCATGGACTGGCTGGCCCTGATCCTCATCAGCTTTGTGCTGCCGGCAGTGCTCTGCTGGGCCGGCGGAAAGCTGCTGCGCCGGATGGGCTGGATCCGCCCCGGCGATCTGAAGCTGGACTGAAAAACTCCATAAAAAAGCCCGCGCCTTTTTCAAGGCGCGGGCTTTTTGTGCGGTTATTTCTGGGGGGACTCGCCGGCGGGGGTATCGGACATCAGCTCCTTGATGGAGGCCACCACCCCGGCCAGGTTCTGCATCTCGGCGGGGATGATCAGCTTGGTGGCCTTGCCGTCCGCTACCTTGGCCAGGGCGTCCATGGTGCGCAGGGCCAGCACCTGGTTGGTGGGCATGGCCTCGTTCAGCAGCCGGATGGCGTCGGCCTGGGCCTTCTGCACCGTGAGGATGGCTGCGCTCTCGCCCTCGGCCTCCCGGATCCGCTGCTCCTTCACTGCCTCGGCCCGCAGGATGGCGCTCTCCTTTTCGCCCTCGGCGATCAGGATGGCGCTGCGCTTTTCGCCCTCGGCCTGGAGGATCTTCTCCCGGCGCTCCCGCTCGGCCTTCATCTGCCGCTCCATGGAGGCCTGGATCTCGGCGGGCGGGGTGATGTTTTTCACCTCCACCCGGTTCACCTTGATGCCCCACTTGTCGGTGGCTTCGTCCAGGATGGCGGTGATCCGGGTGTTGATCACGTCCCGGCTGGTGAGGGTGCTGTCCAGGTCCATATCGCCGATGATGTTGCGCAGGGTGGTGGCGGTGAGGTTCTCAATGGCCAGCATGGGCCGTTCCACCCCGTAGGTATAGAGCTTGGCGTTGGTCACCTGGAAGAACACCACGCTGTCGATGCGCATGGTCACGTTGTCCCGGGTGATGACGGGCTGGGGCTCGAAGTCGGCCACCTGCTCTTTCAGGTTCACCTTTTTGGAGACCCGCTCCACAAAGGGGATCTTGATGTGGATGCCGGCCTGCCAGGTGGTGCTGTACACCCCCAGCCGCTCGATCACAAAGGCGGCGGCCTGGGGCACGATGACGATGTTTCGGATGATGAGGATCAGCAGCAGGATGATGAGAATCAGAAGATAGGGCATGAGTTCCTCCTTTTTTGGTCAGACGGTTGTGTTGGCCCGATGGGTCTCTTCCAGAGGGGCCACAGTGAGGGTGGTGCTCTCAAAGGCGATCACGGTGCAGGCGTCGCCGGGGTCAAAGGATGTGCTGCTCACGGCCTTCCAGTCCACGCCGTCCAGCCGTACCCGCCCGGGCCGCCCGGGCCGGATGGGACTGATCACCTGGACGGTGCGGCCCAGATTCCGATCCGCATTGGTGGGCTCGAACCGGCGGGACATCAGCTTTTTCACCAGGGGCCGGGTGAGTACCAGGCACAGGGCCGATACCAGGGTGAAGCAGCCGAACTGCCACAGGGGCGTCAGGTCGGCCAGGCAGGCAAAAAAGCCCGCCACTGCCCCCACCGCAAACCAGATGCTGGTGAAATTGAAGGTGAGGGCTTCGATGCCCGCAAAAACGACGATGGCGCCCAGCCAGAAATAGGGGGTAAACATAGACTTTTCGCCTCCCTCTCCAAAAACTGAGAAAACCAGATGGTTTCCCTACGAACAGTATACCAGCAGTGGGCGGAAAATACAAATCCTGCCCCATAAATATCCAGACAAAAGCATAGAATTAACAAAAAATCCCGGCCCGGGAAGGGGTCGGGAAAAAGGAAAGTTCCGGCCCCAAGGGCAGAAACCATGACGCGGGCGGCGCCGGCGAAAAAACAGGGGAATCCTGCCGGGGCGCCCCGGCAGGCGGGGGAGAGGCTCAGAGATTTTTGTTGTCCTCCACTAAGATGGTAAAGCCCATGGGGTTCACCTCGGCGTTTTTGTCAAAGACCCGGGCGCAGAGCAGCCGGTTGGTGCGGTTCACGATCACCTCGGCCGACTGGGTGGGGCCGGTGCGCCGGTAGTGGAGGATGCCGCCCCGGGCCCGGATCAGGGCAAAATCTCCCCGGGCAAAGGCGTCACAGCCCCGGCGCAGCTCGGCCAGCTGGCGCAGGATGGGCTTGAGCCGGTTTTCGGTGCTGTCCCAGTCGTAATAGCCCCGGTTGAAGGGGTCCTTGTAGCCCTGCATGCCCACCTCGTCCCCGTAATAAATGCAGGGCACCCCGGGCAGGGTGTACAGCAGGGCGTAGGCCATCCCCATCAGCCGGATGCCCTCGTCGTACTTTTGGGGGGAGAGGCGGCGGCCGTCCTGCCAGGCCCGGTCGTGGCCCCCCACCGGCTCATCCTCCAAAAAGGTGAGAGCCCGCTCGGTGTCGTGGGTGGACAGAAAGTTCATCAGGCAGTGGCGGGCTGCCGGGGGATAGTTCTCGCAGATGGAGAGGAACACGTCCCCGGCGTTCTGGGCGCTGCCCCCCTTGAGAAAATCCAGGATGGCGTTGCGGAAGGGGTAGTTCATCACCGAGTCCAGCCCTTTGCCCAGCAGGTAGGTGCGGCGCTGGCCGTAGGCCTCCTTGTTGGAGGCGTCTTCCCACACTTCTCCCAGCAGCACCTTATCCTCCCCGTGGGCCTTTACCGCCTTGCGGATGGCCCGAATGAAGTCGTCGGGCAGTTCGTCCGCCACATCCAGCCGGAAGCCGGAGGCTCCCCGGCTCAGCCAGGTATCGATGACCCCGCCCTTGCCGCAGATGAATTCCCGGTAGGAGGGGTCGTTCTCCTTCACTTCCGGCAGGGTCTCAAAACCCCACCAGCTGCGGTAGCCGCACTTGTACTCCTTGCCGAAGATGTACCAGCTGCGGTAGGGGCTGCAGGGGTCGTGGTAGGCTCCCCCGCTGCCGTACCGGCCCTCTCGGTTGAAATACAGGCTGTCACTGCCGGTGTGGCTGAACACCCCGTCCAGGATGATGCCGATGCCCCGGCGGCGGGCGTCGGCGCACAGGCGCACAAAATCCTCGGTGGTGCCCAGCAGAGGGTCCACCTTCAGGTAGTCGGCGGTGTTGTACCGATGGTTGGAGTGGGCCTCAAAGATGGGGTTCAGGTAGACCCAGCGCACCCCCAGCCCCTCCAGGTAGGGCAGTTTCTGGCGGATCCCCTCCAGGTCGCCCCCGAAGTAATCCAGGTTCAAAAGCCCCCCCGTCTCGTTGGGCCAGTAGTAGGGGATGCCCTTTTTGTTGGGCCGGTAGACCCGGTCGGCAAAGGGCATGGGCTTGACCTGGCTTTCAAAAAAGCGGTCGGGGAAGATCTGGTACATCACCCCGCCGGGGAAGGAGGCAGGCGCCTCGAATCCCGGCTCGTAGACCGTGAGCTGGTAGGGCGTGCCCTCCTTCCGGCTCAAGATGCCCTCCCCCAAAGGGCCCCGCCAGACCTTCTGGTAATCCTGCCAGAGATCGAAAAAGTAGAAAAACAGCCCGGGAGCCTTTGGGGTGAAGGAAATCTCAAAGCGGTGGAGAGCCCCCTCCTTGCCCAGGTACTCCATGCGCAGGGGCTGGTAGTCGGCCCCGTCGGCCATGAGCATGAGCCGGGGCTCCACAAAGCCGCAGCTCTCAGGCACCGTGAGGGCGAAGCGCACCGGCTGGCCGGCAGGGCAGGCCCCCCAGGGGGTCTTGTAGGCGGCCAGGGTGCTGTTATAAAGCCGTTCCATACAGCGGCGGACCATCCTTTCCTATCTAGAGATCGGGCCCTGCCCCGGGCAGGGCCCGCAGAAAAGTTCTGCCGGCATATAGCCGGCAGAAGAAAGATGGACCTCAGCGCAGCGAGGGGGTGTGCCAGATATCCCGGGCGTACTCGCTCACGGCCCGGTCGGCGCTGAAAATGCCGCTGTGGGCGATGTTCTCCAGGCTCATCCGATTCCACACCGGGCGCTGGCGGTAGAGCGTCTGCACCTGGCCCTGGGCGCGGCGGTAATCCTGGAAGTCGGCCAGCACCATATAGGGGTCGCTGCTGCGCAGGTTCTCGGCCACCTCCCGGAAATTCTCCCCGTTCCAGCCGTGCTCCAAAAAGCTCAGCACTTCCAGGGCCTCATCGTCCTTGCCGATGAACATGCTGGGATGGTAGCCCATGGCCTTCAGGGCGTTCACCTCGGGGGTGCGCATGCCGAAGATGATCTCGTTCTCATGGCCGGCGGCGTCAGCAATCTCCACATTGGCCCCGTCCAGGGTGCCCAGGGTGATGGCGCCGTTCAGCATGAACTTCATGTTGCCGGTACCGCTGGCCTCGGTGCCGGCCAGGCTGATCTGCTCGCTCACCTCGCTGGCGGGCATCAGCCGCTCGCTGAGGGAGACGTTGTACTCTTCCAGATACACCACCCGCAGCTTGTCGCGCACTGCCGGGTCGGAGTCGATCAGCTCGCCCAGTTTGCAGATGGTGCGGATCATCTGCTTGGCCATATAGTAGCCGGGCGCGGCCTTGGCCCCGAAGATGTAGGTCTTGGGGGTGAAGTCGGCGTTGGGGTTGGCCTTCAGGTACAGGTACTGGGCGGCGATGTTCAGCGCGTTCAGGTGCTGGCGCTTGTACTCGTGCATCCGCTTGACCTGGCAGTCAAAGATGGAGGCGGGGTCGATCTTCTGGCCGGTGGTGCGGGCCAGGTAGTCGGCAAAGCCGGCCTTGTTTTTCAGCTTCACCTGCTCCAGCTTTTCCAGCAGGGCCGCGTCGTCCTTGTACTCCGCCAGCTTTTCCAGCTGGGAGGCATCCTGGCGGTAGCCGGTGCCGATGGTCTCGTCCAGCAATTTGCACAGGTTGGGGTTGGAGGCCAGCAGCCAGCGCCGATAGGCGATGCCGTTGGTCACGTTTTTGAAAGCCTCGGGCTTGTAGAGGTAGTAGTCGTGGAAGACGCTGTCCCGGATGATCTGGCTGTGCAGCTTGGAAACGCCGTTGATGCTGTGGCAGACATAGCAGCAGATGTTGGCCATACGCACCTGGTTGTCTCCCAGGATGGCCATGTAGTCGATCTTGCCCTTGTCGCCGGGGAAAGCCTTCTCGAAGTCGATGCGGCAGCGGCGGTCCAGCTCCTGCACGATCATGTAGATGCGGGGCAGGGTCATCTTGAACAGGTCCACATTCCACTTTTCCAGGGCCTCGCTCATGATGGTGTGGTTGGTGTAGGCAAAGGTGCGCCGGCAGATGTCAAAGGCCTTCTCCCAGGTGAAGCCGCACTCGTCCAGCAAAATCCGCATCAGTTCGGGGATGGCCAGGGTGGGATGGGTGTCGTTCAGCTGGATGGCCACCTTGTCGGGCAGGTTGTCCAGGGTGGCGTACACCGACAGATGGTTCTGCACGATGTCCCCGATGGAGGCCGCCGACAGGAAATACTGCTGGCGCAGCCGCAGGATCTTGCCCTCGGTGTGGTTGTCGTTGGGGTAGAGGATCTTGCTGATCAGCTCGGCGGATGCGTTCTTGGTGATGGCGCTGCCGTACTCGCCGGCGTTGAAGCTGTTCATGTCAAAGTCGGGAGCCTTGGCTTGCCACAGCCGCAGCTTGGCCACGCTCTCCCCGTTGTAGCCCTGCACATACATGTCGCTGGGCACCGCCATGACGCTGTTGTAGTTCAGGTGCTTCACATGGTGGAAATCCCCGTACCAGCTCTCCTCGATGCGGCCGTCAAAGCGGATCTCCTGAGCCTGGTCGGGATGGCTCTTGAGCCATACCTGGCCGCCGGGCAGCCAGTTGTCGGCCCGCTCCTGCTGCCAGCCGTCCACGATCTTCTGCTTGAAGATGCCGTACTCGTACAGGATGGAGTAGCCGGTGCCGGCAATGCCGGTGGTGGCCATGCCGTCCAGATAGCAGGCGGCCAGGCGGCCCAGGCCGCCGTTGCCCAGGCCTGCGTCCGGCTCTTCTTCATAGATGGTCTCCAGCTTGATGTCGTGGTCTTCCAGCACGTCCTGGGCGATCTGGGCCAGCCCCAGGTTGAACAGGCTGGTCTTGAGGCTGCGGCCCATCAGGAACTCCATGCACAGGTAGTACACCTGTTTGGTGCCGGTGGAGAGCACCCGGCTCTGGAACCGCTTGTGCTCGTCGCTCATGATGCGGCGCACGATCAGCGCCAGGCAGCGGTAGATCTGCTGGTTGGAGGCCACCTCCAGGGTGGTGCCGTACTCGCTGGCCAGCTGGTCAACAAGCTGGTGTTCAAACTCGGATTTGGTAAATTTTTTCATGAACCTCTATTTCCCTCCTGAAAAAAACCGCCGCAGCTGGGCCAAAAAAGCAGGACCTGGCCGGCGCTGAGAACGGTAGGTGTTGAAGGAGCGTCAAAAATTGAACACTTTCATTATATAGTATAGTTTTTCTTCTTTCAAGGAAAACGGCATTTTCTGGGGATTTGCATAGAAAAAGCCGCCAAGTTTTTATAAATTAGGCTTTTTCTTACTTCTAAAATGCTTTATAATAAAGTGTTGAAACAAGCAGAAAATCCGCGCGGCGCGCGGTGTGGATACAAGGAAAGGAGCAGTCGGTATGGCGGCGAACAAGATCAAACTGACCATCTGCGGGGCCAACTATGTGGTGATGAGCGAGGAGAGCGAGGAGTATATCCAGGAGCTGGCTGCCCGCCTGGATGAAGATATGAACAACCTCATGTCCAATATTCCCTCGGCCAGTGTGGCCGCCGCGGCCATTGTCACGGCGCTGGGGTATCTGGACGAATTGAAAAAGGCCGAAAACGGGGCCGACAACATGCGCAGCCAGGTGCACGAGTACCTGGAGGACGCCTCCAAGGCCCGGATGGAGGCCCTGGACGCCAGCCGCCGGCTGGCCGCCCTCCAGAAAGAACTGGACAGCCTGAAAGAGCGGATCGGAGAGGTATGAACAAGCGCATCGAGATCCTGGCCCCCGCCGGCAACGAGGAGATGCTGCGGGCCGCGGTGTTTGCCGGGGCCGACGCGGTGTACCTGGGCTTTGCGGGTTTCAACGCCCGGGCCAGCGCCGGCAATTTCACCGCCGAGACCCTGGGTCAGGCGGTGTCCTTCTGTCACGGGCGGGGGGTGCGGGTGCATGTGGCCCTGAACACCACCCTCTATCCCCATGAAATGCGGCCTTTGGCCGAGGCCATCCGGGCCATTGCCGCCGCCGGGGCCGACGCCCTCATCGTGCAGGATTTGGCCGTGGCCGAGCTGGCCGGGCGCATTGCCCCGGGCCTGCCCCTCCACGGCTCCACCCAGATGAGCGTCCAGAGCCTGGAAGGGGCCCTGGCATTGGCAGACATGGGCTTTTCCAGGGTCATCCTGGCCCGGGAGCTGAGCCGGGAGGAGATCCGCCGCATTGCCCAGGACTGCCCCATTGAGACCGAGGTCTTTGTGCACGGGGCCCTGTGCATGAGCGTCAGCGGCCAGTGCTACATGAGCGCCTTTCTGGGCGGACGAAGCGGCAACCGGGGCAGCTGCGCCGGCACCTGCCGCCTGCCCTTCAGCGCGGGACAGCTCCGCCCGGGAGACTGTCACCTCTCCCTCAAGGACAACTCCCTGCTGGACTGCTTGGCCGAGATCGCCGGACTGGGGGTGGTGAGCGCCAAGATAGAGGGAAGGCTGCGCACCCCCGAGTATGTGGCCGCGACGGTGAGCGCCGCCCGGGCCGGGCGGGACGGCCTGGCCTTTGACGAGGAGCTGCTGCGGGGGGCCTTTTCCCGCTCGGGCTTTACCCAGGGATACTATCTGGGCAGGCGGGACAAGGAGATGTTCGGGGTGCGCACCGCCCAGGACTCGGCGGCCAGCAAGGCGGCCGAACCCCGCCTGCGGGAGCTCTTCCGGCGGGAATATCCCGGCGTGCCGGTACAGATGGCGCTGACCGTGGAAGAGGAGGGCGCCAAGCTCACCGTGCGGGACGAGGAGGAAAACCAGGTGACGGTGTATGGTCAGCAGGAGCCCCAGCCCGCCCGCACCGACCCCGCCCCGGCCCTGGAAAAGAGCCTGGGCAAGACCGGCGGCACCCCCTTCTTTGCCCGGCAGATCCGGGTACAGATGGAGGGCGGGCCCTGGTACCTGCCCGCCAGCGCCGTGAACGAACTGCGCCGGGAAGCCCTGGAAAAACTGCTGGAAAAGCGCAGCCGGCTCCGGCCGGTACAGGTGCGGCCGGTGCAGCTGACCGACCCGCCCCGGCGGGCCGTGCCCGCCCGGCAGCGGCTGATGGGGAGATTCGAGAGCCTGGAGCAGGTGCCCGAAGGGGCCTGGCAGGAGCTGGACGGGGTGATGCTGCCCCTGGCCGAGGCGGCCAAAGTGCCCCAAAAGTACCGGGCCCGCACCCTGCTGGAAATGCCCCGGGCCCTGTTCGGCGGCCAGGAGGAGCAGGCACAGCGGCAGCTGGCCGAGGCGGCCTCCCTGGGCTTTGAGGGCTTCGGGGCCCAGAACATCGCCCATCTGCACATGGCCAGGGGCCTGCCCCTGTACGGCTGCTTCGGGCTGAATGTGACCAACCACCTCTCGGCCCGCCGGTATGTGGAGGCGGGGCTGAAGGGGGTGACCCTGCTGCCCGAGATGACCGCGGGGGATATGGCCTATATCCTGCCGGGCGCTCCCACTGGGGTGCTGGGCTACGGCCACATGCCCCTGATGCTCACCCGGGCCTGCCCGCTGCAAAATGTGACCGACTGCGCCCACTGTGACCGCAAGGGCGAGCTCACCGACCGCAAGGGCAAGAAGTTCCCGGTGCGGTGTGCCGGCGGGGTGCGCACCATCTACAACCCGGTGCCCCTGTACATGGGGGACAAGCCGGGCAGCCTGCCGGTGGACGATGTCTGGCTCTGGTTTACGGTGGAGAGCCGGGCCGAGGCCGCCGGAGTGCTGGAAACCTACCGGGAGGGACGGCCCTTTGAGGGAGAATTCACCCGGGGACTCTATTTCCGGGGCACCCAGAGCGCCAACGACTCGGTAAACCGGGCAGCGCCCCGCGCCCGGCAGGAGGAAGGACAGGAATAAATCCATGGATGTAAAAGTAAAATGTCTCAGCGAGACCGCCCGCCTGCCGGTGTACGCCACCCCGGGCGCGGCGGCGGCTGATCTGTGCGCCGATCTGGCCGAGCCCCTGACCCTGGAGCCGGGGGGGCGGGCCCTGGTGCCCACCGGCCTGGCGCTGGAATTGCCCGGGCCGGAGTATGTGGCCCTGGTGTTTGCCCGCAGCGGCCTGGCCGTGCGCAGCGGCATCGCCCTCTCCAACGGGGTGGGGGTCATCGACAGCGACTACCGGGGCGAGGTGAAGGTGGGCCTTGTGAACCAGGGCGGACAGCCCTACACCCTCCAACCGGGGGAGCGGATCGCCCAGCTGATGATCGCCCCGGTGACCCTGGCCCGCTTTGTGCCCTGTGACCGGCTGGAAGATACCAGCCGGGGCGAGGGGGGCTTTGGCAGCACCGGCCGGCTGGGAGGGCAGTGAGATGAAGATCGTACTGGCATCCCAGAGCCCCCGCCGCCGCCAGCTTCTGGCCCTCATCACCCCCCAGTTTCGGGTGCAGGTGAGCCAGGTGGACGAACACAAAATCCAGGCCCCTGACCCGGCGGCGCTGGCCCGGGCCCTGGCCGAGGCAAAGGCCCGGGCGGTGGCGGCCCAGTGCGCCCCCGACGAGATCGTCATCGGCAGCGACACGGTGGTGGACTGCGACGGTCAGGTGCTGGGCAAGCCTGCCGACGCTGCCGACGCGGCCCGGATGCTGCGGCTTTTGAGCGGGCGCACCCATCTGGTGCATACCGGGGTCTGCCTGGCCCGGGGCGGGCAGAGCGAGAGCTTTGTACACACCAGCCAGGTGGAGTTTTACCCCTTGAACGAGGAGGAGATCGCCGCCTACATCGCCACCGGCGAGCCCTTTGACAAGGCGGGAGCCTACGGTATCCAGGGGGGCGCGGCCCTCTTCTGCAAGGAGATCCGGGGAGATTTTTTCAGCATTATGGGGCTGCCGGTGAGCCTTCTGGCCCGGCATCTGCGAGCTTTTGCGACAACTTGCCCAAAAAACTGAGAGTCCTCCCCCGCCTGCCGGGCGGCTTTGGACAAAATTATGAACAAAAGGAAAAAAAAGCCGGTTGGCGTTGAGAAAACCAGAGCCCCCGGTTATAATATTATAGGTAGAAATACGGCCTGCGCCCTGGCGGTGCCGGGCCATGCAGATAGAAGATTGCGGCTGCGGGCATTTGCGCCGGAAAAGGAGTAGAAAGGCATTATGTTCAACAAGGATATCGGGATCGATCTGGGCACCGCCAATACGCTGGTATATCTCAAAGGCAAGGGCATCATCATGCGGGAGCCCTCGGTGGTGGCCGTGGACACCAAGACCGACAAGGTCAAGGGCGTGGGCCACGAGGCCAAGGCCATGATCGGCCGCACCCCCGGCAGCATTGTGGCGGTGCGCCCCCTGAAGGACGGCGTGATCGCCGATTTTGACACCACCGCCACCATGCTGGAGCATTTCCTCAAGCAGGCCTGCGGCAAGAGCCTGTTTTTCCGGCCCCGGGTGGTCATCTGCATCCCCTCCGGCGTCACCGAGGTGGAGCGCCGGGCTGTGAAGCAGGCCTCTCTGGCCGCCGGCGCCCGTCAGGTGAGCGTGATCGAGGAGCCCATGGCTGCCGCTATCGGCGCGGGGCTGCCCATCAGCGAGCCCGTGGGCAGCATGATCGTGGACATCGGCGGCGGCACCAGCGAGGTGGCCGTCATCAGCCTGGGCGGCATCGTGGCGGCCCGCAGCGTGCGGGTGGGCGGCGACGCCTTTGACCAGAGCATCATTGCCTATATCAAGCGCAAGTACAACCTGCTCATCGGTGACCGCACCGCCGAGGAGGTCAAGATCCAGATCGGCTCCGCCTCTCCCATGGAGGAGGAGACCAGCATGGAGATCAAGGGCCGCAACCTGGTGGACGGCCTGCCCAAGAACATCACGGTGGGCAGCGAGGAGATCCGTGAGGCCCTGTCCGAGAGTTTGCAGCGGGTGGTGGACGCGGTGAAGGAGACCCTGGAGCGCACCCCGCCCGAGCTCAGCGCCGACATCATCGACCGGGGCATCATGCTCAGCGGCGGCGGCGCGCTGCTGCGGGGGCTGGATACCCTCATCACCGGCGAGACCGGCATCGACGCCCATGTGGCCGACAGCCCCCTGGACTGCGTGGCCCTGGGCAGCGGCGCCGTGCTGGACAACATCGAGCTGCTGGGCGACGTGCTGAACGAGGACAGCACCCATTTCTAAGAGAGGTTCACCGGGGCGGCGAGGGGTTCCGTTTCGGGATCAAGATTTTGCGGTACGGGGGCCTTGTCCGGGCCCCTGTGCCGCAATATGTTTTTTTGAGAACGACACCGGAAGGCGGATGAGAGGATGAAGGATTTTTTCTCCACCCTGAAATTTAAATTGCTGGCGGGGGTAGCGGTGCTGCTGGCGGGGATGCTGGCCTGGGCGGGCGCCAACGGGCGGCTGTCCAACGCGCCCCAGGAATTGCTGGGGGCGCTGCTGACCCCCTTCCAGCGGATGGCGGCGGCCATCAGCGGCGGCGTGGACGATGTGTGGACCAAGTACACCCGCATCGACGAGATCCTGGCCGAAAACCAGCAGCTGCAGGAGGAAAACGCCAGTCTGCGCCAGCGCATGGTGGACTATGACGCCATGAAGGCCGAAAACGAGGCTTTCAAGGACCTGGCCCAGATCCAGGAGGAAAACCCCCAGTATGAGTACGCCTCGGGCTTCATCATCGGGCGGGACCCGCTGGAGCAGTTCGGCGGCTTCACCATCGACCAGGGCACCCTGAACGGGGTGCAGAAAAACGACGTGGTGGTGAGCGACCAGGGGTACCTGGTGGGCATCGTGCTGGAGGCGGGAATCAATTCCAGCAAGGTCATCACCATCCTCAGCCCCAGCCTGAACGCGGCGGGGGTGGTGAGCCGCACCCGGGACAACGGCATCCTCACCGGCAGCGCCCAGTATGCCGGCCAGGGGCTGTGCACCTTCACCAACCTGAGCCGGGACACCCAGGCCACAGTGGGGGATGAGATCATCACCACCGGGCTGGGCGGGGTGTTCCCCGCCGACATCCTGGTGGGCACCATTGAGGAGCTGGTGCCCGAGAGCAGCGGCAAATCCATGGTGGCGGTGATCCAGCCCGGGCAGGACATCGGCTCTCTCAAGCATGTATTCGTGATCGTCAACCGGGACTACGGCCAGGAGGAGTGATTCTTCTGCCCGTCCGACCAGAAAAAAGGAGGTAGAGGGGATGGAATCCAAGCGGCAGCGCCGGCTGAGGCTGGCCGCCAAGTGGGCCGCCTACAGCCTGATGCTTTTGGCGGCGGCCACCCTGCAAACCATGCCGGGGCTGTTCACCATCGGGGGGGCCAAGCCTATCTTCATCCTGCCCCTGTGCCTGGCGGTGGCCCTCTTTGAGGGGGAGTACGCCGGGGCTCTGTTCGGGGCGGTGTGCGGCCTCTTGTGGGATTACACCGCCGGGCGCACCGTGGGGCTGCTGGCCCTGGGCCTTTTGGTGCTGGGCTTTGCGGCCTCCATCATCGTGCGGATGTTTTTGCAGGAGACGCCCGCCAACTTCCTGCTTTTGGTGGCGGGGGCGGCGCTTTTGCTGCTCAGCACCGATTTTTTGTTTTTCTACGCCATGCGGGGCTATCCCAACGGCCTGCAGCGGTACTGCACCGTGGTGCTGCCCACGCTGATCTTCACGGCGGTCCTCTCGCCCCTGGCCTTTGTGGGGGCCCGGGCGGTACACGGCCGGTGGGGCGAGAACTGAACTCAAGGGGAAAGGAGGCCGGAAGCCTTTGAACGACAAGGGAGGACGGGGCCAGAAGACCGAGCAGCGCCGGGTGGCCTTTTTGCTGGGGCTGGGCGCGCTTGTCATGGCGGTTTTCCTGCTGCGGCTCATCAAGTTGCAGGTGCTGGAGGGGAAAAACTACCGGGAGCAGGCCTCCAGCACCTACACCTATACCTTTGACATCACCGCGGCCCGGGGCAACATCGTGGACAAGTACGGCCGCAGCCTGGCCACCAACACCACCGGCTACAATGTGGTGCTGAACAACGTGATGCGGGGCGAGGCGGACCTGAACGCCATCCTGAAGGAGCTGGTGGAGATCTTCCAGGAGAACGGGGAGAGCTGGAACGACACCATGCTGATCAGCGAGCCGGACGAGAACGGCCATTACACCTTCACCGCCGGCGAGGACAACGAGAGCGAGCAGACCCGGGTCTCCACCCTGAAAACGGCCCTGGGATTGCAGCAGTACGCCAGCGCCGACAACGTGATGGAAAAGATCGTGGAGAGCTTTGAGCTGGAGGAGTACGAACCTTACTGGCAGCGGATCCTGGGCGGGATCCGCTATCAGATGAAGCTGGAGGAGTTCTCCAACAACAACAACTTTACCCTGGCCACCGATGTGTCGGTGAAAACCATGGCCACCATCAAGGAGCGCAGCCTCAGCCTGCCCGGCGCCGAGATCGTGGAGACCAGCCTGCGCAGCTACCCGGACGGAACCATCCTGCCCCATGTGCTGGGCAGTGTGGGCAAGATCACCCGGGAACAGTGGGTGGCCGACGACTACGCCCTGCGGGATGAGGGCTACAAGATGAGCGACCTGATCGGCCAGAGCGGGCTGGAATCGGTGTATGAGAGCCAGCTGCGGGGCACCGACGGCACCCAGGAGATCGTCTGCAATTCGGACGGGGAGATCCTGAGCAGCGACGTCACCGAGGAGCCGGTGCCCGGCAAGACGGTGGTGCTCACCATCGACAAGGATTTCCAGCAGAAGGTGCAGCAGGCACTGGAAAATCGGATCCTCACCCTGCAGCAGACCGCGGCGGCCGGCGTGGGCAAGGAGGCCAACGCGGGGGCCGCGGTGGTCATCGATGTGAAAACCGGCGGTATCCTGGCCCTGGCCAACTACCCCAGCTATGACCTGAACCTGTACAGCAGCAACTACAGCGAATATGCCCAGGACGAGAGCCTGCCTCTCTACAACCGGGCCTTCCAGGGGCTGTATTCTCCCGGTTCCACCTTCAAGCCGGTGGTGGCGGCCACCGGCCTCACCAGCGGCACCATCACCGCCGAGGACACGGTGAACTGCTCCAACCCCTATTCCTACTACACCGACTATCAGCCCCGCTGCCTCCAGCTGGGTCACCGGGGCCCCATCAATGTGATCAACGCCATCAAGTTCAGCTGCAACATCTTTTTCTATGATGTGGGCCGCCGGGTGGGCATCGAGGCCTACGACACCATGGCCTACAAGCTGGGCCTGGCCACCCCCTCCGGCGTGGAGGTGAATGAGGCGGTGGGCCAGCTCACCACCAAAGAGGACGAGAACTACGGCAACGGCCTGGAGTTGCAGGCCGCCATCGGCCAGGGCAACACCCTGGTCACCCCGGTGCAGCTGGCCACCTACGCAGCCACCCTGGCCAACAACGGCACCCGGTACCGCACCCACCTGGTGGCGGGCTTGCAGGACACCAACACCGGCGAGATGATCGAGGAGGTAGAGCCCGAGATCGTGGAGCAGGTGGAGGACACCAACAGCGCCTTTGAGACCATCTGCCAGGGCATGATCGGCGTGGCCCAGTACACCAACGCCTTCATCGGCTACCCCATCACCATCGCCGCCAAGACCGGCAGCCCCCAGCGGGGTGAGGTGTTCAAGACCTCTTCCAGCGGCAACACCTACTACGCCAACGGCGTGGTCATCGCCTATGCCCCCGCCGAGGACCCGGAGATCGCGGTGGCGGTGGTCATCGAGTACGGCGGCGGCGGCAGCTATGTGGCCCCCGCTGTGGTGGATATCTTCGACGCCTATTTCTTCGAGCGCACCGACACCTTCCAGCCCACCGCCGAGGGAGAACTGGTGGAGTGAGCCCCTTTTCAAAGCCGCAAAAGAGGGCCCCGGCCATTTGGCCGGGGCCCTCTTTCTGTGAAATTTGTTCAGCCCAGCTCCTCGGCAAAGGCCTCCAGCCGGGTGGCGGCCTGGCCCCAGTCGGCGGTCTCCTGATCGGCACCGATCACCAGGCTGGGGATGCCCCGCCGGTCCAACTCTGCCTTGAGGGCCGGCCACTCCATCTCCTCCACGTCGCAGAACTGCTGCAACACCAGCACCAGCCCCCGGGCGCCGCTGCGCCCCACCAGTTCCGCCACATGGCGGGGCCGCAGGCCCGGGTCCGGGTCGTAGAGCAGGGGGTCGGCGCCCTGGGCGCAAAAGCGCCGGGCCAGGCTTTGCAGGGGATCGGCGTCCGGCGGGGCGTCCACCCGGAAGGACCGGCTCTCCATGGCCAGGTCGTCGGCGGCGACGGTGAGCCCCGCGCTCTCAAAGGCCCGCAGCAGGTCGGGGCTGTCGCAGAGGATGCCGCTCACCACCACCGGCAGGGCGGGACGCCGGGCGGGCAGGGCCGTCAGTTCTTGGTTCAGGGCGGTCAGCCGGGGCAGGTATTCCTCCGCCGGGGCAAAGAGAGCCGCCTTCAGCACTTGGCACCGGGCCAGGGGGGAGATCTGGGCCGGGTGCTGCCCGGCCAGGGCCACAAACTGCCGCCGGGCGGCCCGGCTGGAGTTGTAGAGCCGAAGGCTGGCCTCCAGGGCTTCGAGGGTGAGGGGGCGGCCCCCCAGCGCCTTTAGCCGGCGGGCCAGCTTTTCCAGCTGGCTGCGGTAGTAGGGCAGGGCAAAGGGCTCCCGGCGCTGCTGGGGGCAGGCCAGAGGCAGGAAGGGCAGCTCGGGCAGGGCCGCCGCCCAGTTCTGGGAGAGGGGCCGCAGGGTGTCGCACAAAAGGGTGCCGGTGACGGCGCAGAGCCCCCGCAGCCCGCCCCGCAGGGCCAGTTCCAGGCTGAGGCGGGCCAGGGAGCAGTAAAAGGGCGGAAAATACCGGGCGCTGAGAGAGGAGGAAAGCCCCTGAGCCCCCCACAGCCCGAAGGGCCGCATCCCCATGGCGTGGATCAGCTCCTCCGGGGCAAAGTAGGGCAGGCAGCCCACCGCTTTTTCTCCCCGGGCCAGGGCCGCCTCCAGCTGGGCCCTGGGGTCCGAGGCGGCCTGCTCAAACCAGCCCAGAAGGGCGGGCAGGGATCTCGTTTCCCTGGTCATGGCTGCGCCTCCTTTCTCTCTTCCAGCATTTCCAGAAGCCCCTGCACCCGGGTGGCGTAGGGGGCCTGGGCAAAGCCGCCCGGGTCGGCCTGGTCCCCGTCAAAGCTCACCACGGCCCAGCCCTCCCCCGAGAGGTCCCGGCCCAGCTGGGGCAGCACCCCGCTCCAGGGCCGGCAGCCCCGGTTCAGGTGGATGAGGATGCCGTCCACCCCTCGCTGCCGGCAGAGCTGCCGCCGGCTTTCCAGCCCCTTTGTCAGGGTGGAGCCGTTGATGGTGCCGCAGTAGGCCCGCAGCATCCCCTCCAGGTCCCGGTAAAAAAAGCCCAGGGAGGGGGTGATGGTGTCGGCGGTGATCTGGATGCCCGCCCTGCGCAGCGGCTCCAGGATCTGCCGCAGGTGGGGCCAGCAGGGGGTGCCCTCCAGCATCAGCCGGGCCCGGGCCGGGGCAGGGGAGGGGGGCAGGGCTGCCAGCTGCCGGCCCAGCTCTTCCAGCAGTCCGGCAGTTTCGGCTTCGCACCGGCGGCTCACCAGCACCGGCATGTAGTCAAACAGCTCCATCCCGTCCCAAGGGCAGAGTGGGTCTTCCAGCAGCCGGCCCACCTCCTGCCAGGCCCGGGCCGAGGCCAGCGCCCCCCGGCAGGCCCGCCGGAAGTCCTCCTCCCGCCAGGGCCGCCCCGCAAAGGCCGCCAGCTGCCGGGTAAGGGAATAAAACTGCCGGCGGAGATATTCGATCAGCTCCCCGTCCGGCTCATCCTGGGCGGTGTAGGGGATGTCCAGCAAAAACAGGGGGATGTGCAGGGTGCGGGCCAGGTTCTGGTACCATTGGAGCATGTTGCAGCAGATGTTGTTGCAGCAGAGCAGAAAATCCGGCAGGGGGATGCGGGGGCCCTCCTGCTGGCAGCCTGCCGCCAGGGCCAGCCCGATGCGGGAATAGCTGCACAGGTCGGCACAAAAGCCCAGCCCGTCCGCCGCCTGGCAGAGCGGCCCGCCCTGGCCCGCCGAGGCCAGGGCCGCGGCCTGGCTCTCGGGGCAGCAGGTGACGAGCCCCAGGGCGGCGGGGATCTCGGCGGGAAACTTGGTGCTCATCCACCCCACCGGTTCGCCCCGTTTTTTGGCGTCCCAGGCCAGCCGGCTGGCCTGAGCGCCAAATTCCAGAAGGCTCTGCCGGGCCGAAAGAGAAAACGAATCCATCCCTGTTTCTACCTCCCAGGGGCCGCCCCGGGCGGCCCCGCCGGCCCGGCATCCTCTAAGGAGAAAATGCCGGGCAAACAAAAAAGCAGGGGCCTGCCCCCGGGGGCAAGCCTCTGCCGCACAATTTATTTTTCGCTGATGGAGCGCATTTCCTTCAGCGCGCCGGTGCGTTCCAGCGCAAAGAGGAAGACCGCCCCGATGACCGAGCCGCAGACCGCGGTGGTGAGGAAGGGCACCAGGTAGGTGAACATGGCGCACTCCTGCCCCAGGATGAGGGTGGCGATGGGCCAGGCGCTGATGGTGGCCAGGATGCCGGTGCCGATGCACTCGCCGACACAGGCGGCCCACAGCTTTTTAAGACGGCGGTAGAACAGCCCCGCCATCAGGGCCCCGAAGATGCTGCCGGGGAAGGCAAACAGGGTGCCCAGACCCATCAGGTTGCGCAGCAGGCTGATCACAAAGCCCACGCCCACCGCGTAGCCGGGGCCCAGCAGCACCGCGCCCACCACGTTCACGATGCTCTGCATGGGGCAGCAGCGGGAGGCAAACACCGGGATCGAAAAGGTGCTGCCCACAACGCCCAAAGCGCACAGAAGGCCGCAGAGGGCCAGCTTCTTGATCTGAGAATGGTTCATACAACAATACCTCTTTTCCATCATTCGGGGGCGGCGATGCCGCCCGGCAAACTGCTGTAAAGAGGGGGACAAGCCGGCTGAAAAGGCAAAGAGTTCCCGCGGCGCGCCCTCCTTTACAGGGGCAAAACCGACAAGCGGAGGGAAAGGCATATCCCTTCCCCGGGCATATCGGCCGGTCGGAACTCACTGGCTCCCTCTCAGGCCGGAACACGGCCTCCCATCGCGGGGCACGGGGGATTTCCCCACGCCTCTTTGCGCCGCATCCGGCCGGGTCATAGGGCGCTCCCCCTCGGCCCGCTGCGGGAAAATCCCGCCGCCGGACGGCTGTCCGTTCTGTTTTTGGGTGAACCTCCTCCTTTTTTCAAAACTTTCTGCACACAGCCGTTTCGGGCCGCCCACAATACAAAAAGGGGACACCCCGAAACGGGCGCCCCCTGAAATCCCATCCATCCAGAACCCTACGCCGGCATTATCCGGATCAGGTGATGCGGGTCGAAGCCGCGCCAAGGCGGCTTCCTCTCAGCCAGGGCTCCCCGTCTGTAAAGAACGGGCCTATTATACTCGCCTGCCCCCGGTTTGTAAAGAGCAAAAAGGCAAAAAAATTCATCAAGACGGCTGAAAATGTCGAGTTGCACTATACAAACCGGCGAAAAATGAAAATTTTTTTGTGAATTACACAAAATATCTTGCAAAAACAAGCCAATCCTGATAATATGATAGTTAGTTGTAGTGTCCTTTGCAGAGGGAGCGGTGTCCAAACATGAGAGTGGAATCAAAGATCTGGATGATCGCTTCCGGCAAGGGCGGCACGGGGAAAAGCACGGTGTCGGTGCTGTTGGGCAGCCGTCTGGCGGCCCTGGGCAAGAAGGTCCTGCTCATCGAGCTGGACAGCGGCCTGCGCAGTGTGGACATCATTGCGGGGGTCTACGGCAAGACCGTGTACGATATAGAGGACGTGCTGTGCGGCCGCTGCGAGGGCAGCAAGGCCGTGGTGGAAAGCCCCCTGTACCCGGGGCTCAGCGTGATTTCGGCCCCCTACGAGGGGGGCATTGTCCGGCCTCAGGCACTCAAAGTGCTCACCGATCGGATGACCGACTATTTCGACTATCTGCTGTTGGACACCGCCGCCGGTATGGGCGACGCGTTCCAGGCAGCTGCCGCGGTGAGCGGCGGAGCCCTGCTGGTGCTCACCCCCGACCCGGTGGCCCTGCGGGACGGGCGGATCGTCTCGGACGCGCTCTATGAGGGGGGCATGCGTCAGATCCGCCTGGTGATCAACCGGCTCACCGGCTCTTCCTTCAGGGGGGGCGCCGTGCGGGATCTGGACGAGTGCATCGACACGGTGGGCGCCCAGCTCATCGCCGTCATCCCGGAGAGCAGGCAGGTGCAGCAGGCGGCTGCCGGCTCCACCGCCCTGGAGGGGGGCAACCTGGCCTTCACCGCACTGGACCGGCTGGCCCAGCGGCTGGAGGGCAAGCGGATGCCCCTGGCCGTGCCCCGCACCGGCGTGGGCTGAAACGGCCGGATTTTCTGCGAGCGTACAACGAATTCAGTATAAAGAGCAAGACGGGAGTGTGTAAGAAATGAACATTGCACTGATCGCCCATGATTCCAAAAAAGAACTGATGGTTCAGTTTTGTATTGCGTACTGTCGGGTCCTGAGTCAACATACCCTGGTGGCCACCGGCACCACCGGCAAACTGGTGAGCGAGGCCACCGGCCTGCCCATCCAGCGGTTTTTGTCCGGCACTCACGGGGGCGACCAGCAGATCGCGGCCCGCATCGCCTGCAACGAGATCGATCTGCTGTTGTTTTTCAGGGACCCCATCAACGCAAAACCCACCGAACCCAATGAGATGAACCTGCTGCGGCTGTGCGATGTGCACAACATCCCCATTGCCACCAACATTGCCACCGCCGAGGTGCTCATCCACGGGCTGGAGCGGGGCGATCTGGACTGGCGCACCATCCTGAACCCGCAGGGATAAAAACGGGAATCGTAGTATTTGGGAAAGGCTCCGCGCGCTGGCGCGGGGCCTTTTTTTGCGGGGCCGCCCCGGGCGGCCGCCCTTGTCAACAGGGGGGGAAAACGGTATAATAAACAATACGCTGAAAAAGCATGAAATCGCAATCCGGCGGCCTTTCGGGGCCCCTGAATGGAAAGAGGAACAAAGTATGGAAACGATGGGAAATCTGCGCCGCACCCGCTATTGCGGCGAGGTGAGCCTGGCCGACGCGGGCAGCGAGATGGTGGTGGCCGGTTCGGTGGCCAAAAGCCGGGACAAGGGCGGCATCATCTTCTGTGATCTGCGGGACACCACCGGCATTTTGCAGCTGGTGTTTGACGACGGCACCCCCGCCGAGGTGTTCCACAAGGCCCAGAGCCTGCGCAGCGAGTATGTGGTGATCGCCAAGGGCACTCTGCGGGAGCGGGCCGCCAAGACCGATAAGATCGCCACCGGCGATGTGGAGCTGTATGTGAGCGAGCTGCGGGTCCTCAGTGAGGCCGAGACTCCTCCCTTCGAGATCCGGGACGAGGTGCAGGTGAAGGATGAGCTGCGGCTGAAGTATCGGTATCTGGACCTGCGCCGCCCGGTAATGCACCAGCCCCTGGTGCTGCGCAGCAAGATCTGCCAGATCGTGCGCAACTACTTCTGCGACAACCACTTCTGCGAGATCGAGACCCCCATGCTCATCAAGTCCACGCCGGAGGGCGCCCGGGATTACCTGGTGCCCAGCCGGGTGCAGCCGGGGCATTTCTATGCCCTGCCCCAGTCGCCCCAGCTCTACAAGCAGATCCTGATGCTCTCGGGCTTTGATCGGTATTTTCAGATCGCCCGCTGCTTTAGGGATGAGGACCTGCGGGCTGACCGGCAGCCCGAGTTCACCCAGATCGACGAGGAGATGAGCTTCGTCACCGAAGAGGACATCATGACCCTCAACGAGGGGCTGCTGAAAAAGCTGTGGAAGGAGATGCTGGGCATCGAGCTCACCACCCCCTTCCAGCGGATGCCCTGGGACGAGGCCATGGCCCGCTTTGGCAGCGACAAGCCGGATACCCGTTTTGGGCTGGAGATCCAGGATGTGTCCGGGGTGCTGGCCCACAGCCAGTTTGCCCCCTTCAAGGCGGCGCTGGAGGCCGGCGGCAGCGTGCGGCTGATCAACTGCAAGGGCTTGGCCGACAAGCTCACCCGCAAGAACATCGACAAGCTGGTGGAGGTTGCCAAGACCTACGGCGCCAAGGGGCTGGCCTACACCCGCCTCACCGCCGAGGCCGAGACCTCCAGCTTTGAAAAGTTCCTCACCGAGGAGGAAAAGAGCGCCCTGCGCGCCGCCGCCGGCGCCGAGACCGGGGACGTACTGCTGGTGTGCAGCGACGCCAAGTGGCAGCGGTGCTGCACCGTGCTGGGCCAGGTGCGCCTGGAGGTGGGCCGCAAGTACGGCCTCATTGACGAGAACAAGTTCAACTTCCTCTGGGTCACCAACTTCCCCCTCTTTGAGTACAGCGAGGAGGAGGGCCGCTGGATGGCCATGCACCATCCCTTCACCATGCCCACTCCCGAGAGCATCCCCCTGCTGGAGAGCGACCCGGGCAAGTGCTATGCCATCGCCTATGACATCGTGCTGAACGGTGTGGAGCTGGGCGGCGGTTCCATCCGGGTGAACGACCCCGAATTGCAGGACAAGATGTTCCACGCCCTGGGCTTCACCGAGGAGCGGGCCCGGGAGAGCTTCGGCTTCTTGATGGACGCCTACCGCTACGGTGCGCCCCCTCACGGCGGCATGGCCTACGGGCTGGACCGGCTGGTGATGCTGATGCTGAAGAAGGATTCCATCCGGGATGTGATCGCCTTCCCCAAGGTGCAGAACGCCGGCGAGGTGATGAGCGGCTGCCCCGAGCAGGTGGACGAAAAGCAGCTGAGGGAACTTTCCATCGCCTGCGTGGCCCCCGAAAAAGATTAAAGAAAGGTTTTTGTACGAGAGCATGAGCAACAAAAACAGCTTGGAGAACAGGGATGGTTTCCGCAGCCGCTGGGGGTTCACCCTGGCCTGCATCGGCTCGGCCGTGGGCATGGGCAATATCTGGCGGTTCCCCATCATGGTGTCCCAGTACGGGGGCATGACCTTTTTGCTGCCCTACTTCCTCTTTGTGTTCCTCATCAGTTCCACCGGCGTCATTGAGGAGTTTGCCCTGGGCCGCGTCGCCGGCGCCGGCCCCATCGGGGCTTTCGGCTACTGCACCGGCCAGCGCACCGGCAAAAAGAGGCCCGGCGAGCTGGTGGGCCTTTTGCCGGTTCTCGGCTCCCTCATGCTGGCCATCGGCTATACGGTGGTGGTGGGCTGGATCTTCAAGTACACCTTTATGGCTTTGGGCGGCGGGCTGTACGGCCTGGGCGCCGACATGAACGCCATTGTGGACACCTTCAACGCCGCGGCCCCCGGCTCCGACTCGCTGCCCCAGGCAGTGGGCATGATGCTGAGCGGCGGCCTGTTCAGTGTGGGCAACAGCGCCTGGCAGGTGGTGGGCTTGGTTGTCTCTTTGGCCATCATCGCCATGGGCATCGCCGGCGGCATCGAAAAGGCCAACAAGTTCATGATGCCGGTGCTCTTCTTTTTGTTTGTGGTGCTGGGGGTGTACATCTTCTTTCTGCCCGGCTCCGGGGCGGGGTACTCCTACATCTTCCGGCTGGACCCCGCCGGCCTGCTCAACTGGAAAGTGTGGATCTTTGCCTTCGGGCAGGCCTTCTTCTCTCTCTCGGTGGCGGGCAACGGCTCGGTGATCTACGGCTCCTACCTGGGCAAAAACGAGGACCTGGTGGTCTCGGCCCGCAATGTTGCGGTGTTCGACACCATTGCCGCCCTGCTGGCCGCCTTCGTCATCATTCCCGCCATGGCGGCGGGCGGAGGCGATCTCTCCACCAGCGGCCCCGGCCTCATGTTCATCTACCTGGTCAACGTCTTCAACGCCATGCCCGGCGGCCGGGTGGTGGGGCTGGTCTTCTTTGTCTGCGTACTGTTTGCGGGGGTCACCTCCCTCATCAACCTGTACGAGACCCCCGTGGCCGCCTTACAGGAGCGGCTGGGCTTCAAGCGGCTGCCCGCCGTGGCCCTTATCGGGGTGCTGGGGTGCCTTGTCTCCCTGCTCATCCAGCCCTGGACCAGCCAGTGGATGGACATGGTCTCCATCTACATCTGCCCGCTGGGCGCCATGCTGGCCGGCATCATGTTCTTCTGGGTGCTCCAGGAGGAAAAAGGCCGGGCGGCCGTCAACCAGGGCGCCCGCAAGCCGGTGCGGGAGAGCTTCTTTGTGCTGGGGCGGTTTGTCTATGTGCCCCTGGCCCTCATTGCCCTCATTGCGGGCGCGGTGCTGGGCGGCATCGGCTGAGCGGCTCCTGCCCTCGGCTGCCGGCTGCCCTCGCCATTGGCGCTGCGGCCATTGCCGCCGGCAGGCCTCGCGGCCCCTTTCTTGAATTTAAATCTTCCGCCTTCCCGGCCCCGAGGGAGGGGCCGGGAATTTTTCGCCCCATATTTTGACAAATTGTAGAAACCCCTTGACGGCAAAAGTGAAACCTTTTATCCTTGAATTAGACGATTTGTAGAAAAGAGGCGTTCTGAAATGCGCTTGTCCACGGCGGAATACGAGATCATGCAGCTGATCTGGAGCATGGAGGGCCCGGCCACCAGCGCCGACCTGGAGCCCTTAAGCCGGCAGCGGGGGTGGAAGGCCCCCACCGTGGCCACTTTTTTGAAGCGGCTGTGTGAAAAAGGGGTGCTCCTCAGCGAGAAGGAGGGGGGCCGGCGGCTGTATCGGCCCGCCCTCAGCCGACAGGAGTTTGCCGGCCGGCAGGCCCGAACCTTTGTGGAGGAGTGGTACGGTGGCCGGGTGAGCGACCTGGTGGCGGGGCTCAGCGGTCAGGGAGCTCTCTCGGAGCAGGAAAAAGCCCGGCTGCGCCAATTGCTGGAAGGGGACTTCCAATGAGCGGGGCGTTCTGGGGCTGGGCCCTGCCCCTGGCCCTGGCGGGGGCACCGGCGGCGCTTTTGCTGCTGGCGCTGGCCCGCAAAGAAAACTGCCTGCCCCCCTGGGTCTGGTGCGGGGCGCTGGCCCTGCGGCTTTTGCCCCTGAGCCTGCCGGCGGGCGGGGCCGGGAAGGCCGGGATCGGCCAGGCCCTGGCCAACGGGGGTACCCTGGCCGGCGAAGAGCCGGCAAAAGCGGTCTTCCGGCTTGCCTCGGCCCCGGCCCTGGGGAGGCTGCCGGAGCTGGCCGGCTGGTTCTGGCTGGCGGGGGTATTGGTCCTGGCGGCCTGGAAAGGGGCGGGCTGGCTGAAATTGTGCGCAGGGCTTTGGCGCAGCCGCCGCCCTGCCGGCGAGGACCTTTGCCGGGAATGGGCCATGGCCCTGGGCCGGCCCGGTCGGGTCTGGCTGCTGGAGGGGGAGGGCCAGCCCTTTGTGGCGGGGCTTTTTCGGCCGGCCCTCTATCTGCCCCGGCAAAGCCGGGATGCGCAGCGGCAGGGCTGGGTGCTGAGCCACGAGGCGGCCCACCTGCGCCGGGGGCACCTCTGGCTCAAGGCCCTGGGCGGGCTGGCGGTGATTTTGTACTGGTTTGATCCCCTGGCCTGGGTGATGCGCCGCCGGCTGGACGAGGCCTGTGAGGTGGAGAGCGATGAGGCCGTGTGCAGGGAGATGGGCCCGGAGGGGCGGCGGGCATATGCCGGGCTGCTGCTGGCCTATGCGGAAAAGGCCCCGGGGCCGGGGGGCAGCGGCTTTTCCCGCCGGGGCCGCCAGCTGGAGACCCGCATCCTGGCCCTGCGCCGGGGGAAGGCAGGCCGTGGGCGGCGGTGGCTGTTTTCGGCGCTGGCCCTGGCCCTGCTGCTGGGCTGCCTGCCGGTGCAGGCCCTCTGCCGGCAGGAGATGGCCGGGCTTGAAGAGGGGGCCCGGCTGCTGCGGGGCGCCTTAAGCCGGCCCGAAAACTTCCTGCCGGGGCAGGACCAGCCCGCCGGCAGCCTGGAAGAGCCGGAAAAGCTGCTGCGGCTGGAATGGCCGGTGGAGGAGTATCGGTACTGCTCCCGGTCCCAGGTGTCGGGGCTATCCATTGTGGCCGAGCCGGGCGCCCTCATCACCGCGGCGGCCGACGGGGTGGTGCTGGCCGCCGGCGAGACCGGGGACCAGGGCCTGACCCTGGTGCTGGTGCACGGGCTGGAGCCGGACCTTTCCACCAGTTACGGCCACTGTTCTCAGCTGCTGGTGGAGCCGGGCCAGTGGGTGCGGGCGGGCCAGCCCATCGCCCGGGTGGGCCAAACCGGCCTGGCCACCGGGCCCTTCTGCCGCTATCAGGTGCGCATTGAGGGCAAGCTCTACCCGCCCGCCCTCTGGCACCCGGACAAGCTGCCCCAATTGGAGGGCGGCGACTGAAAGGAGAAACCACCATGACCTACCCCAAAAAAATCCGGCTGGGGGCGGCCCTTGCAGTCTGCGCTCTTTTGGGTGCCGGCTGCGGCGGGGCGGCTGCCTCGCCGGCCTCCTCCCAACCTGCCCGGCAGGAAGAGGCCCTGGGCGGCACCCTCACCGTCTACCTGGAAAAGAGCTTTGCCGACGACACCCTGGTAAACTACCCCATCCGTCAGGCCCTGGACGCCTTCCGCGCCCGTTACCCTCAGGTGGAGCTGGAGCTGGTGAGCCCGGTGGGGGGCGTCAGCGACGGGGAGGCCCGCCAGGCCCAGATCGAGGCCCTGAACACCCAGATCCTGGCAGGGGGCGGGCCGGATGTCTTTCTCTTCGGGCCCCGGTTCACCAGCTTCAATCTCTTCCCGGACATGGAAAAGGCCATGCAGAACGGGGCCTTCCTGGAATGCGGGGAGCTGCTGGGGGAGTTCGGGATCGACTGCGCCGGCGGGGATTTCTGGCCGGGGATGATGGAGGCGGGCCAATGGGAGGGCGGCCAGTATATCCTGCCCCTCTCCTTTGATCTGCTGCTCTGCCTGGCCGACCGGGCTGCCCTGGAAGAGGCTGGATTTGAGAGCGGCAGCGCCGGCAGCACCGGGGAGTTTCTGGCAGAATTGGAGAGGGTGAGCAAAGAGAGCGGGGCCCCCGCCTGCTTTTGCGGGGACCTCACCTCCAACCTGGCCCTGCCCATGCTGGACGAAAAGGAGGGGAAGGTGAACCTGGACACCCGGGAGGCCCGGGAGATGCTCGAAGCCCAGAAGCGGATCACCCAGGGGGTGGACTTCCTCCTCACCGACGGGGGCAGCTATGTGGCCCAGGTGCAGCAGCTGGGGATGACCGGCTATCGCAAGGAGATGGCCCGCCAGCTTGCCGAAGGGGAATTGCTGCTCTACATAGATGACTTTGAGGGCCTCATCGACCTGGCCCGGGTGATGGAGGGGGAGAGAGGCGGGGAGATCTTTCTGCCCCTGCCCAACGAGCGGGGCGGTGTCACCGCCCAGATCCAGTGCTGGAGCGCCATCAGCGCCAACACTCAAAATCCCCGGGCGGCGGCGGCCCTGATTGCTTTTTTGCTGGATGAGGGGCAGGATATGGGCGCCTATCCCAGCACCCTGGACACCCTGCCGGTGCGCCGCTCCAGCCTGGAGCCGGCCCTCGAGGCCCTGCTGGCCCATCGTCAAAAGATCTGGTGGCTGGACCCCACCGAGGAGCAGCAGGCCGCCTACGAGGAACTGTTCGGGGTGCCCCTGGCCAAGACCCAGGAGGAAAAAGAGGAATGGCTGGAGGGGCTGGGGCAGGACCTGGGGCTTCAGGCCCTGGGCAGCCTGGAATCGGTGCTGGGACAGATCGACGGGGTGCATCTCCAGTCCCTCTGGGTCTACTCGGTGGACCTGGGCAAAAACCCGGACGGGGACAGCCTGCTGAACGAGGCGTACCGGGAGTATCTGGGGGGCCGTATGAGCCTGGATGAGCTGATCGACACCCTCACCCCCCGGCTGGAACTCTATCTGGACGAGTGAGGAGGCGGCCATGAAGCAGCAAAAAAAGCAGGCCCTGGAGGGGGCCCTCTGCTGCCTGCCCGCGGCGGCGGGGGTGGGGGCGCTGTACCTGGCGCCCTTCTGCATGGCCCTGGCCCGCAGCCTGGGCCGGGGGATGGGGGGCAGCTTTGCGGGGCTGGAAAACTACCGGGAACTGCTGACCAACCGGGCCTTTCTGCTGGCGGCGGGCAACACTCTTTTGTTCTGGGCCCTGGCCCTGCCCCTCTCGGCGGCGCTGGGGCTGGGCCTCGCCCTGGTGTGGCAGAAAGGAAGCGGGCATCTGGCGGCCTGCGGCTTTTTCCCCGCCATGGTGCCGGCGGCCTGCGCCGTGGCGGCCCTCAAGGCGCTGTTCCCCAACCTGGCCTTTGCGGGGGCCCAGGGGGTGGGGTCGCTGGTGGCCCTCTTTCTGTGGAAAAACGTGGGCTGCTGCGCCCTGCTCTTCTCGGCGGCGCTGCGGGCCATCCCGACCGAACTAAGGGACACGGCGGCCGATCTGGGGGCGGGGCCCCTGGCCCGGTTTTGGCGGGTGGAGCTGCCCCTGCTTCGCCCGGCCTTCTGGGGCTGCCTGCTGGTCTCCTTTTTGGGCAGTTTCCGGGTTTTCCGGGAGGCGTTTCTCTTGGGGGGCGCCCACCCGGACAACGCCCTCTACGGGGTGCAGCACTTCCTCTACAACAACTTTGCCAACATGAACTACCCAAGGCTGGCGGCGGCCTCGGTGCTTCTGATCCTGGTGACAGTGGGCATCGGGCTGGGGGCGCTGGGAGCTCTGCGCCGCTCGCTGGGCGGCAGGCAGCCATGAGCCGGGGCAAGGCAGCCCGGCCCGGCGGCTGGGGAAAGCTGGGGGCCATGGCCGCGGCAGGGATCTTTCTCTGGCCTCTGGCCCGGCTGGCCTTGCTCTCGGCGGGGGGCTGGGGAGAACTGCTGGCCCAGCCCGGGGCCTTTGCCCGGGCCTGGGGCAATAGCGCCCTGGTCTGCCTGGGCAGCCTGGCGGGGCAGCTGCTCACCGGCATCCCGGGAGCCTGGGGGCTGGCCCGGTATCGGTTCCCGGGGCGGCGGGCCCTGCTGGTCTGCTGCGCCCTGCTGGTACTGGTGCCGGCCCAGGCCATGGTGCTGCCCCAGTATCTCCTGCTCCAGAAGCTGGGCCTTTTGGACAGCCTCTGGGCCTTGATCCTGCCGGGGGCCTTTTCGCCCCTGGGCACCCTGCTGCTCTGGCGGGGCTTTTCCGCCCTGCCCCGGGAATTGGTGGAGACTGCCCGGGACGCGGGGGCCGGACTTTTCGGGGTGCTGGGCCGGGTGGCCCTGCCCCTTTGCCGGCGGGAACTGGCGGCCTTTTTCCTCCTCTCCCTGGCCGACAGCTGGAACCAGCTGGAACAGCCCATGGCCTTTGTGCGCACAGAGAGCCTTTACCCCCTTTCGGTCTGGCTCTCCACCGGGGCCTGGCAGGACCCGGCCCTGCTGGCGGCCCAGTGCCTGCTCTCTTTGCTGCCCCTGGCCCTGGCTTTCGGGGTCCTGGCGGGAAAAGTGCGTCTGTAGGGGCTGTACCCGGCGGGCGCCGCCGTGGTATACTGCCAGAAAAGGGGGCGAAAAGGATGGAGGAGTTTCGCATCGAGACGGGCCGGCTGGTGATCACTCCCCTCACCGAGGAGGACCGGGAGCCCTGCGTGGACCTGGCTCTGGAGGGCACCATCTTTGCGCTGCTGGGCAGCGAGACCCTCACCCGGGCGGCCCGGGCCGCCGCCTGGCGGGAGATCAGCGCCCCCGAAAACCTGAACGGAGTGCTGCGGCTGAAAAGCGGGGAATTCTGCGGCCGGCTCTGCGCCCAGAAAACCCGCGACCTGCCCGAGCTGGGCATCGCCCTGGCCGCCCCGTTCCGGGGGCAGGGCCTTGCCGCCGAGGCTATCCGGGCCTTTGGGCGCTGGTACCGGGGCAGGACCGGCCTTTGCCGGCTGCGGGTGCGCATCCGGCCGGGCAACGAACCCAGCCTGCGCCTTTTTGAGAGCCTGGGGGCCCGGCCTGACCCGGACCCTCCCGCCCTCTGTCCTCAGCCCGGCCAGCCGGCGCCGGAAACCACCCTCTGCTTTTTGCTGGAATTGGAAAAATAAAGCGCACCGGGCCTGCCCTTTTGGGCAGGCCCGGTGCGCTTTATTCAGAAGGGGCAGGCTCTCCTCACAAAGAGGCCAGCTTGCCCCGGGCGGCGGCGTAATCCCGCAGCTCTTTGAGGCTCTCGGCAAATCCCCCCAGAAATTCGGGGGGCAGGGTGCACAGCACAGTGCCGCATTGGTCGATCTGGGCCTTGGCCCGGTCGATCTCGGCCCGGGGGATGGGCTGGAAGGCGGGCACGCTGAGCACCCGGGCGGCCAGCGCCCTGGCCGAGGGGTAATCCAGGTCGTTTTCCCACAGGATGCCGGCCGCAAAGGATCTGCCCTCCCGCTGCAATCTGCGGAACAGGCCGGTGCCGGTGCCGTTGCCGGCAATCACAAAAACCTCCGGCGGCTGCCGGGAGGGTTCCAGTTCCAGGTTGCCGGTCCGCTCATCGTAGGAGCCGGTGGTCATCTGATACAGCCGGGGGATGTACCCCTCGGTGAAAATCTCCTCGGGGGTGCCGAAGCGGTCGATGTGATCCCCCTGCACACAGGCGATCTTGTCGGAGATCCGCCCGGCCAGGTCCAGCTCGTGGAGGGACATGAGCACCGTCAGATTCTGGCTGCGGGACATCTGCTGCAAAATGGTCAGGAATTCCAGCTTGTAGCGGATGTCCAGAAAAGAGGTGGGCTCGTCCAGCACGATCACGTCCGGCTGCTGGCACAGGGCCCGAGCCAGCAGCACCCGCTGTTTCTGGCCGTCGCTGATCTTGTTGAAGTCCCGGTCCCGCAGCTGGGAAATGTGCACCAGCTCCATGGAATGGCGCACGATCTCCCAATCCCCGGGGGAGAGGATGCCGAAAGCCCCCGTATAAGGGTAACGGCCGGTGGCCACCACGTCCTGGCAGCTCATCATCTCCGGGTGCAACCGCCCGGTGAGCACCACCGACAGGCTCCGGGCCCGGTCCCGGCCGCTCATCTGCCCCAGCTGCCGCCCGTCCAGCCAGACCACGCCGCACAGGGGGGGCAGCTGCTGGATGATGCTGCGCAGGATGGTGGTTTTGCCCGCGCCGTTGGGGCCGATGAGGGTGACGATCTCTCCCCGGTTGATCTGGATCTCAATATCCCGGATGAGGGGGACCCCCTCATAGCCCACCGTGAGCTTTTGGGTGTACAGGCAACTCTGATCCATGTTCCCTTACCCCTCCCTCTCTCTTTTTCGGCGCAGCAGGATGTAGATGACTACAGGAGAACCCAGAATGGCCGTCACCGTGCTGATGGAGAGCTCGGTGGGGGCAAAGAGGGTCCGCGCCAGCAAATCGCAGAACAGACAGAAGGAGGCGCCCCCCAGAAAACAGGCGGGAATCATGAAGAGGGGACGGGCAGTTCCGCACAGGCCCTTGACCAGGTGGGGCACCGCGATGCCCACAAAGGATACCGGGCCGGCAAAGGCGGTGACGCAGGCGGACAGGATGCTGGATAAAACCACCACCAGGACCCGGAACCGGGGCACATTGAGCCCCATGTTCTGGGCATAGGCCTCCCCCATCTGGTAGGCGCTGAGGGGCTTGGAGAGGAAAAAGACCCAGACCGCAGCCAGGCTCACCACGATGGCCATGACCCGGACATTCTCCCAGGTGAGGCCCGAAAAGCTCCCCTGGGACCAGTTGTGCAGGTTGACAATATCGGCGTCGTCCGCAAAGGTGACCACAAAATCGGTGCCGGCCGAGCAGATATACCCGATCATGACGCCGCTGACGATCAGCATGGCCATCTGGCGGATGGCCCGGGACATCAGGATGACAAAGCCCATGCACAGCATGGAGCCGGCAAAGGCGGCCAGGATCATGGCCCAGGAATTCATCCGGGCCGAATATTGCAGGGAGGCCACCATCAACAGCGCCACGATCAGCTTGGCCCCCGAGGAAACCCCCAGGGTGAAGGGGGTGGCGATGGGATTGCGGAAGAAGGTTTGCAGCAGATACCCGGACAGGGCCAGCGCGCCCCCTAAAAAGATGGCTGCCAGGGCCCGGGGAGCGCGGATCTGGGTGATGATCTCCCCAAAGGTCTCGTCTGCGGGCAGGCCGTTGGCCAGCCTGTAAAATTCAGAAAGAGGGATGTTCACGCTGCCGATGCACAGGTTCATCCCCAAAAAAATCACCAGCAGCGCCAGCAGTACTGCAAAGGCGGCAAGGCATCGTTTTATACCCATCTCGTCCCCTCACTCCAGCCGGTAGAGATAATTCAGGGCCTGGTCCTCCCCCAGCAGCATGCCGTGGATATCCGCAATGAGGGTGCCCAGCTCCATGGTGGATTGATAGAGGTTCTGGGTGGTGCAGTAGACGTTGCCGCTTTGCACCGCCTTGAAATTCTCCAGCAGGGGGCTCTTGGCCAGCAGCTCCTGCCGGGTGCGGAGCTCCCCGTCCACGGTGCTGTTGTAGATGATGTAGTCGCAGTCCTTGGCGGCGGCGTAAAAGGCCTCCATCTCCATGCTCATGGTGGAGGATTTGCTCTCATCCTCCCCGTCCGGGGCAAGAAAATAGCTGCCGCCGGCCATTTCGATCATTTTGGGCAGATAGTCGGAGGGGCGGCGCACGTTGGCCTCGCCGCCGCTGGTGATGTAGAAAAAGGCCACCGTCTTCCCGGTGGGCTCGGCGCTGCCAATGGCCTCAAAGGCCTGTTTTTCCGCTTCAAAGGCGGCCTCGGCCTCCCGGGATTTGCCCAGCAGCACCCCGTACAGCTTCACCCACTCGGTCCTGCCCAGGGGATGGGATTCATAGCTGGAATAATCCACCAGCACCGGGATGCCCAGCTTTTCCAGCTGCTCCCGCACCTCGGGGGTGTGGGAGATCATGGTGTTCTCGATGGCAAGGCCGCAGCCCTCCTCCAGAATGCGCTCGTAATCCGGCGCCGAATACTTGCCTGCGTACAGGATCTTGCCCTCCTCCATGGCGGCGCGGGCCGGCTGGATGTACCACCCATCGGCCTGCAAGGCGCTGAAACGGATAGCGTCCAGCGCGTCCATCGAGACAAACATGTCCATGGCTGCCGACGCGGCCAGATAGAGATTTTGGAGGGGCTGGTGCAGCAGCACGATATCTTCCGCCAGGCCCGAGGGATTCGGCTGGCCCTGGGGGATCACCAGATAGCGGTCGCCGTCGGATATGGTGATGAGGGCATATCCCTCCTGGTAATAGTCCACCGCAAACCCCTGGGCATAGTCCAGGGGCATGCTCTGGGTAAAGGTCAGGTCCGGGCTGATGCGGGTGTCCCGATCTTCCAGCCCGCTGCTTTGGGCGGCACCGCCGCAGCCGGCCGCCCCCAGCAGGAGGACAAAGGAGAGCAGAATTGCGGCCAGAGATTTTTTCATGGGGTCCGGCTCCTTTTCTTGAGGGTGTACAGGAACAGAAAGAGCAGCACCGCCGCCGCCAGGCCGATAAAGGCCACCTTGCGGGAGGAGCCGCCCTCTTGGGCGATGGAGTCCGACACAAAGGTGAGGGTGTATTCCACCTCGTGGGGGGTGCTCATGGCTATTGTATCACCAATCACGGTCAGGGGGGTATCAAAAGCCGCCACCGGGATCTCAAAGGTGGAATTTTCCTTTTCGGGCAGAGGCTTGAACCGTTCCTCCCCCACCTTCATGTAGTCATAGTTGGAGCTGTTCCACTCAATCTGGGCGTAGGCCTTCCCCTCCCGGACCGTCAGCAGGGCAGGGGAGAGGACCGACGCCCGGCCGCTGCCCCCCTCCAGCACCACCTCTACGGTGTAGCTGCCGTCCGGCAGGTCCGCCTGTGCCCCGCCCCCCGCGGCCAGGGCGGGGAGGGCGGCGAGCCGGGCGAGGCATACCGCCAGGAGCATCCCCGCACAAAACTTTCTGATCCGGCCAAAGAACCTTGTCTGCCCCATATCCATTCCTTCTTTCTTTGAAAATTGAGAAAACCTGTCCCTGCCGGCAGGGCAGGGACAGGCCGCGGTTCAGGAGATTTTTTCCGGGTTGGACACCATCACCTGGTGGTCGTACCACTTGCCCTTGGTGCCCACCAGCGCCAGCGGGAAATTCTCGTCCAGGGCCGGCACCGGCACATCAAAGCCGTTCACCTCTTCGCTGAGCCCGCCCTCGTAGGTCACAATATCCAGGGTGGGTTCCAGGATCTCGGCCCCCTCTTTCTGGGCGTCCTCGGCGGTGCCGGGGTAGAGGTTCAGGATGTTCTGGGAGGTGAGGGAGATGTGGATGGTCATCTGGCCGTCCTTCACCGTCAGGGTGCCCTTGCCGTCGCAGGCCTCGCTCACATGGAACATGCTGCTGTCGGTCTCAAAATCGGCGGTGTAGAACCCGTCCTCCAGGGCGGCCGGTGCGCTCTGGGAGGAAGCCGGAGCCGAGGAGGCAGCCGGGGCCGAAGAGGCCGAAAGGGAAGAGGAGGCCGGCTGGTGGGAAGAGGCGGCCTGGCTGCCGCAGCCGGCTGCCAGGAAGGTGAAGAGAGCCGCCATGCACAGAGAGATCATTCTTTTTTTCATAGGTGTTTTCCTGTTCCTTTATCTTTATTTATAGTATAGCAAGGGTGTGTCCGCATCCCGTCATTCGCTGGCGAGGGCGGCGCCGGTGTGGGCGATGTACAGCTGCTGGATGGCCGGGATCTGCCCCAGCCCCGCCATCTGGGCCTCCACGCTCTCAAAAGCGCCGCTGGCCTCAAACTGGCTCTTCCAGGAGTCTTCCTCCCCGCCGGCCATGTCGTTGTAGGCGTGGTCTCCCGCCACCACCATCAGGGGGCGAAGGATGACCTTTTTGTAGCCCGCCTCCTGTACCCGGCCGAGCACGGCCTGGCAGGCGGTCTCCTCAGGTTTGCCCTCTACGGTTCCGATGTACACGTTGTCATAGCCCAGCGCCTCCATCTGGGCCTGCATCTGGCTGTAGGACACCTTGGCGGTGTGGGAGGTGCCGTGCCCCAGGAATACAAAGGCGATGCCCTCGGCCCGGGCCTGGTCCAGGGAATCAAAGCCCGCTTGCCGGAGAGCCTCGTCAGTCACGGCCTGGGCCACGATCTGTTTGTCCTCGTTGATGACAGCGGCGTCCGAGCCCACATCCCCCAAAAGGGGCGCGGCGATCCGCACCGAGGCGAATTTGTCCCGGTACTCCTCCACCGTCTGGGCCATCTCGTCGTACTCGGCTCCGTACATCAGGTGGGTGGGCTGGATGACCAGCTCCTGGACCCCGTTGGCCACGGCCCGGTCCAGGGCCTGGGCCACGTTGTCCATCTTTTCCCCGTCCCGGGCCTGCACATGGTTCAGGATGATCTGGGAGGTGAAGGCCCTGCGCACCGACCAGTCCGGGTAAGCCGCCTGGAGGGCGTCCTCAATGCCCCGGATGTCCTGGGCGCGGGCGTCGTTGTAGGATGTGCCGAAGCTGATCACCAGCAGCTCCTTTTGGCCGATGCCGTCGCTGTTGCGGGGGTCGTCCCGGGAGGCGTCGCCGGTGTCCAGCCCGAAGTAGTCCGGGCTTGCAAATTCCCCGGCCACCAGCTCCTTCTGGGCGTCGGTCAGGGCGTCCCAGCCGGACTTTGCCGCCTGGCACTGGGCGTCGGTGTCCGGGGTGCGCTGTTGCACATAGATGGCGTCGATGAGGGCGGCCACCTCATCGGCGGCGGCCTGGTCTGCCGAGACGGCTTCCGAGGCGGCGACGGCCGAAGAGGAGGCCTCTTGGCCGGGGGTGGTTTGCCGGGCATCGCAGGCAGAGGCGCAAGCCGCCAGGCAGAGCGCCGACAGCAGCAGGGCCAGTTTCTTGGTCTTGTTCATGTGGTTTCCTCCATGGTTTGTATCTTCTTTGCGGGCTATGCCGCAAAAAACAATGCAGGGATGGAGAAAAACGAAATTTGGGCGCCAAAAAAGAAAGCGGCAGCCCCTGTGACTGCCGCTGCCGTTTTTTCGCAACAAAATAGCCCATTCCTCCATCACTCGAGAGAAAACAGAGCTCTACACATCCGAGCAGGTCTCCTGACTTGCGCCTCCTCAGCCCTCCGCACGGCCTTCTCGGGATCACTCCCAATGACGGACTTTCGTCCTGTGCGGCGCCTCCGCGCATACAGTGGCGGTACCGTTCCGGGTTCTCACCGGATTCACTATTCTCCGCCAACCCTGCACGGTATTGGCGGCACTCGGACTGCTTATCTATTTTTGGATAGGAACATCATAAACAAAGAAGGGTTTGTTTGTCAAGGCGGGAGGGCCAAATTCTCCAATTTCCGCAAAAGGGCGGGCAGTTTGTCCGGCCGCGGCGGGCTGGGCCCAGCGGTCGGGCGGGTTGCAAATGCAAAAAAGCAAATGCCGCCCCGCCGCCCGGAATTCCGGGCGGCGCTCTGTTTTCAAAGGCCGCCGTCGGCCCATACTGGGAGGTATACAGCGAGCGGGAGGGATTTTGTTGAAGCAAAAAAAACAGGGCAGGGTGAGGGGCCCCGCCATCCTGGCCGGCGGGGCGGCCATTCAGATTCTCACCGGCATCCCGGCGGCCTGGGGCGTTTTTCAGCCCCCGGTGATGGAGGAATACGGCTTTGAGGAGGGCCAGGCCAGCCTGGTGCTCAGCTGGCTGGTGGCCTCCTTCGGGGTGGGCTGCGTGATCGGGGGCTTTTTGCAGGACAAGACCAGCCCCCGCTTTGCCGGGCTGTGGGGCACGGCCCTGCTCACCTTGGGGCTGGGGGCGGCCTGGCTGCTGCCGGGAGGCAGCCCCTTCTGGTTTTACCTGGCCTTCGGCGCGCCGGTGGGCCTGGGCACCGCCTTCCTCTACCCGGCGGTGATGAGCTGCGCCCAGAAGTGGTTTTCGGGCCGCAAGGGGCTGGCCACCGGGGTGATCGGGGCGGCGGTGGGGGCTTCGGGGGCCTTCCTCTCCTTTTTTGTCCGCACCGTCTGCCGGGGGGCGGGCATCCGCCGGGCCTTTTTCTGGCTGGGGGTGCTGAGCCTGGCCGTCTGCGGCTCGGCCAGCCTGCTCTTGCGGGACCCGCCCGGCGCCGGCTCTGAGGCCGCCGCTTCCCCCGGCGAGAGGGACCTGACCCCTGCCGCCATGCTGCGCACCCGCAACTACTGGCTCTGCACCGCCGGCGTCTGCCTGGCGGCCCCCTCGGTGCTGCTGTTCAGCCCCATCCTGCTGCGGCTGGGCCAGGAGCGGGGGCTGGAGGAGTCGGCGGCGGTGTGGGCTGTGGTGCTGGGCAGCCTGGGCAGCGCCGGGGGCCGGCTGCTCATGCCCCTGCTCAGCGACAAGATCGGCCGCAAGGCCGCCGACCTGATCCTGCTGGGGGCCCTGGCCGGGCTGGGGGTGGGCTTTGCCTTTGCCCAAAGCTGGCTCTGGCTGGGCTGCTATGCCCTGCTCACCTTCTGCTATTCCGGCCAGGCGGCGCTGCTGCCGGCCTTCGGCACCGACCTGTTCGGCTTTGCCCACGCGGGGGTCAACTACGGATTTTTGGCCCTGGGCATGAGCGCGGGCAGCATCCTCTTCCCCCTGGCGGCGGCCTGGCTGGGGCTGGAGGCCGGGCGCCACTGGCTGGCGGTGGGGGCCGCGGCGGTGGGCTTTTGCGCGGTGGGGTGCATCCGCATGCCCCCAAAACCCTCCAAAGGGGCCGGAGGCAAAGCTGCGTGAGGGCCGGCGCAGACCTCCTCCAATTTTAATATCTGAAAAAGATTGCCCCTGGGCCGAACATTTTCTGGTGGAAAGACCCCAAAAAAGGGCAGGCGGGAGCCCGCCTGCGCACGAATCGGTAGAATTTTGGGGGTGGGCGGACCAAAATTCTTGCAAAAGCGGGGGCGGTTTTCTATAATAAAACTTGGTTAGGAAATAAACAAACTCTGAGGAACCTGTTTTTTGGGAATCTTGAAAGTAAGGGAGTGTACTGTTATGACTTATTCTCATGAAGTAGAACAGATGTGCCCGATCACCAAAGGCCCCCGCCATGGTCCCGCCCCCATCCCGGAGGAGGGCGCCTGGGTCAAGGCCTACGAGATCAAGGACATCAGCGGCTATACCCACGGCGTGGGCTGGTGCGCGCCCCAGCAGGGCACCTGCAAGCTGAGCCTGAACGTGAAGAACGGCGTTATTGAGGAGGCCCTGGTGGAGACCATCGGCTGCTCCGGCATGACCCATTCCGCCGCCATGGCCGGCGAGATCCTGCCCGGCAAGACCATTCTGGAGGCCCTGAACACCGACTTGGTGTGTGACGCCATCAACGTGGCCATGCGGGAGCTGTTCCTCCAGATCGTCTACGGCCGCAGCCAGACCGCCTTCAGCGAGGACGGCCTGCCCATCGGCGCCGGACTGGAAGATCTGGGCAAGGGCCTGCGCAGCATGACCGGCACCATCTTCTCCACCCGGGCCAAGGGCGTGCGCTATCTGGAGCTCACCGAGGGCTATATCCAGAAGCTGGCCCTGGACGCCAACGATGAGGTCATCGGCTATCAGTTTGTCCGTCTGGGCAAGATGATGGAGGATATCCGCCACGGCAAGGATCCCAAGGAAGCTTATGAAAAGAACGTGGGCACGTATGGCCGGTTCTCTGCCGAGCAGGGCGCCGTCAAATACATCGACCCCCGTGAGGAATAAGAGAGGAGGAGACTGCAATGGCAAAATTTGAATCGATGGAACGCCGCATGCCCAAGATCGAGGCGTGCCTCAAGGCCAACGGCCTGGAATCCCTGGATGCCGCCAACGAGATGCTCCTCGCAAAGGGCATTGACTGCGACAAGATCGTGCGGGGCGTGCAGCCCATCTGCTTTGACAACGCCGTCTGGGCCTACACCCTGGGCACCGCCATCGCGGTGAAGCGGGGCCTCAAGTCTGCTTCCGAGTGCGCCGCCGCCATCGGCGAGGGCCTGGAGGCCTTCACCATCCCCGGCAGCGTGGCCGAGCAGCGGAAGGTGGGCCTGGGCCACGGCAACCTGGGCGCCATGCTGCTCAGCGAGGACACCACTTGCTTCTGCTTTTTGGCCGGCCATGAGTCCTTCGCGGCCGCCGAGGGCGCCATCGGCATTGCCCGCACCGCCAACAAGGTGCGCAAGACTCCTCTGCGGGTCATCCTGAACGGCCTGGGCAAGGACGCCGCCTATATCATCAGCCGCATCAACGGCTTCACCTATGTGAAGACCGACTACGACTTCGCCACCGGCGAGCTCAAGGTGGTGGAGACCAAGGCCTTCAGCCAGGGCGAGCGGGCCGCCGTCAAGTGCTACGGCGCCAACGACGTGCTGGAGGGCGTGGCCATCATGAAGCTGGAGGACGTGCAGTGCTCCATCACCGGCAACTCCACCAACCCCACCCGGTTCCAGCATCTGGTGGCCGGTACCTACAAGAAGTGGGCCATTGAAAACGGCAAGAAGTACTTCTCGGTGGCTTCCGGCGGCGGCACCGGCCGCACCCTGCACCCCGACAACGTGGCCGCCGGCCCCGCCAGCTACGGCCTCACCGACTCCATGGGCCGGATGCACAGCGACGCTCAGTTCGCCGGCTCCTCCTCGGTGCCCGCCCATGTGGAGATGATGGGCCTGATCGGCATGGGCAACAACCCCATGGTGGGCGCCACCGTGGCCTGCGCCGTGGCTGCCGCCCAGGCTCAGGGCTGAGTTTTTTGCTCCGAAAATCCCTTTTGAACACGGCTTTGAGAGGCCGCCGACCCCTTTTTTGGGGGCCGGCGGCCTCTTTTTTATGCTTTTGGGGAGAGGTTTGCGCAGCCAAAAAAAGAACCGCAATACGCCTATTAGCAAACAATATGCCAAATTTGCCGGGCTGCGGCCTGAAAAACATAGAAAAATAAACAAGAAAATTTAAATTTTGTACACTTTTTTATGGCGTTTGCTGTTATAATACTGTTAAGACCATGCAGACAGAGGACATTTGCCCGGAGGGCGGGCGGCTCGCATGGGAAGGGGAAAGGCCGCATCCGCCCAAGCAAAAGAAAGGAGCTGCGCATGCGAAACAGAAAGACAAGGAGGGTCCTGCCTCTGGCGGCTGCCCTGATGGCCGCTTTGATGGCCGGTCTCACCGGCTGCGGGCAGGCAGCGGTGGAACAGAGAGGGAACATCGTGTTTGCCGACGCCGGGTGGGATTCCAACCGATTCCACAACGCAGTGGCGGGGCTGATCGCCCAGGAGGCCTACGGCTATACCTGGAGCGAGACCACCGGCAGTACATCCGTGACCGTTGAGGGCGTGAAGAAAAACGAGATCGACGTGAACATGGAGACCTGGAGCGACAATATCGCCACCTATGCGGACGACATTGCCTCGGGCGCCTATCAGCTGCTGGGCACCAACTTTGATGACAACATCCAGGGCCTGTATGTGCCCCGGTACGTCATCGAGGGCGACGCCGAGCGGGGGATCGAGCCCATGGCCCCGGACCTGAAAACCGTCAAGGATCTGCTGAATTACGCCGACCTCTTTGTGGATGAGGAGGACCCCAGCCGAGGCCGCATCTACGGCGCCATCCCCGGCTGGGAGGCCAACGACGTGCTCTACAAAAAGTACGAGCTCTACGGGCTGGACAGCCTGTACAACTACTTCCAGTCCGGCTCGGACGCCTCCCTTTCCGGCGTGATCTCCTCGGCCTATGAGAAGGGTCAGCCCATCGTGGCCTATTACTGGGACCCCACCTGGCTGCTGGGCAAGTACGATATGGTGCTGCTGGAGGATGAGCCCTATGTGAACGTGGAGGACTTCAAGGCCGGCAAGACCGCCTTCCCCTCGGTGAAGGTGACCATCACCGTCAGCAATGATTTCTACAACAACCCCGAAAACGCGGATTTCTGCGAATTCTTGTCCAACTTCCACAGCTCCAGCGCCCTCACCAATGAGGCGCTGGCCTACATGCAGGACAACGAGGGGGTCAGCTATACCGACACCGCCCGCTGGTTTTTGGGCCAGCACCCCGAATTGCTGGACGAGTGGCTGCCCGAGGATAAGGCCGAGCTGGTGAAGGCCTCCCTCACCTCCAGCGGCGCTGCGGCCGGCAGCAATTGGTTCACCGATTTCCCCCTGGTGCTGGATGTGGACCAGGAGGCCATCGACAGCTTGGTGCGGGGCTTCAGCGAGCGCACCAGCGGCTTCTTTGACGCCATCAAGGGCGGGCTCACCGCCATGATCGGCGGCATTCAGGCCGTGCTCAACATCATGCCCTGGTGGCTGATGCTGGCGCTGGTGTTCCTGGGCGGCTGGAAACTCTGCGGCGGCATCCGCAAGGGCATCCTGTACACGGCTCTGCTGGCCCTGGTGGGCCTGTTCGGGCTGTGGGATCTGATGAACGAGACCCTGGCCATCGTGCTGGCCAGCGTCATCATCTCCCTGGTGCTGGGCTTCCCCCTGGGCGTGCTGGTATCGGCCAGCGCCAAGGCCGAGCGGATTTTGCGGCCGGTGCTGGATACCATGCAGACCATGCCCGTCTTCGTCTACCTGATCCCGGCCATCCTCTTCTTTGGCCTGGGCAAGGCCCCCGCCGTCATTGCCACCACCATCTACGCCATTGTGCCGGTTATCCGGCTCACCAGCCACGGCATCCGCCAGGTGGACCGGGAAGTGGTGGAGGCTGCCCGCAGCTTCGGCGTCACCCGCTGGCAGCTGCTGGTGAAAGTGCAGATCCCCCAGGCCCTGCCCACCATCATGACCGGCGTCAACCAGACTTTGATGATGGCCATGGCCATGGTGGTTACCTGCTCCATGATCGGCGCCTCGGGCCTGGGCATGGAAGTGCTGAACGCGGTGAACCGCATCGAGATCGGCCGGGGCATCATCGCCGGCTCGGCGGTGGTGATCGTGGCCATCATCATGGACCGCATTACACAGGGCATTGCCCACAGAAGTGAGGAGAAGCGCCATGGCAAATGATTCGATCCTTCGTATAGAACACGTTTCCAAATTGTACGGGGCCAACAAGAGCGAGGCCATGCAGCTGCTGAGCCAGGGCATGGACAAGGACACCGTCAAGCAGAAGACCGGCGTCACCACCGCCCTGTGGGATGTGAGCTGTGATGTGAAAAGGGGAGAGATCCTGGCCATCATCGGCCTGTCAGGCAGCGGCAAATCCACCCTGGTGCGCTGCCTGAACCTGCTGCACCGCCCCACCAGCGGCACCATCTGGTTTGAGGACAGCAACATCGGCGAGCTGAGCAAAAAAGATCTGCTGGATTACCGCCGCCGCAAGATCTCCATGGTGTTCCAGAACTTCGGGCTGATGAACCACCGCAGCGTGATGGGCAATGTGGCCTTCGGGCTGGAGATCCGGGGCGTGCCCACCATCGAGCGGGAAAAGAAGGCCATGGAGATGATCGAGATGGTGGGCCTCAAAGGCTGGGAGCGCCAGCCGGTCACCAGCCTGTCCGGCGGCATGCGCCAGCGGGTGGGCCTGGCCCGGGCCCTCACCAACGACCCGGAGATCCTGTTGATGGACGAGGCCTTCTCGGCCCTGGACCCCTTGGTGCGCTCGGATATGCAGTTTGAACTGATGCGCATCCAGAGCCAGCTGAACAAGACCATCGTCTTTATCACCCATGATATGGACGAGGCCTTCAAGCTGGGCGACCGGGTGGCCATCATGCAGGACGGCCGGCTCATCCAGATCGATACCCCCGAGCAGATGAGCGCCCACCCCGCCAACGACTATGTGCGCCAGTTCATCGGCAGCGCCGACCGCTCCAAGGTCATGCGGGCCCAGAACATCATGGTCACCCCGGACTGTGTGGTCCACCTGGGCGAGGGTCCCCAGCACGCCATCCAGGAGATGCGCCGGGCAGGCGTGTCCTCGGCCTTTGTGCTGGGCCCCAAGATGACCCTGGCCGGGCTGCTCACGGTGGACGGCGCCATCGCCGGTATCCGGGAGCAGGCCTCCATCGCCGACAAGATGCTCACCGGCCTGCCCACCACCACCCCCGACGCCCTGGTCAGCGACATCCTGCCTCTGGCCGCCGAGACCCGGTTCCCCATCAGCGTCATCGACGAAAACGGAACCTTCGTGGGGCTGGTCACCAAGGCCTCGGTGCTCTCCTGCTTTGTGGATTCCCCCGACAGCGTGGAGAAAACCGGCGAGGCATCCTGAAATTTTCTCTCTGTGCCCGGCGGCGCCCCTTTGGGGGCGCCGCTTTTTTGCGCAGCGCCGCGATTGACGGGAGAGGGCGGCCGGGGGTATAATAAAACAAATGTAAAATGGCCGGCTAAAGGAGAAAGGGACATGTACGATTATCTGATCGTGGGCGCAGGGCTGTACGGGGCGGTGTTTGCCCGGGAGGCCGCCAGGGCGGGCAAGAAATGCCTGGTGATCGACAAGCGGGACCACATTGCGGGCAACATTTACACCCAGGAGGTGGAGGGCATCCAGGTGCATCGGTACGGGGCCCACATCTTCCACACCAACAACCGGCAGGTATGGGAATACCTGGGTCAGTTTGCCGAGTTCAACCGATACACCAACAGCCCGGTGGCCAACTACAAGGGCGAGATCTACAACATGCCCTTCAACATGAACACCTTCAATAAGCTCTGGGGCGTCATCACCCCGGCCCAGGCCCAGGCCAAGATCCAGGAGCAGCGGGCGGCGGCGGGGATCACCGAGCCCAAAAACCTGGAAGAACAGGCCATCAGCCTGGTGGGCACCGACATCTATGAGAAGCTGGTGAAGGGCTACACCGAAAAGCAGTGGGGCCGCCCCTGCAACCAGCTGCCGGCCTTTATCATCAAGCGGCTGCCGGTGCGGTTCATCTACGACAACAACTATTTCAACGCCCTGTACCAGGGCATCCCGGTGGGCGGATACACCGCCATGGTCCAGCGGATGCTGGAGGGCATCGAGGTGCGCCTGGGGCAGGACTACCTGGCCGACAAGGCCGGGTGGGACGCCCAGGCGGAGCGGGTGGTGTACACCGGGCCCATCGACGCCTATTTCGGCAGCTGCTACGGCCCGCTGGAATATCGGAGCGTACGGTTTGAGACCGAGGTACTGGACATGCCCAACTACCAGGGGAACGCGGTGGTGAACTACACCGACGCCGAGACCCCCTACACCCGGATCATCGAGCACAAGCACTTTGAGTTCGGCACCCAGCCCAAGACGGTGATCAGCCGGGAGTACTCGGCGGAGTGGAAGCCGGGGGAGGAGCCCTACTACCCGGTGAACGACGAGAAGAACGGGAAGCTCTACGCCCGCTACAAGGCCCTGGCCGACCGGGAGGAAAAGACCATCTTCGGGGGCCGGCTGGGCGAGTACAAGTACTACGACATGGACAAAGTGGTGGAAGTGGCGCTGGCAAAGGCAGCCCGGGCGCTGGGGTGAAGACCAGGGGAATTGTTATGAAAAACGTCAGACTCATAGATTTTCGCTATATTCAGGACCCGGACGACGCCGAATTTTACGGGGGACTGGTGCCCATTGAGGGCACAAGGGATATCCCCTTTGCCATCAAGCGGGTCTATACCATCTCGGGGATGCAGCCGGGGGCCCGGCGGGGCTATCACTCCCACCGGGATCTGGAGCAGGTGCTCATCGCCCTGGGAGGTTCCATCAAGATCTTGGTGAAAACCCCCTTTGAGGAGGAGGTCATCACCCTGGACAGCCCTGCCAAGGGGCTGTACATCGGCCCCATGATCTGGCGGGAGATGTTCGATTTTTCGCCCAATTCCACCCTTCTGGTGCTGGCCAGCAAATACTACAACGAAGGGGACTACCTGCGGGAGTACGGCCCCTATGAAAAGGAAGCCCGGGAATATTTTTCAAAATGAGGGAAAACCCATGAACAAGATACCGTTTGCCAGTTTTGAGGGGATGCATGGCCCTCTGCGCCAGGAGATGCTGGAGGCCTTTGCCCGGATGTACGACAAGGGCTGGTTCATCCAGGGGCAGGAGTGCCAGGCCTTTGAGGAAGAGTTTGCCGCCTACTGCGGCGCCAGATACGCGGTGGGAGTGGCCAGCGGGCTGGACGCCCTGACCCTGGCCCTCAAGGGGCTGGGCATCGGTGAGGGGGACGAGGTGATCGTGCCCGGCAATACCTTCATTGCCACGGCCCTGGCGGTGAGCTATGCGGGGGCAAAGGTGGCCCTGGCCGACCCGGACCCTCTCACCGGCAACCTCTGCGGCCGGGGGCTGGAGGAGGCCCTCACCGAGCGCACCAAAGCCATCATCCCGGTGCACCTGTATGGCCAGGCCGCCCAGATGGACGAGGTGATGGCCTTTGCCCAAAAGCATGACCTGCTGGTGGTGGAGGACTGCGCCCAGGCCCACGGGGCCACCTTCCGGGGAAAAAAGGTGGGCACTTTCGGCCAGGCGGGCTGCTTTTCCTTCTACCCGGGCAAGAACCTGGGGGCGCTGGGGGATGCGGGCGCCGTCATCACCGACGACCCGGCCCTGGCCGAGAAAATACGCCAGCTGGGCAACTACGGTTCTGACCGCAAGTATCACCACATCTATGCCGGCATGAACAGCCGGCTGGATGAGATCCAGGCGGGTTTTCTGCGCATCAAGCTGCGCCACCTGGACGAATACAATGCCGAGCGGGACCGGCTGGCCCGGCTGTACCTGGAGGGGATCCATAACCCCAAGATCACCCTGCCCCAGGTGGGCCCCGACCGCAACCACATCTGGCACATCTTCTCCATCCGCTGCGATACCCGGGATCAGCTCCACGACTACCTGGAGGAGCGGGGAATCCTGACGGTGAGCCATTACCCCATCGCCATCGCCGACCAGCCGGCCTATGCCGACCAGCATCTGCCCCGGCTGCCGGTGTCCACCCGCATCGCGGCCACCGAGCTGAGCCTGCCCATGTATGTGGGCATGACCCGGCAGGAGATCGACCGGGTGATCGAGGCGCTGAACCAGTACTGAGGGCGCTCTGCCCTGCCGGCGGCATGACTGTTCCGGGTCGTGCCGCTGCTTTTTGCGCAAAAGGAGGAAAACCCATGCACCATCCCGCCGCCCCGGCCGCCCGGGGCCGACGCCTGGCCGCTTTCCGGGCGGCACTGCCCTACACCCTGCCCATCTTTGCCGGGTTCTGGTTTCTGGGGCTCACCTACGGTATCTACATGCGGGCTGCCGGCTTCAGCTTCTGGTACCCCATGTGCATGAGCCTGACCATCTTTGCCGGCAGCATGGAATTTGTGACGGTGAACCTGCTGATGGGCGCCTTTGACCCCCTCCAGGCCTTTGCCATGACCCTGATGATCAATGCCCGACACCTGTTTTACGGGCTGGCCATGCTGGACAAGTACAAGGGCACCGGCTGGAAGAAGTTCTATCTCATCTTCGGCATGTGCGACGAGAGCTTTTCCATCAACTGCACCGCCCAGGTGCCCCCCGGGGTGGACCGGGGATGGTTCATGTTCTTTGTCACCCTGCTCAACCACTTTTACTGGTTTTTCGGCTCCACCCTGGGAGGCCTGTTCGGCTCTCTGCTCCGCTTTGACACCAAGGGGCTGGATTTTGTGATGACCGCCATGTTTGTGGTGATCTTTCTGGAACAGTGGTGGAAGGACGGTTCCCACGCGGGGGCCCTGGTGGGGCTGGGGGTCTCCCTGGTCTGCCTGGCGGCCTTCGGGGCGGACGGCTTCATCCTCCCCGCCATGGCGGGCATCTTGGCCCTGCTGGCGGCGGCCCGGCCCCGGCTGGAGCAAAAGGAGGACAGAACATGACCCAAATGACTCTGGCCCAGCAGATCCTCACCATCGCCGCGGTGGTGCTGGGTACCATGTGCACCCGCTTTTTGCCCTTTTTGGTCTTCCCGGCGGACCGGCCCACCCCAAAATTCATCCAATACCTGGGCCGGGTGCTGCCGGGGGCGGTGTTCGGGCTGCTGGTGGTCTACTGCCTGCGGAATGTGGAGCTCTGGCAGGGCAGCCACGGCCTGCCCGAGGCCCTCTCCATCGGGGTGGTGGTGGCCCTCCACTGCTGGAAAAAACAGATGCTGCTCTCCATCGCGGGGGGCACCGTGTGCTATATGCTGCTGGTGCAGCTGGTATTTGTGTAAAACAAAACACGTTTATACGAAAAAAAGCCCGGCTGAAAAGCCGGGCTTTTTTGGCTGGGCTGGCTGGAGTTGAACCAACGATGGGGGAGTCAAAGTCCCCTGCCTTACCGCTTGGCGACAGCCCAATAAGGAAAAAAGCGAACTCGAAACCAACGTAACGAATTCGCTTTCCTAAAAATGGGGTGGATAGAGGGATTCGAACCCTCGGCCTCCAGAGCCACAATCTGGCGCGCTAACCAACTGCGCCATATCCACCATACATGGTGCGCCCGAAGGGACTCGAACCCCTGGCCCACTGCTTAGAAGGCAGTTGCTCTATCCACCTGAGCTACGGGCGCTCATCAGAATCGGTCATTCGGACACGCTGCTTTGCTATTTTACACTGTCCTGGACGATTTGTCAAGCCAAATCCCGAAAAATCCCCAAAATACCTTGCGGCGGCCCCTGCAAAGCCCTCATTCCCAGAGGGCGCGGCCGCAGAAAATGCACAGCACCTTGCCGGCCCGGCCCTCTTCCATCAGCCGGCGAGCGGCACAGAGGGTGGCCCCGGCGCTGGGCGAGGCGGGAACCCCGTCGGTGCCCAGCACCTGGCGGGCGGCCCGGGCGGCGTCGGCGCTGGTCACCGCCATCACCCGGTCCACCACATAGGGGTTGTAATTTTCCGGCACAAAGCCCACCCCCAGCCCGGGGATCTGGTGCCGGCCCGGAAATCCGCCCCCGATGACCTGGCTCTCATAGGGTTCCACCGCCACCATTCGAATCTGGTTGTCCCAGGCGCGGGCGTATTCCCCCACGCCAGTGATGGTGCCGCCGCTGCCCACCCCCGCCACAATGGCGTTTAGCCCGGGGCAGTTTTTCAGGATGGCCGGCCCGGTCACCCGCCGGTGGTATTCCGGGTTGTCGTCGTTGGAGAAAAAGTCCAGGAAATATCCCCCGCACTCCCGGGCCGTCTTGCGGGCCAGTTCCTCCAGGGCGATGCGCCCCCGGCTGGAAGAGGAGTACACCAGCCGGGCCCCCAGCTCTTCCAGCTGCCTCTGCCGCCCGCTGGGGATGCCCGCCGGCACCGCCAGCACCACCGGGTGGCCGCTGCGCAGCCCGGCCAGGGTCAGGGCCGAGGCAAAGCTGCCGGCGCTGGCCTCCACCACCGTCTGCCCCTCTTTCAGCTCGCCCCGCTGGGCGGCCAGGGCCAGCATGCTCTGGGCCAGGGCATCCTTGCAGGTGCCGGTAGGCCCTGCAAAGTTCAGGTAGGCAAAGATCTGCCCTTTGAGGCGGCAGGCGGCAGTGTAGCCGCTCAGCTCCACAATGGGGCAGGCGTGGAGCAATTCGGTATAGCTGTGCAGGCCGGCCATGGCAGAACACCTCCCTGAAAAAGCGGCCCGGAGGCCGCAGACCCCGCTGGATTTGGGGATACTTTTATTGTAACTTTCCGCCCCCGCTTCGTCAACGAAAGTCCCCCCGCCGCCTTTGTAGAAAAGAGAGAAAAACAGCGGGTGTTTTTGTGGAGAAAGTGTTGACAATCGGGCGTGGGTCTGTTATAATCCAAGACTGTAAAGCAAAGAACTTTACACGAACAGCGAGGAGGAGCCGCCGTGGCCAAAAATCTGGAGATCAGCTATCTGCTGGATTTTTACGGGGACGTGTTGACCCAAAAACAGCGGGACGTGATGGAACAGTACTACAACGACGACTTCTCCCTGGCCGAGATTGCGGCCAATTTCGGCATCACCCGCCAGGGTGTGCGGGACTCCATCAAGCGGGGGGAGAGCATCCTGCTGGAGCTGGAGCAGAAGGTGGGCTTTGCGGCCCGCTACAAGGCCGTACAGGAGAGCCTGGGCCGGATCGAAGAGCTGGCCAGAGACATCCGCTTTCGCAATTCCAACAACTACGCGGTCTCCGAGCAGATCGAGCGGGATGCGGCCGCCATACTGGAGATCCTGCACCGGGTGGCCGGGCAGGAGTGAGGAAGGAGGAAATCCATATCCATGGCATTTGAATCTCTTTCCGACCGGCTGGCCGGCGTATTCAAGAAGCTGCGGGGCAAGGGCAAGCTCTCGGAGGCGGACATCAAGGCCGCCATGCGGGAGGTGCGCATGGCCCTTTTGGAGGCCGACGTCAACTACAAGGTGGCCAAGGACTTCTGTGCCCAGGTGAGCGAGCGGGCCATGGGCAGCGAGGTGATGGAGAGCCTCACCCCTGCCCAGCAGGTGATTAAGATCGTCAACGAGGAGCTCACCCGCCTGATGGGCGGCGAAGAGGCCGAGCGGATCCACATCAAGTCCAAGCCTCCCACCATCCTGATGATGTGCGGCTTGCAGGGCAACGGCAAGACCACCCACGCGGCCAAGCTGGGCAAGTACTTTCTCAAAGAGGGGCACCGCCCCCTGCTGGTGGCCTGCGACGTGTACCGCCCCGCCGCCATCGATCAGCTGCAGGTGGTGGGCAAACAGGCCGGGGTGCCGGTCTTTTCCCTGGGCACCGAGAAGCCCGAGATCATCGCCGCCAAGGCGGTGGCCCATGCCAAGGATTACGGCAACGACATTGTGATCCTGGATACGGCGGGCCGGCTGCAGATCGACGAGGCCCTCATGGAGGAGCTCAAGCGGATCAAGCAGGCGGTGTCGGTGGATGAGACCCTGCTGGTGGTGGACGCCATGGCCGGCCAGGACGCCGTGAACGTGGCCAAAACCTTCAACGAGCAGATCGGGGTGGACGGCATCGTCCTCACCAAGACCGACGGCGATACCCGGGGCGGCGCGGCCCTCAGCGTGCTGGCTGTCACCGGCAAGCCCATCAAGTTCCAGGGCGTGGGCGAAAAGCTGGACGACCTGGAAGTATTCCATCCGGCCCGCATGGCCAGCCGGATTCTGGGCATGGGCGACGTGCTCACCCTCATCGAGAAGGCCCAGGCCAGCCAGGACGAGAAAAAAGCCCAGGAAACTGCCCGCCGGCTGATGGAAAACAAGTTCGACATGAACGACATGCTGGCCCAGTTTGACCAGATGCGCAAGATGGGCGGGGCCTCGGCCATGCTCTCCATGATCCCCGGCGGCAACAAGATCGACCCGGACAAGATCGACGAGAAGCAGTTTGCCCACATCGAGGCCATCATCCTCAGCATGACCAAGGCCGAGCGGGAAAAGCCCTCCATCATCAACCCCAAGCGCAAGCGGCGGATTGCTGCCGGCAGCGGCACCTCGGTGGAGGAAGTGAACCGGCTTTTGCGCCAGTTTGAGGTCATGCAGAAGCTGATGAAGCAGTTCAAAAAGAACCCCAAGGGTTTTGGCCGCCGCTTCGGCATGGGCGGCATGCCCCGGTTCTGAGTCAATTTTGGTATAACCCAGCCAACCAAAACGGCCCAGGGTTTTACAATACAAATGCCCGTAAATGGGCCGTATAAAAAATAGGAGGTGACAGGTTTGGCTGTTAAGATCAGATTGCGCCGCATGGGCGCTAAGAAGGCCCCTTTCTATCGTGTGGTTGTGGCGGATAGCCGCTTCCCCCGCGACGGCCGCTTTATTGAGGAGATCGGCTACTACGATCCCACCAAAGAGCCCAGCGTTGTGAACATCGACGCCGAGAAGGCCAAGAAGTGGATCGCCAACGGCGCTCAGCCCACCGATACGGTGCGCGCCCTGCTGAAGAAGTCCGAGATTCTGTAAGGAACGGAGGAATTTTCATGCAGGAGCTGTTGATGGCTGTTGCCAAGGGCCTCGTGGAGGACAAGGACGCGGTGCAGGTCACCGTGGACGAGCCCCGTGAGGACGGCACCGTGGTCTACCACCTGAGCGTGGCGGAAAACGACATGGGCCGGGTCATTGGCAAACAGGGCCGCATCGCCAAGGCCATTCGGGTGGTCATGCGGGCGGCTGCCGTCCGCAAGGGCGAAAAGGCCGTTGTGGAGATCGACTGAAAAGCGAAAAGCCCTTTGCTTTGTGCAAAGGGCTTTTTTGAACCCGGGCCTCGGCCCAGAAAAGGAGGAGCCCATGCAGGAATACCTGGAAGCGGGAAAGATCGTCTCCACCCACGGGGTGCGGGGCGAAATGAAGCTGGAACTTTGGGGGGACGACCTGTCTCTGCTTAAAAAATGCGGACGGGTGTATTTTTCTGCCCAGGGCGGGGCCTGCCGCAAGGTGGTGAGCGCCCGCGGCCAGGGCAGGATGGCCCTGTTGTGCCTAGAGGGCGTGACGGATATGGACGCCGCCCGGGCTCTGGCGGGGCGGGTGATCTATCTGGCCCGGGCCGACGCAAAGCTCCCCAAAGGGCACTACTTTTTGCAGGACCTGATCGGCTGCCGGGTGGAGGACGCGGCAACCGGCCAGCTCTACGGCAGGATCGTGGAGGTGAGCCACCCGGGCGCCCAGGACCTGTACACCGTGGAGGACGAGCAGGGCCGGCGGCATTATCTGCCGGCGGTGCCCGCCTTTGTGAAGGAGCGGCGGCTGGAGGAGGGCCGGGTGCTGGTCACCCCCATCCCGGGGCTTTTCGGCGGGGCCGAGAACGGCGACGAGGAGGAAGTGCGCCCATGATGCGGGTAGATATTGCCACCCTGTTCCCCGAGATGTGCCAGCGGGTGCTGGACGAGAGCATCCTGGGCCGGGCGGCCCGTAAAGGGCTCATCGAGACCCACTGCCACCAAATTCGGGACTACACCCTGAATAAACAGAAGCAAACGGACGATTATCCCTATGGGGGCGGCTGCGGCATGGTGATGTACGCCCAGCCCATCCAGGATTGCTGCCGGGATATTATCCGCCAGGTACAGGCACAGGGCCGGCCCCGGCCGCATATTGTATTTATGACGGCGGCCGGCAGCCCCTACAGTGAGGAGACCGCCAAGCGGCTGGCCCGCTGCGACAGCCTGCTGCTGGTGTGCGGCCATTACGAGGGGATCGACGAGAGGGTGATCGAGGCATGGGCTGATGAGGAGATTTCCATCGGGGACTATGTGCTCACCGGGGGCGAACTGGCCAGCCTGGTGGTGGCCGACAGTGTGCTGCGGCTTCAGCCGGGAGTGCTGGCAGAGGCCAAGGGCTACCAGGAGGAGAGCTATTGGGACGGGCTGATCGAGTACCCCCAGTATACCCGGCCGGAAGTGTGGGAGGGCCGCGCGGTGCCCCCGGTGCTGCTCAGCGGCAACCACGCCGAGATCGCCCGCTGGCGGGCCCGCCAGAGCCTGGAAAGGACCCGGTTGCGCCGGCCGGATCTCTACGAAAAATATTGCGAAAAACAGCGAAAAAACCGATAAACAGGAATAATTCCTATATAAGTGGAAAACATTTGGCAATCTGGCCTACGCAGCTGTGGAAATACTGTGAGATTTGTACAATGTGGCGGGTTGATGGTTTTTCGGTTTGGAAAATCTGCCGAATTTGAAAAAAATGGCTGTACAAGGGCCGGACAATGCGATAAAATATATCGTAAAGTTACACAAACACGGCATAACGCCATCCTTCCGGGCACGCCCGGAAGCTATTTTTTGAAAATTAGGAGCGTAGGAACATGTTTGTAAAAGAAGTTACTGTTGAGAACCAGGTTGGACTGCATGCTCGTCCCGCCACTTTCTTCATTCAGAAGGCCAATGAGTACAAGTCGTCCATCTGGGTAGAAAAAGAAGAGCGGCGGGTGAACGCCAAGAGCCTGCTGGGCGTACTGTCCCTGGGCATCGTGGGCGGCACCACCATCCGCATCATTGCGGACGGCGCGGATGAGCAGGCCGCGGTTGAGGGCCTGGTCAAGCTGGTTAACAGCGGCTTCGCAGAGTAAACCGCGCTTTTTGGGCAGGGCCTGCGGGCCATGCCGGCAAACACACAGGAAGTCGGGTTCGTGTACAGGGTATACGGGCCCGGCTTTTTCCGTCTTTGAGGAGAATTTTTCCATGACCAAGGCAGAGCTGTACCAGAAGGCCAGGATGCTGCCCCTGCTGCCCGGGGTGTACATCATCCGGGACAAAAAGGATGAGATCATCTACATCGGCAAGGCAAAGCGGCTGCGCACCCGGGTGAGCCAGTATTTCCGGGAGGGGGTGCCCCACGACAACAAGGTCACCCACATGATCCAGAACGCCTTCCAGTTCGACGTGATCGTCTGCCAGAGCGAGTTTGAGGCCCTGGTGCTGGAGGCCAGCCAGATCAAGGCCCACACCCCCCGGTACAACATCCTGCTCAAGGACGACAAGGGCTACAGCTATGTAAAGGTGACCCGGGAGGAATGGCCCCGGCTGAGCGCCGTGCTCCAGAAGGACGACGAGAGCGCCGAGTACATCGGCCCCTACACCTCCAGCACCGCGGTGCGGGAATTGGTGGAGAGCGCCCAGGACGCCTTCCTTCTGCCCCGGTGCAACCGCCAGTTCCCCCGGGACCTGGGCAAGGGGCGGCCCTGCCTCAACGCCCACATCGGCAAGTGCATGGCGGTGTGCAGCGGCAAGATCCGCAAGGAGGACTACCGGGAGGCGGTGGAGGGGGCCGTCCACATGATCCGCTACGGCAAGAAGGACATCCTCAAGAGCCTGCAAACCAGGATGGAGGAGGCCAGCGAGCGGCTGGACTTTGAGCGGGCGGCCCTCCTGCGGGACCAGATCGCCGCCATCAGCAAGGTGGCCCCCGGCCAGAAGGTGGTGGTGGACGAGGACACCGAGATGGATGTGCTGGCTTTTGCGGGCACCGGCCAGGCCCTGTGCGCCGCCATCCTGCGGTACCGGCAGGGGCGTCTCACCGACAAGCGGGAGTTTGTGTTCCACGACACCAGCGACATGGAGGAGCTGCGGGAGGAATTCCTGCCCCGGTATTACCTGGACGGGGAGGAGGTGCCCCGGGTGATCGCGGTGGACCAGCTGCCCGAGAGCGCCAAGGCCCTGAACCAGGCCCTGGACGAGGCCCGGGGCAGCCATGTGAAGCTGTATGTGCCCCAGCGGGGGGATGTGGCAGCCCTGGTGCGGATGGCCTACACCAACGCGGCCGAGCGGCTGGCCCGGGAGAGCGGCCGCTATGCCCGGGAGGAAAAGCTGCTGGACGAGCTGGCCCAGACCCTGGGCCTTTCCGGCGCGCCCCGGCTCATCGAGAGCTACGACATCTCCAACTGGGGAGACGGCACCTCGGTGTGCGGCATGGTGGTGTTTGAGGACGGCAAGCCCAAAAAGAGCGGCTACCGGCGGTTCAAGATGAAGACGGTGGCCGGCACCGACGACTACGCCAGCATGGCCGAGGCCCTGAGCCGGCGGGCCGCCGAGTATGCCAAGGGGGCAGGCGGCCAGTTCGGCTGCCTGCCGGACCTGATCCTGCTGGACGGGGGCCGGGGCCAGGTGACCAGCGTGGAAAAGGCCCTGGCCGGCACCCCTCTGGCGGCGGTGCCCCTGTTCGGGATGGTGAAGGACGACCACCACCGCACCCGGGCCATCGTGAACGGCCAGGGGCAGGAGATCGCCCTCTCCATGCACCGGGGGGTATTCACCTTTGTCACCTCCATCCAGGACGAGGTGCATCGGTTTGCCATCTCCTACCAGCGCCAGCAGCAGAAGAAAAAGAGCTACGCCGTCACCCTCACCGAGGTGCCCGGCGTGGGCCCTGCCACCGCCAAAGCTCTGATGGCCGCCTTCAAGACGGTGGCGGCGGTGCGCTCGGCCCCGGCCGAGGAGCTGGCCAAGGTGCCCGGCGTGGGGCCCCACACCGCCCGCACCATCTGGGAATTTTACCATCCGGGGCCGGGCCAGGCTTGACAAAGCCGCCCAAACCCACGATAATGAAACGACAGCGGGAGGCACAGCCCTCCCCACCAGGGAGGAAAACAGGATGCGCGTGATTGCGGGAAGTGCCCGGGGCACCAAGTTGGCGGCCCTGCCGGGGGAGGATGTGACCCGCCCCACCATTGACCGGGTGAAGGAGGCCATGTTCAGCTCTCTCCAGTTCAGCCTGCCCGGGGCCCGGGTGCTGGATTTGTTCGGGGGCAGCGGCCAGCTGGGCATTGAGGCCCTGAGCCGGGGCGCCGAGCACTGCACCTTTGTGGAGCAGGACCGGGGGGCCGCCTCCATCATCATCTCCAACTGCAAGGCGGCGGGGGTGTACAAGCAGGCCCGGGTGCAGCTGGGCCAGGCCGAGCTGTTTTTGCGGGCGGCCCCGGCGGGGAAGTTCCATATCGTCCTGCTGGACCCGCCCTATCACCACAATACCCTGGAAAAGATCCTGCCCCAGGTGGACCGGGTGACCGCCCCGGGAGGCATCGTGCTGTGCGAGAGCGAGCTCTCGGCCAGCCTGCCCGACGAGTGCGGCGGGCTCAAAAAGATCCGCCAGCATCGGTACGGCAAGGTGCTGGTGACCCGGTATGAAAAGGATCTGGCAGAACTGTAAATCACCGGCGGCCCTCCCCCAACCGGGGCGGGCGACCCGGATCGGACAGGAGGAAAGACCATGAGTGTGGATGAATTGCTGGATATGATGGAAGAGATCATGGAGGAGGGCACCGGCCTGCCCTTCACCGGCGGCAAACGGATGGTGGACGTGGAGAAAATGCAGGAGGTCATCGATGAGATCCGCCTGAGCCTGCCCACCGAGATCCACCAGGCCAAGGCCATCGTGAACGACCGGGCCGACATCGTGGCCGGCGCCCGCAAGGAGGCGGACAGCATCGTGCGCAAGGCCGAGGAGCGGGCCCGGGTGCTGGTGAGCGAGGAGAACGTGGTGAAAGCCGCCAAACAGCGGGCGGCCGAGATCGTCTCGGGGGCCCAGAGCCAGGCCCGGGAGATGCGGGCCTCGGTGACCGAGTATTGCGAAAACATGCTGCGGGCCACCAACGAGCAGCTGCTGCACAGCGCCGCCCAGATCAAGACCCTGCGGGAAAACCTGCGTGCCAAGGCCAAGAACGGCTGAGCCCCAAAACAGAATCGGACCCCGGCTCCCCCGGGCGGATTGTTATGCCGCCCGGGGGAGCTTTTTTGTCGGATTTTGGAAAATATCAAATGTCATCAAATTGTAATAAAATAGAAAGCACACAGAGCCGCGCCCTTGGCGGCAGAAGCCCCAGGTGAAAATACCCTGTCTTATTGCAATTGGTGGGAAATTTGTTTATAATGGAGCCATATTTAAGCTATGGATGGGTAAAAGTGGGGAATCTTTCCTTTTGCCCTTTTCCAAGGCCAAAGAAAGGGGGCCGGGGCCATGCTGATGGGGCAGTATGATTACGCCATTGACGCCAAGGGGCGGCTGAATTTCCCGGCCCGCTTCCGGGAGGAGATGGGGGAGAACTTCGTGGTCACCCGCTGGATCGACGATTGTCTCATCGCCCTGCCCCAGGACCGCTGGCAGAAACTGGTGGACCAGCTCTCCTCTTACAACATGGCCGACGCCCAGGCCCTGGCCCGGCGCCTTTTGCCCAGCGCCATGGAGGTGGTGCCGGACAAGCAGGGCCGCATCCTGCTGACGCCCCGGCTGCGCCGCCACGCCCACCTGGAAAAGGACGTGACCATCGTGGGCATGGGCAATTACGCCGAGATCTGGGACACCGCCCTCTGGGAGGAGCGGGAGCAGGCCCAGGACGAGGGCGGCCTGGCCGAGGCGGTGCGGGCCATGAACATTCACGGCTGATACGGGGGAAAACGATGGAGTTCAGTCATGTGCCGGTCCTTTTGGAGGAGTGCCTGGAGGGGCTCGCCATCCGACCGGACGGGATCTATCTGGACGGCACCGCCGGCGGGGCCGGCCATTCCCGGGAGATCGCCCGCCGGCTCACCACCGGCCGGCTCATCAGCCTGGACCAGGACCCGGACGCGGTGGAGGTGGCCACCCAGCGGCTGCAGGGGCTGCCCGCCCAGGTGGTGCAGAGCAATTTCCGCGATGCGCCCCGGGTGCTGGACGAGCTGGGCATCCCGCTGATCGACGGGGCCCTGCTGGACCTGGGGGTCTCCAGCCACCAGCTGGACGACGCCGAGCGGGGATTCTCTTACCGGGCCGACGCGCCGCTGGATATGCGCATGAGCCAGAGCGGCCCCACTGCGGCCGACCTGGTGAACAGCCTGGACCGGGAAGAGCTGACCCGGATTCTGCGGGATTACGGGGAGGAGCCCTACGCCTGGCAGATCGCCGGCAAGATCCTGCACCGGCGGGAGAGCGGGCCCATCCTCACCACCCTGGAGCTGGCCGACACGGTGGCCAGCGCCCTGTCCCCGGCGGTGCGCCGCAAGGACAAGAATCCCTCCCGCAGGACCTTCCAGGCTCTGCGCATCGCGGTGAACAGCGAGCTGGACGCCCTGAACGAGGGGCTGGACGGGATCTTTGGCCGGCTGGCCCCGGGGGGACGGTTCGCGGTGATCACTTTTCACTCTCTGGAGGACCGGCTGGTGAAGAACAAGTTCCGCCGCTGGGCCACCGCCTGCACCTGCCCGCCCGAGTTCCCGGTCTGCGTGTGCGGGGGCAAGGCAAAGGCCAGGCTGGTGAACCGCAAGCCCATCGAGGCTCAGGGCCAGGAACTGGAGGAGAACCGCCGCAGCCGCAGCGCCAAGCTGCGGGTGCTGGAAAAATTATAAAGGGGCCCCGCCGGGCCCGAAAAAGGGGGAAGAGCGTTGGCACAGCAGGCATATCGCTACGATCAAAGGGCACAGGAAAACCGCCAGCCCCGGCTGAAGGTGCGGCAGGGGGGAAGGGCGGCGTCCAGCCGGCTGGACACGCTCAAAAAGGTCTCCCTCACCGCCGTGATGCTGGCGCTGGTGTGCAGCGTGCTGTACAGCCAGGCCCAGCTCTCCGAGCTGACCATGGACATCCAGACCTATCAGAGCCAGCTGTCCCAGGCAAAGAGCGATTACAATTACCTGTCGGGGCAGCTGAGCAGCAAGACGAATATGAAAAACGTGGAGCAAGTGGCCACCGATCAGCTGGGGCTGGTCAAACTGGACCCCGCCCAGGTGACCTACTTCACGTTGGAAAACGAGAGCAAGGTGGACAAGCCCGAAAACGGCGCCCAGAAGATCATGGGCTGGCTGGAGGCGGGGCTCAAAAGCCTGACCGACAATCTCGTCTCTTAATCCAGAGCTTATGGTACGCAGAGCGTCCCGCTCCGTAAGAGGGACGCTCTGCGCACTTTGCTGTTGGCCCTTTGCGAAAGGAATCGAACCATGCCGAATTATCCTCAGAACGATCCCCGCAGGCGGGAAGGCCGGCGGGATGGCCGCCCTCCCGAAAGGGAGAAGGGGGTGCCTGCCCTGCTGAAGGGCCGCACCTGGGCCTTGTGGGGCGTGATGCTGGTGCTGGGGTTCGGCGTGCTGGTGTTCCGCCTTGCCTGGTGGCAGCTGGTGCACCGGGAGGACATGCAGGCCAAAGCCGCCAGCCAGCAGCTGCTGGACACCACCCTCACTGCCGAGCGGGGAGACATCTACGACTCCAACGGCAACCTTCTGGCCACCAGCAGCGTGGTGTGGAAGATCGAGGCCGCCCCCAACCAGTTCAAGGAAAACGCCGACCTGGTGCAGATCAGCAAGGACCTGGCCGGCATCCTGGGGGAGGGGTACTCCTATGAGGAGATCCTCACCGGCCTGTCGGACCGGGAGTCCAGCTACTATCTCCTGGCCCGCCAGGCCGACAAGCCGGTGGCCGAGGCCATCCAGGAATACGCCAGCGCCAAGACCGAAAAGGAGGACGGCTACGAGCGGGCAGCCCTGCCCATCTATGTGACCCAGAGCTCCAAGCGGGTGTACCCCTACGGCAACTTCCTGTCCCAGGTGCTGGGCTTCTGCAATGCGGACGGCGAGGGCGTGTACGGGCTGGAAAAATCCTACGAGGAGACCCTGGCCGGCACCCCCGGGCGGGTGGTCACCATCCGCAACCCGCTGGGAGACGAGATCCCCAACGACAGTGAGACCACCTACCCCGCCAAGGAGGGCAGCGACCTCTACCTCACCATCGACGCCAACATCCAGGCCATTGTGGAAAAATACCTGGCCAACTCGGTGAAGGTGAACAACGTGCAGCAGCGGGGCGTGGGCCTGGTGATGAACGTGAACACCGGCGAGATCCTGGCCATGGCCATCGAGGAGGGGTTTGACCCCAACGACCCCTACGCCCTCAGCGAGGCGGACATGGCCAAGCTGGAGGGCCTCAGCGACGAGGAGTACACCCAGCTGCAGGGCCAGCTGCGGGAGGCCCAGTGGAAGAACAAGGCCATCACCGAGCTGTATTACCCGGGTTCGGTGTTCAAGGTAGTCACCACCGCCGCGGCTCTGGATTCCGGCAAGGCCAGCACCGCCACCAGCTTTGCCTGCAACGGCGACTTTGCGGTGGCCGACATCCACTACGGATGCGCTTCCGGGGCGGTGCACGGGGTGGAGGATATGGCCCTGGCCCTGCGCAACAGCTGCAACATCTACTACATCCAGCTGGGCCAGCAGATCGGGGCCTCCACCTTCTACGACTATTTCAGCGCCTTCGGGTTCACCGAGCCCACCGGCATTGATCTCCCCTACGAGACCCAGTACATGCAGTACTATGACCGGGAGGGGCTGGGCGTGGTGCAGCTGTCCAGCTCCAGCTTCGGCCAGGCCCAGAAGATCACCCCCATCCAGATGGCCACCGCCGTGGCCGCTGCGGTGAACGGGGGATACCTGGTGCAGCCCCATGTGGTGAACCAGGTGGTGGACGCCGACGGCAACGTCACCACCACCGGCCAGACCGAGCCCAAGCGCCAGGTGATCAGTGAGGAGGTCAGCGCCACCATCCGCTCCATGATGGAGAACGTGGTGGAGAGCGGCAAGCAGGGCGCCCCCGGCCGCAACGCCTATGTGGCGGGCTACCGGGTGGGGGGCAAGTCGGGCACCAGCGAAAAGCTGGACGAGGAGCGCAACGCCTACGGCGGCTATCGGTTTGCTTCCAGCTTCTGCGCCATCGTGCCCGCCGACGACCCGGAGATCCTGGTGATGGTGATCCTGGACGACCCGGACACCGCCACCGACTCCTCCCTGTACCTGTCCGGCCCCTGCGTGGGCAACATCATCAGCGAGGTGGCCCCCTACCTGGGCATCGAGCTGGAATACACCGACGAGGAGCTGGCCAACCCCATGGTCACCGTGCCCAACTGCCTGCCCGGCTCGGACGGCAACCCGGTGGAGTGGAGCCTGGCCCAGGTGGAACTGAACAAAAAGGGCTTTGAGCACAAGACCACCGGCGAGGGGCAGTATGTGCTGTACCAGTACCCGGCGGCCTACACCAAGCTGCGGCTGGGTTCCACGGTCTATCTCTACACCGACAGCGCCGAGGGGGCCCTCACCACCGTGCCGGACATGGTGGGCCGGGACGCCGAGAGCGCCCAGACCCTGCTGAAGAGCGCCAACCTGAACTGCGAGCTCACCGGGGACCCCTCCGGCACCATCACCGCCCAGGATGTGGAGGCGGGCAGTTCGGTGCAGATGGGCACCGTGGTGACCCTCACCGTCACCGCCGCCTCGGAGGAGCAGCAGGACCCCCTGCAGGATATCCCCCAGGAAGACGGGGACACGGACATCCAGGCCGACTGAAAAAATCCGGGCCGGGAGGCCTTGCCGGGCCTTGGAGTGCATAGGATGGAAAGAGGCCGGCAAAAGAAAAGGAGTGGAATGTATGCAGCCTGTAGAGGCGAAAATCCTTTTGAAGGGCTTGTGTGAGGCGCCCCGGGGTCAGATCACCGGGGTGGTCACCGACAGCCGCCAGGTGATGCCCGGCTGCGTCTTCGTTTGTTTTGAGGGCGCAAGGGTGGACGGCCACTGCTTTGCCGCGGGAGCGGTGCAGGCGGGGGCGGCCTATATCCTGGCCCTTCACCCGGTGGAGGGGGTGCCCCCCGAGAAAACCATCCTGGTGCGGGACCCGGCCCTGGCCATGGTGGCCATGGCCGCCAACTACCGGGCCCTGTTCCGTCCCCGGATGATCGGGGTCACCGGCAGCGTGGGCAAGACCACCACAAAGGAGTTCTGCGCCGCGGTGCTGGAGCACTTCGGCCCCACCGTCAAGACCGAGGGCAACCAGAACAACGAGATCGGCATGCCCAACACCCTGTTCCGGCTGGAGGATTCCACCCGGTACGCGGTGGTGGAGATGGGCATGAGCCACCTGGGGGAGATCTCCCGCCTGACCCGGGCCGCCCGGCCGGACGGGGGGATCATCACCTGCATCGGGGTGTCCCACCTGGAAAACCTGGGCAGCCGGGAGAACATCCTCAAGGCCAAGCTGGAGCTCTGCGAGGGGCTGGCCCCCTCTTCGCCCCTGGTGCTGAACCGGGACGACGAGATGCTGCGCACGGCCGGCCTGCCCGGCCATGTGCGGCCGGTGTGGGTGAGCCTGGAGGACCGGGAGGCCGACGTGTGGGCCGAGGAGCTCTGCTCGGAGCCGGAGGGCGAGCGGTTTGTGCTCTGCTCCCGGCAGGGCGAGCGGTACCCGGTGAAGATCCCGGTGATGGGCCGACACTGTGTGCGGGACGCTTTGCAGGCCTGGGCCGCCGCCCGGGCCCTGGGGCTGGATGGGGCCGGGGCCGCCAAAGCCCTGGAAAATTACCAGCGGGCCGGGCTGCGCCAGCATATGGTGCGCCGTCAGGAGATCACCCTCATGGAGGACTGCTACAACGCCAGCCCCGACAGCATGCGGGCGGCCTTTGAGACTTTCGGCCGGGTGGAGGGCCGGCGGCACCTGGCCCTGTTGGGGGATATGCTGGAATTGGGCAGCTATTCCGAAAAGGCCCACCGGGAGCTGGGAGAGCTGGCCGCCGGTTTCGGGCTGGACCTGCTGGTCTGCTACGGGCCGGCGGCGGCGCTGGCCGCCCGGGAGGCCGAAAAGCGGGGGATTCGCGCCCTCTCCTTCACCGACCCGGAGCAGACCGCCCGGGCCCTGGCCGGGCAGCTGGAGCCCGGGGACGCGCTGCTGGTGAAGGGCAGCCGGGGCATGCGGCTGGAAGAAATCGTGGAGAAAATGTGGGGATACCGGGCCGGCGAGACCGGCTGAATCTGGGGAAAGAGGAGTAGTTGGACAATGGCAAGATATGCGCTGGCCCTTGCGGCCGCCGTGGCGTTTTTGGTGACCGCCGTCTCAGGAATGTTCCTGGTGCCCTATCTGCACAAGCTGCACTACGGGCAGACCATCCGGGAGAGCGGCCCCACCTGGCACAAAGGCAAGCAGGGAACCCCCACCATGGGCGGGCTCTGCTTTATCCTGGGCAGCATGCTGGGGTTGGGGGCAGCCTGGGCCATGCTCAGCGCCGAGGCCCCCGACCTGATGCAGACCCAGACGGTCCTCAATGTGCTGCTGGCCCTTTTCACCAGCCTGCTGTACAGCCTGGTGGGCTTTCTGGATGACTACATCAAGGTGGTGAAAAAGCGGAATCTGGGGCTGCGGGCCGGCCAGAAGATCGTGATGCAGGTGCTCATCACACTGAGCTTCATGGTGGGGCTGCACATCACCGGCGCCTTCACCACTGCGGTGGTGCTGCCGGTGTTCGGCTTTGTGGACCTGGGGCTGTTCTACTACCCCATCGCCTTTTTGTTCATCATTTTCATGGTGAACGCGGTGAACCTGACCGACGGCATCGACGGGCTGGCCTCCAGCGTCACCTTTGTGGAGATGCTGGCCTACATCGTCATTGCGGGGGTGCTGGGCTACTTCCAGCTCTCTGTGCTGGCGGCGGCCCTGGCCGGGGGCTGCGCGGGCTTTTTGCTCTGGAATTTCCACCCGGCCAAGACCTTTATGGGAGACACCGGCAGCATGTACCTGGGGGGCGCCGTCACCACCCTGGCATTCTGCATGGGCCGGCCGGAACTGCTGCTCTTTCTGGGCTTTGTGTATATCTGCGAGGCGGGCAGCGTGGTGCTGCAGGTGGGGTATTTCAAGCTCACCCACGGCAAGCGGATCTTCAAGATGACCCCCATCCATCACACCTTTGAGATGGACGGGTGGAGTGAGGAAAAAATCGTGACCGCCTTCAGCGGCGTGGCGTTGGCCTTTGCGCTGCTGGGGCTGCTCTTTGTGCGGCTCAGCTGAGCCAAAATCCAGGGACAGGAAAGGAGGGGACGGAGAGATGGCATCGTCCTACGACAACCGGGCCCGCAGCGGCCAATATCAGAGCAGGGAGGAGCTGTACTCCGTCTCCCGCCGGTCTGCCGGGCAGGCCCGGGGCCGAAGCCGCACGGCCTATGCCGCCGGAGCTTTCGGCCGGCCGGTGTACCGCCGGCCGGAGCCCGCAGCCCGTCCGGGCCGGGGCGATGCC
>CASFKY010000018.1 GCA_949295465.1 uncultured Oscillospiraceae bacterium
CACCTGCTCCTGATACTCCCGCAAAAACTGTTCTCTGTCTCCCATATCAGTGCTCCCCGGCATAGAGACTCCGCTCCGGCAGGGAGGAGAGCAGTTCTTCCGCCTGCGGCAGGGTCATCTTCTGGTTCAGCGCGAAGATTACGGCGGCGTCCCGGCGCACGCGGGGATAGAGTGCCCCGCATCCACCCACCGCCAGAAGGCGCTGGGTCTCCTTCAGCGACAGGCCCAGGGCCAGGGCGGTGCGCAGCAGGATATCCCGCCCCGGAACCCGTTCTCCCCGCAAGATCTGATAGCCGTAGGATTTGCTCACATCAGCCGCAGCCATCCACTCCGGGGCGCTCAGGCCCGCTTTCTCCAGCAGTTCCAGCAGCACCTGTGAACAGGTGGAGACCGTCTGCTCCTGATTCAGGAGTTTCCTTCCGCTCTCCCGGCTTTTCAGTCTGTGAAACAGTTCGCTTGTGGTGTCCGGCATCTGGCTTCCCCCCTTCCCAATTGTTATGTCCATTATACCGATAATTTTAAAAATTCCAAAGGGATTTTCCGGGAGAACAGACGAATATCTGGGTAAATTCTGTAGGCGGAACCGTTTGTCAGCCCCCTGCCCGGTCAGATTTTGATATGCAACACAAAGATAACGGCCCCGCCACAAGAAGATCCCAAAGGACGCAGAACTGCCCCGCCCCCTCTTCCTCGACCTGCTTCACACCTTCGCAACCACAGCCCTCCAGAACGGCGTGGATGTAAAGATGATATCCTCATGCTGGGGCACTACGATGCCGGGTTCATCCTCCGTACCTACACACACGCTGCACGGCAGAAGCAGAACGAAGCTGCTCAAACGGTGGGCAGCTTCATGGCACAGGTCATGTAGGACAGAGACAAAGCCGGGCGGGAAACGCAAGCTTCCCGCCCGGCACTCTTTAGCTCTTTCTCCCTGTGGGTCAACCAACGGACCCACATTTTGATCCACACTGAAAAATCAAAAATTGCAACAAAAAAGCCTTGAAAACTGAAGTTTTCAAGGCTTTTATGGAGCTGCTATCCAGATTCGAACTGGAGACCTCATCCTTACCAAGGATGCGCTCTACCGACTGAGCTATAGCAGCGAATGGCGACCCGGATCAGGCTCGAACTGACGACCTCTAGCGTGACAGGCTAGCGTTCTAACCAACTGAACTACCGGGCCATTTGTTTGGTTTGTTGTGAGTGTCACTCGCAACGTTGTCTATTATACGGGATGACTCACATTTTGTCAACGGGTTTTTTAAAATTTTTCCAAAAAAGTTTTTTCCGTCTTTTGGTCCCTTCCCTCTTGACAAAAGGTCGCTTTTTTTGTATTCTATACAAGTAGCCTTTTTAGGGGTATAGCTCAGCTGGTAGAGCAGCGGTCTCCAAAACCGCGTGCCGAGGGTTCGAATCCTTCTGCCCCTGCCAAAAGCCATGCGGTTTTGCCGCATGGCTTGTTTTTTTGCCCGGCCGTCTCTTCGGCCGGGCCTTTTTGGTTTACTCCCACAGGTGCAGCCCCACGCTCACCTGCCGCCGGTACAAATCCTCACCCTCCCCGCTTGCCCGGCGGCTGTCCCCGTAGCCAAACCGCTGCCCAAAGCCGAACAGGTCCGCCCCCGGGGCCCAGGTCTCGGCCACCAGTGCCTCCAGCTCCCGCTGGATCTGGCCCTCCAGCTCTCCGGCCTGCCGCTCTTCCCCGGTCTTGAGCCGCACAAAGGCGTCCAGGCTCAGGTGCAGGGACCAATCCTTGCCGCCCTGGATCCGATAGGTGATGAGGGCCGGCTCCAGCTGGATGCGGCTGTCCCCCTCCCCCGACCAGAGCACCGAGTGGGTCTGGCCGTCCAAAAGGGCCGCCAGGGCGGTGCGGTTGCCCTCCCACAACTGGGGGCTTTGGGCGTCGGCCCGATAGAAGCTGAGCCCCCGGCAGCTCAGGATCCCCTTGTCCGCCTCCCAGTCCAGCAGGGGCAAAAGGGCCGGGGTCTGCCGGGCGGTGAGCCGGTAGGCATAGGCCCGGTAGGTGCCCTCCTCCTCCAGCCGGGCCAGCCCCTCCAGAAAGGCCTGCCAGTCGGTGTCCTGCCCTTCCAGAAGGCCGGCGTCGCACTGATAGACCCGCAGGTTGCCGCAGCCCCGCTCCGGCTTTCGCCAGAAGGCCGAGGCCTGGCGGATCTCCTCCCGGCCCCAGTCCCCGGCCAGCAGCAGGTACTCGCAGTGGCCGAAATAGAATTCGCTCCCCGCCTGCCGGCGGGCCTGTTCCAGGGCGTCGCCCTCCTCTGAGCCTTGGGCCGTGAAGAGCAGGTATCGGTCCTGGCCCTCCTGCTGGCCCACCGCCCGGCAGAGCAACCCCAGGGTGGGGTCGGGGCCGGGGACCTCCAACACGGCCTGGACGATCCAGGAATCCTTCTGGGACACATCCCGGCAGCCGGCCAGGCCCAGGGCCAGCAAGACCGCCAGGGCCGCCGCCAGGGCCCTCAGGCCCTTCTTTTTCTTTTGGAACCCATGAGATACAACACCGCCGCCAGCCATAAGAGCGCCTGTTCCCCTCCCCGCAGATAAATTTCGAGGCCGCCGCTGTACAAAAATGCCGACCCGGCCAGGGTCAGGGCAGCCGCCCACCAGAGACTGCCGGGGGGCAGACCCAGTCGCCGGCGGAGTCGGGCCAGCCAGAGAGCCCCCAGCACCAGGCGGCTGTAAAAGAGCAGCAGCAGCACCGGCATATAAAGGATGTCAAACCGCCGGAATACCGACAGAAGCCCCAGCCGGGCCGCCTGGAAGGCGCCGGCGTCCTCCTGCCAGATGAGGGCCGCCAGCACCCACAGCAGGCTCTGGACGGCCCACACCGTGCCCAGATAGCCGGCACTGCGCCCCCCAAAGCCCGGCTGACGGCCGCCCCGCTCGGCCCAGTAGAGAAGCTCGGGCAGAAAGAAGAGGGAGCTGAGGGCCGCCCCGCCCACCGCCGCGGGCCGCAGGGGCTCGTCGGGCAGGTTGGTGAGCCGGCACTGGCCCGCCAGGGAGAGCAGCACCAGCGCCCCGGCCCCCGCCGCCAGCCAGAGGGTGACGGTGCCGGCCCGGCAGGCCGCCCGCTCGCCCCAGTAGACGCCCCATCCCGCCGCCAACAGGGCCAGGGCCCCAAAGATCAGAAGGTCACTGTCCTCGTCGGCATAGAGGGTGTAAAAGCGCCAGCCCTCCTTGAGGGTGCGCATCAAAGCCAGCAGCACCGCGGCCCCCGCCACCGCCCCGTAAAACCGGCCTGCCGGCCGCCGCCCCGCCAGCAGGGCCAGCAGGGCCCCAAAGCCCAGCAGCGCCAGGCCCAGGCCCCAGATCCGCTCCCGCAGGGGATAGACGGAGGCCGCCTCGTAGCCCCAGGCAAAAAACACCTCGGCCAGGGAGGCCGCCAGCACCAGGGCCAGCGGGGAGGGGTCGTGTCGGGCTGGATGTTCCATTTTATTTCTCCATCTCTTTCAAGTCATAGGAACGGCGGCTGAGGGCCGGCCAGGAAAATCGGAGCAGGCCGTCCCGCACAGCGCCCCGCCGCAGGGGCAGGAAGGGATAGGCAAAGGGATATTCCGCCTGGCCCGAGCCGCAGATGGACAGGATCAGCACCATCAGCAGCGCCGCCAGCCCCACCGGCCCGAAGAGCCCGCCCGCCAGCAAAAAAAGGATTCGCAGGATGGTGATCTGCTCATAGAGGGAGGGCAGCACGAACATGGAGATGGCCGTGAAGGCGGTGACGATGAGCACCGGGGTGCTGAGGATGCCCGCCGCCACCGCCGAATCCCCGATGAGCAGGGCCGAGAACAGCCCCACCGTGTGGCCGATGGGTTTGGGCAGCCGCAGCCCCGCCTCCCGGATGATCTCCAGCATGAGGGTGACCAGGATCACCTCCACCATCAGGGGCCAGGGGGTGGTCTTTTCGGCCTGGAGCACCTTGAACATCAGCCCCTGGGGCAGGATCTGGGGGGCGTACCGGGCGGCGCACACATACACCCCCGGCAGCAGGATGGACAGAAAAAAGGCCCCGTATTTCAAAAGCCGCAGGAAGCTGGCAAAAAAGGCCTTCTGGGCGTAGTCGTCCAGGCTCTGGAAGTGCTCGCAGAAGAAATAGGGCAGGATGAGGGCAAAGGGGCTGCCGTTCACCAGCAGCACCACCTTGCCCTCGCAGAGCTTGGCGCAGGCGGTCACCGGCCGCTCGGTGTACCCCACCCCCTGGAACAGGCTCCACCGGCGCTTTTGCAAAAAAGGGGTGAGATAGCTGCTGTCGAACAGGACCGGCAGCCTGGCGTTTTGCAGCCGGCGGCGCACCTGGTCCACCAGGCGGCGGGGAGCGTGGAGGGGCGAATAGCACAGGGCCACCTCGGTGTGGGTGCGCTGGCCGATCTGGAGGATCTCCATATTCAGCCCGCCGCCCCGCATCAGCCGGCGCAAAAGGCCCATGTTCACCCGCACCAGCTCGGTGAAGCCCTCCCGGGAGCCCCGCATGTTCCCCTCCCCCGAGGGCTCCTGCACCGCCCGAAAGGTCATGCTCTGGGTGGCCAGGCAGATGGCCCGGCTGCACCCCTCAATGAAGAGCAGGGAAAAACCGGCGGTGAGCCGGTTCATGGCGTCCTCGGGGGTGGCAGCCAGCTGGGGCTCCACCGGCAGGTCGGTGCGGGTGTAGATATACCGCAGCAGCGCCTCGCCGCTGGGTTTCGGGCCCTCCACCTCGGCCAGGTACTCCAGCAGCAGCACCCACAGCTTTTCGGTGCTGGCAATGCCGTCAAAGAGGCAGACGGCGCAGGGAATGCCCTGGATCTCCAGCCTTTTTGAATAAAAATCCGCCGAGCCGCCCACGCTCTCCTTCAGCCGGGAAATATTTTCCCCCACATGGGGCGAAAGTTTCTCCTCCACTCCGTTTTCCCCCTCCTGCTTAGGTATTGATTGGAAAGGCGCCTGCCATGCTGCTTTTGTTTGTCCGCACAGCTTTGGTCTACCTGTTTATTCTGCTGCTCATGCGCTTTATGGGCAAGCGGCAGCTGGGCGAATTGCAGCCCTCGGACCTGGCCTCCACCATCCTGATCTCCAACCTGGCCTCCATCCCGGTGGAACAGCCGGAGCTGCCCTTCTGGGCCAGCCTGACCCCCATCCTGCTCATCGCCTGTCTGGAGATCCTGGTGCCCTGGCTGAGCATCCGCTGCCGGGTGCTGGGCCGGCTGCTCAGCGGCAAGCCGGTGGCGGTGATCCGCTCGGGGCAGATCGACCAGGCGGCGCTGGAAAACCTGCGCTTTTCGGTCTCGGACCTGCTGGCCGCCCTGCGCGCCAAAGATATTTTTTCCCCCGAGGAGGCGGCTTATGCAGTGATCGAGACCGACGGCACCCTGAACGTCTGCAAGGCCCCTGCCGCCGACACCCCCACCCGCCAGGACCTGAACCTGCCCTGCCCGGAGGATTTCCGCCCGGTGGTGCCCTTTGTGGTGAACGGGGAGGTGCTGACCGAAAACCTCACCTGGTGCGGCCACGACCGCCCCTGGCTGAGGGCCCGGCTGGAACAGGAGGGGGTGCGGGCCGGCCAGGTGCTGCTGGCCCTGGGGGACAACACCGAAAAACTGACTCTGGTCAAAAAAGAAAGGGCCGCCGCCCGAGGGCGGTGACCCATAGAATGATTGTTTTGCCGCAGCGCAGAGGGAGGCGGTGGATATGCGGCGTTTGGTGGCCGCGGCGGCCCTGACCCTGGTCTGCCTGGCGGCGGTGCTTCTGGCCTGCCGGTGGACCGGCCAGCGGCTGGGCGAGTGGGAGGACCTTTTGGGGCGCACCCGACAGGCCGCCCAGCGAGGGGACCTGGAGGAGGCAAGGCTCCTCACCGAGGCGCTGAACCGCTCGCTGGACGAGAACGAGACCGGGCTGACCCTTTTGTTCCGCAAGGACTTTCTCTCGGCGCTGGAGGGGCGGTTCCGGGAGATGGAGAGCTACCTGGCCGCCGGCAGCGACCAGGACCTGCTCAACTCGGTGGCCCAGGCCGAGGTGCAGCTGGAACTGCTTCAGGATTTATTTTTCGGGATTTTTTGAGCGGTTGTCCAGCATCTCCTTCAATTCGTCCATAAAGGTGTTCAGGTCGCTGAACTGGCGGTAGACCGAGGCAAAGCGCACATAGGCCACCTCGTCGATCTTCTTCAGCTCGGTCATGGCCAGCTCCCCGATATAGGCCGAAGGGATCTCCCGGTCGTAGCCGCTGAGCAGCTTCTGCTCGATGTTGTCCACGGCAGTCTCCAGCATCTGGTAGCTCACCGGCCGCTTCTCGCAGGCCCGCAGCATTCCCCCCAGCAGCTTCTGGCGGTTGAAGGCCTCCCGGGAGCGGTCCTTCTTCACCACCATCAGGGGCACCGTCTCCACCACCTCGTAGGTGGTGAACCGCTTTTTGCATACCAGACATTCCCGGCGGCGGCGGATCTTCTCCCCGTCCTCGGTGGGGCGGGAGTCAATGACCTTGGAATCGGCCGCGCCGCAAAACGGACATTTCATAAGGCTGTTTCCTCCTGTCTCATGTGGTTTGTTGGTTCAGATAGGCCAGGGCATCCCCCAGCTCCTCCTCGGCGCCGAAATCGCCCCGGTACAGCTCGATCACCCCGTCGGCGGTGCAGCCGCCCTCCCTCAGGTACTCAAAGAAAGCCCGGAAATCAAAATCTCCCTGGCCGGGCAGGGCGCTCAGGCATCGGTCGTTCCGATCGCTCAGATGAAGATGGCAGATGTTCTCGGGGCCCATGGCCTGGGCCATCTCCCGGATGTCGCAGCCGAAGCGGCGGCACTGCTTCAGGTCCAGCACAAAGTGCAGGGGCCGCCCCGCGTACTGGCGCAGGGCCCGGATGCTGGCCACGTCCCCGCTCTGGCAGCGGTCCACATTTTCCTGGGCCACCGTCACCCCGTACTTTTCCCCCTCCTCCACCAGCCGGCCCAGCCGGCGGGCGTACTCCTGCAAGGAGATAGCCTTGGTGCGCATGTTGCCGTGAAAGACCAGCACCGAGGCCCCCAGCAGCCGGCAGACCTCAAAATACCGCCGGTAGAGGTCGAGGCCGTCCTCAAAGCGGGTCTCGTACTCGGAAAAGAAGAGGAAGGGCTCCAGGGCGCTGGTGAAGGGGTGCACCGAGAGGATTCGCCTGCCCTTGCGGCGGGCGCACTCCCCCAGGCGGGCCACAAAGCCGGGCTCCAGCTCCCGGAAGGTGTTGAGGAACACCTCCGCCACCGGCGCCCCCGCATCCAGGGCCTTTTCCAGAGAGGTCAGGGTGTTCTGGGGGTAGTAGCAGGAGGAGGAAATGCCGATCTCCATAAAGCTCCTTTCTTGCGGATACAAAACAAGGCAGAGGCGCGGGGGGAAAATTCCCCGTGCCCCTGCCTTTGGGTTATTTGGCCAGGGCCTTTTTGGATTTGCCGCCCTTGCGGCCCTCCCACCAGCTCCACAGGGAGGTGGTGAGGAAGAGGGAGGTGTACAGGCCGGAGATCATGCCGGCCAGCAGAGGCAGCGCAAAGGTGAGGATGCTGTCCACATCATAGAGCACCGAGATCACGCAGATGACGGCCAGGGCCGCACAGGTGGTGAGGGTGGTGTTCATGGTGCGCCAGAAGCTCTGGCGGATGCTGGTATTGATGAGCTGGACAAAGCCCATCTTCTTGCCGTAGAGGCTGCGGTTTTCCCGGATGCGGTCGTAGATGACCACGGTGTTGTTGATGGAGTAGCCCAGGATGGTGAGCATGGCGGCGATGAAGTTGCCGTTGAGGGGCACGCCCATCGCCACAAAGGCGCCGAACACCACGATCAGGTCGTTGACCAGGGCCACCACCGCGATGGTGCCGGCGGGCAGACCGCCGATGTTGCGGAAGCGCACCGAGATGTACAAAAGGATCAGCACGATGGCAGCCGCCACGGCCACCATGCACTTTTGCAGGAACTCTCCGCCGATGGTGGGGTTGACGTTGCTCATCTCCAGCTGCTGGAAGTTGTTGTCCGGGCAGGCGGCCTGAAGCCCTTCGGTGAGCTGGGCCATCTGCTCGGTGGTGACGGTGGAGACGCCGGGCATGGAGATGGTGAGGGTGTTGGTGCCGGTGGCCATGTTGGTGCCGGTCTGGAGGGTGACGCCGCTGCCCAGAACCTCGCTGACGGCGCCGTTCACCGCAGAGCTGTCGGCCTCGCCCTCATAGCCCATGGTGATGACCGCGCCGCCCTTGAACTGGATGTCCAGGCTCACGCCCCGCACCGCGGTGAGGATCACCACCGCGGCCACGATGCAGATCGAGATGCCAAAGAAGATCTTGCGCTTGGCCATATAGTCCCGCAGGGGCTTTTCCTGCTTATTGGCGGCAGGGGCGCCGTACAGCCACTCCTTGCGCAGGCACTTGAGGCGGGAAGCCCCCCGCAGCATGATGCGGCAGAGCAGTACGCCGAACACAAAGTTCAGGATCATGCCCACCAGCAGGGTGTAGCCGAAGGAGTAGATGGTGCCGGCGGTGGAGGGGCCGAAGGCAAAGAACAGCCAGTGGAGCAGTTTTGCCATCAGGCTGTCGGAAGTGCCGAAGGCCCCCATCAGGATGACCGCCACAATGATGGTGGTGACGTTGCCGTCAATGACCGGGATCAGGCCCCGGGCAAAGCCGGCGCTGAGGGCACCGTCGATGGTCTTGCCGTTTTTCAGCTCTTCCTTGATCCGCTCGGCGGTGATGACGTTGGCGTCCACACCCATGCCGATGGCCAGGATGATGCCGGCGATGCCGGGCAGGGTGAGGGTGAAGCTGTTGAACACCCCAAAGTAGCCCGAGATGGCCGCCAGGGTGCCCGCCACCTGGCCCAGCAGGGCGATGGAGGCCACAAAGCCGGGCAGCCGGTAGGCAAAGGTCATGAACAGGAAGATGAAGAGGAAGGCCAGGCAGCCCGCCAGCACCATGGCCCGCAGGCTCTGGCCGCCCAGGCTGGGGCTGATGGTGGAGTAGCTCTCCGCCGAGAGGGCGAAGGGCAGCGCGCCGGAGTTGATCTGGTTGGCCAGGGTGGTGGCGCTTTCCTGATCAAAGCTGCCGCTGATGATGGCCTTGCCGTCGGTGATGGCCTCGTGCACCGAGGCGGTGCTGATGTTCTCCTCATCCAGCCAGATGCTGATGGAGCCGTTCTCCCCGGCCAGCCGGGAGGTGGCGTCCGCAAAGGCCTTGGCGCCGTCCTCGTTCAGTTCCAGGGAGACATAGTATTCCGAGGCGCCCCCCTGATTGACCGGGCCATAGCCCACCGCAGCGGATTTCACCTCGGCGCCGTCCAGGATCAGGGCGCCGTCCGCCGAGCCTCCCTCCCGGAAGGTCATGTAGGCGGTGGTGCCGATCTCGTCGATGGCGCTCTGGGGATCAAAGTTCTCCTCGCCGCTCTTCCAGGGGAAGCGGACAATGATCCGATCCTTATTATAATCGGTGTACACTTCGCTGTCGGTGATGTTCAGGCTCACCAGACGCTTTTCAATGACCAGCTTGGCCGCGTCCATCTGCTCGTCGGTGGCGTCAAAATCGCCCTCGGGCATGAAGGTCACGTCCACGCCGCCCTTGATGTCGATGCCAAACCGAATGTCCGACGCGCCCTTTATATAGGTGGTCATCGTGTCGCCGTACTGGCGCCGCACGCCGAAAAAGGCGGTGTAGGCAAACGCCAGGATCAGGCCGGCCACCACAAAGAACTGCCAGGCCTTGCCTCTTTTCTTCATTGGGGAACCTCCAAACTTGAAGCCCGCCCCGGGCGGGCATTTTCAGGGCCCGCCCAAGGGCGCGCCCCGCCGTGCCGGCCTCAAAACAAAGGACGGCACACTAAAAGATTATAGTATACTTTGCCAGTCAAAACAAGTGCTATCTGGCATTTGGCCCCTTCCCCGGACCAAAAAAGAGGGCCGGTGCCCAGGTTTTGCCCCGGCTCCGGCCCTCTCTTTATCTCTTTATAATAAGGTATATCAGAAGAACAGCCCGTAGTGCTCCAGCAGGATCTTGAGGCCCAGGAAAATCAGGATGACGCCGCCGGCCAGCTCGGCCTTGCTCTTGTAGCGGGCCCCGAACACGTTGCCCACCTTGACGCCCACCATGGAGAGCAGGCAGGTGGTGACACAGATGATGAGGCAGCCCACAAAGGTGTTGGCGACGCCCCCGGCCGCACCGGGCAGGATGGCCACCGGCACAAATGCAAAGGTGATGCCTACGGCCAGAGCGTCGATGCTGGTGGCCACCGCCATCAAAAACATCTCCTTCACCCCCAGGGTGGCGCTCTCCTCCTCTTCTTCCTCCTCGCCGCCAAAGGCCTCCCGCACCATGTTGCCGCCGATGAGGGCCAGCAGCACAAAGGCGATCCAGGGGGCGATGGCGTTCACATACTGCTCGAACTGGGCGCCCAGGATGTACCCGATGAAGGGCATCATCCCCTGGAACACACCAAACCAGAGGCCCACGATGAGGGCCTTGCCCAGGGTGAGCTGCCGCATGGCCAGCCCCTTGCAGATGGCCACCGCGAAGGCGTCCATGGACAGGCCCACCGCCAGCACAAACAGGGTGAGCAGGTTGATTGTTTGACTCATACTCTTCCATCCTTTCCACGTTGCAAACAAAAAACGGCAGGTATGTTCACCATACCTGCCGTTTTACATTTTTATAAAACAGACACATGTACAGCGAACCCACGCTATACACGAGTCTCATCATTCCAGACAAGCCAGGCCTTGCGCCAGTATGTTGACTTGCCGCATCGCCCCTTGACAGGGATGCCGACTACTCCCTCATGACGGTACTTACCATATCATAAATTTGGGCAAGGCGTCAATAATCCCGAAAATTTTTGTACTTTTCACCAAATTCTCCCCCCGCTGCCCCGGCAGGTTCTGCGCAATCTTCCCTTTTGCAAAAAAGATGCCCCCTTCCCCTTGACTTTTGGGCCGGCTCTGGTAAAATACCGTCAGCAAATTTATCTAAAATATTTTAGGTAAATGTGCTGAGATATTGTTTTGAAAACTACCTGAGACGAAAAGGAGAACACATCATGGATTTCGAGAAAGTGAAAGAGATTATTGCGGACACCCTCAGCTGCGACGCCGACAAGGTGACCATGGAGGCCAACCTGTTTGACGATCTGGGCGCCGACAGCCTGGATGCGGTGGAGCTGAACATGGCCCTGGAGGATGAGTTCGGGTTTGCCATCCCCGACGAGGAGATGGGCAACATGAAGACGGTGGGCGACATCTACAACTACCTGAGCAGCCACGCCGAATAAACCCACCAGCCCTTGGCCTTGCAGTACAAAGGAGGTAAACCTTGATCAGCCTTATCAAGCCTATTCTGGACACGCCCAAGCAGAAGGCGTTTGAATGGAAAGCCCGCCGCGAGGCCAACGGCACGGCCCAGCCCTGGCAGGAGCCCCAGTTTTTCACCTGCCCCAAATGCCAGCGCCGGGCCACCCGCGCCAACTGGAGCGAACATCTCTACGTCTGCCCCAATTGCGGGCAGTACCAGCCCATCGGCGGCTACTACCGCCTGAGCATGATCCTGGATCACGGCAGCTTCAAGGAGCTGAACGAAAAAGTCACCGGCAAGGATTTTCTCCACTTCCCCGGCTATCAGGAGAAGCTGGCCTTGCAGCGGCGCAAGACCGGCCTGTCGGAGGCGGTGGTCACCGCCACCGGCAAGATCCACGGCATCCAGGTGGTGGCGGCCGTGCTGGACAGCCGGTTTTTCATGGGCAGCATGGGCACCGGCGTGGGCGAAAAAGTGACCCTGGCGGTGGAGTACGCCACCGCCAAGAAGCTGCCCCTCATCATCTTCAGCGCCAGCGGCGGCGCCCGCATGCAGGAGGGCATCTACAGCCTGATGCAGATGGCCAAGACCAGCGCCGCCATCGCCAATTTTTCGGCCAAGGGGGGGCTGTACATCAGCTACCTGACCCACCCCACCACCGGCGGCGTCACCGCCAGCTTTGCCAGCCTGGGGGACATCACCCTGGCCGAGCCCCACGCCCTCATCGGCTTTGCGGGGCCCCGGGTGATTGAACAGACCATCGGCCAGAAGCTGCCCGCCGGCTTCCAGCGCAGCGAATACCTGGAAGAGCACGGCTTTGTGGACAAGATCGTGCCCCGCAGCGAGATGCGGGACACCCTGGGCCAGATCCTGAAACTGCACACGAACGGAGGGAAACGCCTGTGATCCGTGATATTCTCAAACAAATCGAGGAAGTGGACGCCACCCTGGCCGCCCAGCAGGAACCCCTCACCGACGAGGCGGCGGCCCTGCGCAGCGCCCTGATGCTCAAGCGGGGCAACCTGCTCAACGAGTGCCGGGAGCTGTCGGCCGAGGACAAGGTGTTTCTGGCCCGGCATCCCCACCGGCCCAAGATCGACGAGTACATAAACGCCCTCTTCACCGACTTCTTCGAGCAGAAGGGGGACCGCCAGTGCAAGGAGGACCCCAGCATCCTGGGGGGCATCGCCCTCTACAAGGGCCTGCCGGTGACCGTCATCGGCCACCGCAAGGGCAGCGACCTTGCCAGCAACATGACCTACAACTTCGGCATGCCCGGGCCCGAGGGCTACCGCAAGGCCCTGCGGCTGATGAAGCAGGCCGAGAAGTTCGGCCGGCCCATCATCACCTTCATCGACACCCCCGGCGCCTACCCGGGCATGGAGGCTGAGGCCCGGGGCCAGGGCGAGGCCATCGCCCGCAACCTGGCCGAGATGAGCCAGCTCACCGTGCCGGTGATCGCGGTGGTCACCGGCGAGGGCAGCAGCGGCGGCGCCCTGGCCCTGGGCGTGGCCAACAAGGTGCTGATGCTGGAAAACGCCGTCTACTCGGTGCTCAGCCCCGAGGGCTTCGCCAGTATTCTTTGGAAGGACGCCTCCCGCCACGGGGAGGCCTGTGAGATCATGAAGCTCACCGCCCAGGACCTGTACGAGTTCCATGTGGCGGACGAGATCATCCCCGAGCCCCTGGGCGGGGCCCAGCTGGACCACCAGGCCCTCTTTGCCTGCCTGGACATCTCCCTCACCAAGAATCTGGCTTTTCTGAGAAAATTCAGCGGCAATACCCTGGCCGCCCAGCGATATAAAAAATACCGCCAGATCGGGCAGTAAGAGGAGTCTTATGAACGGATTGAAATTGTTGGCCACCGGCCGGTGCCTGCCGGCGGAGGCCGTCACCAACGAGGAGATGCGCCGCTATGTGGACACCAGCGACGAGTGGATCACCACCCGCACCGGCATCCGCCAGCGGTACTTCTGCGGCGAGGGGGAAAACGCCCTGACCCTGGCCAGCGGCGCCGCCCGCCAGGCCCTGGAGGACAGTGGCATCCCCAAGGAGGAGCTGGGCTGCATCGTCTGCGCCACCGTCTCGGCCGACTATGCCACCCCCAGCCTCTCCTGCCTGGTACAGGCCCAGCTGGGCCTGCCCGAGGAGATCCCGGTGCTGGATTTGAACGCCGCCTGCTCCGGCTTTCTCTACGCGGTGGCCGTGGCCCGGGGCCTTCTGGCCCAGAACGGCAAGAAATACGCCCTGGTGATCGGGTGCGAGGTGCTGAGCCGGCTGATGAATATGTCGGATCGGTCCACCTGCGTGCTCTTCGGGGACGGGGCCGGCGCCGCCGTCTTTGAGGCGGGGCCCGACTTCCCCTTCTACGCCCTCCAGGGCGCCCGGGGGGACAAGGCCATCCTGGCCAACGGCCCCGGTCCCCTGGCCCCCAACCTCTTTATGGACGGGCGGGCGGTGTTCCGCTTTGCGGTGGAGGCCCTGCCCCACTGCATCCGGGGCATCCAGGACCAGAGCGGCCTGAGCCTCGCAGAGATCGACTGGGTGGTCTGCCACCAGGCCAACGAGCGGATCATCGACCACTGCGTCAAGAAGCTCAAGGCCCCCGCCGAAAAATTCTACAAGAACATGGCCCGCTACGGCAACACCAGCGCGGCCAGCATCCCCATCGCCCTGGACGAACTGAACCGGGACGGCAAGCTGAAGCCCGGGCAGAAGATCCTCTGCGTAGGGTTCGGGGGCGGCCTGACCTGGGCCGCCGCCCTCTTCACCATCTGAAAGGAGCGCGCGCACTTATGAAACTGAACGAACTGCTGGGTACCGAATTTCCCATCATCCAGGGCGGCATGGCCAACATCGCCACCGGCGAATTTGCCGCCGCCTGCTCCAACGCGGGCGCGCTGGGCCTGATCGGCTCGGGCGGCATGAACACCGAGACCCTGCGCCAGCACATCCACACTGCCAAGTCTCTCACCGACAAGCCCTTCGGCGTGAACATCATGCTCATGAACCCCTGCGCCGACGAGATGGCCCAGCTGGTGGCCGAGGAGAAGATCCCGGTGGTGACCACCGGTGCCGGCAACCCGGGCAAGTATGTGGCCGCCTGGAAGGCCGCCGGCATCAAGATCATCCCGGTGGTGAGCGCCGCCGTGCTGGCCCGCCACCTGGAAAAGGTGGGCGTGGACGCGGTGATCGCCGAGGGCACCGAGAGCGGCGGCCATGTGGGCGAGATGACCACCATGGCCCTGGTGCCCCAGGTGTGCGACGCGGTGAAGATCCCGGTGATCGCCGCCGGCGGCATCGGCGACGGCCGCCAGATGGCCGCGGCCTTTGCCCTGGGCGCCTGCGGCGTGCAGGTGGGCACCTGCCTGCTGGTGAGCCAGGAGTGCCCCATCCATGAGAACTACAAGGCCGCGGTGCTGAAGGCCAAGGACAACGACACCATCGTCACCGGCCGCAGCACCGGCGCTCCCGTCCGGGTGCTGAAAAACAAGATGAGCCGGGAGTATGTGCGGCTGGAAAAGACCGGCATCGACAAGATGGAGCTGGAAAAGCTCACCCTGGGCAGCCTGCGCCGGGCCGTGTTCGACGGCGACACCGCCACCGGCAGCCTGATGGCGGGCCAGGTGGCCGGCATGTGCCACGAGATCCGGCCGGTGCGGGCCATTCTGGAGGACCTGATGGCCGGCTGCAAGGCCACCATCGCCGGGCTCCAGGCCTGAGTCCGCCGGAGCATCACAGAAGGGAGTACCTACCCAATGAAACTTGCTTTTTTATACGCCGGCCAGGGCAGCCAGCACGCCGGCATGGGCAAAGACCTGTACGAGGCCTACCCTGCTTTCCGCGAGGCTTTTGAGAGCGCCCGGCTGGATTTTGACCTGAAAACCGTCTGCTTTGAGGACCCGGAGGGCCTCATCAACCAGACCCAGTACACCCAGCCCTGCATGGTGGCCTTTGCCGCCGGCCTCACCGCCGTGCTCTACGGCGAGGGGGTCCGGCCCCAGTACGCCGCCGGCCTGAGCCTGGGCGAGTACAGCGCCCTGGAGGCCGCCGGTGTGTTCAGCGCCAAGACCGCCATTGAGCTCACCGCCTTCCGGGGCAAGGCCATGGCCGAGGCGGTGCAGGGCCGGCCCTGCGGCATGACCGCGGTGCTGGGCCTGGGCCGGGAGGAGCTGGCCCGCTGCTGTGAGGAAGCCTCGGCCCTGGGCGTTGCCCAGATCTGCAACTACAACTGCCCGGGCCAGCTGGTGATCGGCGGCGACGCCGAGGCGGTGGCCAAGGCCGGGGAGCTGGCTAAGGCCTCGGGCGCCAAGCGGTGCCTGCCCCTCAAGGTGAGCGGCCCCTTCCACACCAGCCTGATGAAGCCCGCCGGCGACGCGCTGCGGGAGAAATTCAAAGAAGTGGAGTTCGGCGAGATGGCCTTCCCGGTCCTCTTCAACTGCCTAGGCCGGGAGAAGGCCCCCGAGGACTCCATCCCCGCCCTGCTGGAAAAGCAGGTGCAGAGCAGCGTCTACATGGAGGACACCATCCGCCGGCTGGCTGAGCTGGGGGTGGACACCATCCTGGAGATCGGGCCGGGCAAGGCCCTCTCCGGCTTTGTGAAAAAGACGGTGGGCAGCGCCATCACCTGCCTGCCGGTGGAGGACCTGGCCGGCCTGAACGCCGCCCTGGCCCATCTGAAAGGAGAAGCCCATGCGTAACGAGAGCTTCACCCGCTGCGCCCTGGTGACCGGGGGCAGCCGGGGCATCGGCCGGGCCGTCTGCCTGGAGCTGGCCAAGAACGGCTTTGACATCGCGGTGAACTATGCCGGCAACCAGCAGGCCGCCGAGGAGACCGCCGAGGCCTGCCGGGCCCTGGGGGTCAAGGCCCAGGCGTTCGGGGCGGATGTGTCCCGCCCGGAGGAATGCGCCCGCCTCTTTGAGGAGGTTTTGGCCGCCTTTGGCCGGGTGGATGTGCTGGTGAACAACGCCGGCGTCACCCGGGACAACCTGATCCTGCGCCTGAGCGAGGAAGACTTTGACAAGGTGGTGGACACCAACCTGAAAGGGGCCTTTTTCTGCTGCAAGGCGGCGGCCCGCCCCATGATGAAACAGCGTTTTGGGCGGATCATCAACCTGAGCAGCGTGGTGGGGCTGCGGGGCAACCCGGGCCAGACCAACTACGCCGCCAGCAAGGCGGGGCTGATCGGGCTCACCAAGAGCCTGGCCAAGGAGCTGGCCAGCCGGAACATCACCGCCAACGCGGTGGCCCCCGGCTTCATCGACACCGACATGACCCGGGCCATGCCCGAGGCGGCCAAGGAAGCCATGAACGGCACCATTCCCCTGGGCCGGCCCGGCAAGGCCGAAGAGGTGGCCCGGGCGGTGGCTTTTTTTGCCAGTGAGGAGAGTGGCTACATCACCGGCCAGGTGCTGTGTGTGGACGGCGGCATGGCCATGTGAGGAAAGGACGGAAACTTATGGAAAAACGACGTGTAGTGGTCACCGGCCTGGGCGCCGTGACCCCCATCGGCAACACCGCCCCCGAGAGCTGGGCGGGCGCCCGGGAGGGCCGCTGCGGCATCGGCCCCATCACCCAGTTTGACGCCTCCGGCTTCAAGGTGAAGCTGGCGGGCGAGGTGAAGGGCCTGGTGGTGGAGGACCACATCGACAAGCGGGAGGCCAAGAAGATGGCCCGCTTTGCTCAGCTGGCCATGATCGCCTCGGACGAGGCCTTCGCGGACAGCGGCCTGAATATGGAAAACGAGGACCCGGCCCGCTGCGGCGTGCTGATCTCCAGCGGCATCGGGGGGCTGGGCACCATTGAGGCCGAGCACTCCCGGGGGCTGGAAAAAGGCTTTGAGCGGGTGAGCCCCTTCTTCATCCCCATGGCCATCTCCAACATGGCCGCCGGCCAGGTGGACATCCGCCACGGGCTCAAGGGGATGTGCAGCTGCGTGGTGACCGCCTGCGCCGGCGGCAGCAACGCGGTGGGCGACGCCTTCCACTACATCCGGGACGGCTATGCCGAGGTGATGGTGTGCGGCGGCGCCGAGAGCTGCATCACGCCCCTGGGCATCGGCGGCTTCACCAGCATGAAGGCCCTGAGCCAGGCAGAGGACCCGGAGCGGGCCTCCATCCCCTTTGACGCCGAGCGGGGCGGCTTTGTGATGGGCGAGGGCAGCGGCATCCTGGTGCTGGAAGAGCTGGAGCACGCCCGGAAGCGGGGCGCTAAAATCTACGCCGAGCTGGTGGGCTACGCCTCCAACTGCGACGCCTACCACATCACCGCCCCGGCCCCCCATGGGGCCGGCGGCGCGGCCTGCATGACCCAGGCCCTGGCCGACGCGGGCATCGCCCCCGATGAGGTGGACTACATCAACGCCCACGGCACCAGCACCCACATGAACGACGCCTGCGAGACCGAGGCCATCAAGACGGCCTTTGGGGAGCACGCCTACAAGCTCTGCGTCTCCAGCACCAAGAGCATGACCGGCCACCTGCTGGGCGGCGCCGGCGGGGTGGAGGCGGTGTTCACCGCCCTGGCCCTCCACGACGACTTTGTGCCGGCCACCATCAACTACAAGACCCCGGACCCGGAGTGTGACCTGGACTATGTGCCCAACCAGGGCCGCAGCCAGAAGCTGCGGTACGCCGCCAGCAACAGCCTGGGCTTTGGCGGGCACAACGCCTGCCTCATCCTGAAGAAATGGGAGGCTTGAGAGATGGCCATTGTGGAACATGAGGAAAAGCGCACCCTGGATTCGGACCAGATTGCCCAGATCCTGCCCCACCGCTACCCCTTCGCCCTGGTGGATAAGATCACCGACTATGAGCCGGGCCAGTGGGCCAAGGGCATCAAGTGCGTCAGCGTCAACGAGCTGTTTTTCTGCGGGCATTTCCCCCAGAAGCATGTGATGCCGGGGGTGCTGATCCTGGAGGCGCTGGCCCAGGTGGGGGCGGTGGCCATCCTGAGCCTGCCCGAAAACCGGGGCAAGCTGGCCTTTTTCGGAGGCATCAAGAACGCTCGGTTCCGCCAGCAGGTGGTGCCCGGGGACGTGCTGGAATTGGAGTGTGAGCTGGTGCGCCGGATGGGCCCGGTGGGCATCGGCAGCGCCGTGGCCCGGGTAAACGGCAAGATCGCTGCCCAGGCCGAGCTCACCTTTGCCATCCAGTAAGGCCCTTTGCCGGGGCGGCAAAGAGAGAAAAAAGGGGCCCGCCCCCTTTGCCCGGGCCCGAAAACCGGCTATAATAAAGCCATAATGGGCCATATTTTCCGCCCTTTTGCGAAAGGAGCCTTATTTATGCTGGATGAAGCCTTTGCCAAAGTGTACACCAAGTTCAAGCTGCATTTTTACAAGCAGGTATTCGGCCGCTTTGCCCAGCGGGAGGCCACCCTCACCACCGTGGAGTCCTTCTGCATGGAGGTGATCCTGGCCATGGGCTGCCCCACCATCGCCGAATTCTCCAACATGCTGCAAATCTCCACCCCCAACGCGGCCTACAAGATCAGCAGCCTGGTGCAGAAGGGCTATGTGGAGAAGGTGCAGTCCAAGACCGACCGGCGGGAATACCACCTGGTGGTGACCCAGAAATACCGGGACTACTACAACACCAGCTATCAATACCTGAAAACGGTGATCGACCGGGCCAAGGAGCGGTTTACCCCCCAGGACCTGGCCAAGCTGGAGGAGATGCTCACCATCGTCAGCGAGGAACTGATGCCCGAAATTCAGCTGAGCCAAAAGCCCAGCGACCTGCCCGGGGTGCTGCCCCGGCTGATCTGAGCTCCCCGCTGTTTTGCCTCGACCCAAAAGCCGCGCCTTCCCAAAAAGGCGCGGTTTTTTTGATGGGGCCCTCTCCCCCTCTTGCCCATCCGGCCCCGGGCCGGTATAATAGACGGGATGCCGGTAGCCAGCCGGCGATGAAGGAGGCCCTTTTTTGCGCGCGTTTACAGCCTGGGTCCGGCGAAACCCTCACTGCCTGGCCCTTCTCTATTTTGTCTTTTATCTTGCTGCCTTTTTTGCGCTGGAGCAGATCACGGTGCCCCGGTACATCCTCCACAGCCCGCTGGATGATCTCATCCCCTTCAGCGAGTGGTTCCTCATCCCCTACTGCGCCTGGTTTTTGCAGATGCCGGGCAGCCTTGCCTATTTTCTTTTCAAGGACCGAAAGACTTTCCTGCGGGAATGTTTTCTCATGTTCACCGGCATGACCATCTGCCTGGCCCTCTATCTCTTCTTCCCCAACGGGCTGGAGCTGCGGGTAGCCTTTGACCCCCACAAAAATCTGCTGTGCCAGCTGGTGGCCCTCTTGCAGGGGTTTGACACCCCCACCAACGTCTGCCCCTCCATCCATGTGGCCAGCGCCCTGGCAGTGGACATCACGGTGCAGAAATGCCCCCTCTTCCGCCGCCGGCCCCTGGTGCGGCTGGGCAGCTTTGTGCTGATGGTGCTGATCGTGCTCTCCACCATGTTTTTGAAGCAGCACTCGGTGATCGACGTGTTCTGGGGCATCCTGCTCACCCTGGCCCTCAGCTTTGTCACCTATCACCTGCCCTGGGAGAAGGCCCTGCAAAAGACCCCCCTGCGCCTGCTTTGGGGCCAGGGCGCCGGCGTCCGCTGAGGGGCCGGTTTCTAAACTCTTTCGAAAACCAAGAGCGCCCTGGCGGTTCTTTCCGAACTGCCGGGGCGCTCTTTTCTTTTTTGTCTCAACCCTCTTTTTTCAGCCGCCGGTCATACCACAGGCAGGCGGAGAGGTTGAATACGGCGGAGAGGGGCACCGCCAGCCCGATGGTGAACAGCCCGGCCCCCGGCACCACGCTGAACAGCCAGGAGAGGGGCACCCGCACCAAAAAGGCCGAGGCAAGGCCCTGGATCATCACAAAGGTGGTGCGTTCCCGTCCGTTGAAGTAGCCCAGCATGCAGAACACTGCCGGGGAGAGGAGGTATTCCAGAGAGCTGCCCTTGAAGTAGGTGGCGGCGGCGGCGATCACTGCCGGGTCGTCCTCAAAGAGGGAGGCCAACAGCCCGCCCCCAAAGAAGGTGAGCAGGAAAATGCCCGCCCCCACCCCGGTGGAGATCCGCCTTGCCAGCACCAGTGCCCGGCGGGCCCGGCCGGGCTGGTTTGCCCCCATGTTCTGGGCCACAAAGGCCGAGAGGGCCGACATAAAGGCCATGGGCACCAGGGCCAGAAAGACAAAGAGCTTTTCGGTGATGCCGATGCCCGCCGAGGCAGCCACCCCCAGCCGGTTGACGATGCTGGTGATGATGAGAAAAGAGATGCTCACCAGAAAATCCTGGAGGGCGATGGGGGCGCCCAGGGCGACGATCGCCCGGGCAGCGCCCCAGCCCCCGGCGTCGCCCCGGGGAAGGGCAAAGGGCAGGGGGTGGCGGCGCAGATAGAGCACCGAAAAGAGGACGCTGCCCGCCTGGGCCAGCACGGTGGCCAGGGCCGCGCCGGCGGCGTCCATCCCCAGGCCCGCCACAAAGGCCAGGTCCAGCACCACGTTGAGGGCGCAGGCGACAGCCACAAAGAGCAGGGGGCTGCGGGAGTTGCCGACGCCCCGGAACACCCCGCTGATGCCGTTGTAGGCGGTGACAAAACACATGCCGCAGCCGCAGATGCGCAGATAGACAACGGCCTGGGCCCGGGAGGGCCCGGGCACATTCATCCAGTCCGCAATGGCCGGGGCCAGGGCCGCCACCAGGGCGGTGAGGGCCAGGGCCAGCAGCACAAACAGCCGGATCTGCCCGGCCACCACCCGGCCGGCCTCGGCCTTGTCTTTGCTGCCCACAGCCTTGCCCACCAGCACCGTCACCCCCATGGTGAGCCCGGTGACCAGGCCTGTAACGGCCTGCATGGTCTGGCTGCCGGTGGCCACCGCGGCGGTGCTGGCGGTGGGGGCAAAGCGGCCGATCACCGCCAGATCCACTGCGCCGTACAGGGCCTGAAGCAGCTGGGATGCCATGAGGGGCAGAGCAAAACGGATGAGGGCAGGCAGGATGGGCCCCTCCAAAAAAGACGGCTCGCTTTGGATATTCCGGCCCATGGGCCTGCACGCTCCTTTCCCTCTGTGGCCGCAAAAAAATCGCCAACAAGCGTACACTTGCTGGCGATGAGGCACAGTCAAAGCACCTTTTGGGCGCTGTATTCATTATACCAGCCCCGGGGCGGGGCCGTCAAGGGGCTCACTCCTCGGCCAGGTTGCCGGTGTAGAGCTGATAGTACCGCCCCTTCTGGGCGATCAGGTCGTCGTGGGTGCCCCGCTCGATGATGCGGCCGTTTTCCAGTACCATGATGCAGTCGCTGTTGCGCACCGTGGACAGCCGGTGGGCGATCACAAAGGTGGTGCGGCCCTTCATCAGCTGGTCCATGCCCTCCTGCACAATCCGCTCGGTGCGGGTATCGATGCTGCTGGTGGCCTCATCCAGAATCAGCACCGGCGGGTCGGCAATGGCCGCCCGGGCAATGGTGAGCAGCTGGCGCTGGCCCTGGCTCAGGTTGCCGCCGTCCCCGGTGAGCAGGGTGTTGTAGCCCTCCGGCAGCCGCCGGATAAAGCCGTCGGCGTTCACCCGCCGGGCCGCCGCGTACACCTCCTCGTCGGTGGCGTCCAGCTTGCCGTAGCGGATGTTCTCCATCACGGTGCCGGTGAAGAGGTGGGCGTCCTGCAAGACCATGCCCAGACTGCGGCGCAGGTCGGCCTTTTTGATCTTGTTGATGTTGATGCCATCGTAGCGGATCTTGCCGTCCTGAATGTCGTAGAACCGATTGATCAGGTTGGTCATGGTGGTTTTGCCTGCGCCGGTAGAGCCCACAAAGGCGATCTTCTGGCCGGGCTTTGCGTACATGTGGATATCGTGGAGCACGATCTTATCCGGGTTGTAGCCAAAATCCACCCCGTCGAACACCACGTCCCCCTGCTGGGGCTCGTAGGTGGTCTCGCCGGTGGCCTTGTGGTAGTGCTTCCAGGCCCAGTGGCCGGTGCGCTTTTCGCTCTCCTGGGGCTTGCCCTCTTCGTCGTAGGTCACGTTCACCAGCTCCACATAGCCGTTGTCGGCCTCGGGCTCCTCGTCCATCAGGCGGAAGATCCGATCGGCGCCGGCCAGGGCCATGATGATGCTGTTCATCTGCTGGCTCACCTGGTTCACCGGCATCATGAAGCTCTTGTTGAAGCTGAGGAAGCTGGCCAGGCCCCCCAGGGTGAAGCCGCCCACCCCGCCCAGGGCCAGGATGCCGCCCACAATGGCGCACAGCACATAGCTGATGTTGCCCAGCTGGGCGTTGGCGGGCATCATCACGTTGGCAAAGGTGTTGGCGCTGCTGGCACTTGCAAAGAGCTTGTCGTTCAGTTCGTCAAAGCGGCGGACGCTCTCCTCCTCGTGGCAGAACACCTTCACCACCTTCTGGCCGTTCATCATCTCCTCGATATAGCCGTTCACGGCGCCCAGGTCCTTCTGCTGGGCCGAGAAGTACTTGCCGGACTGGCCCGCCAGTTTTTTGGAGACAAAGAGCATCAGCCCCACCATAGCCAGGGAGAGCACCGTGAGGGGGATGTTCAGAAACAGCATGCTGGCCACCACGCTCACCACCATGATGGTGCTGGAAAAGAGCTGGGGCATGCTCTGGCTGATCATCTGGCGCAGGGTGTCCACGTCGTTGGTGTAGATGGACATGATGTCCCCGTGGGCGTGGGTGTCAAAATAGCGGATGGGCAGGCTCTCCATGTGGGTGAACAGATCGTCCCGCAGCTGCTTGAGGGTGCCCTGGCTCACGTTCACCATCATTCGGTTGTAGATAAAGGTGGCCAACACGCCGATGAGGTAAAAGCCCGCCACCCGGCCGATGGCCGCCGCCAGGGGGCCGAAATCCGGCTGGGCAGTGCCCATCATGGGCAGGATATAGTCGTCGATGAGGGTCTTCATAAACAGGGTGCCCTGCACATTGGCCAGGGTGCTGACGATGATGAAGAAGCCCACCGCCAGCAGGGACAGCCAGTTGTTGCGCAGCACATAGCCGGCCAGCCGCTTCAGGATGAGGCCCGGGTTTTCCACCTTAGGCCGGGGGCCCCGCATCCCGTGGCGCCCGCCGATGGGTCTTGTGTTCTCTGCCATGCTCAATCCTCCCCTTTCTGGTCAAAATCGCCGCCGCCCTGGGTCTGGCTCAGGTACACTTCCCGGTAGATCTCGTTGGTTTCCAGCAGCTCCTGGTGGGTGCCCCAGCCGTTCACCTTGCCGTCGTCCAGCACCAGGATGTGGTCGGCGTCCTGGACGCTGGAGATCCGCTGAGCAATGATGATCTTGGTGGTGCCGGGGATCTTCTGGGCAAAGGCCTGGCGGATCTTGGAATCGGTGGCGGTATCCACCGCGCTGGTGGAGTCATCCAACAGCAGGATCTTGGGCTTTTTGAGCAGGGCCCTGGCAATGCAGAGCCGCTGCTTCTGCCCGCCGGACACGTTGGAGCCGCCCTGCTCGATGTGGGTGTCGTAGCCGTCGGGCATGGCCTGGATGAACTCGTCGGCCTGGGCCAGCTGGCAGGCCTGGCGAATCTCCTCGTCGGTGGCATGGGGGTCGCCCCAGCGCATGTTCTCCTTGATGCTGCCGCTGAACAGCTCGTTCTTTTGCAGCACCATGGCCACGCTGTTGCGCAGCGCCTCCAGGTCGTAGCGGCGCACGTCCACGCCGCCCACCTTCACGCTGCCGCCGGTGACGTCGTACAGCCGGGGGATGAGCTGCACCAGGCTGGACTTGGAGCTGCCGGTGCCGCCCACGATGCCCACCGTCTCGCCCGGGCGGATGTGCAGGTTGATGTCGCTGAGCACTTCTTCCCCACCCTGCTTGTAGGCAAAGTGGACATGCTCAAACTCCACCTCGCCGTCCTTCACCTGGGTGAGGGGATTTTCGCCGTCGGCCAGGTCGCTGCGCTCGTTGAGCACCTCCACGATCCGGCGGGCGCTGGCCCGGCTCATGGTGATCATCACGAACACCATGGACAGCATCATCAGGCTCATGAGGATGTTCATGCAGTAGTTCAGCAGGCTCATCAGGTTGCCGGTGGTCAGGTCCCCCACCACGATCATCTGAGCGCCGAACCAGGAAATGAACAGGATGCAGCCGTACACCGTCAGCTGCATGAGGGGCATGTTGAGGGTGAGGATCTTCTCCGCCTTCATGAACAGATCCCGCAGCCGGCCGCTGGCCTTCTTGAACTTCTCGTTCTCATAGTCCTCCCGCACATAGGCCTTCACCACCCGGATGGCCAACACGTTTTCCTGCACGCTGGCGTTCAGGTCGTCGTATTTGCGGAAGGTCTCCTGGAAATAGCCGAAGGTGCGGCTCATGATGAACACCAGGCAGATGCCCAGCACCACCACCGCCACCAGGTATACGCTGGCCAGCCGGGGGCTGATGCTGAAGGCCATGCACATGGCCACGATCAGGCTCACCGGGGCCCGGGTGCACATGCGCAGGATCATCTGATAGGCGTTTTGCAGGTTGGTCACGTCGGTGGTCAGCCGGGTGACCAGGCCCGCCGTGGAGTACTTGTCAATATTGGAAAAACTGAAGGTCTGGATATTCCGATACATGGCCCGGCGCAGGTTGCGGGCAAAGCCGGTGGAGGCCCGGGCGCCGAACCGGCCCCCCATCACCCCGAAAAACAGCCCCAGCGCCGCCGCCAGGATCATCCAGGCCCCCACCACATAGATGTGGTGGATGTCTCCCTTTTCCACCCCGTCGTCGATGATGGAGGCCATCATCAGGGGTATGATCATCTCCATGATCACCTCGCCGATCATGCACAGCGGGGTGAGGATGGAATCCCGCGCAAATTCTCCGATCTGCGCTCTCAGCGTTTTCAGCATGTCGTTCCTCCCTCTGTGTGTGTGTCCGCCTGGCCGGCCGGCTGCAGGGCCCCGGCGTTCTCCAAAAGCCGGTCCATCATGCGGTTCAGCTGGGTCTGCTCCTCAGGGGTGAAGCCCCGCACCAGCGCCTCGTTGGCCGCCCGGAACCGGGCCCCGATGTCCGCCTTGGCCTGATGGGCCCGGTCGGTGAGCAGGATGCACCGGCTGCGCTTGTCTTTCGGGTCGGTCTCGGTGCGCACAAAGCCCTTCTGCTCCATGCGGTCGATCACCCCCAGCACCGTCACATGGCTCTGGCGCAGCCACCGGCTCAGCGCCCGGATGTTCACCGGCCCGGCCTCCTGCTGGCGGTGATACAGATAAAACAGGATCTGCGCCTGGGCCGCGGTGAGCTGCCACTGGCGGAACATCTCGTTCATCTGCTGGTCCAGCCGGCCGCTCAGGCACTTGATCTTTGCCCCGAGGGGCAATTCACGGTCCAACCCCTTCCCTCCCTTTTTCCCGGATTTTCTCAAAATTAGTAGCATGCTATATGTTAGCGTGCTAAGTAATTATACGGGTTGGCTTCGTCTTCGTCAACAATTTTTTTGTGGATTTTTTGTGTACAACCCCAAATTCATCTCTTCTCTTCCCCTTTGTGGTATACTGATACCAAAACCACAGGGTCGGGCCCCTTGCCCGGCCCTCAAGGCGGGAGGCAAAATTCATGAACATTCCCCAGCGGATCGAGGCCCTGCGGGCCCGCATGCGGGACGCGCAGGTCTCACTGTATCTGGTGCCCACCTCGGATTTTCACGGCTCCGAGTATGTGGGCGAGCATTTCAAGTGCCGGGAGTACCTCTCCGGCTTTACCGGCAGCGCCGGCACCCTGCTGGTGGGCCTGGAGGAGGCCTGGCTCTGGACGGACGGGCGCTATTTTCTCCAGGCGGCCCGCCAACTGGAGGGCAGTGGTATCACCCTCATGCGGATGGGCGAGGAGGGGGTGCCCACCCTGTCCGGGCAGCTGGCCCGGCTGAGCGGCCCGGGGGCTGCCCTGGGCTTTGACGGGCGCACCCTCAGCGCCCGGTTTGTGAACGGGCTGCGCCGGCAGCTGCCGGGCCTTGCCTTAAAGCCCGATCTGGACCTGGCCGGGGAGGTCTGGCCCGAGAGGCCCGCCCTCTCCCGCCGGTCGGTGTGGGAGCTGGACGCCCGGATCGCCGGGCGCACCCGGGCCCAGAAACTGGAACAGCTGCGCAGTCAGATGGAAAAGGAGGGGGCGGAGCTGCTGCTTTTGCCCTGTCTGGACGAGATCGCCTGGCTGCTGAACCTGCGGGGAGACGACGTGGCCTGCTGCCCGGTCTTTCTGGCCTATGCCCTGGTGGAGCGGGAGCGGGTTCGGCTCTTTGCGGCCCGGGAGATCTTTTCGCCGGAATTGGCCGACGCCCTCACCCGGGACGGGGTGGAGCTCTGCCCCTACGAGGGGATTTTCGAGGCCCTGCGGGGGCTGCCGGGGGGCAGCCGCCTCTGGCTGGACAGCGCCGCCGCCAACTACGCCCTCTTTGCCAGCCTGCCCGCCGGCACCCATGTGACCGACAAGCCCACCCCGGTGGTGCTGGCCAAGAGCGTGAAGAACGAGGCCGAGATCGAGGGGGAGCGGACGGCTCACCTCTACGACGGCATCGCCCTCACCAAGTTTCTCTATCGCCTCAAGACCGGCGGGGTGGAGGGGCTCACCGAGCTCTCGGCGGCCCGGATCCTGGAGGAGCTGCGCCGCGGCCAGCCCGGCTACCTGGGCCCCAGCTTTGAGACCATCTCGGCCTACGGCACCCACGGGGCGGTGGTGCACTACGCCCCCACCCCCGAGACCGACCTGCCCCTGGAAGCGCGGAGCTTTCTTTTGGTGGACAGCGGCGGCCAGTACCGCACCGGCACCACCGACGTGACCCGCACCATCGCCCTGGGCCCCCTCACCGGCCAGGAGCGGCAGCTGTACACCGCCGTGCTGCGGGGCCATCTGGCCCTGGCGGCGGCCCGGTTCCGCCAGGGGTGCACCGGCCGCAATCTGGATTACCTGGCCCGGGCTCCCCTGTGGGAAAAAGGGCTGGACTACAACCACGGCACCGGCCACGGGGTGGGCTTTCTGCTCAACGTCCACGAGGGGCCCAACAACATCCGCTGGCGGCCGGCCCAGAACCCCGCCGACGACGCGGTGCTGCTGCCCGGCATGATCACCTCCGACGAGCCGGGCATCTATCTGGACGGCAGGTTCGGGGTGCGGCTGGAAAACCTTTTGCTCTGCACCCAGACCCAGCGCACCGAATACGGGGTGTTCCTGGGCTTTGAGCCCCTCACCCTGGCCCCCTTCGACCGGCAGGCTATCCTGCCCGGGGAGATGACCGGGGAGGAGCGGGCCCTGCTGAACCGCTATCACCAGCATGTCTACGAGACCCTGGCCCCCCACCTGAGCCCCGAGGAGGCCCGGTGGCTCCAGGCCGAGACCCTGCCCCTGTAAGGTCGGGCTCTGGGGGCCGGCCCTGCCTGTCCCCTATCAAAAAGCGCAAAAAAGCCTCCCCGCCGCGGCGGGGAGGCTTTTGGGTTTTATTTGGGCAAATTTCGGGGCTCAGACCTGCATGTTCAGGCCCTGTTCGCCGCCGTCCACCTTGTCGAAGGCGTAGTCGTTGCCGGGCAGGATGGCGTTGAGCAGGATGCCCAGCAGGGAGGCGATGGCCAGGCCGGTGAGGCTGATGCTGTAGCCGCCCACCGGGATGGTGATGCCGCCGTAGGCGTTGAAGCCCAGGGCCGACACCAGGATCACCGCCGCGATGATCAAGTTGCGGCTGTTGGTGAAGTCCACCTGATTCTCCACCACGTTGCGCACGCCGATGGCCGAGATCATGCCGTACAGGATGAAGGAGATGCCCCCGATGATGCCGGAGGGAATGGTGTTGATGAGGGCCTCAAACTTGGGGCAGAAGCTGAACAGCAGCGCAAAGCAGGCGGCGATGCGCACCACCCGTGGATCGTACACCTTGGAGAGGGCCAGCACGCCGGTGTTCTCGCCGTAGGTGGTGTTGGCGGGGCCGCCCAGCAGGCCGGCCAGGGTGGTGGCCAGGCCGTCGCCCATGATGGTGCGGTTGAGGCCGGGGTCCCGGATGAAGTTCTTGCCGGTGGTGGCGCTGATGGAGGCGATGTCTCCGATGTGCTCCATCACGGTGGCGATGGCGATGGGCACGATGGTGAAGAGGGCCGAGACAAACTCGGGGCTGCCGTCAAAGTAGAAGATGCCCATCTCGCTGGTGTGCAGGGGCAGGCCGAACCAGGCCGCCTGGCCGATGGCATCAAAACTCACCGCGCCGGTGGCCAGGGCCACCAGGTAGGAGACGATGACGCCGATGAGGATGGGCAGGATCTTCACCATCCCCTTGCCCCAGATGTTGCAGATGATGACCACCGCCAGGGCCACAATGGCCAGCAGCCAGTTGGTGGCGGCGTTGGAGATGGCCGAGGAGGAGAGGATCAGGCCGATGGAGATGATGATGGGCCCGGTGACCACCGGGGGGAAGAACCGCATGATCCGCCCCACCCCGAAGGCCGAGATGAGCAGGCTGATCACCACATACACCAGGCCCGCGCAGGCCACGGCGGCGCAGGCGTAGGGCAGCATCTGGGTATTGGGCACCGAGTTGCCCTGGGCGTCCTGCAGCATGGGGGCCACGATGCCGAAGCCGCCCAGGAAGGCGAAGGAGGAACCCAAAAAGGCGGGCACCTTGCCCTTGGTGATGAGGTGGAACAGCAGAGTGCCCAACCCCGCGCACAGCAGGGTGGTGGAAACGCTCAGCCCGGTGAGCAGCGGCACCAGCACGGTGGCGCCGAACATGGCGAAGGTGTGCTGCACACCCAGGATCAGCATCTTGGGCGCGCCCAGCTGGCGGGCGTCAAAGATGCCCTCCGCTCCGATCTGTTTTTTCATGAAAAACCTCCTCGCAGGGGCTGGCCCTGCCTTTTGTATTCCTTGCCCCGCAAAAAAGGCAGCGCCCGGCGGCGTTGCCTTGCAAAGGAACCTTTTCCCTATCATAGCAGAGCAGGGCCGTCCGCGCAAGGTTTTGGGGCGATTTTCTCCCCTCTTGAGGCCTTTTTCGAGGCCGCGCCGCCCCGGCCCGGAGCAGACCCGGGTGAAAAGCTGTTGCAATCCGGCCCGGGGTATATTATAATAGTGTCGTACGGACAGAGCCGAACTGCGCTGTTCGGCATACGGATGTGGGCCCTGTGCGACAAGGCCCCATGAACCATGTCAGGCGGGGAACCGAGCAGCATTAAGTGGATTGCCCTGTGCGCCGCAGACATCCTGCATCCGTATGCCGAGCAGCGCAGCGGTTTGTCTGTTTTTTTATGCTTTGAGAAGGGGGAGATGCGGGTTTTGTACCGCGCGCTTTACCGCAAATACCGGCCCCGCCGCTTTGAGGATGTGGTGGGCCAGACCGCCATTGTCACGGCGCTGCGCAACCAGGTGCGCACCGGCCATGTGGGCCACGCCTACCTGTTCACCGGCACCCGGGGCACCGGCAAGACCACCTGCGCCAAGATTTTTGCCAAGGCCATCAACTGCCCCCACCCCACCGAGAGCGGGGACCCCTGCGGGGAGTGTGAGATCTGCCGGGGCATCGACGAGGGCAGCGTATTGGACGTGACCGAGATGGACGCCGCCTCCAACAACGGGGTGGACAACATCCGGGACCTGCGGGACGAGACCGTCTACACCCCCAGCGTCTGCCAATATAAGGTATATATCATCGACGAGGTGCACATGCTCTCCCAGGGCGCCTTCAACGCCCTGCTCAAGATCATGGAAGAGCCCCCCGCCCATGTGGTCTTTATCCTGGCCACCACCGAGATCCACAAGGTGCCGGCCACCATCCTCTCCCGCTGCCAGCGATACGACTTCCGCCGCATCGCCCCCGAGGACATTGCCGCCCGGGTGGAGTGGGTGGCAGGCCAGGAGGGCATCCAGATCACCCAGCCCGCCGCCGCCCTCATTGCCCGGCTGGCCGACGGGGCCCTGCGGGACGCCCTCTCCATCCTGGACACCTGCGCCGGGGTGGGCGGCGAAGTGGACGAGGCCCGGGTGCAGCAGATGGCCGGCGTCACCGACCGCAGCTATCTCTTTGGCATCAGCCAGCTGGTGGCCCGGCAGGACGCCGCCGGCGTGCTGGGCGAGGTGGCCCGGCTGCGCCAGAGCTCGGTGGACATGAAGCGGCTGTGCGAGGAGCTCATTGCCCATTACCGCAACCTGATGCTGGCCGCCCTGCCCGGAGGCGAGGCGCTGCTGGCCGGCGTCAGCCCCCAGGAGGAGGAACGCTACCGCCAGGAGAAAGAAGTCAGCCAGGGGGCGGCCATCCGGGCCATCCGGGTGCTGGGCGACTGCCTGGAAAAGATGGGCCGGGGCACCGACCCCCGGGTGGAGCTGGAACTGGCCCTCTTTGGCCTGTGCAGCCCTGAGGTCTCCCCTGCCCCCGCCATGCCCGCTGCCCCGGCGGTTTCTGCTCCATCGGGCGGGGCCGAGCCCTTCCGGCGCAGCCCCCAGCCTCAGGCCCAAACTCAGACTCAGCCCCAGGAGGGCTGGGCCCCGGCAGTGCCTGCCGCCCCGGCCCCTGCTGCCCCGGCGCAGGACCAGCCGGCCCCCCTGCCCTG
>CASFKY010000019.1 GCA_949295465.1 uncultured Oscillospiraceae bacterium
CCCACTGCTGCCGGCGGGCAGGATGTGGAGGGGTTTGTCCATGGCAGTGAGGCTGCGCCCCAGGGCCGCCGCCGCCGCGCAGAAGCTGGGCACCCCCGGGATGAGCCGGGCAGGCCAGCCCTCCCCGGCCAGAATCCTGTAAAGGTAGTGGACGGTGGAATAGACCGACACATCCCCCAAGGTGAGCATGGCTACGCTGCGCCCTGCCTGCAAATGGGGCCGCACCAGGTCGGCGGCCCGGCGGTATTCTGCGTCGAGGGCGGCCTTATCCCGGGTCATGGCCAGGGCCAGGGGCAGGATGGTCTTGCCGGTCAGGTCCGCCGCCCCCCGCAGAATGTCCAGAGCCAGGGTGCGGCCCGAGGGGGTCTGGGGCGCCGCGATCACCGGGCAGGCCTCCACCGCCCGCAGGGCCGCCAGGGTGAGAAGTTCCGGGTCCCCCGGGCCCACGCTCACCCCGTAAAAGATGGCTTTGTGCTCCATGAGATGTCCTCCCGTTCCAGGATTTTTTGGGCGGCGGGGGTGAGCCCCAGGCTGCCCCGGCTCAGGCTGAACAGCCAGGCCCCCGCCAGGCACCGGCCCCCCGCCCGCTGGGCAAGGTGAAACTCGATCTTTGCCAAAAGACTCTCCAGCACCGGGGCGGCCAGGCCGGCGGCCTCCAATTCGTCCAGGCAGGCGTCGCAGGTGGCGCAGCCCATCAGCCGGGCCGCCAGCTCCGGCCCCGCCCCGGCCAGAGCCGCGTGGGCGGTGAAAAGCTCGGCCCGGCAGTCCGCCGTGCGGGAGTGGGTGTCCATGATGCCCCCCGCCAGCTTGACCAGCTTGCCCATATGCCCCACAAAGAGCACCGCCTCAAAGCCGGAAAGGGCCGCGGCGTCGAGACTCTCCCCGATGAAGTTGGAGCAGGTAACCACCGGCGCAGTGCAGCCGGGCAGCCGGCGGGCCAGAAAATCCGCCCCGTAGTTGCCGGGCACAAGGATGAGGGATTTATGCCCCAGGGCCGCCTGCTGGCGGATCTCCAGCCGGATGCTGTCCAACAGGGCCGCCAGGCTCTGGGGCCGCACCACCCCGCTGGTGCCCAGGATGGAGATGCCCCCCTGGATGCCGAGACGTGGGTTGAAGGTTTTTTGGGCGGCGGCCTCGCCCCCCGGCACAAAGACCGTCACCTCCAGCCCGTCGGGGCAATGGGCCTCTTCCAGCGCCCGGCGGCAGGCCTGGACGATCATCTGCCGGGGCACCCGGTTGATGGCGGGGCTGCCCACCGGCTGGTCCAGGCCCGGCTTTGTGACGGTGCCCACCCCCGGCCCGCCCAGGATCTGCACCGGGTCGCCCCCTTGGGGGAGGGGGATGCGCCGCACCTTGGCCCAGATGAGCAGGCCGCTGGTCACGTCGATGTCGTCGCCCCCGTCCTTGCGCACCGCGCAGAGGGCAACGGGGCCCCGCCGTTCCAGCCGGGCCGGCTCCACCGTGAGGGGAAGCCCTGCCGGGGTGAGAAGGCTTAGGGGCCCACTCTCCAGGCCCAGCAAAAGCCGGCTGGCCCCCAGCGCCGCCAGGGCCGCGCAGCTGCCGGTGGTGTAGCCGCAGCGCAGCAGCTTGCCGCCCGACTGCACCCAGTGGTCAAAGGACATGCGAAAACCTCCCGCCGCGCCCGCCGGGGCGCGGTTTGTTCTGATTATTTTCTGATTCTTTATTATAAGTAAGAAGAGGGCGGAGCGGCGGGGCGGAAATTGCCCGCGCGGCCGCCCCCAAAAACGCAGAGCGCCCTCTCCCCGCAAAGGCGGGAAAAGGGCGGACAAAGGGCGGGGGGCAGGCCCTGCCCTCCGAACCTCGTGCCCGCCGGGGAATCCCGCCCGACGGCCAGGGTGCCCGCCCCCAAAGGCGGGCGATGCGGTTTCGGGCAGGTCTTCTGACTTTGGTTCACAGCGGCGGCCCCGTGCGGGAGTTTCACCCGGCTTCCCTATTCTCCCGCCCGGCTGGGCCCGGCAGGCACCCGAAAACGATTTTTTGCCATTCTTAGTGTACCCAAAGCGGGGCGGTTTGTAAAGGGGCGGGGGAGAGCGGCGGGGCGCGGGGCGAGACGGGCGGCCCTCTGGCCGGCCCCCTCCTCTTTGCGCCCCCGCCCCCAAAAATCCTGGCAAAAATTGCCCCCAAAAACCCTTGACAGGTCGGGAGTGTATGTGTATACTGTTTATAGACGATATGAACAGTTAAAACAGATAAAACAGTGACCCGACGGGAGAGGGCCGCGCCAAGGCGATTTGCGCCGGGCCGGACAGTGCCCCCGCCGGGAGGGAAAGAAGGAGGCGAGGGAATGGAGCTGTACATCAGCAACTCCTCGGGGGAGCCCATCTACGAGCAGCTGCGCCGCCAGCTGCGGGAGAAGATCCTGGCGGGAGAGCTCACCGAGGGGCAGGCGCTGCCCAGCATCCGGCTGCTGGCCAAAGAGCTGCGGATCAGCGTCATCACCACCAAGCGGGCCTACGACGAGCTGGAGGCGGAGGGATTCATCCGCACCATGCCGGGCAAGGGCAGCTTTGTGGCCCCCCAGAACCCGGAGCTCTACCGGGAGGAGGCCCGCAAAAAGGTGGAGGAACACCTGACCGAGGCGCTGGAGGCGGCCCGGGGGGGAGGCATCCCGCCCGAAGAGGTGCAAAAGATGCTGGAACTTCTGATGGAGGAGGACGGATGATGGAAAACCTGATTGAGGTGCGGGGCCTTTGCAAGCGGTACAAAAACTTTGGCCTGGAAGGGGTGGACCTGACCCTGCCCGCGGGCCAGATCTTGGGCCTGGTGGGGGAGAACGGGGCCGGCAAGACCACCACCCTCAAGGCCATATTGAACGTGATCCGGCCGGACGCGGGCCAGATCCGGCTGCTGGGCCGCCCGCCCCGGGACCCTGCCAGCCGCCGCCCGGTGGGGGTGGTGTGGGAGGACAGCTACTTCCACGGCTCCCTTTCCCCCAAGCTCATCGCCAGGGTGATGGAGAACATCCGGCCGGACTGGGACCGGGCCCTTTTTGAAAACTACTGCCGCCGCTTCGGGCTGGATCTGGAAAAGCCCGGCAAGGATTTCAGCCGGGGGATGCGGATGAAACTGAGCCTCGCCACGGCGCTGGCGGGCCGGCCCCGGGTGCTGGTGCTGGACGAGGCCACCAGCGGGCTGGACCCGGTGGTGCGGGGGGAGATCATGGACCTGTTTCTGGAATTCATCCAGGACGAGGAGCACGGCATCCTGATGAGCAGCCACATCACCACCGACCTGGAGCGGGTGGCCGACCAGATCGCCTACCTGCACGGGGGGCGGCTGGTGTTCCAGGCCGAAAAGGACGTTCTGATGGAACAGATGGCGGTGCTGCGGGCCCCGGCGGCCCGGATCGCCGCCCTGCCGAAAGAGCTGGTGGTGGCCACAAAGCGGGGCAGCCTCGGGGCCTCGGCCCTGGTGCGGGACCCCCGGGCGGTGCGCCGGTTTTTGCCGGAGGCGGTGCTGGACCGTTTTTCCATCGACGAGATGATGCAGTTTTACGCGGAGAAGGAGGAAGAGGCATGAAGGGGCTGTTTTTGAAGGACATGTACGGGCTGATGGGCCTGTACAAGAAAAACCTGGCACTGGTGGCCATCCTGTACGGGGCGATGGGGGTCCTGGGCAACCTGCCGGTCTTTTTCTACATGGCGGTGTGGATCATGGGCAGCTATTCCCTCACCGCCGTCACCCTGGACCAGCAGTGCAGCTGGGACCGGTACGCCCGCACCCTGCCGGTGAGCGCCGGCCAGATCGTGGGGGCCAAGTTCCTGGTGGGGGCGGCCTTTCTGGGCATCGCCCTGGTCTACGCCCTGGCGGGGGCCGGGCTGCGGGGCCTGCTCTTTGGGTGGAGCGAGGATTGGCAGGGCTTTTTTGAGGCCCTGGCCTTCCTCACTGGCCTCAACCTGGCCGGCACCGGCCTCACCATCCCCGCCGCCTACAAGTGGGGCACCGACAAGGCCCGCAACACCATGCTGGTGTTCTACGCCCTGCTGTTCGTGGCCATCTTTTTGGTATTCCCTGAGGACGGGGCCCTGGCCGGGGCCTTCCCGGGCCTGCGGGAGTCCCTCGCCGGGCTGAAGGATGTGACTCTGGCCCAGGTGCGGCTGGCCGCTGCGGCGGTGCTGGGGGCGGGGGCGGCGATCTATGTCCTGGGCTGGGCCCTGGCCAGGGGCATCTATGCCCGGATGGAATTTTAAGGGGGCGGCGCAGTTGCTTTTTGCCTGCTGGCTGGTGGGGACGCTGGCGCTGGCGCTCAAAAGGGCGTTGGCCTTGAATAAACTTTGAATAAAAGAAAAATGGCGAAGGAGAGCCTGGAGAGCTCTCCTTCGCCGCTTTTTGTGGTATACAGAGTGCGGTAAAGGAACTTTTTAATTGATATCAGAAAGTTTTACGACAACCGTGCCGTCGATCATCTGGCAGGATCCCGGATCAGGGAAAGTTGGCATTTCCTGAACGGTTTCGTTTTCCTTAAACAGAGCGGCGCTGGCTTCATCCAGCAGATTGATGGGATATCCCATCACATTTTCCAGAAACGCAAAGTGGGAGATGTAATAGGTCACAGAAAAGCTGTTTTCCAGGCCGGCGCCGTCGTAGGAGAAGAAGGTTTCCCGTTCTGCCAGGCTGGACGATGAAAGACTGCCTACAATGGCAACGGGAGTTTGATTCACCACATATCCGTCGATCTGCTCTATCCGATCGATCACCCTGTTCAATGTGGCGTATGTCTTTTTAAATTCCAGATCTTTCTTTAAATATACCTGATTGGCAAAAATGATATTATTGAGAATAAAAAGGGCGCAGAAACAGAAAATCCCGATGGCTTCAGCCGGGTACCCGAATACGGTGAAAAGCGGCTTTGAACTGCTGAGCTGTGCTTTGTATTCCTGTAGGCTGATGGCCCAGACAATAAACAGGAAGAAAGAAAAAATCATCAGCTCATGCTCTACGCCTTTGGCCAGGACAAAAATAATATTTCCGCCAAGAGGAAGTAAAACACCGCAAAGCAGAATCAGCAGGAGATTGACAGGGCGAACCTTCTTTTTCAAGACGATATACGCAAACATATACACCATGTAAACAAACAGGATAATGGTCAAAATGGCGATGATGTCTGCATTATAGGTAGAGGGGTGAAGCCAATAGCGGAAAAAGTATTTGTATGCCCCAAAAATCAGCGAAATCATATCGCCGATGCCGCCTATTTCAAATAACCCTGCTGCGCTGTTGTAGTAGTCCGCAGCAGAAAGGCCGGTTTTCCACAAAACAGCCTTATATCCCGCATAGTACAATGCAACGCTGAGGACCAGTGTGAACAGATAGCCTGCGCTCTCTTTTACTACAGAGACCACATCTTTGTTTTTCAGCAAATCATAGAGGACAAGGAACATAAAAAGCAGGATACCCGCCTGTAAAAAGCCCTGGTACAGCCCCAAAGAGAGCGCAGATAAAATCACAGACGGAGCAAAACCCCATTTGTATTTTTTATAAAAATACACACCGGCCACAGCAAAAAGCAGCGACAGCATATAGATATCAATGAGATAAATATAGGTGGCATTGGCATAGATCACCATACAATTGGTGGACAAAACGCCACAAGTAAAGAATATGCCCAGAGCAGAGTTGATGTTCAGCAGAGAAAGAATCAGATAGCAGGAAAAAGCCAAAAAGAACAGAGATAAGGTTCCCACCAGAAAGGGATTGTAAAGATCTCCCCGGAAAAAACCGTAGAAAGGCTGGATCCATCTTCCGATTGTGATCTGCCAATTCCAATCCCAGGATTGGGTGACCAAAGAAGAATCATGAGAAAAGGAAACATTGAAGTAACAGTATGCATGTGCGAAAAATCCGCACAGCAGGGTACAGAACATTACCAGTTTCAGCTTTTTGTACTGTACATTTTGTAGCTTTATCATGGACTTTGTCCCTTTCATTCGTATGGGAAATTTGGCGTTGCGAAGTATGTCGTGATGCTTATACAGCCCAGGATATTTTTTGCCGGATCTTTGTGATATGGCTCGAAGCGCAAGGGCAGATAATGCTTGTTCATTGTACAACGAAATAAAAGTAGAAGCAAGAAGAGAGAAACGGCAAAAAAGGCAGGTACTCTGAAAAATACAGGACAAGATACAGCACAAACCAGGGGGCGGGAGAAGCCGTCGAGGCTCCCCTCTGCCCCCTGCTTTTTGTCTGCCGGCCAGCGGCCGGACGGAAACGAAAAAGAGACGGAGAAGGGGAGAAAGAGCGCAAAAAAATTGAAAAAAGGCTGCCGGGGCGGTATAATAGGGACATTACATAGGGCGGGGACACCGCCTTTGCGCGCCCGGCAAAAGGAGGCCGGGGCGCCGGGGCGGCGAAGCCCGGGAGGGAAAACATGAAAATCATCGTGGCGGGCGACGGCAAGGTGGGCAACGCCGTGACCAGGCAGCTGGCCAAGGAGGGCAGCGACCTCACCGTGATCGACTCCAAAAAGAGCGTGCTGAACGAGATACAGGAGCGCAGCGACGTGATGGTGGTGGAGGGAAACGCCGCCAGCATGCCGGTATTGCGGGCGGCCGGGGTGGAGACCGCGGACCTCTTGATCGCGGCCACCAGCGCCGACGAGATCAACCTGCTCTGCTGCCTGACGGCCCGCAGCATGAACTCGGACCTGCACACCATCGCCCGGGTGCGAAACCCGGACTATGCCGAGCAGGAGTTTGCCATGCGCCGCCAGCTGGGGCTGAGCATGGCGGTGAACCCGGAGATGGACGCGGCCCGGGAGATCTGCCGGCTGCTGCAATACCCGGCCTTCCTCAAGCGGGACACCTTTGCCCGGGGCAGGGTGGAGATCGTGGAGCTGAAGGTGCTGGGAGGCGGCCGGCTGGACGGCGTGGCCCTGAAAAACCTCAACGAGGTGTGCGGGGTCAAGGTGCTGATCTGCGTGATATTGCGCCGGGGGCGGGCGGTGATCCCCATGGGGGACGACGTGCTCCAGGCGGGGGATCGGATCTTCGTCACCGCCAAGAGCGAGAACCTGGCCCGGCTGATCAAGAACCTGGGCATCCAGGACCACCGGGTGCGCCGGGCCATGATCGTGGGGGGCGGCCGGCTGGGCTATCAGGTGGCCCGTCATCTGCTGGAGCAGGGCATCCGGGTGAAGATCATCGAGAAGGAGCAGGCCGCCTGCGAGAAGCTGGCGGCCCAGCTGCCCAAGGCGGCCATCATCCACGGGGAGGGCGGCAGCCAGCAATTGCTGGACAGCGAGGGCCTGGCCGACTCGGACGCCCTCATCACCCTCACCGGCATCGACGAGGAAAACCTCATCATCTCCATGTACGCCACCCGGCTGGGCCTGCCCAAGGTGATCACCCGGGTGGAGCGGATGGAGAACTTTGACATGTTCTCGGACATGGGGGCCGGCAGCATCATCAGCCCCAAGGACCTGTGCAGCAGCGAGATCGTGCGGTATGCCCGGGCCATGCAGAACAAGACCGGCAGCATGCGGGCGCTGCACCGCATCGCCGACAACCAGGCCGAGGCGCTGGAGTTTCTCATCACGCCGGACGTGCGCTACCAGGGGGTGCCCCTGAAGGACGTGCCCATCCGCAAAAACGCCCTGATCGCCTGCATCACCAGCGACGGGCACACCTTCATCCCCAGCGGCGACAACTATTTCGAGCTGGACAACCGGGTGGTGGCGGTGGTGACCGGCGACATGGCCGTGCGGGATCTGAACGATATTTTTGCCGACTGAGGGGAAGCAGGAAAGATGAATTATAAAATGGTGAGCCGCATCGTCGGCTCGGTGCTCTGCCTGGAGACCCTGTTCATGGCTCCGGGGATGCTGCTCTGCCTGTACGACGGGGAGGGGGACGTGGCCCTGGCCTACGCCCTGGGCATGGCGGTGACCCTGGGGGTGGGAGGAGTGCTCTGCATTTTGGGCCGCCACGCCCCCAACACCTTCTATGCCCAGGAGGGCTTCACCGCCACCGGCCTGACCTGGATCGCCATGTCGGCCCTGGGCTGCCTGCCCTTTGTGTTCAGCGGCCAGATCCCCCGCTATGTGGACGCCTTCTTTGAGATGGTGAGCGGCTTCACCACCACCGGCGCCTCCATCCTCACCGACGTGGAGGGGCTCAGCCGGGGGCTTTTGTTCTGGCGCAGCTTCTCCCACTGGCTGGGCGGCATGGGGGTGCTGGTGTTTTTGCTGGCGGTGGTGCCCAAAACCAGCGGCGGCTCCAGCCTGCACCTTTTGCGGGCCGAGAGCCCCGGCCCCAGCGTGGACAAGCTCACCTCCCGCCTGGGTCAGACCACCCGCATCCTCTACGGGCTGTATCTGGCCCTCACCCTGCTGGACATCTTCTTTCTTTTGGCCGGGGGCATGCCCCTCTTTGAGGCCCTCTGCCACGCCTTCGGCACCGCCGGCACCGGCGGCTTTGGGGTGAAGAACTCCAGCTACATCCAGTACAGCCCCTACCTGCAAAACGTCACCACCGTATTTATGGCCCTGTTCGGGGTGAACTTTTCCATCTACTACCTGCTGATGCTGGGGCAGGTGAAAAAGGCCCTGCGGGACGAGGAGCTGCGCACCTACCTGTGCATCTTCTTTGTCTCCATCGCCCTCATTGCCCTCAACATCCGGGGCATGTACCACAGCTGGGAGGAGACGCTCCGCCACGCGGCTTTCCAGGTGAGCAGCATCCTCACCACCACCGGCTACTGCACCGTGGACTTCGACCAGTGGCCCTCCTTCTCCAAGGGCATCCTGCTCTGCCTCATGCTGCTGGGGGCCTGCGCCGGCTCTACCGGCGGCGGCATGAAGGCCTCCCGCTTCCTTTTGCTGCTCAAGAGCCTGCGCCGCAGCATCCGCAAGACCCTGCGCCCCCGCAGCGTCCAGCTGGTGCAGATGAACGGCCGCACCGTCCACGAGGAGGTGCTGGGGGGCATGTACGCCTACTTTGCCGCCTACTTTTTGCTCATTGCCGCCAGCTTCCTCATCCTTTGCCTGGACGGGTTCCCCCTGGTGACCAACCTGTCGGCGACCATCAGCTGCTTCAACAACATCGGCCCCGGGCTGGAGCTGGTGGGCCCCGTGTGCAACTATTCGGCCTACAGCGATTTGTCCAAGATCGTCTTGTCGCTGGACATGCTCTTTGGCCGGCTGGAGATCTTCCCCATGCTGGTGCTGCTGAGCCGCCGCGCCTGGAGCCGCACGTTATAAGGCCCCGCAAAATAAAAATTGCTCCCCTCGGTGGGAAAATTCCTCGATGAAGGAAGAAAAAACTTGACTAACGCAAGGTTTGAATATATCATTGTTTTATGACGTATGAAGGCCAAAAGAGGCAGGAAGGGGCCGATTTTGGCCGAGGGGAAACGGCGGGCCGATCCCGGGCCCTGCCGGAAGCTGAGCGAGAGGAAGAAAAGCATGACAAGATCGCAGATGATTGTTCAGGTGGCTGCGCAGACCGAATTGCCGGCCGACACCGTGGAGCGGGTGATGGACGGCGTGTTCGGCACCATCACCGAGTGCCTGGGCCGGGACGAAAAGGTGACCATCGCCGGCTTCGGCCGCTTTGAGATGCGCACCCGCAAGGCCAAGGAGTTCACCAACCCCAAGACCAAGACCTGCACCCACCTGGAGGCCACCAGCGCCCCGGGCTTCAAGGCCAGCAGCCGGATGAAGCAGAAACTGGGCGGCAAGTAAGGGCAGGGGCGACGAAGAGCGCCGCGCCCGAAAAAAATGCGGAGAAGGGGAGACCTGCCCGAGGGGGGAGGTCTCCCCTTCATTTACAGATTCGCCGAGCTGTATACCCAGCAGGGCGAGACGAAGCTGGCCCAATCGATGACCCGGCGGGCCGAGGACCCTCTGGCCGAGGTGGGGTATGACCTGGAAGAGCCGGAAGAGCCGGATGAGCCCCAAGAGCCCGGGGACCAGCGGCTGCCCGATCTGTATTACGCCAACAACGGCGCCCTCAAGACCCACTATGTGTACGACGAGGCCGGGGTGTTGCAGGAACAGATCGACTATACCCAGAGCGGCAAGGAGGACACCCACACCTATTTTGAGTACGACGGGGCTGGCAATCTGGTGCGGGAGAGCGTCTACCTCTGGGGCGAGACTCTGTCCAGCGTGTACGAGTATGAGTACGACGACCAGGGATGGCAGACGGCCCGGAATCACTTTGACGGCGACGGCGTGCCGAAAGATCGGTGGGAGTTTGGGCCCGACGGCAAGGTGGAGAAGGAGATCCAGTACAACAGCGACGGCTCGGTGCGGTATGTGCTGGAGGAGTAAAGCGGAACAAAGCCCAAAGGGCTGAAAAGAACAGCGCCCGGGAGGATTTCCTCCCGGGCGCTGCTGTCGTTTGGGGTGAAAGGTTCAGCCCCCGGCCCGGCGGCTCTTGAGAGCTTCCAGCTCGGCCAGGTCGTAGGGGGTGTTCTGGTACACATAGTAGTTGAGCCAGTTGGAGTAGAGCAGATGGGCATGGGCCCGCCAGCGGAAGATGGGCTCCCGGCTGGGGTCGTCCTCCGGGTAGTAGTGGGCCGGCGGCTGGATGGGCAGCCCCTTGTCCAGATCCCGCCGGTACTCCCCGTCCAGGGTGTACTTGTCGTACTCCGGGTGGCCGGTGACGAAGATCTGCCGCCCGTTCTCGGTGCTCATCAGGTAGACCCCCGCCTCGTCGCTCTCGGCCAGCACCCGCAATTCGCCGCAGGCGTCCACGTCCGCCCGCACCACCCCCGAGTGGCGGGAGTGGGGCGCGTAGAACACCTCGTCAAAACCCCGCACCAGGGGGTTGGCCGGCCGGGTCACCCGGTGGGGGAACACCCCGAACAGCTTCTGGCCAAACAGCTCCTTGCGCACCCCGAAGTGGTAGTACAGCGCCGCCTGGGCCCCCCAGCACACATGCAGGGTGGAGTAGACGCTGGTCTTGGAGTACTCCATGATCTCGCACAGCTCGGGCCAGTAGTCCACCTCCTCAAAGGGGATGGTCTCCACCGGCGCCCCCGTGATGATCATGCCGTCAAAACGCTCCTTGCGCACCTGTTCAAAGGTCTTGTAAAAGGCGTCCAGGTGCTCGGGCGACACGTGGGTGGCCGGGTGGCTGGCCGTTTGCAGCAGGGTGAACTGCACCTGCAAAGGGCTGTTGGCCAAAAGCCGGGCCAGCTGGGTCTCGGTGGTGATCTTGGTGGGCATCAGGTTCAGGATCAGGATCCGCAGCGGGCGGATCTGCTGGCTCACCGCCCGCTCGCGGTGCATCACAAAGATGTTCTCGTCGCCCAGGGCCTGGTAGGCGGGCAGTTCTTGGGGGATGATCAGGGGCATTTGGCAGGTCCTTCCTTCTTGCTTATTTTTTGTGCGCAAAGCCGGCCCGGCCCCCTCTCGGGCCGGACCGGCATTCTCTTTATGGCTCTGGCAGAGGGCCCCGGGGCGCCTGTCAGACCTGGTCCAGCGCCTGGCTCAGGTCGGCGATCAGGTCCTCTTTGTCCTCCAGGCCGCAGGAGAGCCGCACCAGATCCGGGCTGACGCCCGCCGCCACCAGCTGCTCGTCGTTCATCTGGCGATGGGTGGTGCTGGCCGGGTGCAGGCAGCAGGTGCGGGCGTCGGCCACATGGGTCTCAATGGCCGCCAGCTTCAGGTGGGACATGAAGGTCTCGGCGGCCTTGCGCCCGCCCTTGACCCCGAAGCTCACCACGCCGCAGCTGCCGCTGGGCAGGTACTTTTTGGCCAGCTCGTGGTACTTGTCCCCCGGCAGGCCCGGATAGGTGACCCAGCCCACCTTGGGGTGATTCTGCAAGAACTCGGCCACGGCCTGGCCGTTCTCGCAGTGGCGGGCCATCCGCACGTGCAGGCTCTCCAGCCCCAGGTTCAGGATGAAGGCGTGCTGGGGCGACTGGATGCAGCCGAAATCCCGCATGAGCTGGGCGGTGCACTTGGTGATGAAGGCACCCGCCTTGCCGAACTTCTCGGCGTAGGTGATGCCGTGGTAGCTCTCGTCGGGGGTGCACAGGCCCGGAAACTTCTCGGCGTGGGCCATCCAGTCAAAGTTGCCGCTGTCCACAATGGCGCCGCCCACGCAGGCGCCGTGGCCGTCCATGTACTTGGTGGTGGAGTGGGTGACAATGTCCGCCCCCCACTGGATGGGCCGGCAGTTCACCGGGGTGGCAAAGGTGTTGTCCACGATCAGGGGCACCCCGTGGGCGTGGGCCGCCTTGGCGAACTTCTCAATGTCCAGCACCGTCAGGGCCGGGTTGGCGATGGTCTCCCCGAACACCGCCTTGGTGTTGGGCCGGAAAGCCGCCGCCAGCTCCTCCTCGGTGCAGTCGGGGGCCACAAAGGTGGCCTCGATGCCCATCTTGCGCATGGTCACGTCGATGAGGTTGAAGGTGCCCCCGTAAATGCTGCTGCTGCTGACGATGTGGTCGCCGCTGTTGCAGATGTTGAAGAGGGCGAAGAAGTTGGCCGCCTGGCCCGAAGAGGTGAGCATGCCCGCCGTGCCCCCCTCCAGCTCGGCGATCTTGGCCGCCACATGGTCGTTGGTGGGGTTCTGAAGCCGGGTGTAGAAGTAGCCGCTGGCCTCCAGGTCAAACAGCTTGCCCATATCCTCGCCGGTGGCGTATTTGAAGGTAGTGCTCTGGATGATGGGGATCTGGCGGGGTTCGCCGTTGCCGGGGGTGTAACCGCCCTGTACGCAGATGGTGTTGAGTTTCATGGTCGTTGCTCCTTTGTTGTCTTGAGATGAAAAGCGGTGCCGGGCCCTTCCCGGGGCGGGCCGAAAACCGCGAAACTTCGGGGAACAATATTACTATACCCCCTGGGCCGGTGGGGGTCAAGGGGCTGGGGCCGATTTGTCCGTTATGGGGTAAGACGGCTTTTTGAGAACCAGGTATAGGCTGGACCGATATCTGGCCGGGAGAGGGCGGACAGGGCCCCGGTGCGGCCCCGGCACTATAATAAGGAATAAGAAAGGGGGCCGGGGCGGGGAGGGCCTTGCGGGGGCGTATGCCCGGGCAGGCCGCCGGCAGGCAAGACCCCGGGGGTGGGAAGAGAGACTTGCGGGGGTGTATGCCCGGCCCGCCGCCGCTCCCGGCCCGGCCTGCCTCCCGGCCCGGCCCGCTGTCCCCGAGGCCGGCCCGGGCAGAAACGACCATGCGGAGGGCGCCGGGGCATTTGTTCAAAAAAATTTCACCATCGGGGCCTTGACAAAGGGGAGAGACCGCGATAGAATATTAGCAGTCGAAGGCAAAGAGTGCTAAGCAAAGCGCCCCGCGCCTCGACAAACCCCGCCCCTTTGGGGGCAGGGCAACACAAAAGGGCGAAAATACGACCCCAAAGGAGGGCTGACCCGTGAAGCACAGCCAGACAGAGAGGGGCACACCCGGCCGGCCCGGGCCTGCCCGCAGGCATTAGAAAGCCGATAGCAAAAAGATATCCAGAGTGACAAAATATAGACCCGCCAAGGGCGGGAAGTTGTATCCCCGAAGGAGGGAAAGCTATGAATGCAGATCGTTTTACCCAAAAGAGTATGGAGGCCCTGAACGCGGCCCAGAAGCTGGCGGTGGAGTATTCCAACCAGAGCCTGGAGCCGGAGCATCTGATGGCGGCCCTGGCCGGCCAGCAGGACGGGCTGATTCCCCAGCTGCTGAAAAAGCTGGGCATTGAGCCGGGCGCCTTTGAGACCGCCGCGGTGGAAAAGGTGAGCCGGCTGCCCCATGTGAGCGGCCCGGGCCGTGACCCGGAGAAGATCTATATCAGCACTGCCGCCGACGGAGTGCTGAACGCCGCCGAGGCCGCCGCCACCCGCATGAAGGATGAATACATCAGCGTGGAGCACCTGTTCCTGGGCCTGCTGGAAAAGCCCAACGGGGCGGTGCAGGAGATCCTGCGGGCCTTCAGCCTGGACAAGAACCGCTTTATGGAGGCTCTGGCCCAGGTGCGGGGCAACCAGCGGGTGACCAGCGACAACCCGGAGGAAACCTACGACGCGCTGAAAAAGTACGGCCAGGACCTGGTGGAGATGGCCCGCGCCCAGAAGCTGGACCCGGTGATCGGCCGTGACCAGGAGATCCGGAACGTGATCCGCATCCTGAGCCGCAAGAGCAAGAACAACCCCTGCCTGATCGGTGAGGCCGGCGTGGGCAAGACTGCCATCGCCGAGGGCCTTGCTCAGCGGATCGTGCGGGGCGACGTGCCCGAAAACCTCAAGGGCCGCACCATCTTCAGCCTGGACATGGGGGCCCTGGTGGCCGGCGCCAAGTACCGGGGCGAATTTGAGGAACGGCTCAAGAGCGTCCTGAACGAGGTGAAAAAGAGCGAGGGGCAGATCATCCTCTTCATCGATGAGCTGCACACCATCGTGGGCGCCGGCAAGACCGACGGCGCCATGGACGCAGGCAACCTGCTCAAGCCCATGCTGGCCCGGGGCGAGCTGCACTGCATCGGCGCCACCACCCTGGACGAGTACCGCAAGTATATCGAGAAGGACCCCGCCCTGGAGCGCCGGTTCCAGCCGGTGATGGTGGATCAGCCCTCGGTGGAGGACACCATCAGCATCCTGCGGGGGCTGAAAGAGCGGTATGAGGTGTTCCACGGCGTGAAGATCCAGGATTCGGCCCTCATTGCCGCCGCCACCCTCAGCGATCGGTACATCACCGATCGGTTTTTGCCCGACAAGGCCATCGACCTGGTGGATGAGGCCTGTGCCATGATCAAGACCGAGATGGAGAGCATGCCCAGCGAGATGGACGACATGGCCCACAAGATCACCCAGCTGCAGATTGAGCAGGTGAGCCTGAAGAAGGAGACCGACGCCCTGAGCCAGAGCCGCCTGAAGGATATCGAGAAAGAGCTGGCCGAGCTGCAGGACAAGTTCAAGCAGATGAAGGCCCAGTGGGAAAACGAAAAGAACGCCATCAGCAAGGTTCAGTCCCTGCGTGAGCAGATCGAGCAGACCAACGCCGCCATCGAGAAGGCCCAGCGTGAATATGACCTGAACAAGGCCGCCGAGCTGAAGTATGGCCGTCTGCCCGAGCTCCAGAAACAGCTGGAAGCCGAAGAAAAGCTGGCCGCCGACAAGAAAGAGGCCAGCCTGCTGCGGGACCGCGTCACCGACGAGGAGATCGCCCGGATCGTGGCCCGCTGGACCGGCATCCCTGTGGAGAAACTGGTGGAAGGCGAGCGGGAGAAACTGCTCCATCTGGCCGATGTGCTGCATAAGCGGGTGATCGGCCAGGACGAGGCCGTCACCAAGGTCAGCGAGGCCATCCTCCGCAGCCGTGCCGGCATCGCCAACCCCAACCGGCCCATCGGCAGCTTTTTGTTCCTGGGCCCCACCGGTGTCGGCAAGACCGAGCTGGCCAAGGCCCTGGCCGAGAGCCTGTTCGACGATGAAAAGAACCTGATTCGGATCGATATGACCGAATATATGGAGAAATTCAGCGTCAGCCGCCTGATTGGCGCGCCTCCGGGATACGTGGGCTACGAGGAGGGCGGCCAGCTGACCGAGGCCGTCCGCCGCAAACCCTACAGCGTGGTGCTGTTCGATGAGGTGGAGAAAGCCCATCCCGATGTCTTCAACATCCTGCTGCAGGTGCTGGACGATGGCCGGATCACCGACAGCCAGGGCCGGACGGTGGACTTCAAGAACACCATCATCATCCTGACTTCCAACCTGGGCAGCGACATCATCCTGAACGATCTGGAGCAGCGCCGCGCCTCCGGCTCCAACGAGCTGAGCGACGAGGCCCGTCACCAGATTGACGCCCTGCTGCGCACCAAGTTCCGTCCCGAGTTCCTGAACCGCCTGGACGAGATCGTCTACTACAAGAGCCTCACCAAAGAGGAGGCCCGCAAGATTGTGGACCTGCAGCTCAACGACCTGCGCCGCCGGATGGACGAGGGCAAACACCTCAAGCTGGAGATCACCACCGCCGCCTGCGACGCCATCCTGGATGCCGCCTACGACAGCGTCTACGGTGCACGTCCCATCAAGCGGTTCATCCAGAGCCGGATCGAGACCATTGTGGCCAAAGCCATCATCCGCGGCGACTTTGCCGAGGGTTCCACTCTGACGGTGGATTGGGATGGCAGCCAGTTTACCCTCCGGTAAAGCCTGTGTCAAGGGCGGGGCAAATCGACCCCTGACCCCTTGAATACATGGGCCAAATATGCTATGATAGGCATTGAAATGTGCTTTCCGTCGCCGGAAGCCGGCGTCGGAAGGCACATTTTTTTGGGCAGATTTTCCGCCCTGTGAGAGGGAAGGGCCTGCAAGAGGCCCTTTCCCCCGGACCTGTCCGGCCGTTCAGCCGCCGGGCAGACCCGGCCGCCTGTTTTTATGTTTGAAAAAAGAAAGTTGAGTTGATTTATCCATTATGGACGATGGCAGTATGATGATCGTTGCGGCGCTGGTCGTGTTGATCGCTCTTTCCGGCTTTTTCTCCGCTTCCGAGACGGCCTATTCCTCTCTGAACGAGATCCGGCTGAAAAACCGGGCCGAAAACGGCGATCCCAAGGCTGCGCGGGTGCTGGCACTGGCGGAGCAGTATGACAAGCTCCTGTCCTCCATCCTGATCGGCAACAACATCGTAAACATCACAGCCTCCTCTCTGGGCACGGTCCTCTTCATCGACCTGGTCGGCA
>CASFKY010000020.1 GCA_949295465.1 uncultured Oscillospiraceae bacterium
TACCCGCCCTTTTTCTCCAGCTCCAGCTCCCGGGCCACCGGCATCACCCCCACCACCGGCCGGCCGCTGGCCAGGATGATCTTCACGCCCTTCTGGCGGGCGGCGTCCAGCGCGGCCTTGGTGGCCGGCGTCACTTCCTTCTGGCTGTTGGTCAGGGTGCCGTCCAAATCCAGCGCCAGTGCTCGAATCTTCATCGCTCTTCCCCCTCCGCTGCCCCGTCGCCCCTGCGGCGGGATGTACAGATTTTCACACGCAATATCTATATTACACGGAAAAAGCAGCGCCGAAAAGTCTTTCGGGCTGCTTTTTCGCAATTTCAGGATTTTGGATAAAACCGCACTCCCGGGCGCGGGATTTTTTGCTTACAGGCCCGCGGCGGTGTGGTTCATCATGGGCATGCCGCCGCCCAGATCCTCGGCGGTGAGCCGCAGCAGGGGCTCCTTGGTCTTGGTGCGGTCGTTCAGCCGCTCCTTGGCCACGGCCAGCATCAGCTTGATGCGGTTTTCCTGGTTGACCCGGGTGGCACTGGGGTCGTAGTCAATGGGGGTGATGTTGGCGGTGGGGTACAGGGCCCGGATCTTGTTGATCATGCCCTTGCCCACAATGTGGTTGGGCAGGCAGCCGAAGGGCTGGGCGCAGACGATGTTTTCATAGCCGCTCTGCACCAGCTCGATCATCTCGGCGGTGAGCAGCCAGCCCTCTCCCATCTTGGCACCCAGGCCGATGATGCCCTTGGGCAGCTTTTCCAGTTCCTTGAACCGGGCCGGCGCATGGAAACCGCCCGCCTTCATGGCGGCGCACATCTCTTTTTCAATGCTGTCCAGCCAGCTCAGCAGAGCCTCGGAGCCCACGATCTCGGCGCGAGCGCCGCCGTACAGCCGGATGGTCTCACCCATGTTGAAGATGCTGTACTGCACAAAGCCCATCAGGCCGGGCAGGTTGACCTCGCAGTCCTCGCTGGCCAGGAAGTCCTCCAGGCCGTTGTTGCCCAGGGGGGAGTACTTCACATAGATCTCGCCCACAACGCCCACCTTCACCTTGGGCACCCGGGTGACCGGGATGGCCGCATACTGGGCCACGATCCGCTTGAAGGCGTGCTTCATCTCGTGGGCCGAATAGCCCTTGTTCTGCATCAGCCAGCCCGAGATGGTGCGGATCCAGTGGTCGGTGAGGGCCTCGGTATCCCCCTTCTTGTCCTCATAGGGCTTGGTCTGGTTGCGCAGGGCCATGAGCAGGTCGCCGTAGAAGATGCAGGCCACCACCTGGCGCAGCAGGGGCAGGGTCAGCTGGAAGCCGCTGTCCTTTTCCAGGCCGGAAAAGTTCAGGGAGGCCACCGGGATCTGGGGATAGCCGGCCTTTACCAGAGCCTTGCGCAGCAGGTGGATGTAGTTGGAGGCCCGGCAGCCGCCGCCGGTCTGGGTGATGAGCAGGGCGGTGTGGTCCAGATCGTACTTGCCGCTGTTCAGCGCGTCCAGGAACTGGCCGATCACCAGCAGGGCGGGATAGCAGGTATCGTTATGTACATACTTCAGTCCCAGCTGGGCCACCTGGCTGCCGCAGTTGCCCAGAATTTCCACCTTGTAGCCGGCCTTCTCCAGCGCCGCCTTCATCAGGCGGAAATGCAGCACGGCCATATTGGGGATCAGAATGGTATGGGTCGCCTTCATGGCCTTGGTGAACTTGGGATATGCCTTTACGTCGCGGATCTCCATGTCCTTACCTCTCCTTTATTTCTCGCTGTGGGTTTTCTGGGTGACGGTGAGATGGGGCCGATCCTTTTTCTGCCGCTCCTTCTCATCCAGGGCGGCAAACAGGCTGCGAAGCCGGATGTTCACCGCGCCCAGGTTGGTGATCTCGTCAATTTTCAGCTGGGTGTACAGCTTGCCGCCCCGGTGCAGGATCTCCCGGGTCTCGTCGGTGGTGATGGCGTCCAGCCCGCAGCCGAAGCTCACCAGCTGGACCAAGTCCATGTCCGGCTGCTCGGTGCAGTACTTGGCAGCCGCGTACAGCCGGGAGTGGTAGGTCCACTGGTTCAGCACCGAGGTGTCGAACTTCTGTTCCAGCCAGCTCACGCTGTCCTCGCTGACCACCGCCGCGCCGCAGCGGCAGATCAGGGAGTCGATGCCGTGGTTCACTTCCGGGTCCACATGGTAGGGACGGCCGGCCAGCACGATGATCCGCTTGCCCTCCTTGCGGGCCTGGGCGATGATCTCGGCGCCCTTGCGCCGCAGGTCCGCCATGTGGGCGGCGTATTCCTTGTAGGCCGCGTCGGCGGCGGTCTTTACCTCGCCCCAGGTGATGCCCTTGAAGTATTTTTTCAGGATGGCCGTCATCTTGGGCACAAAATCCGCCGGGCGATGGATGCCCACATAGTCGTAAATGAAGGGGATGTGCTCGATCTCCGGGCAGTTGCCGGCGATCACCTCCGGGTAGTAGGCCACCACCGGGCAGTTGTAGTGATTGTCCCCCAGATGCTCATCGATGTTGTAGGTCATGCAGGGGTAGAAGATGGCGTCCAGCTTCATCTGGCTCAGGGCCTTGATGTGGCCGTGGGCCAGCTTGGCCGGGAAGCAGGCGGTGTCGCTGGGGATGGTGGCCTGCCCCGCCAGGTACAGCCCCCGGCTGGACATGGGGCTGGTGTGCACCGAGAAGCCCAGACGGGTAAAGAAGGTGTACCAGAAGGGCAGCAGCTCGTACATGTTCAGGCACAGGGGGATGCCGATGTTGCCCCGGAACCCGGACTGGGGTTTGTACCGGGCCAGCAGCTGGCGCTTGTACTCGTACAGATTCAGGGCATTGTCGGCGCTCTTGCCGGTGACCGGCTTGTCGCACCGATTGCCGGAGATGTACTTCTGCCCGTCCGAGAAGGTGTTGACGGTGAGCTGGCAGTGGTTGGTGCAGCCGCCGCACTTGACGCTGCGCACCTGCTGGCTGAAGTTTTCCAGTTCTTCCTGGCTGATCAGGGTGCTCTTGGCGTCCGGCTCAGAGAGGCTGCGCCCGTGGAGGGCCGCCCCGTAGGCGCCCATCAGACCCGCGATGTCGGGCCGGATCACGTTGACCCCCATCTCCTTTTCAAAGGCCCGCAGAACCACCTCATTGTAGAAGGTGCCGCCCTGCACCACGATGTTCCGGCCCAGCTCCTCAGGGCTGGAGGCCCGGATCACCTTGTACAGCGCGTTTTTCACCACGCTGATGGAAAGCCCCGCAGAGATGTTGTCCACCGTGGCGCCGTCCTTCTGGGCCTGCTTGACGCTGGAGTTCATAAAGACGGTGCAGCGGCTGCCCAGATCCACCGGCCGCTTGGCAAAGAGGCCCAGGGCCGCAAACTCCTTCACGTCGTAGCCCAGCGCCTGGGCGAAGGTCTGCAAAAAGCTGCCGCAGCCGGAGGAGCAGGCCTCGTTGAGGAAGATGTCGCTGATGGCGCCGTCCCGGATTTTGAAGCACTTCATGTCCTGGCCGCCGATGTCGATGATGAAATCCACATCCGGCAGGAAATACTTGGCGGCGGTGAAATGGGCCACTGTCTCCACCAGGCCGTAGTCGGCGTGGAAGGCGTTTTTCACCAGGTCCTCCCCGTAGCCGGTGGTGGTGACGCTGGCCACCTTTAGCCCCGGATGGCTCTTGTAGATATTCAGCAGCTGCTCCCGGATAAGGGGCAGGGGGTTGCCCAGGTTGGACTGGTAGTTGGTGTAGAGGATGTGGGCGTTCTGGTCGATGACCACCAGCTTCACGGTGGTGGAGCCGGAGTCGATGCCGATATGTACCGGCCCGCAATCCTGCCCGAAGGGCTCGCAGGGCACGCTGGCCTTCTGGTGGCGGGCGTGGAACTCCTCGTACTCCTCCTTGCTGGCAAACAGCGGAGGCTCGCTGGCGTAGGTGGCGCTGGCGCTGTACTGGTTCAGGCTCTCGGCCACCCGGCTGGGGTCAAAGGCCTTGTCGGAATAGAAGGCCGCGCCCAGCGCCACATAGTAGAGGCTGTTTTCAGGGCAGACGCCGGTGACCCCCAGGGAATCATCAAAGCTCTGGCGCAGCACGTCCGAGAAGGTGAGGGGCCCGCCCAGATACAGCACATTGCCCTTGATGGTGCGCCCCTGGGCCAGGCCGGCGATGGTCTGGTTCACCACCGCCTTGTAGATGCTGGCGGCCACGTCCCCGGTGCGGGCGCCCTGGTTCAGCAGGGGCTGCACGTCGCTCTTGGCAAACACGCCGCAGCGGCTGGCGATGGTGTAGGTGCGCTGGGCCTTGCGGGCGGCCAGGTTCATCTCCTCGGCGCTCATCTTGAGCAGGGTGGCCATCTGGTCGATGAAGGCGCCGGTGCCGCCGGCACAGCTGCCGTTCATCCGCACCTCGGTGCCCCCGGTGAGGAAGAGGATCTTGGCGTCCTCCCCGCCCAGCTCGATCACACAGTCGGTGTCGGGGGCCAGCTTTTTCACCGCCACCCGGGTGGCGAACACTTCCTGCACAAAGGGCACCCCGCAGCTCTGGGCCAGGCCCATGCCTGCGGAGCCGGAAATGGCCAGCTGCACTTTTTCGCCCTTGGAAAACTCCGCCGCCAGCCGGCGCAGCAGCTCCTGGGTTTTCTCCAGGATATGGCTGTAATGGCGCTCGTAAATCTTATATGCGATCTGGTCCTGCTCATCCAGGACAACGCATTTGATGGTGGTGGACCCGATGTCCAGGCCTGCTTTCCACAAAGCAGTTGACCTCCCTTTCTCTGGGGCGCCCGTCTCGGCGGCGCCCGTCTGTGCTTGACGCTGTATGGATTATATTCTATAGTTATAAAATTGGCGCAGGGCCATTTGCCCGGCCCCGGGCCGTTTGCCATTGTAACGCCGATTTTGGGGGCGTGCAAGCAAATGGCAGATTTTTTGGCAGTTTGCCTCGAAGCGGCTTGCTCTCCTGCAAGCTTTTGGGGAATTCTGACCGGGAACGGCCGTTAAATTTTCATTAATGCTCCCGCCATTTCCGTTAAGAATATGTTAAGGCCACCCTCGAACCGATTATGCCTATTGTACTGGATAATTATGACCAGGATTTGAACAAACACAGGTTTTCTCGGAAACAATTTGCTTTTTTACGGCCTTTTTTTGGTCATTTTGCCTGTTTCGCCCTGTTTCAGGCTTTGCCGGCAGCCCCGGGCTTGGGATGCGGGGCTGTTTTCATTCTGTAAAGGGAGAGAGGCAGCGGCGCAGATTTGGCCCGTTATTTGCTAACAATTTGTATCTCCCCGCCTTTTTCGAGCCAACCTTTTGTATATGCGTTGAAAATCCCCTTTTTCTATTGTAAAATAGAAAATATTCTCAATGGGAGTTATTGCCCCGGCTGCGGCGAAAAGGGGGCGGCTGCCCATCTGTTGTTTTCAAATCATCCGCCCTCCTTGAGGGCGATTTCAGGAGGGAAAGATCATGGCAGAAAAGCCCAGCAATTTTCTCACGGAGATCATCGACGCCGATCTGGCGGCCGGGAAGGTGAAGGAGATCCACACCCGGTTCCCGCCGGAGCCCAACGGCTACCTGCACATCGGCAGCGCCAAGGCCATCTGGATCAACTGGAGCATTGCCACCGCCTATGGGGGCAAGTTCAACCTGCGCTATGACGACACCAACCCCGCCCGGGAGGACATGGAGTACGTCAACAGCATTTATGAGGACCTGACCTGGCTGGGCGCGGTACCCAACGGGGGCGTCTTTTACGGCAGCGACTATTTTGAGCAGTGCTATCAGTACGCCGAGAAGCTGATCCGGGAGGGCAAGGCCTATGTGTGCGATTTGAGCCGGGAGGAGATGCAGGCCGGCCGGGGCGACGACGCGGGCAAGCCCGGCATCCCCAGCCCCTATCGGGACCGCACCCCCGAGGAAAACCTGGACCTGTTCCGCCGGATGCGGGCGGGCGAGTTTCCCGACGGCAGCCGCACCCTGCGGGCCAAGATCGACATGGCCAGCCCCAACATGAACCTGCGGGACCCGGCCATCTACCGCATCAAGCATGTCTCCCACCATCGCCAGGGGGACAAGTGGTGCATTTATCCCCTGTACGACTTTGCCCATCCCATTCAGGACGCCATCGAGGGCATCACCCACAGCATGTGCAGCCTGGAGTTTGAAAACCACCGGCCCTTGTACGAGTGGGTCATCAACAACACCGTGGGGGGCGAGTTCCCCAAGCAGCGGGAGTTTGCCCGGCTGAATGTGAGCAACACTGTGATGAGCAAACGCTATCTGCGGGAGCTGGTGGAGACCGGCATCGTGGACGGCTGGGATGATCCCCGCATGCCCACTCTGTGCGGCCTGCGCCGCCGGGGCTACACCCCCACCAGCATCTTTGAGTTTGTGCGGCAGGCCGGCGTGGCCAAGAGCGACAACCTGGTGGACATGCGCCAGCTGGAGGCCTGCATCCGCAGCGAGCTGGAGCTGAGCGCCCCGCGCCGGGTTGCCGTGCTGGAGCCGGTGAAACTGATTGTGGACAACTACCCCGAGGGCAAGGAGGAGACCTTCCAGCTGCCCAACAACCCCAACCGGGACGCGGGGGATGACTCCACCCGGCCGGTGGTTTTCAGCAAAGAGCTGTGGATCGACCGAAGCGATTTCTTCGAGGTGCCGCCTCCCAAGTTCAAGCGGCTGAGCCCGGGCAGCGAGGTGCGGCTGATGGGGGCCTATCTGGTGAAGTGCACCGGGGTGGACAAGGACTCCGAGGGCCGCGTCACCGCCATCCACTGCACCGCCGACCTGGAGACCGGCAACGGCAACCCCGCCGACGGTCGCAAGGTGCGGGGCACCATCCACTGGCTGAGCTGCGCCCACTCCCTGGAGGCTGAGGTCCGGCTGTACGACAAGCTCTTTACCGAGGCCAACATGAACGCCATCCCGGAGGGCAGCGACTACAAGGATTACCTGAACCCGGACAGCGTGAAGGTGCTCACCGGCGTCAAGCTGGAGGAGAGCCTGGCCGGCGCCAAGCCCGGCGAGCGGTTCCAGTTTGTGCGGATGGGCTATTTCACCCCCGACTCCAAGTATCCCGGCGTCTACAACCGGGTGGTCACCCTGAAGGACAGCTTCACCAAGACCCTGAAACAGAACTAAGGGAATTTTCTTTCCAAGCGCCCGCCTTCCCGGCAATTTCCCGGGAAGGCGGGCGCTTTTGGGTTTGCCGAGACTTATCCGGGATGCTATAATATGAATGAACAGTATGCAGGAATCACCCGGCGGCGCGGCCGGGCAAAAGAAAAAGGAAAAGGATTTGAGAACACCATGTTTACCCTGAAAAAGCCCAGCCCCTCCCGGGCGCAGGCCTATCGCTTCGCCTTCCACATGGCCTGGCCCGCCGTGGTGGAGAGCTTCTTTGTCTCCTTCGCGGGCCTGGTGGACTCCCTGATGGTGAGCAGCCTGGGCAGTTCCGCCGTGGCGGCAGTGGGGCTCACCACTCAGCCCAAACTCATCAGTCTTTGCTTTTTTCTGGCCCTCAACGTGGCCATCAGCGCCCTGGTGGCCCGGCGCCGGGGCCAGGAGGACCAGCGGGGCGCCAATCGGGTGCTCCTCACCGCCATGCTCATCACCCTGGCGGCAGGGGCGCTGATCAGCACTTTTTGCGTGACCCAGGCCGAGACCATCATGGGCTGGGCCGGCGCCAACGAGGACACCCTGGCCTCCGCCTCCCTCTATTTCCGCATCATCAGCGGCGGGATGCTCTTCAACGTGACCTTCCTGGCCATCAATGCGGCCCAGCGGGGCAGCGGCAACACCCGCATCGCCATGTATACCAACGTCACCGGCAACCTGGTGAACATTGTGGGCAACTATTTCCTCATCAACGGGCACTTCGGGTTCCCCGCCCTGGGCATCCAGGGCGCGGCCATGGCCACGGTGCTGGGCACCATTGTGGCCTTTTTCATGAGTCTGTCCTCCCTGTTCCGAAAGGGCAGCTTTGTGAGCCTGCCCTATCTGCTGCGGGAGAAGGTCCGCCCCCGGCTGGACGCCCTCAAGGGGCTGGCCAAGCTGGGCAGCAGCGTGCTGCTGGAACAGCTGCTGATGCGGATCGGCTTCATGACCACCGCCCTGATGGCCGCCAAACTGGGCACCGATGCCTTTGCGGCCCACAATGTGGGCATGAACCTTCTCAGCCTCTCCTTCTCTTTTGGCGACGGCATGCAGGCCGCCGCGGTGGCCCTGATCGGACGCAGTCTGGGAGAAAAAAAGCCCCAGCAGGCCATGGAGTACGGCTTTGCCTGCCAGCGCATCGGGCTGTGCATCAGCCTGTGCATCTTTGCCCTCTACTTTTTGGGCGGCCGGTTTTTGTACGGCCTGTTCTTTGAGGAGGCGCACATCATCGAATACGGCGTGCAGATTCTGCGGGTGCTCAGCTTCACAGTGATGGCCCAGATCTCGGCCGTCATCTTCATGGGCAGCCTGCGGGGCGCCGGCGACGTGATCTACACCACCTGCGCCTCCACCATCAGCGTCACCCTGGTGCGCACCCTCACCGGCTACTTCTTCTGCTATCAGATGGGCTGGGGGCTTATCGGCCTGTGGCTGGGCATCTTCTCGGACCAGGCCTGCCGGCTGATTTTCGGCGCCCTCCGCTTCAAAAGCGGTCACTGGACCAAGCTCAAGATCTGACCCCCATCCCCACCCCCGAAAGGAGGCCTTTTCATGGTACAAAGCGTCGCCCGCACCCTGGATCTGCTGGAGGTGATGAAGCAGCCCCAGCGCAGCTTTTCCCTGGCCCAGCTCAGCGAGGCGGTAAACCTGCCCCCCAGCACCACCCACCGCATCCTCCAGACCCTGTGCGAAAAAAACTATGTGGTGCGGGACGAGCGGGCCCATCTGTACAGCCTGGGTCCCGCCCTCATCAGCCTGGGGGCCGCCGCCACCCACAACCTGGACCTGAAGAGCATCGCCACCCCTGTCTTGCAGCGGCTCTCCGGCCAGACCCGGGAGGACTCCTTCCTCATCATCCTCTCCGGCTACCGGGGCATTGTGCTGAGCCATGAGGACGGCCCCCGGAACCTGAAGATCGTGGAAAAGCTGGGCCACGAGGTGGAGCTGCACTGCGGGGCCATCCGCAAGGCTCTGCTGGCCTACCAGGACGGAGCCTTTTTGCAAAACTACCTGCGCCACTGCCAGGACACCTTTTGCAGCCACCCCATCACCGATTCCTCGGCACTGCTGGCCGAGCTGAAAGAGATCCGCCAGCAGGGGGTGGCCCTCACTTGCAGCGACTATATCCAGGACGCGGTGGGTATCGGCGCGCCGGTCTTTGACGCCCAGGGCCGGGTGCGCTCCTCCCTGGGGATCGTGCTGCCGGTGGGCCGGGCCAGCGCCCAGACCCAGGACCTGCTCAAGCAGATGGTCAAAAAAAGCGCCGCCGAACTGAGCACCTGTCTGGGCTACACCGGGGCAGGGCTGTGAAAACCTTATTTTTGGAAAAAGAGGCAGGAGAGCGATGCTCTCCTGCCTCTTCCTGATTATCCCGCCGTATACAGGCCCTGCCCGATCCAGCTTTCCGCCAGATCCCACCGCCTGTAGATCAGCTCTTCTGTTTCCTCCAGCGATATGCTCTCCCGGGTGCCGTCCGTGGATGTCCGGGTATTTTTCCAACGCTGCCGGTTGTGGGCCAGCCCGCCGGTAGCTTCCAGATACACACGGTTTTCTTCCAGGAGCGAACACAGATATTCCGGCCGGAATATCTCCCCGCTCATCTCTGTCCACCGCTGCTGTGCCAGGAGGACGGTTCCTTCGGGATCCATCTGGCACAGGGCCTTGAGTTCCCGGTCCACCAGCAAATCCGCCGCCATTTCCTCCATATCCCGATAGGTGTCCGGTCTGGAATCCGCCCCCAGAACCGTATCCGTATCATACAGCACCCGCTGTATTTTCCCGTTTTGGGCCTTCCAGAGATACAGCTGATTGCTGCTCATGCCGTCTATTGCATAGATCCATTGCTTGTACAGTGCCACATCCACCAGGTTGTCCAGGTCCGCAAACTGCTCTGTCTGCGCTTTGTCGCTCTCGGTCCCCTCTTTCCACCATAGCTGGCTGGCATAGTTGCTCATCGGTTCCCATATTTTTTCCACATACTCTTTGGGCCATTCCACCATCAGGCGGTCATCCCAGTTGGTGATCTGCTCCCCTTCCAGAGTGTTCAGCGCCCACGGCACCCACAGATCCACATTCTTGGCCAACTTGTAAAGCCGGTCTTCCTCTGTCAGACCGTATGTTTTCTGATCCAGCGGCGCGGCTATCCCGTAAACCCCTCTGTATTCTCCGTCCAGATACAGCTCCAGATATTCTATTTCGTTGGTCTTTGGCTGGCCTGTGAGTTCCGCCCATTGGTTCCACAGATCACAGACCGCTTTTTCCTTGCAGAGCGTCTCGTCCGCCGCCAGAGAATAGAGCCTCCAGTCATCATCCTCCCGCAGACCCAGTATGGAGGCGTTGGCCTGCCCTCCCTGCTCATCCAGCAAGCTGATCTTATAATTTTTCTTGGCAAAGGTCAGGCTGCCAAAACCACGCACATGATAGGAGATAGGAGTCTCCAAAAATCTTTCCCCTGCGTCTTCTGCCCCCATATCGAACACCCGAAGTGTCCCATATCCTTCCTCGCCCAGCTGAGAATAGAATTTTTCTGTATGGATTTCCAATACCGGCAGCGCCGTAACCGAAATTTGAACTTCCTGCCATGCTGTCCCCACCTTTACATAGGCAGAAAGAGGGTCTCCCTCCCTCAGCGCCCGAGCTTTATCCTGCCAGCTCCCTTCGCTCAGGCAGATCGGAGCCGCCAGCCCGTCAACCTGCGCATCCAGTCTGCCCTCCCACTCCTCAGCCAGGCTCTGCGGCAGGCAAAATACTCCGCTTTCTTTATCCGCCGGCAGCTTTCTGCCCTCTAAGAAAAGATCAATCCTGTCCGCCTCTCCTTCTGTTTTCTGCAAATTTTCCGCCTTTTCGGCGCTCAGCGCCGGGCAATCCAGGATGCTTTTTCCTCGAACAAAAAGGCCGAACGCAGAGAGCGCCGCAAGCAAACAGAGCGCCAGCAAGAAGAGTTCCTTTTTTACTGTGTACTTCCTCATTTTTCTTGTTCCCGATTTGTTTTTTTATATTTTATCATGCCTGGATGACCCTGTAAATTTAATTGGAGAAAAAGAGCGCCCCCGCTGTTTTGTCCAAAACAGCGGGGGCGCTTCTATGTGCTCAAATCAAGTATGGAAAAAGTGCCTTACTTGGCCATCTCCAGCACGTCGGCAAAGGCCTGGATGGCGGTGCTGGCCTGACCGAAGTCCCGCATCTGCTGGTCCACGCCCAGCTTGATGTGAGGCACGCCGGCCGCATCCAGAGCTTTCTTCAGGTAGGGATACTCCATCTCCTCGGGGTCGCAGAACTGCTGCATGAACAGCACCAGACCCTGGGCGCCGCTCTCCTTGACCAGGTTGGCCACATGCTCGCCGCGGCGGTTGGAGCTGGAGTGCTCGTCGTACAGCAGCACATCGTAGTCCTGGGCGGCGAACTGCAAAGCCAGCGCCATCATGGGATCGTCGTTCTCGGGCACATCCACCCGGAAAGAGCGGCTCTCATGGGCCACGTCATCGGCGGCAATGGCGATGTGGTTGTCCTCAAAGATCTTGAGCAGGGAGGGGTTGTCGCAGATGATGCCGCTGGTGACCACCTTGGTGCCCTTCCAGTCGCAGACGGGCAGGGCCTTCAGCAGGCCGTTCAGCTCGGTGAGCTTGGCGGTGTACTCGTCCTTCAGCATAAACCAGGAGGCCTTCAGCACGGCGCTGCGCATGGTGGGGGTGATCACGTCGCAGTGCTCGCCGGCCAGCTTCACAAACTCACGGCGGGCAGCGCGGCTGGCGTTGTACACCTTGATGGCCTCTTTCAGGGCCTCGTCGGTGATGGGCGCGCCGCTGATCTCCTCCAGCGCATTCTTCACATTGGTGTACTGGTCAATGCAGAACTTCAGGCCGTAGGCCGGCTTGCGGTTCTGGGGATGGGCCAGGAAGATGGTGGGCATCTTGTGCAGCTTCTTCATGGCCACACGGATGTTCTGGCTCATGGGACGCAGGGTGTCGCAGATGGTGGGAGTGATCACACCGTCCAGCTGATCCATGGTGCCGTCCAGCAGCATCTCCAGCGCCAGCTGGGCGATGGTGCAGTAGAAGGTGGCGCAGTATTCCTTGGCCTGGCTGATGGTCTTGGTGTTGGAGCCCCAGATCCCCATGGGGACCATGCCGGCGGCATACACCAGTTCCTCAGGTGCATAGTAGGGCAGCACGCCGATCACCTTTTTGCCGGCGGCCTTGTAGTTGTCCAGCTGACGGGCGGGGGAAGCCGCAACCGTCTGGAACTCTTTTACGATGCTTTCGATGCTCATTGTTCAGTCCTCCTTGGCAGCCTTGTTCTTGGCGTTCTGCTCCATGGCTTCCACCAGGCCCTGAACGCGGGTGAGATACTGAGCCTCGTTGAAGTTGCGGGGGTCAGCCTGGTCGCCGTCGAAGCCTGCGCAGGGGATGCCCAGATCCTCGGTGAAGCGGCGCTGCATCTCGGCCATGTAGCCGGACCAGGGCTTGCAGCTGCGGTTGTAGTGGACCAGCACGCCGTCCACCTTGTTCTCCCGGCAGATGCCTTCACGCCAGTCGACGCCCTGCTCGATGCACACCGAGTTGGGAGCCTTGCAGTAGGCGCGGGCCATGCTGTCCAGATCATCGTACACAAAGCCGAAAGCGGGGGCGTACACCACGGCGGTCACGTTGACGCCGTTGGCCTTCAGGGGCTTGAACAGGGCCTTCAGGTTGGGCCAGCAGGGAATGCCCTCGAACATGATCCGATACTTCTCGGGGAAGGGAGTGGTGGTGGTGCCGTTCTTCACATGCTCTTCCAGCTCGCTGGCCAGCAGCTCAAAAGCCTCGGCGGTCTGGACCTTGCCGCGGGCGGTCACCACGTCGGCCATGTGGTTGAACAGGTCAAAGCCGCTCATGGGGGCGGGCTTGTACTGCAGATAGTCGCACACCTTCAGCCAGGCCTTGGCGGTGCGGTTGGCGCACTCGCAGGCATGCTCAAAGCGGGCGGGGTCCATCTTCTTGCCGGCGATCACTTCCAGCTGCTTGATGGCGTCGTCAAACTGACCCCGGATGTAGGCCACCTGGGAATCGCTGACGGTCACATCGTTGTTGTAGGGCACGTCGATCATGATGAGGGGGATGTTGTGCATCCGGGCGATGTTCTCATACCACTTGGTCATGCAGTTGCAGATGTTGTTGCAGCAGAGCACGAAGTCGGGCTGAGGCATACGGCGGGACTCGTTGGTGGTCTCCACGCCGGCCGAGTAGGCCAAGCTGATGCGGGCGTAGCCGCAGATATCGGCGTCATAGCCCATATCCTCGGCGGCCTGGCACATCCGCTCGCCGTCATGCTGGGCGCCGATGCCGGCAGCCTGGTTTTCGGGGTAGACCACGGCCAGGTCCAGGGCCTCGGCAATCTCGCAGGGGAACTTGGAAGAGGACCAGCCCACAGGACGGCCGGCCTTCTTGGCCTCCCAGGCGGCGGCGTACACGTCAGACACCACCTTGCGCAGGGCGGCAACGCCGGGGCTCACCGGCTTGGGTGCTTTCTTTACAGGGGCCGCAGGGGCGGCTTCCTGAGCGGGGGCTGCGTTTTTTTCCATTTCAGCCATGATATCTCATTCCTCCATAATCTAATGGGTGATAAGTGTACGGCCCAAGGGCCGCGCGCCTGAAAACAAGGGGCAAGTCTCTCTTATTTGGAGACCTTCTGGTAGGCAAAGAGGGCCGCGCCCAGAGCGCCCACATACTGGGTGAGGGGCGAGGTGTGCACTTCATGGCCCAGCTGTTCCTGCAGGGCCTGCACCACACCCGCGTTCTGGGCCACACCGCCGGTCATGACCACCATGTCCTGCACGCCCACCCGGTGGGCCAGGCCCACCACACGGGCAGCCACCGAATGGTGGATGCCGTTGATGATGTCGCACTTGTCGGTGGCCTGAGCCAGCTGGCTGATGACCTCGCTCTCGGCAAAGACGGTGCAGGTGGAGCTGATGGCCACCTTCTTGGTGGACAGTGCGCCCAGACGGCCCAGGTCGCCCACCTTCACCTCCAGCACACGGGCCATCACGTCCAGGAAACGGCCGGTGCCGGCGGCACATTTGTCGTTCATCTGGAAGTTGACCATCGCGCCGTTTTCGATGTGCATGACTTTCACATCCTGGCCGCCGATGTCAATGACGGTGTGCACCTGGGGGAACAGGAAATATGCGCCGCGGGCATGGCAGCTCAGTTCGCTCATCTGCTTGTCGGCAAAGCCTTCCAGGGAGTTGCGGCCGTAGCCGGTGGCCAGGATAAAGGCCATGTCTTCCCGCTTCAGGCCGGCGTTTTCCAGCACCTGGTTGATGGCCCGTTCGGGACCGCTGGTGCCGGCGCCCACATCGATGAGGCTCTTGGCCACCAGTTCCTTGCCGTCCTTGAGAATCACGCATTTGGACGCGGTGGACCCCACGTCGATGCCCAGAGTATAAATTGCCATTGGTTGTTTCTCCACTTTTTGTTCAGGATCTCCCGCCCGGGGGCGGGGTGCGGGCACATGCCCTTACAGACTTTTTGGCGCGGCGGGCCTGCCGCCGCGCCAAAAGCCCTTATATCGTTGCTTTTAGGCTGTTTTCCGGCTCTGCCGGAAAATCTTATTTGTGGCCGTTGTCGTAGTCGCGGATCATCCGGGGGATCAGCATCTGATGGAAGGGGCAGATGCTCTCCGGGTTCTGGTAGACAGAATCGGCAAACGCAATGATGTAGTTGCGCAGCACAGGCATATCCACCACTTCATCCACGAAGCCCTGTTTGGCGCAGAAGGCGGGCTTGGACTTCTCGTTGTAGTCCTCGATCAGCTCGTTCATCTTCTTAATGGTGTCATCCAGGGGCTTGCCGGCCTTCTGATCCTTCACCAGACGGCCGGTGTACATGGCAGCCGCGGCGGTCTCGCCGTTCATCACGTTGATCTCGGTGGCGGCGGTGCCCAGGCTGAAGGCGTTGTTGTCGTTGCCCTGAGGGCCGCCCAGCACATAGTGGGCAGCGGCGGTGCCGCGGCGCAGGGTGATCTCCATCATGGGCAGCTTGGAGCTCTGGATGGAGTAGATCAGGCTCTGGCCCAGACCCAGCAGCTCGGCCTTCTCGGCGTCGTCGCCCACGTCGATGCCGGTGGTATCCTGGATCCAGATCATGGGGATGCGGTCACGGGCGCAGAGGGTGACGAACTCGTTCATCTTGATGAGGCCCTGGCGGTACAGCTTGCCGCCGGCGCCGATGGATCCCTTGCCGTTGTCGCCCTTGTACTCGGGGTAGTTCATGAAGAAGCCCTGCACGTTGGCCACAACGCCCACCAGCAGGCCGTCTACCTTGGCCAGGCCGGTGATCATCTCGGGGCCGTAGCCCTTGCGGAACTCCATGAACTCGCTGCCGTCGAACAGGCGGCCGATGACACTGTACATGTCATAGGGGCGCTTTTTGTTCATGGGCACCAGGTCATACAGCTCGTTGGGGTCCTGGGCGGGAGCCTTGGGGTCGTCTACCCGGAAGAAGTCCAGGTTGTAGGTGGGCAGCATATCCATGTACTTCTTGATGCCGGCCAGCACGCCCTGCTCCTCGGCGTACACCTCACGGAAGAAGCCGGTCTCATTGTAGTGGATGGCCACACGTCCCGGAGGATCGGTACGGACGCCCTCGCTGCCCTTGATGAGGGCCTCGGCGCCCTCCTGGTCCACATAGCCCTTGGGGTTCATGCCGCCCACGATGCCGGCGCCGCCCACGGCCATGTTGGCCTTCTGATGAGCGATCAGGATGGTGGGGCTGATGGAGTGATAGCCGCCGCCGGCGGGGTTGGTGCCGTAGATGCCCACGATGACGGGCACGCCCATCTGGTTCAGCTCGCTGTTGCGGTAGAAGGGAGTGCCGCCGCCCCGACGGTTGGGGTACACCTTTTCCTGCTCGTCCAGCTCCACGCCGGCGCAGTTCAGGATGTACACCAGGGGGATGCGCAGCCGCTTGGCAGTGTCGCTGCCCCGCAGCAGGTTGTCGGCCTGGCCGGGCACCCAGGTGCCGGCGTGCTTTTTGTTGTCGGAGGCAATGATCACAGCCCACTTGCCGTTGATGCGGCCCAGCCCCTTGAGGATGCTGGTGGAGCCGTTCTTATTGTCCTGGGGGTTGTAGATGGTGTTCAGAGGGCACCAGGTGCCGGGATCTACCAGCTGCTGGACCCGCTGAGAGGCGGTCATCTGACCCTTGGCGTTCATGTCCGCGTCGGACTTGCCGGCCGCAATGGCAGAGGCGGCAAGCGCGTGGATTTCTTCCTCAACTTTTTTCAGCTCTTCGACATTGGTAGGGTCCGCCTTGACGGCCTTGCCCACTACGCCCATCTTCTGAAAATAGCTGGGCATCGAATAGTCACCCATGATGGTTACTCCTTTTTATTCTGTAAGTATTTTCCCGCGGGGTATCCCGATTACTCCTTGGGAACCTTGATGAAGGCCTGGCCGGGGTCGATCTCCTCCCGGATCAGCCGGATGATGTCGGGGCCGGGGCCCTCCATCAGCTGGGCGCGGGAGACGTCCACCTCAAAGCCGGTGTTGGCCTGCACCATCTCGGGGCTGGAGAAGGGATAGTAGTAGGCCAGGTACATCCGCTTGGTCTCTTCGTCGAACTTCATGATGCCCAGATCGGTAACCACCATCTGAGGGCCGCGGTTGCCGGGCAGGCCGGCGCGCTCACGGCCTCCGGGGCCATCCATCCAGCCGCAGCTGGTGATGTAGTCGATCTTCTCCATAAAGCGGCGCTTCTGGTGCTGCATCATGATGATGGTGTTGCAGTAGGTGGCGATGCCGTTGGCGCCGCCGGAGCCGGTGAACCGGGTCTGGGGCTTGACATAGTCGCCCTTGCCGTAAATGCAGGTGGAGTTCACATTGCCGTAGGGGTCGATCTGGGCGCCGCCGATGAAGGCCACCAGCCGATCCTCGTCATGGAGCCACTCGTTGGCCTCAAAGCCGATGAAGCGGATGTTGGGCCACTGCACGGCGCAATGAGCCATGAAGCGGTTGTCGCCCACGCTGCGGGGCACCTCCACGGGGGAGCAGTCCATCAGGCCGCTCTCCACAATGGGGTGGCAGGAGGGGCAGATGGCCCGCTTGGCCAGGGAAGCGCCGATCAGGGGCAGGCCGGTGCCGACGATGACGATCTGGTTTTCTTTGATATTCTTCGCAATGGCATATGCCTGCATTTCCTGTTTGGTGTACTTAGTATAGTCAGCCATTTCTCTCAACCTCCCTGCTTCTCAGTGTCTGGTGGAATAGCCCAGATGAGGCTCATTCTTCAGGCGCATCAGACGGGAGCCGCCGATCTTGTCCAGCAGCTCGTCGTTATCCTTCACGCTGTAGACCCACTTGTCCAGGAAATCCTTGAAGGTCTCGGGGATGGCTACGCCGTCCGCGGCATCCTTGGCAGCCTTGGCAGCCTTGGCGGCAGCGTCGGCCAGCTTGGGATCGTCAGGGGCTTTCTCGGCGGCCTTGGCAGCCTTGTCCGCGGCCTTGGCCAGCTGAACCTTGGCGTCCTCGGCATCCTGATACTTGGAAGCCTTGTCGTACTCCTTCAGAGCATGGGAGTCGTTGTCGTAGTAGTTGTAGCACTGGCTGGGCCATGCACCATAGGGAGCATGCACCACCGCGCTGATGCACTCGCCGAAGATGCGGGTGAGGGTGGGGTCGCGGCGGATGTACTCATCGCTCACCAGTTCCTCACAGGTGACGATAACCTTCTTGGCAGCCACAGCGATGTCCACATCGTGGAACTCGTCGCCCTCGATGATGCAGGTGCCGTCGGGAGAGGCCTTCTGCACATGGATGATGGCGGTGTCCAGCTTGGGCACAGGCACAGCCACAACCTTCTCGCCGGGATTGAAAGGGTTTTCGATCTCCACGCACTTCAGATCGTCCACCTTCTCCAGGGTCTTGCGCTGCTCTTCACTGATGCCCCAGTACTTCATCAGGCCGGAGCCCTGCATCAAACGCACAGGCAGGAAAGGCAGGCCCAGGCTGGCGGCATGCAGCTGGAGCATGAGGACATCCTGAGAGTAGTCCTCATAGATCAGCTGGCCCTTCTCGATGGCAGCACGGAACCGACGGGACACGTTGGTATAGCCGGAGTTGGCGGTGTAGCAGTTGATATAGGTCTTGACCCGGCCTTCGCCGATCAGCATATCCCAGTCACCGCCGGCAGGGCCGGCCCAAACGGTAAAATCCTTCTGACCCTGGCGCAGGATCTCATAGACCGCAGCGTAGGGTTTCCGGTTGGTGGTGAAACCGCCAAAGGAGATGGTATCGCCGCTCTGAACATACTTTTCGACTGCGTCATGCAGACTCATAACCTTGTTCACAATAAAACCTCCTATCAGCGCAAACGCTGAAATTTTTGTTCAGGCTGCCCCAGAAATCAGACCTGGGGGAACATGATCAGGAAGAAGCCGGCAGCTACCGCGCTGCCGATCACGCCGGCCACGTTGGGGCCCATGGCATGCATCAGCAGGAAGTTGGTGGGATCCGCCTCTTTGCCCACATTCTGAGAAACGCGGGCGGCCATGGGCACGGCAGACACGCCGGCCGAGCCGATGAGGGGATTGATCTTGCCGCCGGTGACCAGATACAGCACCTTGCCCAGCACGACGCCGCCCACGGTGGCAAAGGCAAAGGCCACCAGACCCAGAGCGATGATGCCCAGCGTCTTGGGAGTGAGGAAGTTGGCGGCTTTGGCAGTGGCGCCCACAGTCAGGCCCAGCCAGATGGTGGAGATGTTGCACAGCGCGTTCTGGGCGGCGTCGGACAGACGATCCACCACGCCGGACTCACGGAACAGGTTGCCCAGCATCAGGCAGCCCAGCAGGGGAGCCACGGCGGGCAGCAGCAGGCTGCAGAACAGAACCACAAAGACAGGGAAGACGACCTTCTCCACCTTGGCCACCTTGCGCAGCTGGGTCATCTTGACCTTGCGCTCCTTCTTGGTGGTGAGCAGCTTCATGATGGGAGGCTGGATCATGGGAATCAGCGCCATGTAGCTGTAGGCGGCCACCGCGATGGCAGGCACCAGTTCGGGGCAGAGCTTGGTGGCGGTGTAGATGGCCGTGGGGCCGTCGGCGCCGCCGATGATGCCGATGGCGGCGGACTCAGCGGGGCTGAACAGACCGCTCATGTTGGCCAGCACAAAGGCCACATAGATGCCGAACTGAGCGGCAGCGCCCAGCAGCAGGCTGATGGGGTTGGCGATCAGGGGGCCGAAGTCGGTCATGGCGCCCACCGCCAGGAACATGATACAGGGGAACAGCTCGCTGGCCACACAGGCATTGTACACCACGCCCAGCACGCCCTGGGTAAAGTGGGGCAGCCCGTCGGCGCCCATGGTCTGTTCCATCATGCCGGTGAGAGGCAGGTTGGTGAGGAAAATACCAAACGCAATGGGGAGCAGCAGGAGCGGCTCAAATTTCTTGACGATGGCCAGGTACAGAAGCACAAAGCTGACCAGGATCATGAGCCCCTGCTGCCAGGTGAGAGCCGCAAAGCCGGATTGTTCCAGCAGCTCTCCCATGACAGTAAAGAAATTCATTCCGCGCCCTCCTTAGTTCAGGGTGACCAGAACGGCGTCAGTCTCCACAGTATCGCCCTTCTTCACATTGATGGAGGCCACGGTGCCGGCCACAGGGGCCACGATCTCGTTCTCCATCTTCATGGCTTCCAGCACCACCAGGGTCTGGCCGGCGGTGACAGCCTGGCCAACGGTGCAGGGTACATCCAGGATGTTGCCGGGCATGGGGGCGGTCACGGTAGTGGCGCCGGCAGCGGCGGGAGCAGCGGGCGCGGGAGCCGGAGCGGGCGTAGGCGCAGCGGCAGGGGCGGGAGCCACCACAGGAGCCGGGGCGGGGGCCGCAGGAGCGTTCACCACGATGGGAGCGGCAGGAGCAGGAGCCGCAGCGGCGTTGGCGCGGGTCAGGGGGGTGAAGTCATCGATGCGGGCAACCTCGGCCTCATAACGCTTGCCGTTCAGGGTAATCACATATTTCATGGGGATCGATCCTTTCTTTTTTCAATAGGTTTGGATGATGAAATGTTTTGACTCCGCGCTGCGGAGCCCGGTTTCAGGACAGTAGCGCCTCAGAGCTCCCTGATGCTGGTAATCTGGAACTTATCCAGCGGCAGGCCGGTCTCCTCGCTGACTGCTGCGATGATGGCCGCGTAGCTCTCCTCGTCAAAGGCCGGCGCAGCGGGGGCTGCGGCGGGAGCCGGCGCCTTTTTGCCGCCCTCTGCCAGGGTAAAGATGCGGGAAAAAAGCATGATGACCAGGCTGAGCACGATCAGGCAGGTAAACACGGTGGCCATGCCCAGCAACGAGACGATCAAGGATTCGCCAAGAGTCATGGTTTCTGCTGTAAACACGGGGTCTAACACCTCCTTTTGGTGGGTGGGGCAATGCCCCACAATGGTCAGCTGACTTTTTAAACGGAACTTTGCCCGCGGGGCCTGCCGCAAAAAAGCGGCCCGGGCCTTTGCCGGCGCAGAACCGCGATTCCTATAGCACTCAGGGGAGCATTCCATATCGTGGAATATATTCCATTTATTGAGCCAAGCTGTTAAGATTATAGCAAGATTCACCCGGTTCGTCAACCGCCCAAAGCTGACGGCCGGGCCCCTGCCACAGAGGGCCAAAAAACATTTTACCGCGCAAAACAGCACGCTGAGCGGCTTTTCGGCCCTGCTTTGATTATACTATGTTTCTTTTGGATTTTACAGCGGGAACCTGCAATCGCAGGTTTTTGCCGCCGTAAAACTTTTGGCACAAAATTGGTCGATTTGCACAGATTTCAGGATTTCATTCCGTATTATGGCAAAGCATTCCATATCATGAGATTTCATCTCAATTCCCCTGAAAATGGTCCAGGGAGAGGGGGGCCGGGCCGGATTTCTGCCCGGACTCCGGGCAGTCCAGCCGCCGGAGCCCCTGCATCAAAAGCAGTACGCCCAGGCCAGTGATGGCCGCCATGGTGCCGGCCCCGCCGGGCAGCAGCAGCTGAATCAGGGATACCAGCACGGAGGAGCCGTTCACCACCCCGTGGAGCAGCATACAATACCCCAGCCGCCGGTATCGGCCGAACAGCGCCCCCAGCACCAGCCCGCACAAAAAAGCGTACACCCCCTGCACCCAGTTCAGGTGCAGAAAGGCAAAGCCCAGCGCCTGGAGCAGATTGGCCGCCCAGAATCGGCGGGTCAGCCGGCCGGCAAAATAGAGCATCAAGCCCCGGCAGTAGATCTCCTCCACCAGGGGCGCCAGAAGTACTGTGGCCAAAAGAGCCTGCCAGTTCAGCTGCCCCATGCCGGACTGGACCATCATCTCATTGTACTCCTCCACCCGGGCAGGCCAGAGCAGGCTCTGGAGCCAGACCAGCCCCACTGCCGTCATTTGCAGCCCCAGGCCGGCAGGCAGCACTCCCCAGAGCGCCCCCCTGGGGGCCTTGTCCCGGGGTCTCACCTTCCTGCCCACTGCCAGGGACCACCACAGGACCCCCGCCGCCAGGCAGACCAGCTGGCTGACCAGCAAAATCTCCCCCAGGTATTCTCCGTAAAAGCCGGCTGCCTGGGCGGACATTTCCCGGTCCAGCAAAAAATCCAAAGGACCGCCGCCTTTCCACAGGCAGTAGACCGCCAGCGACCCGTACAGCACCAGCACCTGCAACCCCAAAAACAGGGCGATGGCCAGAGCAAAGGGCAGCAGCCACCGGCCCCTTTTCAGCCCAGCACGGAACATTCCCCTGTCCTCCTTCCCCGATGCCAGAATCCTTTTTCGGTGAGGAGCCAGTCAAAGCCCAGATCCCAGCTCTCGGCGGGCAGGCTCTCGCTGAGCATCTCCTCCCGGCAGAGCAGAATGGCGGGGACCTCAGCCCCGGCCAGGTACCGATCGTAATAGCCGCCCCCCTGCCCCAGCCTCAGCCCTTGCCGGGTGGCGGAGAGGCAGGGCACCAGAGCCAGAGCCAGGCTGCGGGCCGGGATGAGAGGGCAGCGATCGGGCCGGGGCTCCAGGATGCCGTACTGCCCCGGTTCCAGGTCTTCCAGACTTGTCAGCGCCCGGGCCTCCATCTGCCCCGGCCCCACACAGAGGGGCACGCAGAGGGTGTGCCCCAGGTCCAGCACCCGGCTCAGGATGGGCCGGGTGTCGATCTCCCCTGCCCTGCCCACAAAGCAGAAGACGCTCTTTGCTCTTTGAAAGGCCGGGGAGCGGAACAGATGGCCGGCGATGTCCCGGTCTGCCTGAGTGCAATAGCCGGCGGGCAGTTCCCGGGCCCGCTGGCGAAGCCGGGGCCGCAGCCGGGCTTTTTCGGCGGCCGGCCCGGTCACGGATTCTGCCGCCGGGCAGCGGTGACCACATGCTCGGCCAGCACCGAGGTGGTGACAGCGCCCACCCCGCCGGGCACCGGGGTGATGGCCTCCACCACCGGCTCCATGGCCTCAAAGTCTGTATCGCCCCTCAGTTTGCCGTCCTCGCCCATGTGGATGCCCACGTCCAGCACAATCTGTCCGGGAGCCGCCGCTTCGGCCCCCACTGCTCCCCGACGGCCCGCAGCCACCACCAGGATCTCGGCCTGCCGGCAGAGTCTGGGCAGGTCCCGGGTCTTGGTATGGCAGAGGGTGACCGTGGCATTTTTGTGGAGCAGCAGCATGGCTGCCGGCCGCCCCACCACCAGGCTGCGGCCCACCACCACCGCCCGACGGCCCGCAGGGTCGATGCCGTAGTGTTCCAGGATTTTCAGGCAGGCCTCGGCCGTGCAGGGAGCAAAGCCCCGGCCGGTGCCGGTAAAGACCCCCGCCAGGGAACCATCGGTGATGCCGTCCACATCCTTGGCCGGATCCAAGGTCTCCCGGACCCGCTCGTCCCGGATATGAGCCGGGAAGGGACGCAGCATCAGCACCCCGTGGATCGCCTTGTCCCGGTTGAGCTTTTCCACCAGGTCCAGCAGCTCCTCTTCCGCCACATTCCCGGGCAGGGCGTAGACGCCGGCCTCGATCCCCACCTTCTGGCACCGCTTGAGAGCGCCCCGCTCATAGCTCAGGTCGTCCTCCCGCTGACCAATGCGCAGGATGGCCAGCCGGGGCAGGATGCCCTCCTCCTTCAGTTTTTCGCAGCGGCGGGCCGTGGCCTCATCCAGGGCCAAAGCCACCTGTTTTCCGTCCAGACGCATACTCATCCTCCTATTTTTTCTTCCACCCGGGCATAGATCTCATCGGCCTTTTTCAGCCCCTCCTGCAACAGGCCCCGGGCCTCGGCCTCCAGTTCCTCCGCCCGCTTTCGGTCGGTCATGGAGGAGGCGTTGATGATCAGGTTCAGGATCGCCCCCTGCATCGCTCCCCGGCAGAGGGCCGCCCCCACGCCCACATCGCTGAGGGCCAGAGCGGAGCCCTTTTGGGCCAGTTCTTCCAGCAGGTCCAGGGTCTGGCGGGCCGTGCGCATCATTTCCAGAGGAGGCAGGCTGGCCTGATACAGAGCCTGTTCCATCACCCGGGCTTTGTGGGCCTGTTCCTCCGGGGTCTCCTTGGGCAGCCGGTAGGCTTCGGCCAGAGGCGAAAAGGCCCGGGCATCTTCCTCCACCAGCTCCAGAAATCGGTCGCTCAGGGCCTTGGTGCAGGCACTGAGCCGCTCCATGTCCTGCTGCACCTGCGCATACTTCTTTTTTCCCAGGGTCAGGCTGGCCACCATCCCTCCCAGGGCCGCCCCCAGGGCCCCCGCCAGCGCCGAGGCTCCGCCGCCGCCCGGGGTGGGGGCGCTGCTAGACAGTCGGTCGCAGAAATCCCGGCAGGTGAGATTTTCAAAGGTTTCCATGGAGATGCTCCCCTTTCTCTTGTGATTTCTTACCTTTATAATAATATTATATATATCATACACGATTCCACCCCCGCAGGCAAAGTCTTTTGACGCAGCAAAAAAGCCGGCGCGGAGCGCCGGCCTTTTGAAGCCCGAAACATACGGAAAAAGCGGTTTACTTCCCGCCGCTGCGGGGCGGCACATGGAGGTAGTTTTCGATCATATGGCCGCTGCAGATCCGCCGTACACATTCCATATACCGGCTGGAGTCCGGCTCCAGCCCCTGGCGGATGCTGCGCACCAGCAGCCCCTGGAGGGCGCTGGCAAAGAAATCGGCGGTGAAGGCCACCTCGTCCTGGCGCATCCGCAGCCCCATCTCCTCGTTCATCCGGCCGATCCGCTGGACCAGCCGCTTTTCCAGTACATCAAAGATGTAATCCTGCAAACTGTTCTGGCCGCTGTACTCCAGGGCATTCCTGTAAAAGCTGAAATTCTGGCGGACATAGCCGTCCAACTGCCTCAAAAAGCAGCCCCAGTCATCGGCCGGGACCGCTGCGTCCATCAGCCGGGCACTCTCGGTCTCAAAGATCCAGTTGACCAGATCGTATTTGTCCTTAAAATGGTAATAAAAGGTGTTCCGGCCCACACCGGCCTGACGGGTGATGTCCCCCACCGAGATTTTTTCCAGCGGGTTGGTCTTCATCAATTCTTTCAGCGCCCGGGCCAGAACCTGCCGGGTTTTTTCGGCTGCACCCATTTCTCCGCCCCCTTTCCCACAAGATGGGAAGTATAACACATTCCCGTTCTATTTTGAAGGAAAGAGGGCTTGAATTTATACCATTTTAACAACAGCCTCCTCTTGACATCCGGCTCGGTTTTCTGCATCCTAAAAGACAAGCCATTTTACCCTGAAAGGAAGTCTGTCTCTTGAAATCCTCCTCCCGCGTCAATCGGATTTTCACCCTGGCGGTGCTGCTGGCCGCCCTGCTTTTGTTCTGGTTTGTCCGCCGCAATGCCCGCCCGGGCGTGATTGCCCGCCTGCAATACGATGACGGGGCCCAGACCTTGGACATTTCTCTCTCCCAGGATGCCCGCTATGATCTGCCCTCGGGGAATTACACCATCCATCTGGAGGTGAAGGATGGGGCCATTGCCTTTGTGGACAGCCCCTGCCCCGATCATCTCTGCGAGCATTACGGCTGGCTGAGCCAGGAGGGGGACTGGGCCGCCTGCCTGCCGGCCCGGGCCTCCCTCACCATCGTGGCAGCCGGCTGAGACCGGCTTTGTGCCCTCAATGGTCTCTTTCCCCGGTATACTTTCCATCAGGCCGTGAAACTGGTATAATAATTTTGTATTTTTTTGTAGGGAGAACAGCTTTGGTGGGAGCCTCCCGGTTTATGCAAAGGAGAGATTTTGATGAGTAACGATTTAAAAATCACGGTGATGGGTTTAGGCGGCGTCGGCGGCCTTCTCAGCGGCGCGCTGATCCGCCACTACGGCGACAGGGTGAGTCTGATCGCCCGGGGAGCCCGGGCCGAGCACCTGCGCAGCCAGGGTCTGACCCTGCACTCCGACGTGTTCGGGGAGTTCACGGTCCTGCCTGGCTGCGTCACCGACGACCCCTCCCAGCTGCCGGTACAGGACATCATCCTGGTCTGTGTCAAGAACGGCGGGCTGGAAAAGGCGGCCGCCCAGCTCAAGCCCATTGTGGGGCCCCGTACCCTGGTTCTGCCGGTGATGAATGGGGTGAGCGCCAGTCGGAACCTGCGGGCCTGGCTGGGCCAGGGCCATGTGCTGGACAGCGTGATCTACACCGTCTCCAGCGCCGGGCCGGACTATTCCATCACCCAGAAGGGCCGTTTCACCACCATCCACATGGGGGCCAGCCTGCCCGAAGACCAGGAGGGCGCCCGGGCCTGCTGCGCGGCGCTGAAGGAGGCCGAAATCGACTGCCGGCTGGCCGAGGACGTACAGGCGGCCATCTGGAGCAAGTTTGTGCTGAACTGCGCCTACAACGTGGTCACTGCCCGCTGGGGCATCACCATCGGCCAGATCAAGGCAGATCCCAAGCTCACCAAAGACTACCACGATCTGATGGAAGAGGCCTGGAAGGTGGGCCGCGCCTGCGGGGTGGCCTTGCCGGATGATCTGCTGGAAAAGCACATGATCCGTCTGGCCAACACCACCGACGATTCCACCAGCTCCCTGAGCCGGGATTTTGATGAGGGCCGGGTGGGCGAAATGGACATTTTCTGCGGCGAGGTGATCCGCCTGGCCGAACAGCTGGGGGTGGAGGTGCCTGTCACCCGCGCCTACCAGCAGGGCCTTCTGGACCGGGCTGCCACTTTTGCCCACTAAACGGATATGGGTTTTGCCGCTTTTGTTCAAAAGCGGAGAAGATAAAGAAAAAGGGTATTTTTTCGCAAAGGAGGCAAAAAACATGTCCGAACTCAAACTCTCCCCCTACACCTACGGCGCTTTGGGGAAGGTGGCCATCGTGGGCAGCGCCCCGGCCATCTCGGATTTTCATCGGTGGCTCCACCCGGAGATCGCCATCGCCAGCGCCCCCATGCCCCTGGGGCGGCTGGACGCGGCCGGCCTCACCGCCATGGGGCAGCGGCTGGCCCAGGTCTTTGACTTCATCCACACCTATGACCACTCGGATCTGGCCTTTTTTTCCTGCACTTCCGGCAGCCTGATCGGGGGCGAAGGATACGACGAAAAGCTCTGCAAGCTCTGCGCCGAGGCCGCCCACACCGACACCGCCTACACCACCTCCACCGCGGTCCAGCGGGCCTTTGAGGCTCTGGGCGTGGGGAGCATGTCCATCATCACCCCCTACCCGGACGACGTGAATGTGGCGGAGCGGGACTTCTTTGCCGGCAAAGGCTACACGGTGTACAACATCAACGGTATTCCCACCCCGGATCCCAACAACCGCAAGCTCATCTACAAGATTCCTCCCCGGGATATCTTCGATTTTGCGGTCCGCCATACCGACCCCAAAGCCGATGTCTGCTTTTTGAGCTGTACCGGCATGCGGGTTCTGGAGCTGATCCGCCCCTTGGAGGAGGAGCTGGGCATCCCGGTGGTGACCAGCAACCAGACCGCCCTGTGGCTGATGGGGAAGTATTTCGGCCATCACAGCGACGCCGCTTTGCAGTCTCTGGGCAAGCTGTTCCGGCTCTGAAGGGCCGGCATCCGAAACAACAAAAGGGAGAGGCCTTTGGCCTCTCCCTTTTTCAGCCCGCAGCACAAACACAAAAGGCCCCGGAGAACCCCTCCAAGGCCTTTTGTGTGTTGAGAAAAAAGAGAAATCCTTGCAACAGAAAGAACTTATTGGCGTTCGTTCCTTCTGTCTGTCTTCCCTGCCGCCGCCCGGCATGATTGGCGCCATGCCGGGCGGGAAATGCAAGAGAAGCTATTCCAGCTCCGGGGCAGGCTTGCCCGCCCCGGAAAGGAAAACAGATTAGATGGTGGCCAGGATCTTCTTGGCCAGCTCCAGGCGATCCTCGGGAACATTCAGAGGTACGCAGCAGCCGGGGCCCAGGATCAGGCGGCCATCGGGCACCTGATTGATGGCGTCGGCCAGCTGAGCCTTCACTTCCTCATCGGTGCCGTTGAACAGGGTGGTGTACTCCTCCACGCCGCCGATCAGGATCTTGTCGGGGCAGAGCTTGCGGCCGGTGGCCAGGTCGAAGTCCTCAGCCAGACGGTCATGCCAGTTGATGGCCTGCACCGGGTACTTGGAGAGCAGCTCGAACATGGGGGCCTCGCCGTGCATGTGCATGATGTTGAACCACATGCCCTTGCAGGCTTCCAGAACGGCGCGGTCGGTGGGCTCGCCCCACTTCTTGTACTCTTCCAGGTTCATCTTGTCGTAGGTACCCAGCTGGGTGGCCAGGAAGATACCGGCAGCGCCGGCCTCGGCCAGAGCCTTGACGTAGCGGATGGTGGTCTCGGTGATGACTTCCAGGCCAGCCTTGAACTCTTCCTCATGGCTGCGGGCATGGATCAGCACGTTGTCGCCGCCCATCTTCATGGCGGTGGTCAGGGGGTTGAAGACGGTGACCACCACGGGCACCTGGCCCTTGTAGTGATCGGCCAGGATGCGGGTGCACTCCACATTCTCACCCAGGGTCCCCTTGGTGGGATCCAGCACGGTGAGCTTCTTCCAGTCGGGAGCCTTCTTGATGAGCAGCTCTTTCAGGGTACCCACCTTGCTGGTGGTGTTGGGCCACTCGCAGTCCCGCACGGGCCAGGCGATCTGAGCACCCCAGTCCTGGATGGAGTTGTAGCCATGGTAAGTGATCTTGACAAAATCCCAGTCGAAGCGATCCTGGAACTGGATGCACTTTTTGACCAGGTCGGTGGTGGGTTTCTCGTCATAAGGAGGGAAATGTTTCCACAGGTTGATGGCGGTGCTGTCCAGTTTCTTGCCGGCCAGCAAAGCTTCAATGCGTTCGATATGAGTCATCTTGATCTCCTCCTGTTTCCAAAATTTTTTAATTGGTATGATGCGAACCACCAAGCGGCTTCTGCCGCCTCCCCCCGATAGCTGCCCGGCGCTTGGCGTTCGCCGGGCAGCTCCACCGTGATGAAAGGGGAGGAAATAGAACTCCTGCCTGCGCAGGAAAGTCCTGACAGAAATTAGCGGGCATACTGCTCGCAGGCCATGCGAGCGGCATAGAAGTGGGACTCCACGGAATCGGGATGTGCCACGCAGCCGGGGCCAACCATCAGGCCCTTCTTGCCGGCAGCCAGGATGCCCTCGCCCACATGAGCGGTGATCTGGTCGGCGGTGTACTCGGGATTGCCAAAGATGGCGCTCTCGTTGATGCCGCCCAAGAAGCACTTGTCGGACAGCTTGCGGGCCTCGGCCATGGTGGGAGCCACCCAGCGGTCATGCCAGTTGATGACTTCGCCGGGGTACTTGGACATGATATCCCAGTAGGTCTTGTCCCCATGGATGTGCAGCACGTTGAAGTAGGTCTTGCCCTCGTAGGCCTGGGCTACACGGATATCGTAGGGCTCGGCGAACTCAGCATGCACTTCACGGCTCACAGCGCCCTCACGGCAGGTCTGGCTGGCATAGAAGAAGCCGTCCACACCGGCCTCGATGTTGGCCTTGATGAAGTTGATCTGGGTCTGGGTAATGGCTTCCAGGCCCTTCTTCACAGACTCAGGGCAGGTCTTGATGGACTTGTTCAGGTTCTCCATACCCACCAGCTTGGCCGCGACGGTCAGGGGGTTGAAGATGGTCTGCAGGATGGGCAGCTCCTGCATCTGGGGGTCACGCTCCTGCTTGAGCAGGCGGCGGGTCTCCACAGCGATCTGCAGGGTCTTGCCGTAGGTGCCGTAGATGGCGGGGAAGACAGGCAGGTTCTCCCACTCCTCAGCGGTCAGATCCCGGAAGAAACGCTCCTTCACAGGCTGGGTGGGGGTGCAGAAGAAGTTGCAGCTCAGGCCGTAATCGGTGGCCACATAGTTGCCGTAGGGGCACATTTTGATGAAGTCAAAATCGTACTTCTTGGCAACCCGGATCATTTCCTCAGCCAGGGAGATGGGGTCCTGGTCTTTATGAGGCATATGGTACCAAATGGACAGGGGTACACGGTCCACATCCTGCTTTTTGATAGCGGCAATCACACGCTCCTTGTGGGTCATCTGATTCATGCTATTTTCTCTCCTTTCAAAATCACAAAACTGTGCGTTCTATAGATCCGGCCCGGGCACGGCACCCTGCCGACTATGATCGAATTATACTCTCTTTTTTTCCCGATGACAATTTCGCGCCCCGGGGAAAAATCAGGTGCGGTTCAGCATCAGGTGCAGGATCACGTTGTCGGTGTTGTTCATGCCCTTCACCGAGACGGTGGCGATGTTCTGCATGGTCAACTCTGCCTTGCTGCTCAGGATGCCGTTGTCGCTGGGGATCTCCACATGGTTCAGGGCCAGCTCGCTGGCATCGATGGCGGCGGCGGCGGCGCAGGCCACCTTCATGCTGCAACCCATCTTGGCGCCGTCACACAGCATGCCGGTGATGCCGGCGCTCATGTTGTTGATGGCAGCCTTCACCTGCTCGTTGGTGCCGCCCTGCATATAGGTCAGGCCGGCGGCAGCGCCCATGCCGGCGGCAACGCCGCAGCCGCACACGGGGGACAGAGGTCCAAGGTAGACCTTGATGTAGTTGGTGACCAGATGGCTCAGAGCCACGGCCCGACGGATCTTGTCGTTGTCGATGCCCTTGCCCTGGCCGATGATGTTGATGGGGACAATGGCGGTCATGCCGTGGTTGCCGCTGCCGGCGCTGCTCATAACAGGCAGGGGGCTGCCGGCCATACGGTTCTCACTGCCGCCGGCGGTGTAGGCCTTGGCCTTGCCCTCCAGGCTGGAGTCCTTCTTCAGCAGGGTGTTGCAGATGCCCAGACCACGGTCAATGGCGTCGGTGGCGATCTTCATGTTCATGTCGATGCCGTCCTGCATGAAGGCGATATCCTCGCTGGGAACCTCGTTGGCAAAGGCGATCATGTCGTCGATGCTGTACTTCTTGATCTCAAACTTGATGCCGGTGGTGGAAGTCTCGGCGTCGTCGCAGTTGGTGGGGGCGGCGCTCTGCTTCACGACCTTGCCGTTGACAGCTTCATAAGTAATGTTGGTGTGGGCACCCTCGATGACCACGCGGCTCTCGCCGCCCTGGCCCTTGGCGTCTACAGAGATGTACAGGCCGGGGGCGTCCTCTTTCAGGCGCAGATCGATGCAGCCGCTGGCAGCCACAGCGCGGGCGGCGTCAATGGCCTCGGGGGTCACGTCCTTCAGCACTTCCAGCTTGTACTCAGACTTGCCGATCTCCAGCGCCAGCGCGCAGGCAAACACGATGCCCCGCTCGGGGGTGCCGGGGATGCCCACGCCCAGACCGTTCTTCAGCACGTTTTTATCCACATACACCACCATGGAGTCCACCTTGGTGCCCAGCAGCTCCTTGGCGCGGGCAACGGCGTAGGCCACGGCGCCGGGCTCGGTGCAGCCCAGGGCGGGTACGACTTGATCTTTCAGAATAGCGATCATGGTCTCGTTTCTGTTCATAATCGATCTCTCCTCTATCTATCTTTCTTCGATTTCGGGACTTATCCAGAGGCGGGAGCCATCTCCCGGCCTTTCACAAAAAGTATAAAGCAACCACTGTGCCAAATTCCACTTGGAGCAAAAATAATTGTCTTTTTTTACATTTTTTCTTCTTTTTATCCCGGTTTTAGAGTCAATTTGACACAAAATCCTCCAAAAATTTGCTTTTTTTCCATTTTTCTCTCTTTTTCCCGCTTTCTCTGCCCCCTCTTTATTCTCAAATCTAATAAATTTTCTCAAAAAAGCATCCAAAATTTTTGCGGCTTATGTTATAATAAGGTAGCGGCAGCGTTCCCCCTCTTTGGGAGAGTTCCGGGCAGCCAAAAACTCTGTTGCCGGGGATTTTCTCTGATTTTGTGGAATTTCGGGGTTCTTTTGAGGAAAAATGAGGGGGATTTTTCCTCCTGCCGCCGTTTTGGGCCTGTTTTCAGCCCTTTGGCCCCTGTTTTGTCCCGGCTCCCCTCTCCCGTCCCATACCCTTCGGGCCGGCCCGGGCGGCGCCGGGTCGCACCGGGGCCCCGAATTTTTCTTCTCAAATTTAAGAATATATGAAATTGCGGTTTTCCGCAGAAAGCGAGACTTTATGAGCGTACTGGATCTGGTAGTACCAGAGCTGGAATATCTCTCCAACACTCTGGCCTCGGTGCTGGGCCTGGAGATCACCATTGTGGACAGCAGCCTCAAGCGGCTGGTGGGCACCGGGCGGCTGGGTGCCGGGGTGGGCAAATCGGCCCCCAAGGGATCCGCCTTCAGCCAGTGTATTGAGACCGGCCGCCACTTGTTTGTGGAGGAGCCCCGCCGCTCCCCCGTGTGCAAGAATTGCAGCCACCGGGATCAGTGCACCGAGGAGGTGGAGTTCTGCATCCCGGTGCGGTACAACAGCAAGATCGTGGGGGTGCTGGGCATGTGCGCCTTCACCGAGGCGGCCAAGGCCGAGATCATCCGCAACCGGGACAACATGCTGGCCTTTGAGCACCAGTTCAGCCGGCTGATCACCACCATGCTGCGGGAGCGGGAGTTCGAGTCCATCCTGGAATACCACTCCAGCGAGCTGATGACCCTGGTGAACAGCCTGGACGAGGGGGTGCTGATCCTCAGCAAGAACATGGAGGTGCTCACCGCCAACCGGCATATGTTCCGCATCCTGAACATGAACGAGCGCCCCCTCAACAGTTCCACCCACCTGCGCTTGCAGGACATCCTGCCGGAAAAGCTCTTTGCCCAGTTGCAGCAGAAGGGGCAGGCCGGGCAGATCGGCCCGGTGACCCTGAACGGGCAGGAATATCTCATCAGCATCAACCCCATTGAGGTGAAGAGCGGCCGCACCGGGCTGATCCTGCTCTTCTCCGATTTTACCAAGATGCGCCAGTCGGTGATGAAGGCGGACAAGGACAAGAGCATCGTCACCTTTGACGACATCCTGGGAGAGTGCGAATCCATCCAGCGGGCCCGCCGGCAGGCCCAGCAGATCGCTGAATATGATGTGTCGGTGCTGCTCACCGGCGAGACCGGCACCGGCAAAGAGGTTTTCAGCCAGGCCATCCACGGCGCCTCCAACCGCAAGGGCTCCATCTTTTTGCCGGTAAACTGCGGGGCCATCCCGGAAAATCTCATTGAGAGCGAGATGTTCGGCTATGAAAAGGGGGCATTCACCGGCGCCTCCAAGACCGGCCGCCCCGGCAAATTTGAGGTGTGCAAGGATGGCACCCTCTTTCTGGACGAGATCGGCGATCTGCCCCTGACCATGCAGGTAAAACTGCTGCGGGCGCTGGAAAACAAGGAGATCGTGCGGGTGGGCGGCTATACCCCCATCCATGTGAACCCCCGCATCATCGCCGCCACCAGCCGGGACCTGGAAAAGATGCTCAAGGAGCACACCTTCCGGGAGGACCTGTTTTACCGGCTGAACGTGGTGTCCATCCAGATCCCGCCGCTGCGGGAGCGGGGCTACGACATCATCATCCTGGCCCGGCATTTTCTCCACCGCTTTGCCGAGACCTACAGCAAGGAGATCCGGGGCTTCACCCCCGAATGTGAAAACCTCCTGCTGCGCTACCCCTTCCCCGGCAATATCCGGGAACTGCGCAACCTGGTGGAATACGCGGTGATTTTTGAAAAGGGAGATCTGGTGGGGGAAGAGATCATCCGCTCCAAATTGCAGCCCAGCGCCGAAATGCCCCGGCAGAATCTGGCCCAGCTGACCAGACAGTATGAGCGGCAGGTGATCTTGCAGCAGGTGCGGGAGATGGGCGATACCGCCGAGGGCAAGCGGGCCGCCGCCAAGCAGCTGGGCATCAGCGTGGCCACCCTCTACCGCAAGCTCAGCGAAGAGGACTGAAGCCCGCCCCGAGCCCGGCCTTTTCCCACCTTCAAAATACGCCATGAAAAAGGGCGGCAGGTAATACCTGCCGCCCTTTTTCGGGGTAGAGTTCGAGAGTATGTCTATGGGAGGATGTTGTGATCAGAAAGGCTCAGAGGGCCCCGTCGGCCCGGGCCATGTGGAGCACCAGGTCAATGACCTTGTTGGAGTAGCCCCACTCGTTGTCATACCAGGCGATGAGCTTGACAAAATCCCCGTCCAGCATGATGCCGGCCTTCTCGTCAAAGATACAGGTGTGGGGATTGCCCCGCAGATCGCTGGAAACCAGCTCGTCGCTGTTGTACTCGATGATCCCCTTCATATCGCCCTGGCTGGCCGCCCGGATCGCCTCGCAGATGGCCTCATAGGTGGTCTGGGTATTCAGCTGGGCGGTCAGGTCCACCACCGAGATGTCGTTGGTGGGAACCCGGAAGCTCATGCCGGTCATATGCCCCTTCAGTTCCGGGATGACCATCCCCACCGCCTTGGCGGCGCCGGTGGTGGAGGGGATGATGTTGTTGAAGACCGAGCGGCCGGTGCGCCAGTCCCGCCCGCCGTTGGAGTCCACCGGCTTCTGCTTGGAGGTGGAGGCATGGATGGTGGACATGAGCGCCCGCCGGATTCCGAAATTCTGGTGGACCACCTTGGTGAGAGGCGCCAGGCAGTTGGTGGTGCAGCTGGCGTTGGAGACCACATCCATGGTGGAGGGGTCGTAGGTGTCCTGGTTGACCCCCATCACAAAGGTGGGGAAATCCTCCCCCTTGCCGGGGGCGGTGAGCACCACCTTTTTGGCGCCGCCCACAAAATGACGGGCGCAGTCCTCCCGGGTGCGGAATACCCCGGTGGATTCCACGATGTACTCGGCGCCGCTCTCGGCCCAGGGGATGGCGGAGGGGTCGCTCTCGCTGAACACCCGGATCTCCTTGCCGTTGACCCGGATCCCCCTCTCGGTGGCCTCGATCTCCCCTTTGAAGCGGCCAAACACCGAATCGTACTTGAGCAGATAGGCCATCTTTTCATGGTCCGCATTGCGCACGTTCACCGCGCACACCTTCACCGGCTCCTGCCGTTCTTCCAGGCTGCGCAGCACCACCCGGGCAATCCGCCCGAAACCGTTGATGCCTACATGTACTTGCTGCATGGGCAGTGGTCCTCCTTCTTGTGGGGGCACGGCCTCGCCGCTCTCCCCGCATTCCCCGGAGGGGCGCTTCTTCGCCGCCTCCGGGGATCCTTTTTCTTTTTTCCGGGGTCATTATAGCACAGCTGCTTTTACAAAATCAACAAAAACTTTTTTGAATTATTGTGCAAAACGTGTTAAAAACGCAACAATGTGTGTTGTATTTGAGATATTTGTCCATGTGCCATTTGCCTCGGCTGCGCTCTTGCGGGCCGCGCCCTTTTCTGGCTGCCAGGTATCGGCGCAGCCGGGCGACCGGGCCTCCGGCAGACCCTGCCGGGCCTTTTGGGGAGCAAAACTCCCTCCTTTTGGGGCAGCCTGTCCCATCTGCCCCAAAATATCGGTTTCCGACGGTATCCATACCGTCCGGGCCCGGGAGGGCATTGTACCCCGGGCCGGCCCCACGGGTCCGACGGCGACGGTGAGATACTTATCCATCGGGAAAATCCCCCAAAAAAGAGAAAAAATATTTTCCCTTTTCTCCAAAATATCCGGGATTTTCTCTCCCGCAAAAGTGAAAAAGCCTTTCCTTCCCTTTTATTGAGGCGGAAAGGCTGCGCAAAAAAAGCCGCGCCCAAAAGAGCGCGGCTTTTGATTTCAGGAACTTTTGCGCCGGTAGAGATCTCCCACCGGGGTGGTCTTTTGGGCATACTCCTGCCCGAGCATATCCAGCAAAAAGCCCTCCTTGGGCGATGCGTTGGG
>CASFKY010000021.1 GCA_949295465.1 uncultured Oscillospiraceae bacterium
TCAACCTCAACAGCGCGACGCTGAACCGCCCCATTGAAGAAACCTGCGCCACGCTGATGCACGAAATGTGCCACCTGTACGCCGCCGAGCACGACATCAAAGACACCAGCGGCAGCGGGAACAGCTACCACAACAAACGATTCAAAGCGATTGCAGAACAGCGCGGGCTGGAAATCGCACACCACAAAAAATATGGTTGGACAATTACCAGCCCCGGCCTTGACCTGCTGAATTTTGTAGAACAGCAAGGCTGGCAAGACCTAATGATGGTCGAGGGGGTCAGCATTTGGGACATCATGGGAGCTTTACCCAAAGGGACGGCCAGCGGCGGTACCGGCGCGGCGAAGAAGCCCAGCAGCACCCGCAAATATATCTGCCCCATCTGCCACCAGAGCGTGCGTGCCACCAAGATCGTAAATATTTTGTGCGGCGATTGCATGGTCAAGATGGAACCAGCCGAATAAACCGAACAACAGAGAAAACCAGCCGAGTGAGAGTAGGCAATATTTATAAATGCACTTTCAAAGGAGAAAAAGATGTTCGATTATTATAGCTGCCCTTATGATTCTGATACCGGCCCGGTGCCATGTGGTGAAAAGCCAGAATGTGCAAAATGCAGTTGGTGCGAATTTGGATGCCAAAAAGATAGCGAAGGCTAAAACACCAGCAAAATAACGCGGCGGTGGAACAGTCCACCGCCGCGTTTTACTCGGCTTTGAGTTCGCGCTTGTACTTGTAGTATGTATTTCTGGCAATGCCAATAAGGCGCATACAGTCGGCATCATTCAACGTTCCATCAAAATCTTTGCTGTACTTCCTGATTTTTTCCTTGCATCCGGCCGCCTTTTTTACTACCAACTTGCGCCCTGGCATCTGACCGATTTGTTTACCGTTGAGTTTTGCGGTGAGCATTCCCTCTTTGGTACGCTGGTGCAGGTCATCCACTTCTTTCTGGGCTTGTCCGAAAGCTAAACGAATTTGCTCTTTTGCAAGGTCAATCGTATATTGGTTCAGCGCATCTATAACAGCTTGAACAAAATTATCAGTCGCCAGGCTGCCCGTGCTCAGAGATGCCTGAATTTGCCTTTCTATCGACTGTTTATAGGTTTCTGTGTCGATATGAGGCTCCTTCAAAAAGCGCAGAATAACGCCGCGAGAAAAGAGGGCTTCATACAACTGGCACCCCTCATCTGCATTGCGGCTCATGCGCGAAACCGAATCAAAAACGATGGTATCGCCAGATTGAACTTGCTTCAAAAGTTTGTCCAGTTCGCCGCGTCCCTGAAACTTTGTACCCGTATAAACCTCTCTGACGATATGGGCATCGGGATATGCCGCCAAGATGTTGCGGACTTGACGCTCTATATTTTGGTGTGGGGTTGAGATTCTACAGTAGCCAAAAACTTGCATTGCAATATCACCTTTGAGGTTCGTTAACTTTAATACTTATTATATGCGACAATTTGATACAACGCAAGGACTTTTTGATACTAAATCAAAAAGCCTTAATTTTAATACTTTTGTAAGCTGTAATAACACCAACAAAAGAATAACCGCTTTCCGCAGAAAACGGTACCGCCACCCATTTGCAAAAAAGCGAGCCTGCACACACGGTTACGCAGTGTGCAGGCTCGCTTTTTATCTGCTTGTAAGGCCTTTTTGTTAGAACTGGTGTCAACGTGGTGTCAAACCCATCCGCAGCCCCAAATATAACGCGTTACTACGCCATTTAATTGTCCAGCGGCTTCATCGTGGGGAAGAGCAGCACGTCCCGGATGGAGGCCGAGTCGGTGAGCAGCATCACCAGCCGGTCCACCCCGAAGCCCAGGCCGCCGGTGGGGGCCAGGCCGTATTCCAGGGCGGTGACATAGTCGTAGTCCACCTGGGCCCGGCTGGAGGGCTCCAGGACCTTGCGCTCGGCCACCTGCCGCTCAAAACGTTCCTTCTGGTCGATGGGGTCGTTCAGCTCGCTGAAGGCGTTGCCGAACTCGGTGCCGTTGATGAAATACTCGAACCGCTCGGTGAAGCCGGGATTGCCGGGCTTGCGCTTGGCCAGGGGGCTGATCTCCACGGGATAGTCGTAGATGAAGGTGGGCTGGATCAGGTTCCCCTCCACAAAGGCGTCGAAGAACTCGGCCAGGATGGCCCCCTTGGTGGGCACCTCGGGCAGCTCCACCTTGTGCTCCTTGGCCAGGGCGACGGCCTCCTCGTCGGAAGCCACCTGGTCAAAGTCCACGCCGGAATACTTCTTGACGGCCTCCACCATGGTGAGCCGCTCCCAGTGGGACAGGTCGATCTCCTTGCCCTGGTAGGGGATCTTCAGGCCGCCGCAGACCTTGGCGGCCACCGTCTTCATCATCTCCTCCACCAGGTCCATCATGCCGTGATAGTCGGTGTAGGCCTGGTAGAGCTCGATGGTGGTGAACTCGGGGTTATGCTTGGGGTCCATGCCCTCGTTGCGGAAGATCCGCCCCACCTCGTACACCCGGTCCATGCCGCCCACGATCAGCCGCTTCAGATACAGCTCGGTCTCGATGCGCAGCACCATGTCCATGTTGAGGGTGTTGTGGTGGGTGAGGAAGGGCCGGGCCGAGGCGCCGATCTCAAAGGGGGTGAGGATGGGAGTCTCCACCTCCAAAAATCCCTTGCCGTCCAGGAAGGAGCGCAGCTCCCGCAGGATCATGCTGCGCTTGACAAAGGTCTGGCGCACCTCCGGGTTGACGATCAGGTCCACATATCTCTGGCGATAGCGGGTCTCCACGTCCTTGAGGCCGTGGAACTTTTCGGGCAGAGGCAAAAGGCTCTTGGCCAGCAGGGTGATCTCGCTGCACCGCACGCTGATCTCCCCCATCTTGGTGCGGAACACCTCGCCCTTGACCCCCACGATGTCGCCGATGTCCATCTTTTTGAAGGCGGCGTAGGCCTCGTCGCCCAGCACATCCCGGCGCAGATACAGCTGGATGTCGCCCTGGGCGTCCCGCAGGCCGGCAAAGCTGGCCTTGCCCATCACCCGCTTGGCCATGATGCGGCCCGCCAGGCAGACCACCCGGCCGGTCTCGGCCTCAGGCTCCAGATCCGCGAATTCCTGTTTGATCTGGGCGGAAAAGCTGTCCTGGGGGTATTTGGTGAGGGTAAAGGGGTCCTGCCCCGCCTCCCGCAGGGTTTTGAGCTTCTCGCGGCGCACCGCCACCAGCTCGCCGTACTCCTTTTCGGTCATCTCGGGGGCAGTCTGCCCCTGGTTCTGCTTTTCCTGTGCCATTCTGAAACTCCTTCGCGCTTTGATTTCCGCGGCCCGGGATACGCCCGGGCCCGCCGTTGGTAATTATAACACAAAAACAGGTGCCAAAACACCTGTTTTTGCCGAAGATCTGCGAATTTTGCGCTTTTGGGGCCCTTTTGGCCCGCCGCGATGGTCAGCTGCGCTCGATGCTCAGCACCTTGAAGCGCAGCGTGCTGCCGTTGGGCAGGGTAATCTCAGCCACTTCGCCCACCTTTTTGCCCATCAGGCCGGCGCCCACCGGGCTCTCATCGCTGATCTTGTTGTTGTCCGGGTCGGCCTCGGTGGCGCCGGAGAGGGCGAATTTCAGGAACTTGTCGTCCTCGTCCTCCTCGTCCAGGTCCTCCACCTGCACGGTGGTGCCCACGCCCACCACGTCGGTGCTCAACTCTTCGCTGTCCAGCACCCGCACATGCTTGAGCATCATCTCCAGGTCGGCGATGCGGGCCTCCACCTCGCCCTGCTCGTCCTTGGCTGCGTCGTACTCGGCGTTCTCGGACAGATCCCCGTAGCCCCGGGCGATTTTGATCTTCTCGGCCACCTCTTTGCGGCGGACGGTCTTCAGCTGTTCCAGCTCATCCTCCAGCGCCTTCAGGCCCTGGTGGGTCACCACGATTTCTTTTGCTGCCATGTATCTCAAAACTCCCTTTTCTGCGTGATAAATGAAAAAGCTTTCGCCTTTTCACTAATTTATTGATTATATAGTATCCCGCCGGCTCTGTCAACCGAAAACCGGCGGTTTGACAGGCTGCGGGCGGGATTTTTCGCCCATCTCGGGAGGTTGCCGCCCCTCACGAGAAAGGAGCGCCCGCAAACCCGCGCGGGCGCTCCCCTGTGATTCTGTTGTATATCTGGCTCAGTCCGCGTCGGAGAGGTTGCCCAGCTTCTTGGCCTCCTCAATGACCTTGGCCTCCAGGTTGGAGGGCAGCACCTCGTAGCGCACGAAGTCCAGAGTGAACCAGCCCCGGCCCTGGGTGAGTTGCCGCATAAAGGTGGTGAAATCCTGCATTTCGGACAGGGGCACCTCGGCCTCCACCACCTGCAGGCCGTCCTCGTCGGGGGTCATGCCCAGCACCCGGCCCCGGCGCTTGGTCACCTCGCCCATGATGTCGCCGGTGTTGTCGCCGGGCACATGGGCTTTCAGGCTGCCCACCGGCTCCAGGATCACCGGCCCGGCCTCGGGCAGGGCGGCCTTGTAGCTGAGCTTGGCGGCCATGATGAAGGCCATTTCGCTGGAGTCCACCGGGTGATAGCTGCCGTCCAGCAGAGTGGCCTTCAGGCCCACCACCGGGTAGCCGGCCAGCACGCCGTGGCGGGCTGCCTGGCGCAGGCCCTTCTCCACCGCGGGGAAGTAGTTCTTGGGCACGCTGCCGCCGAACACCTTCTCCTCAAAGACCAGGTCGTCGCTGTCGCAGGGCTCGAACTCGATCCACACGTCGCCGAACTGGCCGTGGCCGCCGGTCTGCTTTTTGTGCCGGCCCTGGGCCTTGCACTTCTTGCGGATGGACTCCCGGTAGGCCACACGGGGGGCCTCCAGGCTCACCTCCACGCCGAACTTGGATTTCAGCCGGCTCACCACCACGTCCAGGTGCTGCTCGCCCAGGCCGCTGATCAGCTGCTGGCCGGTCTCGCTGTCCACCCGGTAGCTGAGGGTGGGGTCCTCCTCGATGAGGCGGGCGATGGCGCCGCTGATCTTGCCCTCGTCCCCCTTCTTGGCCACCTTCACCGCCATGGTGAGGCTGGGCAGCGGGAAGACCGGTGCAGGCAGGCTCACCACCCGGGCCGGGTCGCACAGGGTATCGCCGGTGCGTGCGCCGGAAAGCTTAGAGATGGCGCCCAGGTCGCCGGGGCCGATCTCGGCGGCGTCGGTCTGCTTTTTGCCGCAGATGTAGAGCAATTTGCCCATCTTTTCCGGCTCGCCGGTGCGCCCGTTCACCAGGGCCGAGGCGGGGGTCAGCTTACCGCTGATCACCTTCACATAGCTCATCTTGCCCACAAAGGGGTCGGCCACCGTCTTGAACACATAGGCGGCCAGGGGCTCCGACTCCTCGCAGGCCAGTTCCACCGGCTCGCCGGCCTTGTCCTCGGCCAGCACCGGGCCCGCCCACTTGGGGCTGGGCAGCAGCACGTGCATGTTGTACAACAGCATGTCCAGGGCCTGCTGGTTCACACTGCTGCCGCAGAACACCGGCACGATCCGGCCGCTGTTCACGCCCAGCCGCATGCCCTCCACGATTTCCTCGGTGGTGAAGGGCTCGCCGCCGAAGAATTTTTCCATCAATGCGTCGTCGGTCTCGGCAATGGCCTCGCTCATGGCCTCGATCAGGCCGCCGAAGCGGTGGCCCATGTCGGGCAGCTCCACCTGCACCTGCTTGCCGCCCTCATACTTGAAGGCCTTCTGGCTGAACAGGTTCACATACACCATGGTGCCGTCGTCCTGCCGCACCGGCACCACGCAGGGGCAGACCATGGGGCCGAACTTGACCTTCATGTCCTCCAGCACCTTGTAGAAATTGGCGTTCTCCAGGTCCATCTTGGAGACAAACACCATGCAGCTCTTGCCGTTTTTCTGGGCCAGCTTGAAGGCCTTCTCGGCCCCCACCGTCACCCCCGAGCGGCTGGATACGCAGATCAGCACGCTCTCGGCGGCGCGGATGCCCTCGTAGATGCCCGCCTCAAAATCAAACAGGCCGGGCACGTCGATCAGGTTGTATTTGAAGCCGTTGGCCTCCAGGGTCACCAGGCTGGAAGAAAGGCTGGCCTTGCGCTTGGCCTCTTCGGGGTCGTAATCGCTCACGGTGTTCCCGTCTTCCACACGGCCCATCCGCTCGGTGGCGCCGTTGGAGTACAGCAGCGCCTCTACCAGCGTGGTTTTGCCGCAGCCGGCGTGGCCTGCCACCAGGATATTTCGGATCTTGCTGTTGTCATATTTCATGCTCAAACCCTCTCTCTGCGCCGCCGAATAAAGGAAAAGGGACGGGCGGCAGCAACTTTCACAAAATATGATACCATATCTTTAAAATATTTTAAAGCTATGACAATCAACAAGTTGTCCCCCGCACCCCGAAATTTCCCCCGCCATTTTGTGCACAAAGCACAAAAACGGCCCTCCCTTTCTGGGAAAGCCGTTTTTGTCTGTATTCTAACAACAGCTGTATTCAGCTGTCCTCAAAGCTGGCAAAGGCCCCGCCGGAGGCCGCCGGGCAGGCCGCCTGCCAGAGGGCGCAGGAGGCGCAGAGCAGCACCAGGGGTGAAAAGTGCAGGGCATACCGGGCCTTGGTCTCCCACAGGCTCAAAAGCAGCAGGATGCCCAGCAGGCAAAGCCCCGGAAAACTGCGGCCGCCGGGCCAGGGGTGGGCCAGGTTCACCAGCGCCCCCGCCGCCGTCAGCAGCAGCAGCATGTACTGGAAGGCCTGGCAGTAGTAGACCAGGGGCATATACCCCGGCTGGCCCTGGATGGTGAAGAAGGCAGTCCAGTTGGCTTTCTGGGGGGCGGCCAGGGCCTCCATGGCCCCGTAGGTGCCCTCGCCCCAGGTGAGGGTGGCCTTGTGCAGCTCAAAGGCGGCCAGCTGGCCGGGGGTATAGGAGGTGTAGTTTTCCCACAGCCGCCGGCGCAGGGCCTCGCGGCGGCTGTCCAAATCGGGCAGGGAGGCGCAGTAGTCGTAGTCCTCCTGGCTGTAGTCCCCGTCGTCATGGCTGCCGTAGCACAGCCACAGCTCGGTGGGCAGGGCGTACTCCTCGCTGCCGGTGTAGTCCAGGATCCAGAGATGCTGGGCCGCCTTGTACCCACCCAGCAGCACCAGAAAACAGATAAGATACAGCGCCGCCTGGCGCAGGGCGGCCTTGAGGCCGTCCAGGTGCTCCAGCACCAGCCAGATCATCACCGCCGGCACCACCACGGCCACGCTGCCCTTGACCGCGTACCCCAGAAAGGCGAAGAGGGCCGAAAAGGCCAGCCAGAGCCCGCCCCAGCGGCCGGTGCGGCGGAATCGGAAAAAGCAGACCACCGCCCCCAGCAAAAAGGGCATGGAGAGGGTGTCGGAGTAAAAGATGGGGCTCCAGAGCCAGAAGGGCACAAAGAGGGCCGAGAGCAGAAAAGCTCCCAGCACCGCCCCGTTGCTCTGGGTGAGCAGCCGGGCGCAGCGGCAGATCAGCACCACCGACAGCCAGATCATCAGGCAGTTGAAGAGGATGCCGGTTTCCAGCCCGGCAAAACCCTCGGGGGCGATGCCGGTCACCCGGTAGACCGCCGCCAGCAGCAGGGCCAGGCCCAGGTTGTTGTTGCAGATGATGTAGTAGTAATTGTCCTGCCCCAGGGGGAAGCCGTCCAGGAATTCGGGCAGGCTCTGGTAGACATAGGCCATGTCCATGGTGAGCACCTGGGCCAGCAGGGTGCCCAGGATGGCCAGCCCCGCCCCGTAGATGAGCAGCCCCGCCCCCAGAAAGAGCCGGAACCTGCCGGGGCTGAGCCGCTCGGCGGCGGGGGCGGCAAAGTGGAGCAGCGCCCCCAGCCCCGCCGTGAGGACCAGGCCGGCCACCAGGGCGGCGGGGCCGTTGTGCTCCCAGTGGAGCACCGAGGAGCCCAGCACAGCCAGGAAAATGCCCCCCAGCAGCAGGCAGAAAAACCGATTCACCGCCCGTTCCATCTCTTCGCCCCCCTTGGCCCGGGCTTTGCCGCCCGGGGCTTGTCCTGTTATTGTACCCCAGAGGAGCCCGGGGCGCAAGGGGCGGGTGCCAGGCGGGCGGCGCGGCAAAGCCGCCCCTCCCCGTCAAAGAAATAGAGGATGAGGGCCCCCTCCGCCTCAAAACAGAGGGCGTCCTCCCGCCGGGCCACCAGCCGGCCGGGGGCGTTTTCCAGCACAAGGGCCCGGTTCTGGCTCCGCCGCCCCGGCCAGTTTTCCTCGCCCTGGGCCGGGGCGGGCAGGGCTGCGGCCCCCGTCATCGCCGTCACCGCCGCCAGCATCACCGCCCCGGCCGCCAGCTTCCTTGATATTTTTTCATTCCGTCGTCCCTTTTTCTTTCTTTTGCCCCTTTTTCGGGGTCTTTTCTCCGCTATTATATACCAAATTGGTTTACTCCGCAATATACCATTTTGGTTTTGTCTATACTGGGCTTAACCCAAAGCAAAGAAGGGACCCTATGGAATACCCCCGCATCCGATCGTTACGGGAGGACGCCGACCTGACCCAGAAAGAGCTGGCCGCCTATCTCCACTGCACCCAGGTGTGCTATTCCCGCTATGAACTGGGCAAGCGGGACCTGCCCACCGAGGTGCTCATCGCCCTGGCCCGGTTTTACGGCACCAGCACCGATTACCTGCTGGGCCTCACTGACCGGCGCCGCCCCTACCCATAGTCAGGACCCCCGGCAAAGCCGGGGGCTTGAGAAAGCCCTGGAAGGGCATAATACAGACAACGCCCCTGAAGGGGCCGCGAATGGGTCGGCCAACTGCATTGCTGACTCATGGCGTGCCCCTTAAGGGGCTGTTTTATGC
>CASFKY010000022.1 GCA_949295465.1 uncultured Oscillospiraceae bacterium
CCCATTTACCGGCTGGCCCCCATGGCGGCCCGGGCGGGACTGGACACCATGGCCCTGTCCGACCACGATACCTTTCTCAGCGCCGATTACTGTTACCGGCACCCGGTCCAGGAGGGGGTGCACCTGATCCCCGCCGTGGAGCTGACCGGCTACGACTACGAGCGGCAGCACCGGGTGCATCTGCTCTGCTACTGGCCCCAGGACTGCCCCGAGCTGCGGGCCCACTGCGACACCATGCGCCGCCGGCGCAACGAGTGCTGTCTCCAGAGCGCCCGGGAAATCGAGGCCATCTACCCCCAGTTCCGCACCGAACAGGCCCTGGAATACGCCAAGGACAGCGGGGTGCTGTTCAAGAGCGGCATCATGCAGGCCCTCCACGAGCTGGGCCTGTGCGACGGGGTCTACGGGGAACTGTACCACTACCTCTTCGGGTGGAATCCCCGGGGCATCGTGCTGCATTCCCCCGAGTACCCCCCGGTGGAGGAAGTGATTGCCACCGCCCGGGCGGCCAGGGCGGTTTTGGTCTTTGCCCATCCCACCGTTTATAAAAGTATGCCGCTGGTGCGGCAGCTGGCGGCAGAAGGGAAGCTGGACGGCATCGAGATCGACCACCCCCGCAACAGCGAGGCCGACAAGGCCGAGTGCCGGGAGCTGTGCGAAAAGTACGGGCTGATCGTCACCGGCGGCACCGACTTCCACGGGGCCAATTCGGCCCATCCCCACCCGGTGGGGACCTGCACCACCGCGGACGACCAGATCGCCCGCATCAACGCCCTGGCCCGACAGCGCCAGGGAGGCTGACAGCCTGACGGCGGCCCTGCCGCCTTCACATAACAACAAAATGAAAAGGAACGTGAATACCATGACTTATACTTTCCCCAACCAGGGCACCTGCTCCCGGATGACCATGATCGAGCTGGCCCCCGACCACACCATCGAGTCCGTCCAGGTGATGGGCGGCTGCAACGGCAACCTGAAGGGCATTTCCCAGCTGCTCAAGGGCATGAAGGCCGAGGACGCCATCGCCCGGATGGAGGGCACCACCTGCGGCACCAAGCCCACCAGCTGCCCCGACCAGATCGCCAAGAACCTGCGCAAGGCGCTGGCCGCCATGGAGCAGGCATCCAAGCAGTGATTGCCTGAGCGGGTCTTTGAGGAGAGCGGTTCCCCCGGCGGGGAGCCGCTTTTTTTGTTTGGGACTCCCTCCGTCACGGCTGCGCCGTGCCACCTCCCTCAGAGAGGGAGGCTATAGGGCCAGGCCTCTTGCGCTTAGCCGATTTTTGCGGCGGGGCCTTCAAGGATGTGCACAGACGCGCGGCGCCCGCGAACAGCGGGCGCATACAACAATCGGAGCGGCGGGCAAAGGCCGATCAGAAAAAACACGTTCGCCGTTTGATGCCCTGAAAGTTTCCACGGGCCAAGAACTATTGTTTTTTCCGGCCTTTGAACGCTGCGACTTCCTCTTTTGGGTCCAGGGTTCAGACCCTGGTCGTTAGGGAGGGTAGGGAGTCCAGAGGGGGTAGGGAGGGGGAGTCGAAACCCCCTCCCTCCCCCTCTGGCCCAGCGGAGCGTCCGACGGGCCGGACGGGCCGACAGCGCTACAGGCAAAGGCCTGGACTTTTATTTATGATCTAAACCCTCCGGGTTGCGGTGCCCTGTTTTTGCTGCGGGCCGCAAAAGCGCCCTTGCAAAAAACAGACCGCTGCCCCTGCTCCGCCTCGCTGCATCTGCCGCAGGCAGCGC
>CASFKY010000023.1 GCA_949295465.1 uncultured Oscillospiraceae bacterium
CAGCCTGTTCTCGGCGCTGGTCTCCCTGGTGAAATATGTGGCCGACCCTCAGAACACCCTGCCCGCCATCACCTTCTGGCTGATGGGCAGCCTGTCGGGCACCACCCGCCGGTCCCTGGCCCTCAGCCTGCCCTTCTTGGGGGCGGGCATGGCGGTTCTGTACCTGCTGCGCTGGAAGCTGAACCTGCTGGCTCTGCCCCAGGAGGAGGCCCTCAGCCTGGGTGTGCCGGTAAAAAAGCTGCGGGTGCTGGCGGTGGGGGCCGCCGCTCTCATCACCGCCGCGGTGGTCTCCCTCTGCGGCCAGATCGGCTGGGTGGGGCTGCTGGTGCCTCATGCGGCCCGGATGATGGTGGGCGGCGACAACCGGCGGCTGGTGCCGGCCTGTTTTGGGCTGGGGGCGGCCTTCTTTTTGGTGATCGACACCCTGGCCCGCTGCGCCACCGCGGCGGAAATTCCGGTGTCCATCCTGACGGCAGTGGTGGGGGCACCGCTCTTCATTCTGCTGCTGCGCAAGACAGGGGGGGCGGGGCTGTGAAACTGGAAGTACAGGGAGGCAGCTTTGGCTACCCCGGCGGCCGGCCCCTTTTGCGGGGCATCTCCTTTCAGGTTCAGAGCGGCCAAGTGCTCTCCATTCTGGGGCCCAACGGGGCGGGCAAGACCACCCTGCTGCGGTGTATGCTGGGGCTGCTGCCCTGGCAGGAGGGCCGCACCCTGCTGGATGGCCAGCCGCTGGCAAATGACGCCCGCCGCTGGCAGACCATCGGCTATGTGCCCCAGCAAAAGCGGCCGGCCCTGGGGTGCACCGCTCTCGAGATGGTGCTCTTGGGCCGCAGTCCCCGGCTGGGGCTCTGGGCCCAGCCCACCCGGCGGGACGAGGAGCTGGCCCGGGACTGTCTGGAGCGGGTGGGGGCAGGAGCCCTGAGCGGTCGGCTTTGCAGCCAGCTCTCCGGCGGGGAGTACCAGCTGGTGCTCTTTGCCCGGGCCCTGGCGGTGCAGCCCCGCTTTCTGGTGCTGGATGAGCCGGAGGCCAATCTGGATTTCAAAAATCAGCAGAAGGTGCTGAAGGTGCTCCGGAGGCTCTGCCGGCAGGAGGGGCTGGGAGCTTTGTGGATCACCCACTCCCCCCAGAACGCCCTGGCCCTGGCCGACAGCGCCCTTTTGCTGAACCGTCAGGGGAAATACCGCTTTGGGCCGGCGGGGGCCACTCTCACCGGGGAGAACCTGAGCTGGTGCCTGGAAATGCCGCTGGAACTCTGCCGGGTGCAGGCAGGGAAAAGCCAGGGCTGGTGTGTGCTGCCCCTGGAGGACAGCGGGAAAGGAAGAGAGGAATGGAACCAACAAGAATCGCCCTGATCGGGATCGTGGTGGAAGAGCCGGACTCGGTGGAGCAGATGAACCGTCTGCTCCATCAGTATGCCCCCTACATCATCGGGCGGATGGGCATCCCCTACCGGGAAAAAGGGCTCTCCCTCATCAGCATCGCCCTGGATGCTCCCCAGCCGGTGATCAGCGCCCTCTCGGGCAAGCTGGGGATGCTGCCCGGGGTGAGCACCAAGACCCTGTATTCCAAGGCAGAAAAATAAGCAGAAAATGGCAAGAGCCCCCGGGCTTCTCCGTGAGGAGAGGCCCGGGGGCTTTGGTACAGGAGAAATTATTCGCTCAGGTCCACCGTAAAGCTGAGGGGTTCAGGGGCCTGCCACAGCCGGCTGTACTGGGGGCAGAGCCAGGCCTCGTCATAGGGGTAGTCTTCCAGGTAGAGGGTGACCTGGAAGGAGTCTTCCGGGCAGTCCTTTGGCGTGCCGCCGCTGCCCCAGCTGTGATACTCCCACAAATTGCCCTCCGAATCGTAGTATTCGGTGCGGAAGATCTGGTGGAAATGGGATTCCTTGCGATACCGGGCCAGAAAGCTCACCTCCCAGCCGGCGCCGGTGCGCTTGGCGTCGTAAAAGCTCACCCCTTCGGGCAGGGGGCCGGTCTTGCCGCCGGCCAGGTCCACCCATACCCGCTCGTCGGCCTTGTCCAGCCATTCGGCCCCGGTGACCCGGATGGTGAGGGAGTCGGCGTCCTCAAAATAGGGGCTCTCGGCCCGGTAGGAGGTCATGGTGTGGCTCTCGCCCGAGCCGGTGGCGGTGACCCCGTTGGCTACCGGCTCGTATACATGGCCGCCGCCCTCCACCGTGAAGAAGAGCTGGGTGAGCCAGGCGGTGTTCTCCGCCGATTCTTCCAGGTCCAGCCGCAGGTGGGTGGGGTAGATTTCCAGCCGGGTGAAAGTGAAGGTCTGGCCGTCCAGGGTGAGGGTCTGGTCCAGGGGGAGCTGACGGCCCGAGGCGGTGAAGGTGGGGTCAAAGTGCAATTCAAAAGAGAAGGTGGCGAGGGGGTCCGGCTCGGAGGCCGGGTCCGTCCAGGGCTCCTCCCCAACCTGCTGGTCTGCGGGTTCGGCAAGGGGGTCTTCCTCCGGGTCCTGCCAGACATCCAGTTCCAGCAGGAGGGCGTCAGGCACATTCTCCTCCACAAAATCCACGGTCAGGCTGCGAAGCTCCCCGTTGGGTACGTCCCAGCTGTTCAGCCCGTAGGAGCAGGGGGGCGGGGCCGAGCTGTCTGGGGAGAGGATCCGGGGCTCCTCCCGCAGGGGGCCGCCGCTCTCGGCATCCAGCCGGTAAAAGATGTTCACCTGCTTTTGGTCCACGATCAGGTATTCCACCCGGGCGGTGAGGCCGTTTTGGGTCTGGGTCAGGTCCAGGGGCTGGACATACTCGTTGTCCACGGCCCGGCTCAGGGAGGGGGAGAAGGTGACCGCCGCGGCCAGCTCCCGCAAAAAGGGCACCCGGGAGCAGGCATAGGCCACCGGGGCGCAGAAATTCACCAGCAGCACAAAGCAGCAGGCAAACCCCGCCAGGCTCAGGGCCGGGCGAAGCACCCGGCGGCGGCGCAGCCGGGCTTTGGCCCGGGGCAGAGTGGTTTCCAGGGCGGGCGGTGTAGTTTCCAGCTCCCGCAGCAGGGCGGCATATTCCTCATTCCGATTCATGCGTCTCCCTCCTTTTCACAGAGTTCCAGCCGCAGCAGGGCCAGGGCCCGGCGCTGGCGGGTGGCGGCAGTGCCAGGCGGGATCTCCAGGATGCGGGCCGTCTCGGCCAGGGTGTAGCCCGAAAAATATCGGAGAATCACCACCTGGCTCAGCTCGGGGGACAGCCGGAGGATCGCCTCTTTGAGAGGCAGGGCATCCAGCCCGCCGTCGGGGCCCTCCCGGTCTTCCAGGGGCTGAAACCGGCGCTGCCGCTTTTGCTCCCGGCAGCACTCGTTGAGCAGGATTCGGGTGAGCCAGGTGGTAAAAAACTCCGGCTGGCGCAATTTGTGCAGCCCCCGAAGCCCTTTGTACACTGCTTCGTCCACCGCGTCCAGGGCCAGGGCCTCGCTGCCTAAGTAGAGGAAGACGGTGCGGTAGAGCCGGGCGCGCAGCTGCTGGACCGCAAGGGCGTATTCTTCCTGGGTCATGGCGGGCCTCCTTTCTGTTTGGGTCCTTCTGCCTGTTAGACCTTCGGGGGGCGTGTTTTTATTGGGGCGGAAAAAATTTTTTTCAAAATAAAAGGGCCGCCCTTTGCCGGGCGGCCCGGATGCCGGGATTTTTGCGGGCTCAAAGCCCCTCGTCGCTGCCGGCCTCCTGCCGGGGCAGCATGATGGAGACGGCCTGGGGTGCTACCGAGATCTCGGCAGTGTCCGGCGTGCCCCCGTACTCCCCATCCAGGGTCCAGGCTGTGCGCTGGAAGGCGGTGAACCGGATGCGGTCGGTCTGGAACAGGCGCACATAGGGGTTTTCCTCCCCACGGGTCAGGGCCGCCAGGATCTGCTCCCCCTCCCGCAGGGTAGCAGGGGCCTTGATGAGCATCACCTCAAACAGGCCGTCGTCCAGCCGCACCTGCCGGGCGTTGGGGGCGGTGAAGCCTCCCACCGAGGTGGCGTTGGTGACCGAGCCGTACAGGTATTCCTCCTCCTCGGTCTGGCCGTCGTGCTCCACCTTCATGTGGCAGCGGCAGCTCATGCTCTCGGGCAATGAGAGGATCCCCTTCAGCACATAGGCCGCGTGGCCCAGGGCGTTTTTGGTGTCCTGAGGGGTGGAGTAGCTCACCGCCGTGAAGGCTCCGAAGGCGGCCACATAGTTGAAATAGGTCTGGTTGAAGCGGCCGATGTCATAGGGGAAGGGCCGCCCGTCCGCCAGGGCCGCGCAGCCCTGTTCCAGGTCCAGGGCAAGGCCCAGACTGTTGGCAAAATCGTTGGTGCTGCCCCCGGGCAGATAGCCCAGCCGGGGCCGGCGGTCCAGGGCCATCAGGCCGCAGATCACATGGTTCAGGGTGCCGTCGCCGCCGCAGCAGGCCACCAGGTCAAAGCGGCCGCCGCACTCGGCTAGCAGCTTTTCGGCGGTGAGGCCGTGGGCCGGCAGCAGGGGATAGACTGTGGTTTCGCAGCCCCGCAGGGCCAGGGCCTCCACCATCCGATAGGTGTTCTGGCGTGCGCTGCCGGTGCCTGCCGAGGGGTTTACCAGCAAAAGCACCTTTTTCCTCATGGGTCGGTTCCTCCTTTGCGGGGGCGGGGCGCGCCCCCTGGCTGTTCTAAAGAGATTATACCATCCCGGAGCCCGTTTATGGGCTCTGGCCCCAAAAAAGTTGGCAGGGAAAGGAATGTTGGGCCGGGGTGGGGCGTACCATGTACCAAAACCACCGAACAAGGAGGGAAAAGGTACATGCCGTCCAAAAAAATGCCGGTGTTCTGGCCCCGCCGCCAGGACCCTGTGGACAGGGACCTGCTTCTCTACCAGCCCACTCTGGAAGAGGAGATCCGGGACTGCCTGGAGCAGATGCGCCACAACGAGATGCTCTTTTCGCTGGAGGTGGAGGAGGACCTGATAGACCAGCGTATCTATGAGCGGAAAGCCCTGCTCTGCCGTTACCACTACTTACAGGCCAAGGCGCGGGCCCTGGGGCTGCGCGCCATCCTGTGAGCGGGTGGATCTGGGCCCTGGCGGCGGTTCTGCTGCTGGCGGTGAGCCGGGCAGCCGCCTCCGGGCCCCACCCGGTGGGCCGGGCCTGCCTGTCGGCCCTGTGCGGGGTGAGCACCCTGGGGGCGGTGAACCTGCTGGCCCCCTACACCGGGGTGAGCATCGCCCTCAATTACGGCACCGCCTTTGCGGCGGTGGTGCTGGGCATGCCCGGGGTGGCGGGGATGCTGTTCCTGCGGGTCTTATTTCTGTGAGGGAGCCTGGGCCGCCCCGGCGGCGCTCTCCTCGTCAAAGCCCCGTGCCCGGGCGCTGAACTCGCAGCCGCAGTAGGCCTGGCGGTACAGCCCGTACTGGGCGCTCAGCTCCAGGCTGCGCTTGTAGCCGTCCCGCTTGCGGAACTCGCTGGGCAGGTGCCGCACCCCGTATTTTTCCTCCAGTTCCTGGCCGATCTGGTTGATCCGCACCGGGTCCTTTAAGGGGGAGACCGAGAGGGTGGTGGTGAACCACTCAAAGCCGTGGTCGGCGGCGTAGCGGGCGGCCCGCTCCATCCGCAGCCGGTAGCAAAGGGTGCAGCGGTTCCCCTTTTCGGGCTCGGCTTCCAGACCCTGCACCGCCCGGTAAAATTCGGCCGGGTCGTAGGTGTCCTCCACCAGCTCCACATCCAAAGGGTGGGCCAGGCTGAGGAAGCGGGCCAGCTCCCCCTGCCGCCGCTGGTATTCGGCAGCGGGCCAGATGTTGGGGTTATAGTAGAGCACTGTCACCCGGAAGTGCCGGCAGAGCATCTCCAGCACCGAGCTGGAGCAGGGGCCGCAGCAGGCGTGCAGCAGCAGGCGGGGGCGGCTTTGCCCCAGCTGTTCCAGCACCCGGTCCATCTGCTGGACATAGTTGGGCCGATTGGCCATAAAACGTCACCTCGCAAAAATCCAGGGTTTGCGCCGGACGCAGGGCACCCCACAGGGAGCCCTGTGCCCGGCGTTTTTTACTTTGTTTTCAATCTGTTCAAAAGTGTACCACAAAACTGCCACAAATGGGGAGTATCCTAAAATCACAGCAAAGAAACAATGCCCCGGGCGCTGCGGAATACTGCGGCGTTCGGCCACTGAACCCCGCCCATGCCAGCGCCCCGGCAGGGGCCCGGGCGGGTCAGACAACCATCCCCCTTTCTGAACAGAAAGTCACCATAGACAGCAAAAACGGCGCGTGCGGTTTTCCTTTCTTTCCGCCCGCGCCGTTTTTGCGTTTTCGGGCCGGGTGTAGTATACTAAAATCGTCCGTGAAAAACAAAGGGCCCGGCCCAGGGCGCCGGGCAAGGGAGAAGGCAGCATGACACAGGAAAAAATCGCGCGCATCAACGAGCTGGCCAGAAAAAGCAAAACCCCCGAGGGCCTGACCGAGGCCGAAAAGGCCGAGCAGCAGGCGCTGCGCCGGGAGTATGTGGAGGACTGCAAGCGCAGCCTGAAAAGCCAGCTGGACGCCACCGTGGTGGTCTCGCCGGACGGCAGCCGCCGCCCCCTGCGGCCCAGGGAGAACAAAAAGAGCTGAAAAGTGGCCGCAAACCCCCGATTCTGTGAAAAAAACTCTTTTCAACCGGGGCCGGGTACAGTATAATGAATGTTGGTTTTCGGGCCGCGTATCCCGGGCAGGGCGCGCGGAAAAGGCGGCCCCTGAGCATAGTGTAAGGGGATTGTAAAATGCTTACAGCAATTACCGGTATCAACTGGGGCGATGAGGGCAAGGGCCGCATGGTGGACCTGCTCAGCCAGGAATATGACATTGTGGTGCGCTATCAGGGCGGCAACAACGCCGGGCACACCGTCAAGAATCCCCGGGGCAAGTTCGTTTTGAACCTGCTGCCCTCGGGCATCCTGCGCCCCGAAGTGGTCTGCGTCATGGGCAACGGCATGGTCATTGACCCTCACCATCTGGCCAACGAGATCGAGTCTCTGCGCCAGAAGGGGATACAGATCAGCCCCGCCAACCTGAAGATCTCCGACCGGGCCACCATCTGCATGCCTTTCCATGTGGACCAGGACGGCCTGGAGGAGGCCCGCCTTTCCAAGACGGGGGCCCAGTTTGGCTCCACCAAGCGGGGAATTGCCTACAGCTACGGCGATAAATACATGAAGAAGACCCTGCGCATGGGGGATCTGCTCCACCTGGACGAGGCTATGAAGAAGCGCCTCAAGACCATTGTGGATTCCAAGAATCTCACCATGGTGAACATCTACGGGGCCAAGGCCATCGACCTGGAGGAGATGTGGGCCTGGTGCCAGGAGTACGGCCGCATCTTCAAGGATTACATCTGCGACGCGGGCGCCTATCTGGACGCCGCCGACCGCCAGGGCAAGAAGATCCTGTTTGAGGCCCAGCTGGGCGCCTTGCGGGATATCGACTTCGGCATCTATCCCTACACCAGCTCCTCCAACGTGATCGGCGCCTACGCTCCCATCGGCGCGGGCATCCCCGGCCGCAAGCTGGATCTGTCCATCGGCATCATGAAGGCCTATTCCAGCTGCGTGGGCGAGGGTCCCTTCACTGCCGAGCTGGCCATGACCGAGGAGGAGAAGGACGTATTGCGGGAGCACGGCCATGAGTACGGCGCGGCCACCGGCCGTCCCCGCCGGGTGGGCCCCATCGATGTGGTGGCCAGCCGATACGGGGTGCGCTGCCAGGGCGCCGATGAGCTGGCCCCGACCCTGCTGGACGTGCTGGATTATATGGAGAAGATCCCGGTGGTGGCCCGCTACAAGCTGTCGGACGGCACCGAGACCGACCTGTTCCCCATGGGGGAGGCCTTGGATACCGCCCAGCCGGTGGTGGAGTATCTGCCCGGCTGGCACTGTGACATCACAGGGGTCCGCCGCTTTGAGGACCTGCCCAAAGAGGCCCAGGACTATGTGCTGTATCTGGAAAAGACAGTGGGCTGCCACATCCAGTACATCTCGGTGGGCGCCGAGCGGGAAGCCTACATCAAACGCTGAACAAAATCATGCTGAGTACCGGCAACCGGGGGTTGCCGGTACTCTTTTACCCTGAGGGATGTGGGTAAAGGAGGAAATATGACGGATTTTCTGGTTCGACATTTCATCAAAAATTATGAGCGCACCGGGGATGCGGCGGTGCGCACCGCCTACGGAAATCTGGCGGGGATCGTCTGCATCCTGTGCAACCTGCTGCTGGCGGGGGGCAAGATGGCGGCGGGCTTTTTGTTCGGCAGCATCTCTATCACCGCCGACGGCCTCAACAACCTCTCGGACGCCTCCTCCAATGTGGTGAGCCTGCTGGGATTTCGGTTGGCCAGCCGCCCCGCCGACGAGAAGCACCCCTATGGCCATGGCCGGTACGAATACCTGGCCGGGCTGGTGGTGGCAGCCATGATCCTGATGATCGGGGTGGAGCTGGCCAAGAGCAGCCTGGACAAGATCCTGCATCCCACCCCGGTGGAGTTCAGCCTCCTGTCGGCGGCGGTGCTGGTGATGTCCATTTTGATAAAACTCTGGATGTCCGCCTTCAACCTGCGTCTGGGCAAATTGATCCACTCGGGCACCCTGGAGGCCACCGCAGCCGACAGCCGCAACGACGTGATCAGTACCTCGGCGGTGTTGGCGGCCCTGGTGCTGGGCAGGCTCACCGGCCTGGAGCTGGATGGCTGGATGGGTATGGCGGTGGCCCTCTTTATCCTGTACAGCGGCTTCGGGCTGATGCGGGAGACCATCGACCCTCTGCTGGGCAGCGCCCCCGACCCCCAGCTGGCCCACCACATCCGCCAGAAGGCTCTGAGCTACCCCGGGGTGCTGGGGGTCCACGATCTGATGATCCATGACTACGGCCCGGGGCGGCAGTTTGCCAGCCTCCATGTGGAGATGCCCGCCGAAGGGGATGTGCTGGAAAGCCACGAGCTCATCGACACCATCGAGCGGGATTTCCGGGCCGAGCGGCTGGATGTGGTCATCCACTACGACCCGGTGGTCACCCACGACGAGCAGCTGAGTCAGGCCCGCCAGAAGGTGGAGGAGATTGTGAGAGAACGCTGGGATGGCAAGGTGACGATCCACGACTTTCGGATGGTGCCCGGCAAGGAGCGGATCAACCTGATCTTCGACTGCGTCACTCCCTATGGCTTTGAGGAGGATGAAAAGCAGGTATGCAGGGAGATTCGGCAGGCAGTGGCCGAATGGGACAAGCGGTATGCCTGCGTCATCCGGCCGGAAAAAGATATGGCCCCCGAAGGCGAAGAACAGACAACAGAATAAACCACAAGCGGCGGCTGCCCGGCGGGGCGGCCGCCGCTTTTTGCGCAAAAGGGCCGGGCCTTGTCGAAGCTCCTCTCTGCAACAAAATTCTTTCTTTGTCCTGTGGTACAGTGGCCTCAAAAGCCGGATTTTTTCGGAACAGGAAAGAGGAAGAAGAATGCTGTCCACAAAAAGCTTACAACGAAAGGCCCGCTGGCAGAAGTCTCTGCCGGCTCTGCGCCAGGGCGGGGCGGCGCTGGCAGGCTTCCTGCTGGCCGGCGGCCCGGTGCTGGAACTGTATCCCCTGGGGCTGGCCTACACCCTGGGCGTGCCGGAACGGTGGATGTATATGGGGGCGGCGGGGGCAGCCTTCGGCTCTCTGGTCACCCTGGAGCCGGTGGCCGCCCTGCGCACGGTAGGGGCGGTGGCCGCCGCCCTGGCGGGCCGGCTTCTCTTCCGGCGCAGCCGTTGGCCCGCCTTCGGGGCGGGCTGCGGATGCCTTTTGCTGGTGCAGGGGATGCTGGCCCTCTCGGGGCTGAGCAGCCTGGCGGGCAGCCTGTCCGCCCTGGCAGAGGCGGTGATGGCCCTGCTGTTCGGTCTGGCCCTGGGGCGGGCCGGCCAGGGCAAGCCCCAGGCAGGTCTCGTCTGGGTCATGCTCCTGATCCCCGCCCTGGAGGGGGTTGGCGGCGGGGCGTTCCGGCCCGGCTTCCTGCTGGCCGGAGTGGCCGGGCTGGCCCTCGCCTATCGGGGCGAGGTGAAGCGGGCGGCAGTGGGGGCCATCTGCTGGGGCTGTATGCTGGCCGCGGCGGACCCGGCCCTGCTGCCCTGCGCCCTGACTCTCTGTGCCGGGGTGCTGGCGGGGGCGGCCTTCTGCCCCGGAGAAAAACCGGCCCTGGCGGGGCTGTTTGCGGCGGCCCAGCTGGTCGGCCTGGGGCTGGTGGAACCGGGGTCCCGCTGGCAGGCAATGCTGCTGGCCGGCCAGGTGATCCTGGTATTCTGCCTGATTCCCCGCCGGTATCTGCTGGCCCTGCCCGGGGAGAGCAATTTCCGGCAGGATGCCCGCCAGGCCGGCCTGGTGGGGGCCTGCGGCCGGCTCACCGCGGTGGCCGACGCCCTGGCCGACGTGGCCCAGACGGTGGACGCGGTGATGGACAAGCTGCCCAAGGCGGGGGAGGGGTATGAGTTCACGGTGGACTATCTGGCCCGGGGGCTCTGCGTCTCCTGCCGCCAGCGGGAGCGGTGCTGGATCAAGGAATACAGCGGCACGGTGAAGGGGCTGTACTCCCTGAAAGGACTGTTGGAATCCGGCCAGCCCCTCTCGGTGGAACAGCTGCCGCCTCAGTTCTACCGCTGCGAAAAGCCGGCGGCCCTTTGCAGCTGCCTGAGCCAGGGATATGCGGTCCAGTGCAGCCGGCGGGAGTCGGCCCTGCGGATGACCGCCCTGCGCAGTGCCCTTTCCGAGCAGTACGGGGCCATGGCGGGGGCATTGGCCCACATGGCCGAGGACCTGGCCCAGGGCGGAGCCACCGACGAGACCAAGAGCAGCCGGATTGCCTCTCTGCTGGAATCCCTGGGGCTGGAAGTGCTGGAGGCGGTGGTGCAGGTGGACGGGCTGGGCCGGATGAAGGTGACCGCCACTCTCAGCCGCACCCCTTTTGAAGAGGAGGAATTGAGAAGTCTCACCGAGGAGGTGGAGCACCTGTGCCGGCGCAGCTTCGGGCTGCCCCAGCTGAACCATTGCCGCACTGTCACCACCCTGACCTTTGCGGAAAAGCCGGTGTACGAGGCCCAGTTCGGCCTTGCCCTGCGGCCGGCCCGGCAGGAGGCCAGCGGCGACGCGGCCCGACAGTTCTGCGACGGCAGCGGCCGGGCCCACATGCTGCTGTGCGACGGCATGGGGGTGGGCAAGTACGCGGCGGTGGACGGGGCCATGGCGGCCAATCTGGCCGATCGACTGCTGCGCACCGGCTTTGAGGGGGACACCACGGCCCGGCTGGTGAATGTGGCCCTCAACCTGAAAAGCGAAGAGGAGAGCGGCGCTGCCCTGGATCTGCTCAGCGTGGACCTGTACACCGGCCGGGTGCGGCTGTACAAGGCGGGGGCTGCCCCCAGCTTTACGATGCAGCAGGGCAAGGTGAGAGCCGTGGAGGGGGCCGGGCTGCCGGTGGGAATTCTGAAAGAGGTCTCCGGCAAGGAGCATCGGTTCGGGCTGGCTGGCGGCGACTGGGTGATCCTGGTGAGCGACGGAGTGCTGGGGGAGGGGGATACCTGGCTGCGCCAGCAGATCGAATTGTGCGCGGCGGTGGGCAACACCCCCCAGGAGATGGCGGACATCCTGGCGGACACCGCCCGCCGCCGTCAGAGCGCCGCCGCCCCGGCGGACGATATCACCGTGGAAGTGCTGAAGCTGGAGCGGAGCCTGTAGGCTTGCAGCCGGCGGCGGGAAAGGGTATACTGGGCATAAGATGGGGAAAGTTTTCAGGAGGGGAAAATCGGCCCGGCAAAAGCGGGCCCACAGGAGGGAAAAGTATGAATTCCATCATTCTGGAAGGGGGCGCGTTTCGGGGAGTGTACACCTCGGGCGTGCTGGATGTGCTGGCCGAGAACGGCGTGGGCTTTGACGCGGTGGCCGGGGTGTCGGCGGGGGCGCTGAACGGCATCAATTTTGTCTCGGGGCAGATCGGCCGCTCGGCCCGCATCAACCTGTGCTATGTGCGGGACAGCCGGTACGTGGGGCCCCGGGCCCTGCTGCGCAGCCACAGCGTGATCGGCTTTGATTTCTTGTTCGGGGAGGTGTCGGACGAGCTGGACCCCTTTGACCGGGAGACCTTTTTCTCCTCGCCCACCAAGTTCTACGCGGTGGCCACCAACTGTCTCACCGGCAAGGCCGTGTTTTTCGACCGGGACCACTCGGACATCCTGCTGGCGGCCCGGGCTTCGGCCAGCATGCCCCTGCTCAGCCGGTTCGTGCAGATCGGAGGCACGCCCTATCTGGACGGGGGCATCGCCTGTGCCATCCCCTATCAGTGGGCCCTGGACGCCGGGCATGAAAAGATCGTGCTGGTGCTCACCCGGCAGGAGGGCTACCGCAAGGAGCCCCTCTCTTATAAGATGAAGGAGCTGTACTACCGCACCTACCGCAAGTATCCGGCCCTGATGCGCCGGCTGCTCAGCGCCCAGCAGCGGTACAATCGGATGCAGGAGGAGATCGGGGAGCTGGAGGCCCAGGGGCGGATCTTCGTGCTGCGGCCCCAAAAGCCGGTGGCGGTGTCCCGTCTGGAGCGGAACGTGGACAAGCTGGAACAGCTGTACAGCGAGGGGCGGCTGGAGACCCTGCAGCGGCTGGACGAATTGAAGTGGTATTTGCAGGCATAAAAAATAAGCGCGGGATCCAAAACGGATCCCGCGCTTTGTCTGTACTGCGGAAAAATCAGGCCTTGTTCATGCTGCCGAACAGCTCAATCTTCTCCCGAACCGTGGCCTTGATGGCCTCGGCGCCGGGGGCCAGCAGCTTGCGGGGGTCGTAGCCCTTGCCCTGCTTGTCCTTGCCGGCCTCGATATACTGGCGGGTGGCGGCAGCAAAGCTCAGCTGGCACTCGGTGTTCACGTTGATTTTGGAAACGCCCAGGGACACGGCCTTGCGGATCATGTCGGCGGGGATGCCGGTGCCGCCGTGCAGCACCAGGGGAATGTTGTTGGTGGCGGCGTGGATCTTGTCCAGGGTCTCAAAATCCAGCCCCTTCCAGTTGGGGGGATAGACGCCGTGGATGTTGCCGATGCCGGCAGCCAGGAAGTCCACCCCCAGGCTGGCGATCTTGGCGCACTCGGCGGGGTCGGCCACCTCGCCCATGCCCACAACGCCGTCCTCTTCGCCGCCGATGGTGCCCACCTCGGCCTCGATGGACAGGCCGTTGGCGTGGGCCAGGGCCACCAGCTCCTTGGTCTTTTCCACATTCTCCTCAATGGGGTAGTGGCTGCCGTCAAACATGATGCTGCTGAAACCGGCAGCCACGCAGGCCTTGGCGCCCTCATAGGTGCCGTGGTCCAGGTGCAGGGCCACAGGCACGGTGATCTTCAGGGTCTCCAGCATGGCCTTGACCATGGCGGCCACCACCGGGAACCCGCACATATATTTGCCGGCACCCTCAGACACCCCAAGGATCACCGGGCTCTTGCACTCCTCGGCGGCCTGCAGGATGGCTTTGGTCCATTCCAGGTTGTTGATGTTGAAGGCGCCCACGGCGTAGTGGCCGTCCCGGGCTTTCTGGAGCATTTCGGTTGCGTTTACCAGCATGTTCGTTCCTCCTGATTGTTTGTACTTGAAAACGGTCGTACGGGTCCGGGCGGCAAAAAAGGCCGCCCGTGCGGGGTTCCTTGCCCTTTTCTCTTTCTACACCTATAGTATAGCGGCATAGGGGGATAAAATCAATCGGACTTTTTCTTTCCCTCTTTTTCTCCCTTTTCCCCGCCCCGGGGCAGATGGGCCCGGGCATAGGCGAAGATGTACTGCTGGGCAATGCCCGAGCGGCCCCGGCAGCACACCGGCACCCCTCGGGGAAAGAGGGTATCCATGGCCCGGTTGATCCACACATCCCGGGGGAATGCGTCCCACCGGCCCAGCCCGAACAAAAGCACACAGTCCGCCACCTTGGGGCCCACCCCCTTCAGACTTTGCAGCCGCTGGCGGGCCTGGGCCAGGGGCAGGGCGCGAAGCTCTGCCTCACAGATCTGTCCCGAGGCCACCTGACGGGCTGCCTCGGCCAGATAGGCCGCCCGCCAGCCCGCCCGCAGAGGGGCCAGGTCCTGGGCCGAAAATTCGGCCAGCCGGGCCGCCTGTGGGAAGGAGAACCGCCCGTAGGCCACCGGCTGCCCCGCCAGGACACACAGCCGCTCCACAATGGCCCGGATGCGGGAGATGTTGTTGTTCTGGCTGATGAGAAAGGTGCAGAGAGTCTCAAAAAAAGGCTGCCGCAGCACCCGGATGCCGGGGTTTTCCTCCACGCAGAGCCGCAGCCGCCGGTTGCCCGCGCAAAAGCGGCTTTGCAGGGCGGGATAATCCAGGTCCAGCGCAAAATAGTCTGCCCAAAAATCCCGGTCTTCTTCCTGTGCGCCCTCCAGAATCAGCGCCCGGCCCTGGGTGCGGGCCAACACCGACCGGCCCCCAACCACTCCCTGCCAGCCCTCCTGCCGGGGCAGCCAGCGGAAACACTGGCCGCAGTCCAAGGTGGCGGAAAGATCCAATCCCCTGGCGTCTTCAAAAATCAGCATGCAGGCCTGTCCTCTCCTTTCTTTTTGAAACCATTATATCGGCTTGGCCCTCAAAAGGCAAACCGGCCCCGCTGGCAAAAAAGAGGAAAAGCATCCAGATTTTTCTCTCAAAAAACGGCGAAATTCCCTCTTGACAGTCGCACTTCAACGCTCCGTTGAAGAACAAGTTTTCAACATCGTGTTGAAAACTCGGTGGAGAACTCCCTTTCCACAATGAAAAAACAGAGCAAAACGGCCAGTTATTCACTTTTTCCACCGGGTTTTCAACAAAACCTGGGGAAAGTGGAAAACCAAAGGGGAGTGTACATGTTGTATAACCGGCTTTACAAATCCCCCAAAAGCGGAAAGGAGGGCGCCGGGGCCGGGCCCCGCAAGGCGGGGCACAGAAGAGAAAAAGGGGATTTTGCGGCAAATTATAGAAAAGAAATCGAGACTGTGATATAGTAAATGTATTATAGCGATCAGGAGCAGGCTGTCCGCTTGCAGAGGACGGCCAGCCCGGACACAGGAGCGGGGAATGGAAGAAAAACAGAGGACGGAACAGGTCATTTACGGCAAAAACCCGGTGGTGGAACTGCTGAAGAGCGGCGGGGTGGACACCCTGATGGTGAACGAAACCATGGCGCCCCAGCAGGCGGCCTACTACATTGCCCTGGCAAAGCAGGCCGGCGCGGTGGTCAAGCGGGTCCATCCCAACAAACTGCGGCAGATCTGCGGCACCGAGAACCACCAGGGGGTAGCGGCCTGGGCCAGCCTGATGGAATATGTGAGCGTAGAGGAAATCCTGAGGGCGGCGGCCCAAAAAGGGGAGGACCCCTTCCTGGTGCTGGCCGACGGGGTGGAAGACCCCCACAATCTGGGGGCCATCATCCGCAGCGCCTTTTTGTGCGGGGCCCACGGGCTGGTGGTGCCCAAGCGGGGCGGTGCAGCGGTGACCTCCACCGTGATGAAGAGCAGCGCCGGCGCGGCGGCCCGGCTGCCGGTGGCCCGGGTGGCCAACATCGGCGAGACCATCCGCCGGCTGAAGGAACAGAATGTTTTTGTGTACTGCGCCGATATGGACGGCACGCCCCTGGACAAGACTGATCTTACGGGCCCCATTGCCCTGGTGATGGGCAGCGAGGGGGCCGGGGTGAGCGCCCTGGTGCGCAGACTCTGTGACGGGGCGGTGCGTCTGGATATGGCTGCCGACGCCGGCGGAGTGGACAGTTTCAATGTTTCGGTGGCGGCGGGGATCTTGCTGTATGAGATCCGACGCCAGCGCCGGGCCGGGCAGTGAGCGGGCAGAGCCTGGAAGATCAAACGGGGAGGATATCGCAAAAATGCCAGAAAACAGGTATTCCGGTTCGGTGGATGAGATCATCGAGAATGTCCGTCGGCAGCAGGAGAGCCAAAAGCCCACGGATGACAGCGAAGTGAACGCGATCCTGGCCAGCCTGGGGCTGGGGGAGAGCGCCGGCGGCCCGGCCCCGAAGCAGGAGCCGAAGGCGACACAGCCTGAGAAGCTCTCCCTCCCGAAGCAGGAGAGGCCCCGGCGCGCCCCGAAGGCGGACGGGGAGGAGACGGGGGAGATCCGCCTGGATCTGGGCCGGGCAGAGCCGAGGCCTGATCCCCGGCGGGAGACCACAGGGGAGATCTGCCTGGACTTCATCCGGGCCGGGCTGGAATCCCAGCCGGAATCTCCCAAGAAAGAGCCGCCCCGGCAGGAGCCTCCCATGCAGGCCGCGGCTGCCCCGGCCCGGGAAAACCCCATAAAGCTGGCGGAAGAGCCCGCCGCCGAACCGGCCCGGGAGGACGCCCCCCAAAAGGCCGCAGCCCGGCCTGCCGATGAGCAGCCGGCGCCGAAGCCCCAGGCCGGGGAGGCCGGCGAAGAGGCAAAAGAGCCTGCCGAAGAGCCGGAGCGGCAGGCGCCGGAAAACGAGCAGGAGACAAAAGAGGATTCCGCCGCGGAGCTGCGCCGCCGCTTTGAGCGGGCAGCGGCCGAATCGGTGGGGGCGGATACCGACCTGGACGGCTCTTTTGTGGACTTTTTCAGCGACCATGTGGCGGTGATCCCGGAGGAGTCCCCCGCCTCGCCCAGCCTGTTCAACCGCTTCATCAAGAAGCGGAAAAAGGAAGAATTCCAGGAGGCCGCCAAGGACCCGGCCATCCTGATGCCGGGCGTCAGCGACCCGGAAAACACCCCGGACGAGGACCCCACCGGGGAAGTGCGGCTGAATGTGGACCTGCAGGACGAGACCGGCCAGATCGACACCCGGCTGGTGGCGGATGCAGTGGAAGCCGCCCGCCAGGAGGAAGAGCCCGCCCTGGATGAGGAGCCCACCCGGGAGACTGCCGCCAAAAAGGGGTTCCGCTTTTTTGGAAACGACGAGGAACAGCCCCCCTTTGAGATGGAGGAGGAGCCCTCCCAGGAAGAGGAGGCCCCGGATTACGACAGCCTGGAGGATGCACCGGCAGTGAAGGCCTCCCTGGGCTCTGCCTATGCCAAGGCCACCCTGTCCATGACGGTCACCGGCATCCTGACGCTGGCGCTGCTCTACCTGGGCATTTCGTCCACCGGGGTATTCCCGGCGGTGCTGGACCCCAACCAGGTGCCCCAGGCCTTTTTGGGGGTGGAGCTGGTGCTGCTGGTTGTGGCGGCGGCCTTCAATTTCCGGCCCTTGCAGGAGGGATTCCTGGGCCTGGGCAGGGGGCGTCCCTCGCCCAACAGCCTGACGGCCCTGGCGGTGGCGGGCTGTGCCCTCCAGTGCGTGGTGGCCCTGCTGCTGCCCAAAACCTACGACCCGGTGCATCTGACCCTCTATGCCCCCATCGCGGTGCTGCTGCTCTTTGGGGGCGCGGCCGGTCGCCGGATGAGCGCCGGCGTAGTGCGGGACAATTTTGAGCTGATCACGGCAGGGGTGGAGCACTCGGCAGCCTACCGGCTGCAAAACATGGAGCTCACCTGCCTGCTGGCCGAAGGGCTGGAAGAGGAGCGGCCGGTGCTGCTGGTCAGCCGGCCCACCTCCCTGATGAAGGGTTTTTTGCGCAAGAGCTCGGTGCGCCCCCTCAGTGACTACGGGCTGCAAAAACTGGCCTGGGCGCTGGGAATTGTGGCGCTGGTGTCCGGCCTGGTGGTCTACGCCCGGGAGCGGGAGCCCTTGCAGGCGGTCTCGGCCCTGGCGGCGGTGGCCTGCCTGGGCGCGCCCCTGTGCGCCATCCTGTTCAGTTCCCTCTGCGCCCGGATGCAGCAGCGCAGCGCCGCCCGGGTGGGCGCCGTGGTGCCCGGTTGGGGCGCGGTGGAAGAGCTGGGCCGGATCAACACCATTGTGGTGGGCGCCAAGGACCTGTTCCCCCGGGGCAGCGTGGTGCTGCATGGGATCAAGACCTTTGAAAAAGAGCGGATCGACCTGGCCATCCTCTATGCGGCCAGCGTGCTGGTGGCCGGCTGCGACACCCTGCGGGATGTATTTTTGAACATCATCCAGAACAAGACCGAGATGCTCTACCCGGTGGAAAATCTGGTGAACGAGCGGGGCCGGGGCTTTACGGCCTGGATCAACGGCAACCGGGTGATTTTGGGCAATCGGAACATGATGACCGCCCACGACATCGACATCCCCTCCCTGGATTATGAGACCCGGTACACCAAGGGCGAAAAGCAGCCCATCTACCTGGCGGTGTCCGGCAAGCTGTTCGGCATGTTTATCGTGGATTACCGGGCTGGCAAGGAGACCGCCTCGGTGCTGCGGGTGTTGCAGCAGTCGGGCATCTCCCTGCTGGTGCACAGCGACGATTTCTCCATCACCGGCCCCCTGGTGGAAAAGGTGTACCGGCTGCGCCAGGGTTCGGTGAAGGTGCTCACCAGCCAGGAGATGGACCACCTGGCCACCGCCACCGGCTATCTGCCCGAGAGCGAGGGCTGTATGCTCCATCTGGGCAGCTTTGCCTCCTATGTGGGGGGTATGCGCTCGGCTTCCAGCGCCGCCTCAGCCCAGCATTCCTCCTGCCTGGTGCTCTGCGCCTCGGTGGCAGTGGGCGCTGTGGTGGGCCTGCTGCTGGCCCTTTCCGGCGGGTTGCTGGATTTGGCCCTGCCCGCCATCGCCCTCTATCAGGTGGCCTGGGCTGTGCCCACCCTGGCCATCCCGGTGGCAAAAAAATATTGAAATTTTGCATCCTCAAAAGCTCCGCCTGTCCTCCAGGCGGAGTTTTTTGGGCTTTTGCCTCTAAAATGGGCAGATTATACGATTAAAAGCAGAAAAATTGTACTGTCAGGCCTGGCCGGAATCGCCCTTTTGCCCCTTGACTTTCCGGCGGAATGTGCTATTCTTTAAATAGTAGGAATTATTCTCATTAAGCCTTGCAGCCTTACAACCCTTTTGAGAGTATCCCGAAGAAAATAAGAACCAGGAGGAATGCCCCATGAAAGAACTGAAAGGTACCAAGACCGAAGCCAACCTGCAGGCCGCCTTTGCCGGCGAGAGCCAGGCCCGCAACAAGTACACCTACTACGCCTCCAAGGCCAAGAAGGAGGGCTACAACCAGATCGGCGCCATCTTTGAGGAGACCGCCAACAACGAGAAAGAGCACGCCAAGATCTGGTTTAAACTGCTGCACGACGGCATGCCCGACACCGCCGCCAACCTGGTGGACGCCGCCGGGGGCGAGAACTACGAGTGGACCGACATGTACCCCACTTTTGCCAAGGAGGCCGACGAGGAGGGCTTCACCGAGATCGCCCGCCTGTTCCGGGCGGTGGCCGACATTGAGAAGGAGCATGAGGAGCGGTACAAGAAGCTGGCCGCCAACCTGGCCCAGAACAAGGTATTTGCCCGGGAAGAGCAGCAGGTCTGGATCTGCACCAACTGCGGCCACATCCATGTGGGCACCCATGCCCCCGAGAAGTGCCCGGTGTGCGATCATCCCAAGGCTTACTTTGTCCTCCGCTGCGAGAACTATTGATGGGACGGCTCCCAACGGCTGAGGAATAAGAGGGCGCCGGCCTGCGCGTTTTGTGCGGGGCCGGCGCTCTTTCTTGTGTTTTTGCCGGGTTTGCGGTACAATATCTCTGTGTCTGAAAACAGGCGGATGGGAGAAGTCTAGATGAGAAACGCGCACCGTATCCGGCGGCTGGCCGCCTTTGCAGTCTTTGTGCTGGCTGCCCTCTTCTGCCTGTACTGGGCGGGGCGGCTGGTGGCCGCCGGCGCCGACGACCGGCGGGAGTATCTCATCCTGAACGACGAGTATAGCCGGATTCTGGAGGTGGACCCGGCCCAGGGGCTCACCCAGCCCTTTTCCTGGCCGGCGGGCAGCCCTCTGTACGGGCTGAGGCTGGACGTGGCCGCCTTTGGGCGGGTAAACCGGGGCGTCGCCCATCTGGAGCTGTACGACCCGGCGGGCAATCTGGCTGCCAGCGCCTCCTGCGATATGACCGAATTGCTGGACAACACCTTTTACGGCTTTGTCTTTGAAAAGGCCTACTGTTCCCCAAAAGCAGAAGGGGACGAAGCCCTGACCCTTCGGTTCTGGTATGAGCCCGAAACCGGGGAGGACCGGCTGGGCCTCTGGGCCAGCGAGGGGGTGCCTGCCGGACAGGCCGGCGCCCGGCAGGGCCAGACGGAACTGGGGGGCACCCTGGCGATCCAGGCACTGAGCGGCTACACCGGCACCCTGGTGAGCGATGCCTATCGGTGGCTGGCGGCGGGCCTGGCGGTGATGCTGGTGGCCGGCTGGCTCTGTGTAGCCAAAAAGATCCCCCTCCACCGCACCTTCTGCCTCTGCGGGGCCCTGCTGGGTTTGGGCTTTGCGGTGGTGCTGCCCCCTCTGTGCGGGCCGGACGAGTACGCCCACGGGGCCAGTGCCTACGCTCTGGCCAGCCGGCTGGGCGGCCAGCCCGCCTACAATGAGGCGGGGGAGCTGTATATGCGGGCCTGCGACGCCCCCTATATGACCGATGAGACCGGCCCTTCCGGGGCCTTTGTGTACGCCGACTGGCTGCGGCAGCTGGGGCAGGGAGGCAACAGCTCCCAGCTCACCGAGACCGTGTCGGTGCGCAGTTCCGGCTCTGCCTCCTATCTCTATCTGCCCTCCGCCCTGGGGGTGATGGCGGGGCGGGCACTGGGCCTGAGCTTTTACGGAGTCTGGCTGCTGGGGCGGCTGGGCAGCCTGGCCGCCTACCTGGCCCTGGGCACCTGGGCCCTGCGGCGGATGCCCTTTGGCAAAACCCTGCTCTTCACTGCCCTGATCCTGCCCTCCACCCTGGGGCTGGCGGCCAGCTTCTCGGCGGATACCCTGGTGATCGGCCTTTCCTTTGCCTTCACGGCCCTCTGCCTGGGCTGCGCCTACGGCCAGCGGCCGGTGGGCTGGAGGCAGGTGCTGGAGCTGGTGGTGCTGGCGGCCCTGCTGGGGCCGGGCAAGGCCGTCTATATTCTGCTGGTGGGTCTGGTCTTCATCATCCCGGCCGAGAAGTTCCCCTCACCCCGCCGCAGCGCCCTGGTGCGCTGCCTGGTGCTGGCGGCCTCCCTGGCCGGATGGCTCGTTTACAATCTGGAATATGTGCGATATATTTTACGAGACGTAAATGAATGGGCGGTTTGGGGCGGCATTGTCCTGCTGGCGGCCCTGGCGGCGGCGTTGCCCTGGCTGGTGCGGTTATGGCGGGGGCTCGGGGCCCGGCCCCGGCGGCTGGCCCTGGGCGGCGCGGCCCTGCTGGTTGTGCTGGCTGCGGCGGTGGGGCTCTATGCCCTGCGTCTGGGCGGGAATCTCACCCCCCAGCAGCTGGCCGAGGGCATCCAGCCCAACGGCGACTCCATCTACACCTATTCGGTGGGCTATACCCTGCGGCATCTGCCCCAGGTGGCCAAGCTCCTGGTGGACACCGGGATCCAGCAGGGGAACTACTGGCTCTCGCAGCTGTTGGGGGCCTGCCCCGGCGAGCCCATCGTCCATCAGCTGGAGCTGAACGGGCTGCTCACCCTGGGGCTGTTCTGCCTGGTGGTGCTGGCCAGCCTGTCTCCCGGCCCCAAGCGGCTGCCCGTCCGGGCGGCCTGGGGGATCGGGGGGCTCTGCCTGGGTGTGGCGGCGCTGGTCACGGCGGCCTGCCTCACCTGGACCCCGGTGAACTATCAGGTGATCTTCGGGCTTCAAGGCCGGTATCTGCTGCCTCTGCTGCCCCTGCTTATGCTGCTGCTGGGCCAGAATCGGTGGCTCACCCTGACCCGCCCCCGGGAGGGCGTTTTGCAGGTGGGAGGACTCTGTCTGTCCTGTCTGGCCCTGTTGGACACCCTCTGCCTCTTTGCGGCCCTGTAAAGGGCCAAAGGCATACACCCTGACTTTGCCCCGTATTCGGGGTTGAGTATATAGAAATTCCGAGTTCTGACAATCAAGAGAGGTACCAAACATGAAAGTCAATAAAGAAACCATCATCGGCGAGATCCTGGATGCGGATATGAGCACGGCCCCCTACTTCATGGAGATTGGCATGCACTGCCTGGGCTGCCCGGCTTCCCGCGGGGAAAGCCTGGAGGAGGCCTGCATGGTCCACGGCGTGAATGTGGACGAGCTGGTCAACAATCTGAACAAGCATTTTGGCAACTGAGAACGTCCTGCACCTGGACGCCCGGCTGCGCGCTGCCGCGCGGCTGGTGCGCCCGGGGCATCGGGCGGCAGACATCGGCTGCGATCACGGAAAGCTCAGCGCGGCGCTGGTATGCGGCGGGCGGTGCCCCTCTGTGATAGCGGCCGATCTGCGTCCCGGGCCGCTGAGCGTGGCCCGGGCCAATATCCAGGCGGCAGGCTGCGCCGACCGGGTGGAACTCCGGCTGGGGGACGGCCTGGAGGTGCTGCGCCCCGGCGAAGCCCAGGACATCATCATCGCCGGCATGGGGGCCGAGACCATCTGCGAGATCCTGGAAAAGGCCCCCTGGGTGCGGGACCCTGCCCTGCGGCTGGTGCTGGTGCCCGCCACCAAGCACTCCATCCTGCGGCGGTGGCTCTGCCGGGAAGGCTTTGCCCTGCGGCAGGAGAGCCTGGCCCGGGTGGCGGGGCGGTGGTATGCGGTGATGGCTGCCGAGTACACCGGCGAGCCCTTTGAGCCGGAGGGCCGCTTTTGCCTGATGGGACTCACCAAGGGCCTGCCGGGCTGGCAGGAATACCTGGCCCAGCAGCTGGTGAAGCTGAGAAAATTCTGTCGGGGCGTCCAGAAGGACCCCACCCTCAAGGGGCCGGTGGAAGAGCTGATCCGCCAGCTGGAGGCGGAGCTGGAAGAGAAAGGGGAGAGCGAACCGTGACCGAACTGAAGGAGATTTACGGCTATCTGAAGGAGCTGGCTCCGCTGGAGCTGGCAGAGAGCTGGGACAACCCCGGCCTTCTGGTGGACTGCGGCCGCCCGGTAAGCCGGGTCCTCACCTGCCTGGACATCACCGGCCCGGTGGTGGTGGAGGCCGAAGAGAAGGGCTGTGACCTGGTGGTCTCCCACCACCCGGTCATCTTTCATCCCCTCAAGGCGCTGCGGGAGGGGCAGGTGCCCTGTCTGCTGCTGAAAGCCGGCATCTCGGCCATCTGCATGCACACCAATCTGGATGCTGCCCCCGGCGGGGTGAACGATACCCTGGCCCAGCGGATGGGCATGCAGGATGCGCAACCCTTTGCGGAGGGGATGGGCCGGATCGGTCAGATAGAGGAGATGAGCCCCCGGCAGCTGGCCCAGAAGACCGCCCAGGTTCTGGGCGCCCGGGTCCAGTGGACCGACGGGGGCAAGCCCATCCGCCGGCTGGCCCTCATCACCGGCAGCGGCGGCAGCATGCTGGGCGAGGCCATCCAGGCAGGGGCGGACGCCCTTCTCACCGGGGAGGCCAGCCACCATGCGGCGCTGGACGCTCTGGCCGCCGGTATCACCCTGGTGGCCGCGGGCCACTATGCCACCGAGTTCCCGGTGGCCCGGACCCTGGCCGACCGGCTGCGGGAACGGTTTGGGGAGCTGGAGGTGCTGGTGAGCGAGGCCGACCGGGACCCCTACCAGTATCTGTAAACCGCAAGCCGGGGGAGAAACCGCCCTTATATATACCTTATTATAATAGGCACTGCCTGAAACAAAGGAGATGACCCCATGGCTCTGGATGCCGCCCTGCTGTCCCTGGTGACAGAAGAACTGAAAACTCGCCTTGCCGAGGCGCGCATCGACAAGATCTTTGAGCCCACCCGGGACGAGGTGCTGCTCACCCTGCGCACCCGCACCGAAACCTTCCGCCTGCTGCTTTCGGCCCGCAGCGGTTCCGCCCGCATCTGCCTGACCCGGGAGAATTTTGAGAACCCGGCGGTTCCGCCCAGCTTCTGCATGCTGCTGCGCAAGCACCTGTCCGGCGGGCGGCTGCTGGATGTGCATCAGCTGGAGGGGGATCGGATCGTCTTCTTTGACTTCCAGTGCGTCAACGAGATGGGAGACCTGGTGGTGAATACCCTGGCCGCCGAGCTGATGGGCCGGTACTCCAACCTGGTGCTCATCCAGAACGGCAAAATCCTGGACGCCCTCAAGCGGGTGGATTTTGAGGACTCTGAGATCCGCCAGCTGCTGCCGGGCCTGGCCTACACCCTGCCCCCGAAGCCCGCCAAGCCGGATTTCTTTGGAGTGAGCGGCCCGGGGCTGCTTGCGGCCCTGTCCAAAAAGGAGCTGCCGGTGGCCGACGCCCTCATCAAGAGCGTGGGGGGCGTGGGGCCGGTGGTCTGCCGGGAGGTGGTCTGCCGGGCACTGGGCGACAACGCCCTCCAGGCCAACGAGCTGGACGCCGCCCAGAAGGAGGCCCTGCTGGCCGGCCTGGAACAGGTCCGGGAGGAGTACCGGGCCGGGGGCGAGCCCTGGTCGGTGACCAGCCCCGAGGGTAAGCCGGTGGAGTACAGCTTCACCCGCCTGACCCAGTATGGGCCCGGCTATACCCTCACCCGGTGGGACAGCTACAGCGAGCTTTTGGAGGGCTATTACGCCACCAAGGACCGGGCCGAGCGGCTTCGCCAGAAGAGCAAGGAGCTGCACAAGGCGGTCAAGAACATGTACGAGCGGGCCCTGCGCAAGCAGGCCGCCCGCAAGGAGGAGCAGGCCCGCAGCGAGGCCAGCGACCAGCTGCGGCTGTACGGAGAGCTGCTCAACGCCAACCTGTGGAAGCTGGAAAAGGGGATGACCAGCGTGGTGGTGGACAACTACTACGACGGCAGTCAGCTGCGCATTCCCCTGGACCCCAGGCTTTCTCCCACCGGCAACGCCCAGAAGTACTTCAAGGACTACAAAAAGCGCCAGACCGCGGCCCGCATGCTGGTGGAGCTGCTGGAAAAGGGGGAGGAGGAGATCCAATATCTGGAGACCGTCCTCTATGAGGTGGAGTCCGCCTCCGGCGAGCAGGCGCTGGGGGAGATCCGGGCCGAGCTCAAGAGCCAGGGGTATCTGAAATACTACAAGGTGCGGGACAAGCGCCAGAAGCCGGCAGACTTCTTCCGCTACCGCTCTTCCGACGGCTTCCTCATCCTGGTGGGCCGCAACAACACCCAGAACGACAAGCTCACCCTCCACACCGCCCGGGGGTGCGACCTCTGGTTCCATGTACAGAAGGCCCCCGGCAGCCACACGGTGGTGATCAGCGAGGGCAAGAAGATCCCGGACACCACCCGCCAGGAGGCCGCCGAGCTGGCAGTGCTCCACTCCAGTGTGGACGGGGGCGCCAAGGTGCCGGTGGACACCACCGAGATCCGCAACATCAAAAAGCCCGCGGGGTCGAAGCCAGGCATGGTGGTGTACGAGGTGTATACCACCGTGTATATCACCCCTCGCCCCGACCTGAAAGAAAAGCTGCGGGAAAAATAAGCAAAATCCATAAAAAACGGGGGCCCGGACTGTTTGGGCCCCCGCTTTTCGGCCCAGAATCCCGGTGAAAAACAGGAGAAGATCGGCTTTGGTCAAAAGTTAGAAAATCATAAAAAAATTTCTAACTTTTTGCTAAAAAACCCTTGCAAGGCGGATTTGGGTATGCTATTATAATACTCGGCTGCAAAAGGCTTGCGTGGCAAGCTTGTCATGCAGGCCGCGATATGCGTTGATGCGGGAGGTTGCCGTCAGTATCTCTGACGGGTTTTTCCGCGGAGTATGTCCGATCTTAGAACCGGGCGAAAGAATTACTGAGTGCAAAGGGTTATGTTCACGGCAAGTTACTCAGCCGCGAACCAATTTCCATCTTAATTTGCCGAAGTATGTCCGGGGGAACTGCCAGGCGGTTCACCGGCTTTTCTTGTGCAAAAAGATGAAACACCCGGAACAGTGTGAGGTAGTTTATCGGCTCGCCTAAGGCACACAATTTTCAAGGAGGCGAAAGCAATGGCAGTCAAAGAAAAAATCAGGATCCGTTTGAAGAGCTATGATGCATCCCTCATCGATGCAGCGGCAGAGAAGATCGTGGAGACCGCAAAGCGCACCGGCGCCCGCGTGTCCGGCCCCATCCCCCTGCCCACCGATAAGGAGATCGTCACCATTCTGCGGGCCGTCCACAAGTACAAGGACAGCCGCGAGCAGTTTGAGAACCGCACTCATAAGCGTCTGATCGACATCCTGAAGCCGTCCAACAAGACGGTGGAGGCTCTCAGCAGCCTTCAGCTCCCCGCCGGCGTCGACATCGAGATCAAGCTGTGAGGCACAGGGGCGACCCTCTAACAGGCCGGCAAGGGCAGCCGCCGAGCCGCCAACTGCCGGAAGAGCAGCGCCCCAAACCCCAAAGCCGTCTGGATGCGAAAGCTGACAGAGGGGTCATGTTGGTGCGAAACCCCGCATCAACCAATAACCTTTAAGGAGGACAAAAACTATGCAAAAAGGAATCATCGGCAAGAAGCTGGGCATGACCCAGCTGTTTGACGAAAACGGCAAGGTCGTGCCCGTTACCGTCATCGAGGCCGGCCCCTGCACCGTGGTGCAGAAGAAGACCGTGGAGAGCGACGGCTACCAGGCTGTGCAGCTGGGCTACGGCGATCTGGCCGCCCGCAAGGTCAACAAGCCCATGAAGGGCAAGTTCGACAAGGCTGACGTGGCCCCCAAGAAGACCCTGCGCGAGTTCCGTCTGGCCGATATCAGCGGCCTGAACGTGGGCGACATCATCAAGGCCGACACCTTCGCCGCCGGCGACAAGATCGACGTGATCGGTACCAGCAAGGGCAAGGGCTACCAGGGCGCCATCAAGCGTTTTGGCCAGCATCGCCTGCGCGAGAGCCACGGCACCGGCCCTGTGGCCCGGCATGCCGGCTCCATGGGCGCCTGCTCCACTCCTTCCCGGGTGTTCCCCGGCAAGCGCCTGCCCGGCCATATGGGTGCTGTGCGCGTCACCGTGCAGAACCTCACCGTGGTGAAAGTGGACGCCGAGAATAACCTGATCGCCATCAAGGGTGCGATCCCCGGCCCCAAGGGCGCCGTGGTTGCCATCCATGACAGCGTGAAGGCGTAAAGGAGGAAAGCAAAATGGCAAAATTTGACGTTTTGGATATGAACGGCAAGAAGGTTTCCACCGTAGAGCTTTCCGACGCCGTGTTTGGGATCACTCCCAACGAAAAGGCTGTGCACATCGCAGTCGTCAACTTCCTGGCCAACCAGCGCCAGGGCACTCAGAACACCAAGATCCGCAAGGAAGTTTCCGGCGGCGGCCGCAAGCCCTGGCGTCAGAAGGGCACCGGCCATGCCCGTCAGGGTTCTACCCGGGCTCCCCAGTGGACCCACGGCGGCGTGGCTCTGGGCCCCAAGCCCCGGGACTACAGCTACCACATCAATAAGAAGGTCAAGCGGCTGGCTGTGCTGAGCGCGCTGTCCGACAAGGCTCAGAGCGGCAACATGATCGTGATCGATCAGCTGACCGCCACCGAGTACAAAACCAAGGCTGTCATCAGCATGCTGAACGCTGTGGGCGCCGGCAAGAAGAACCTGATCGTGGCCCCCGAGGTCAACCAGATGTTCGTCAAGAGCGCCGCCAACATCCCCGGCGTCAAGACCACCGTGGCCACCAGCGTGAACACTTACGACGTGGTCAACGCCGACAAGTTCATCATCAGCGTGGACGCCGCCAAAAAGCTCGAGGAGGTGCTGGGCTAATGAAAACTGCACAGGACATCATTCTGAAGCCGGTCATTACCGAGAACTCCATGGACGGCATCGCCAACAAGAAGTACACCTTCCAGGTTGCCACCGACGCCACCAAGGTTGAGATCGCTCAGGCCGTCGAGAGCCTGTTCGGCGTGAAAGTCGAAAAGGTCAACACCATCAACGTCCGCGGCCGCTGGCGCCGTCAGGGCATGCACGCTGGCTACACTGCCAAGAGCAAGAAGGCCATCGTCACCCTGAAGAAGGACTCCAAGGGCATCGAATTCTTCGAGTCCATGGTGTAAGGCGAGAGCCCCTTTGAGGGCCGCCTTTTGAAAGCCCGCCGAGGGCTTGCCTATGGGGATATGACCCCGATAAAAATTCATAAGTTCAAAAGGAGAAAAACATGGCTATCAAGAAGTATAAGCCGACTACCCCGGGCCGCCGCGGTATGACTGTTACCGATTACAGCATCCTGAGCAAAGTAGAGCCCGAGCGCAGCCTGCTGGAGCCCATGAAGAAGAAGTCCGGCCGCAACAACACCGGCCGCATCACCGTCCGCCATCAGGGCGGCGGCAACCGCACCAAGTACCGGGTGATCGACTTCAAGCGCAACAAGTTCGGCGTTCCCGCCACTGTCAAGACCCTGGAGTACGATCCCAACCGTTCCGCTCATATCGCTCTGATCGAGTATGAGGACGGCGTCAAGAGCTACATCCTGGCCCCCGAAGGCATGAAGATCGGCGATGTGATCATGGCCGGCCCCACTGCCGACATCAAGCCCGGCAACGCTCTGCCCTTCGAGAACATCCCCGTCGGTACCATCATCCACAACATCGAGCTGTACCCCGGCAAGGGCGGCCAGCTGGTGCGCAGCGCCGGCAACATGGCTCAGCTGATGGCTAAAGAGAACGGCTACGCCCTGGTTCGTCTGCCTTCCGGCGAGATGCGCAATGTTCCCCTGAACTGCATCGCCACCATCGGCGAGGTCGGCAACCTGGATCACGAGAACGTGAACATCGGCAAGGCCGGCCGCAAGCGCCACATGGGCTGGCGTCCCACCGTCCGCGGTTCTGTCATGAACCCCTGTGACCATCCTCACGGCGGCGGCGAGGGCCGCGCGCCTGTGGGTCATCCCAGCCCCATGACTCCCTGGGGCAAGCCCGCTATGGGCCTCAAGACCCGCAAACATCACAAGCGTTCTGACAAGCTGATTGTCAAGCGCGCAAAGTAAGAGAGGAGAAGGAACATGGGTAGAAGCATTAAAAAAGGACCTTACGTCCAGCCTGTTCTGCTGAAGCGTGTTCAGGAAATGAACGCCTCCGGCGAAAAGCGGGTTTTGAAGACCTGGAGCCGCTCCTCCACCATCTTCCCCGATTTCGTGGGCCACACCTTCGCCGTGCATGACGGCCGCAAGCATGTGCCCGTTTACGTCACCGAGGATATGGTTGGCCACAAGCTGGGTGAGTTCGCCCCCACCCGCACGTTCAAGGGCCATGCCGGCACCAAGACCGGTAAATAATTGAAGGAGGAACGCAACAATGGAAGCAAGGGCAACTCTTAGATACGCCCGCATCAGCCCCCGCAAGGTTTCGATTGTTCTGGATCTGATCCGCAATCAGCCTCTGGACAAGGCTCTGGCGATTCTGCAGTACACCCCGAAGGCCGCTTGTGAGCCCCTTCTGAAACTGGTGAAGTCTGCTGCCGCCAACGCGGAAAACAACCACAATATGGATAAGGCCAGCCTGTATGTGGCCGAGTGCTTCGTCACTCCCGGCCCCACCCTGAAGCGCATGATGCCCCGGGCTCAGGGCCGTGCATACCGCATCCTGAAGAGGACCAGCCACGTGACCGTCGTCCTCAAAGAGAAAGAGTAAGGAGGTAAACAAATGGGCCAGAAAGTCAATCCCCACGGTCTTCGCGTGGGTGTTATCAAAGATTGGGACAGCCGCTGGTTTACTTCCAAGAAGGAGTTCGGCGACACCCTGGTTGAGGATTACAAGATCCGCAAGATGCTGAAGAAGCGTCTGTACAACGCCGGCATCCCCAAGATCGAGATCGAGCGCACCAGCGATTCCACCGGGGCTCCCCGGCTGAAGATCAACATCTACTGCGCCAAGCCCGGCATGGTGATCGGCAAGGGCGGCGCCGAGATCGAGAAGCTGCGCGCCGAGATCGAGAAGATGGTGGGCAAGAGCACCAACGTGAACATCGTGGAAGTTCGCAACATGGACACCGATGCTCAGCTGGTGGCCGAGAACATCGCTTCTCAGCTGGAGCGCCGCATCACCTTCCGCCGCGCCATGAAGCAGTGCATGGGTCGTGCCATGCAGCGCGGCGCCAAGGGCATTAAGGCACAGTGCAGCGGTCGTCTGGGCGGCGCCGATATCGCTCGTACCGAGCAGTATCATGAGGGCACCATCCCCCTGCAGACTCTGCGTGCCGACATCGACTACGGCTTTGCCGAGGCCGACACCACCTATGGCAAGATCGGTGTGAAAGTTTGGATCTATAAGGGCGAGGTCCTCAAGGGTGCCAAGCCCGCCCCCCGTAAGGAAGGAGGCAAACAGTAATGTTACTGCCTAAGCGCGTTAAATACCGCCGCGTTCAGCGTGGCCGCATGACTGGTAAAGCCACCCGCGGCAATGTCGTCAACCAGGGCAAATACGGCCTGCAGGCTCTTGAGCCGGCGTGGATCACCTCCCGCCAGATCGAGGCCGCCCGTGTGGCCATGACCCGTTATATCAAGCGTGGCGGCAAGGTCTGGATCAAGATCTTCCCCGACAAGCCCGTCACCGAAAAGCCCGCCGAGACCCGCATGGGCTCCGGTAAAGGCAGCCCCGAGTACTGGGTGGCCGTGGTCAAGCCCGGCCGCATCCTGTTCGAACTGGATGAGGTGGACGAGGCCGTGGCCCGCGAGGCTCTGCGCCTGGCCATGCACAAGCTGCCCATCAAGTGCAAATTCGTGGTCCGCGAGGACGCACAGAAGGAGGTTGAAGCCGAATGAAAGCTGCTGAACTTCGTGAAATGACTGCTGTCGAGCTGACCAAGAAGCTCTCCGAGCTGAAAGAAGAGCTGTTCAACCTTCGTTTCCAGCACGCCATCAACCAACTCGAGAACCCCGGCCGCATCGAGATTGTCAAAAAGGACATCGCCCGCGTGATGACCATTTTGGCCGAGAAACAGTAAGAGGGAGGTTAAACGATGGAACGCAATTTGAGAAAGACCCGCGTGGGCACCGTTGTGTCCGACAAGATGGATAAGACCATCGTCGTCGCTGTGAAGGACAGCGTGCAGCACCCTCTGTACAAGAAGATCCTGAAGCGCACCGTGAAATTCAAGGCTCATGACGAGAAGAATGAGTGCGGTGTCGGCGACCGTGTTATGATCATGGAGACCCGCCCCATTTCCAAGGAGAAGAACTGGCGCCTGGTCAAAATCATCGAGAAGGCTAAATAAGCCTGTTACTTTGAAAGGAGGATCTGACTATGGTTCAGATGCAAACTTATCTCAAAGTGGCCGACAACACCGGCGCCAAAGAGCTTATGTGCTTCCGCGTGCTGGGCGGCTCCCGCAAGAGATATGCAAACATCGGCGACGTCGTGGTCTGCTCTGTGAAGAAAGCAAGCCCCGGCGGCACTGTGAAAAAAGGCGACGTAGTCAAGGCCGTGATCGTGCGCAGTGTCCATGGCCTGCGCCGGGACGACGGCTCCTACATCCGCTTCGACGAGAACGCGGCGGTGATCATCAACGCCGACAAGAACCCCAAGGGTACCCGTATTTTTGGACCCGTTGCCCGTGAGCTGCGTGATGCAGGCTACACCAAGATTCTGAGCCTTGCTCCGGAATCCCTGTAAGGAGGTTTTAAGAATGAATACTCTTCATGTTAAAACCGGCGACAACGTTATGATCATCAGCGGCAAGGACAAAGGCCAGACCGGCAAGGTTCTGCAGGTCAGCCCCAAGGAGGGCAAGGTCATCGTCGAGGGCCGCAACATGGTTACCAAGCACGTCAAGCCTCGCCGTCAGGGCGAGCAGGGCGGCATCGTGAAGGCCGAGGGCGCCATCTACGCCTGCAAGGTCATGCCGGTTTGCCCCAAGTGCGGCAAGCCCACCCGCGTGGGCGTGTCCGTCAAAGATGGCAAGAATGTTCGCGTCTGCAAGAAGTGCGGCGCGGAGCTGTAAGGGAGGGTGAAAAGGAATGGCACGTTTGAAAGATCAGTATATCAATGAGATTGCCCCCGCCCTCAACAAGAAGTTCGGCTACAAGAGCGTGATGCAGATCCCCAAGCTGGACAAGGTGATCGTGAACGTTGGCTGCGGCGACGCCAAGGACAACGCCAAGATCATGGACGCCATCCTGTCCGACCTGGCCGCCATCACCGGCCAGAAGGCTGTGGTCTGCAAGGCCAAGAAGAGCGTGGCAAACTTCAAGCTGCGTGAAGGCATGCCCATCGGCGCCAAGGTCACCCTGCGTGGCGAGCGGATGTACGAGTTCGTGGACCGTCTGTTCAACGTGGCTCTGCCCCGTGTGCGCGACTTCCGCGGCATCAACGGCAACGCTTTCGACGGCCGCGGCAACTACGCCTTCGGCATCAAGGAGCAGATGATCTTCCCCGAGATCGACTTCGATAAGATCGACGCTGTGCGCGGCATGGATATCTGCTTCGTCACCACCGCAAAAACCGACGAGGAGGCCAAAGAGCTGCTCAAGGCTCTGGGCGCTCCGTTCGCCAACTAAGGAAGGGGATCACAATGGCTAAAACATCCATGAAACTCAAGCAGCAGCGTGAGCCCAAGTTCTCCACCCGCGCTTACAACCGCTGCAAGATCTGCGGCCGTCCCCACGCCTACCTGCGCAAGTACGGCATCTGCCGTATCTGCTTCCGGGAACTGGCCTACAAGGGCGAGATCCCCGGCGTTAAGAAGGCCAGCTGGTAATCTTCGCGCTTTTTGGTCCGGGCGCATGGGCGCCCCGGGCAAAAAGCCAGTTCGCTTCACAACCCAACAATTAACCTTAAGGAGGTTAGTGGCATGCAAATCACCGATCCTATCGCGGACCTGCTTACCCGCATCCGCAACGCGAGCACTGCCAAACACCCTTCTGTTGACGTCCCTGCTTCCAACATGAAAAAGGCGATCTGCCAGATCCTGGTGGATGAGGGCTACATCAAGGGCATGCAAGTGATCGAAGACAACAAACAGGGCGTCATCCGTCTGACCCTGAAGTATATGGAAGACGGCAGCCCTGTGATCGCCGGCCTGCGCCGCGTTTCCAAACCCGGCCTGCGCATCTACACCAACTGCGAGGATATGCCCAAGGTCATGAAGGGCCTGGGCACCGCAATCATCTCCACCTCCAAAGGCGTCATGACCGACAAGGCCGCCCGTGCTGCCAACGTCGGCGGTGAAGTCCTCGCTTTTGTGTGGTAAGAAAGGGGCAATAGACAATGTCGAGAATTGGAAGAAAACCCATCGTCATTCCTGCGGGCGTTGAGGTTAAGGTCAATGAGACCGAACATACTGTGTCCGTGAAGGGCCCCAAGGGCAGCCTGCATTCCAACTATCATCCCATGATGACCGTGAAGGTCGAGGGCAATGAAGTTCTGGTTACCCGCCCCAATGACGAGAAGGAGGCCCGCAGCCTCCATGGACTGACCCGCAGCAACATCGCCAACATGGTCACCGGCGTGGTGGAGGGCTTCTCCAAGGCGCTGGAGATCCAGGGCGTTGGTTACCGTGCCGCCAAGCAGGGCAAGAAAGTCACTCTGACCCTGGGCTTCTCTCATCCCGTCATCATCGAGGAGACCGATGAGATCCAGATCGACGTTCCCGACGCCAACAACCTGGTGATCCGGGGCATCGACAAGCAGAAAGTCGGCCAGTTCGCTGCCGAAGTTCGCGAGAAGCGTCCTCCCGAGCCTTACAAGGGCAAGGGCATCCGCTATAAGGGCGAGCATGTGATCCACAAAGAAGGCAAGGCCGGCAAGGGCAAGGCCAAATAAGGTAAGGAGTGAAAGACAATGGTTAATAAGCCTGACAAGAACGAAGCTCGTCTTCGTCGTCACCGCAGAGTTCGCGGTAAGATCAGCGGCACCGCTGAACGTCCCCGTCTCGATGTGTTCCGCTCCGCCAAGCATATCTATGCCCAGATCATCGACGATGTGGCCGGCGTGACGCTGGTGAGCGCGTCCAGCATGGACAAGGATTTTGAGGGCAACGGCGGCAACGTCGAGGCTGCCACCCTGGTGGGAAAGAAGATCGCCGAGAAGGCTCTGGCCAAGGGCATCAGCGAGGTCGTGTTCGACCGCGGCGGTTTCGTATATCATGGCCGCGTGAAAGCTGTGGCCGAGGGCGCCCGTGAGGGCGGCCTGAAGCTGTAAGGAGGAGGATACCATGGAAAGAAGAAATCGTGAAGTTGACGACGGCATGCTGGAAAAGGTTGTCGCCATCAACCGCGTATCCAAAACCGTAAAAGGCGGCCGCGTGATGAAGTTCAGTGCTCTGGTTGTCGTGGGTGACGGCAAGGGCACCATCGGTTTCGGCCTGGGCAAGGCCGGCGAGGTCCCCGAGGCCATCCGCAAGGGCATCGAGGCCGCGAAGAAGAACATGCACAAGATTGCCCTGAAGGGCACCACCATCCCCCACGAGACTGTGGGCATCTACGGCGCCGGCCGCGTGCTGATGAAGCCCGCCGCCCCCGGTACCGGCGTGATCGCCGGCGGCCCTGTGCGTGCCGTCCTGGAAGTTGCCGGCATCAAGGACATCCGTACCAAGAGCCTGCGTTCCAACAACCCCTGCAACGTCGTTACCGCCACCTTCCAGGGTCTGTGCGGCCTGACCACTGCAGAAGCGGTCGCTGCCAAGCGGGGCAAGACCGTCAAAGAGATTTTAGGTTAAGGAGGCAGTGAATCATGGCTGAGAAAAAGCTGACCATCAAACTGGCACGCCGCCTGTTTGGCCGCAGCGAGAAGCAGATCGCTACCGCCAATAGTCTGGGCCTGAAGAAGATCGGTGACACCACCGTTCAGCCCGACAACGACGCAACCCGGGGCAAGATCGCCAAGATCGCGCACCTGGTGGTCGTGACCGAAGCATAACGGCAAGGAGGTGCGATCAATTGAAGCTTCATGAACTGAAGGCGTCCAAGGGCGCCAATACCCCTGCAACCCGCAAAGGCCGCGGCCACGGCTCCGGCAACGGCAAGACCGCCGGCTTCGGCCACAAGGGCCAGAAAGCCCGTTCCGGCGTGAAGAAGGCCGGGTTCGAGGGCGGCCAGATGCCTCTGGCCCGTCGTCTGCCCAAGCGCGGTTTCAACAATATTTTTGCCACTGAGTATGCTACCATCAAAGTGAGCGACCTGGAGATGTTCGAGGCCGGCAGCGTGGTGGACGTGCAGGCTCTGCTGGACAAGGGCATCATCAAGAAGTCCCTGGACGGCGTCAAGGTTCTGGGCAACGGCGAGCTCACCAAGGCTCTCACCGTCAAGCTCACTGCCTACACTGCTTCTGCCAAGGAAAAGATTGAAAAGGCAGGCGGAAAGGCCGAGGTGATCTAAGGTGTTTGAGACTTTCCGGAATGCCTGGAAGATCGAAGATCTGCGCAAGCGGATCCTGTACACCTTGGTGATCATTGTCATTTTTCGCGCAGGATGCGCCATCCCGGTGCCCTATATCGACCCCAGCGTTCTGAGCGGGGCCTTCGGCAGCGCGGATATGCTCTCCTACCTGAACATGCTGAGCGGCGGCGCGCTTTCTCAGTGCGCGCTCTTTGCTCTGGGCGTTTCCCCCTACATCAACGCCTCCATCATCATCCAGCTTCTGACTGTGGCTATCCCCCAGCTGGAAGCCATGGCCCGGGAGGGTGAAGAGGGACGCCGCAAGCTCACCAAGATCACCCAATATACCGCCGGCGGCATTGCCCTGGCAATGTCCATCGGCTACTACTTCGTTTTGCGCAACTCCGCTGCCCTGGAATACACCAGCGGCGCGGAGGGCTGGTTCAGCGCCTTTGTCATCATCTTGGCCTTCACGGCCGGCGCGCAGCTGATCACCTGGTGCGGCAGCCAGATCGACGAGAAGGGCATCGGCAACGGTGTCTCCCTGCTGATCTTCGCGGGCATTGTGTCCCGCTGGGACAGTGTGTACAACACGGTGGTGAGCATGCTGGCCAAGGCCAGCGGCGGCCAGCCCCAGTACTACATCTTCCTGCCCCTGCTGCTGATCCTGGCTTTGGCGGTGGTGCTGTTCATCGTGGTTCTCACCAACGCGGAACGGCGCATCCCCGTGCAGTATGCCAAGAAGGTGGTGGGCCGCAAGATGTACGGCGGCCAGTCCAGTCACATTCCCATCAAGGTGAACATGAGCGGCGTCATGCCCATCATCTTCGCCAGCGCCCTGTGCAGCATCCCCAGCACCATCGGCGGGTTCTTGAATCTGAACTACGAGGAGCATCCCTTCTGGTATGCCTTCTTCCACACCTTCAACTATACCAGCTGGGTGTACGCGGTGATTTATCTGCTGCTCATTGTGGGCTTCAACTACTTCTATGTGGCCATTCAGTATAACCCCATCGAGATCGCCAACAACCTGCGCCAGAACAACGGTACCATTCCCGGTATCCGTCCCGGCAAGCCCACCAGTGATTTCATCTCCCGTGTGCTGAACCGGATCACCCTGATCGGCGCGCTGTTCCTTGGCATCGTGGCGGTGTTGCCCATCCTGTTGGGCAACCTCACCGGCATCTCGATCCAGCTGGGCGGTACCAGCCTGCTGATCGTGGTGGGTGTGGCCCTGGATACCGGGCGCAGCATGGAAAGCTATATGCTGATGCGCCATCACAAAGGTTTCCTTGAGTAAATAGAGAAAGGGGACGAGTCATTATGAACCTGATTCTGTTGGGCGCGCCTGGTGCCGGCAAGGGCACTCAGGCCGAGATCATCTGTGACAAGCTGCAGATCCCTGCCATCAGCACGGGCAACATCATCCGGGCCGCCGTGAAGGAAGGCACCGAGATGGGATGTAAGGCAAAAAGCTACATCGAATCCGGCGCATTGGTCCCCGATGCCGTCATCATCGGCATCATCAAGGAACGCCTGGCTGCCGACGACTGCAAGAACGGCTTTATCCTGGACGGCGTGCCCCGCACGGTGGCCCAGGCCGAGGCCTTGGAGCAGATGGGGGTCCGCATCGACAAGGTGCTGGACATCGAGGTGGCCGACGAAGCAATCATTCGCCGTATGAGCGGCCGGCGCGTCTGCGCAAACTGCGGCGCCAGCTATCATACCGCTTTCAAGCCCAGTGCGAAGCCGGGCGTCTGCGATCGCTGCGGCGGCAGCCTCATCGTCCGCAAGGACGACGAGCCCGCCACCGTGGTGGAGCGGCTGAAGGTGTACCACGAGCAGACAGAGCCCCTGGTGGACTTCTACCGCCAGAGAGGCAAGCTGGTTGTGATCCAGGGGCAGGACGGGATCGAAGAGACCAACGCCCAGATCATGAAGGCATTGGAGGCAAAAGAGTGATTCAGCTGAAAAACGCTTCCGAACTTGAGAAAATGCGGCGCGCCTGTGCAATCAGCGCGGCCGCTCTCAAGGCGGGGGGCGAAGCGATCGAACCGGGGATCACCACCTGGGAGATCGACAAGATCATCTATGACTTTATCGTCAAGCATGGGGCCCGCCCCAATTTCAAGGGTCTGTACGGCTTCCCCGGCACTGCCTGCATCAGCGTGAACGACACGGTGATCCACGGCATCCCCAGCCACGGGATCGTCATCCGGCCCGGCGATATTGTCAGCATCGACACAGGCGCTGCCATTGACGGCTTCAACGGGGACAACGCCTGCACCTTCGGGTGCGGCAAGGTGGACCTGGAAGCCCAGCGGTTGATGGACGTCACCCGCCAGTCGCTGCATCTGGGCATTGCCCAGGCTGTGGCCGGCAATCGGATCGGGGACATCGGCCATGCCGTGCAGAGCTATGTGGAGGAGAACGGTTTCTCGGTTGTCCGCAGTTTTGTGGGCCACGGGGTCGGCAAAGAGCTGCACGAAGACCCGGAGGTGCCCAATTACGGGCATGCCGGCCACGGTGTGCGGCTGGTGAATGGGATGACCATCGCCATCGAACCCATGGTAAACCAGAAACACCATTCCGTAAAAACCTTATCCGACGGTTGGACGGTAAAGACCTGCGACGGCGGCCTGGCGGCTCACTTTGAGCACACCGTGGCCATCACGCCCAAGGGTCCGGAGATCCTGACACGAGGCTGGGAGGAAGCCGGATGGACTTTGTGAGAGGCCGGCTGGTCCGTTCCAAGGCCGGACGGGACAGAGCGCGTACCTTAGCGGTATTGGCCGTGGAAGGCCAGATGCTTCTTCTGGCAGACGGACGCCTGCGCACTCTTTGCCGCCCCAAGCGGAAAAAGAATAAGCATGTGGCCCCCACTGCCACCGTCCTTGGCGAGGAGGACCTGGCCAGCGACGAAAGGCTCAGCAAGGCAATCGCGGCATTCGACACCCAGAGCCCGATCTGAATGAGGAGGGTAAAAGCTTGTCTAAAGAAGACGTCATCGAAGTGGAAGGCATCGTGCGCGAAGCGATGCCCAACGCCATCTTCAAAGTCGAGCTGCTGACCGGCGAGGGGAAACCCAACGGTCACACAGTTCTCGCTCACATCTCCGGCAAACTGCGGACCAATTTCATCCGCATCCTGCCCGGTGATAAAGTCACTATGGAAATGTCGCCCTACGATTTGACCAAGGGGCGCATCACCTGGCGCTCGAAGTAAAGCGCCAAGCTAAGAAGGAGGTTCAGCATCATGAAGGTCAAGCCTTCCGTGAAACCCATCTGCGAAAAATGCAAGGTCATCAAGCGCAAAGGCCGCGTGATGGTCATTTGCGAAAACCCCAAACACAAGCAGCGCCAGGGCTAATGCCTGGACTTGGGGGCCAAGTGCGTAGATTCCCGGCGCAGGCCCCGACACTGACATGGGATGATTTTATGGAGGTGCTTTATGGCACGTATTGCTGGTGTTGATCTGCCCCGTGAGAAGCGGATCGAAATTGGCCTGACCTACATCTTTGGTATCGGACGCAGCACTGCGGACGAGATCCTGGCTGGAACCGGTATCAACCCCGATACCCGCGTGAAAGATCTGACCGCCGACGAAGAGGCGAAGATCCGCGACTATATCGACAAGAACAACATCCTGGTGGAAGGCGATCTGCGCCGTGATGTTGCTCTGAACATCAAGCGTCTGATTGAGGTTCAGTGCTACCGCGGCACTCGTCATCGCAAGGGCTTGCCCTGCCGTGGCCAGCGCACCAAGACCAATGCCCGTACCCGCAAAGGTCCCAAGCGCACTGTAGCCAACAAGAAGAAATAAGGAGGAACAGAAATGGCAACGAACACCAAAGCAGCCGGCAAGAAGTCTGCCGTTCGCACCAAAAAGCGCGAGCGTAAAAATATCGCCAATGGCGCTGCCCACATCCAGAGTACGTTCAACAACACCATTGTTACGATCTCCGATCTGCAGGGCAACACCGTATCCTGGGCCAGCTCCGGCGGCCTGAATTTCCGCGGCTCCCGCAAGAGCACTCCCTTTGCGGCCCAGTCTGCCGCCGAGACCGCTGCCAAGGCGGCCATGGAGCACGGCATGAAGACCGTTGAGGTTTATGTGAAGGGCCCCGGCGCCGGCCGTGAGGCCGCCATCCGGGCTCTGCAGGCCACCGGCCTGGAGGTAACCATGATCAAGGACGTTACCCCTGTGCCCCACAATGGTTGCCGTCCCCCCAAGCGGCGCCGCATTTGATGCAAGGAGGAATTTGAATTATGGCAAAAAACATGCAGCCCATCGCGAAGCGTTGCAAGGCTCTGGGCATTTCTCCTGCAGTCATGGGCTATTCCAAGAAGACCACTACCCGCAATGCTTCCAGCAACAACTTCCGCAAGAAGCAGTCTGAGTACGCCACCCAGCTGAAAGAGAAGCAGAAGGTCAAGTTCATCTACGGTGTGCTGGAGAAGCAGTTCCTGAACTACTTCACCGAGGCCGAGCGCCGCCCCGGCATGACCGGCGAGAACCTGCTGCAGATGCTGGAGTGCCGCCTGGACAACGTGGTTTTCCGTCTGGGCTTTGCCTCTACCCGCCGCGACGCCCGTCAGCTGGTGACCCATGCCCACTTCACCGTCAACGGCAAGAAAGTGAACATCCCCTCCTATCAGGTGAAAGCCGGCGACGTGGTGGAAGTGCGCGCTTCCAGCCGCTCCTCCGCCAAGTTTGCCAAGCTCACCGGCCCCGAAGCTCCGGTCGTCACCCTGCCCTCCTGGCTGAGCCGTGAGGCCAACACCCTGAAAGGCGTTGTGGAACGCCTGCCCGAGCGCAGCGATATCGATTACGATGTGGCCGAACACCTCATCGTCGAGTTGTACTCCAAGTAATCGCTCTGAACATAGGGAACGCGAACACACTGGCCGGCTGTTCCACGCAGCCGGCCCACTTAGGAGGGTGTTTTTATGATGGAGATTGAACGGCCCAAAATTGATACTGCCTCCCTCAGCCCGGACGGCCGCTATGGCAAATTCGTCGTAGAGCCTCTTGAGCGGGGATTTGGTACCACTTTGGGCAACAGCTTACGGCGTGTACTGCTCTCATCGCTTCCCGGTGTTGCTGTTACCAGCGTGAAGATCGACGGCGTTGTCCATGAGTTCTCCACCATCCCCGGTGTCAAGGAAGATGTCACCGAGATCGTGCTGAACCTGAAGGGCATCGAGGCCAAGCTCTTTACCGACGGCCCCGCCACTGTGCGGATCGAGGCCGAGGGCGAGGGCGAAGTGACCGCCGGCAGCATCAAGCAGAGCGATGAGATCGAGATCCTGAATCCCGAATGGCATATTGCCACCCTGGCCGAGGGCGCCAAGCTCGTGATGGAGCTGACTTTCGACAAGGGCCGCGGCTATGTGCCCGCAGAGCGCAACAAGCAGGCTGTTCTGGAGAAGAATGACATCAACACTCTTCCCGTTGACAGCATTTATACCCCCGTTTTGAAGGTGAACTACGCTGTTGATAACACCCGCGTGGGCCAGATCACCGACTACGACAAGCTGACCGTTGAGGTTTGGACCGACGGCACCATCAGTGCCCAGGAGGCTGTCAGCCTGGCTGCCCGCATCCTGACCGAGCATCTGAACCTGTTTGCCAACCTGTCTGAGGAGACCATGGGCACCGAGATCATGGTGGAAAAGGACGACAAGGGCAAGGAGAAGGCTCTGGAGATGACCATCGAAGAGCTGGATCTGTCCGTGCGTTCCTTCAACTGCCTCAAGCGCGCCGGGATCAACACGGTGGAAGACCTGATCAACAAGTCCGAGGATGAGATGATGAAAGTCCGCAACCTCGGCCGCAAGAGCCTGGAAGAGGTCATGGCAAAACTGGATTCTCTGGGCTTTACGCTTACGAAAGACGACGAGTAATTACTGCAAAGGAGTGAAACGGGATGAGAAAGCTTGGCAGAACCAGCGACAGCCGCAATGCGATGCTTCGTGCCATGGTCACTTATCTGTTTGAAAACGGCAAGATCGAAACGACCGTCACCCGTGCCAAGGAAGTTCGTTCCATGGCCGAGAAGATGGTGACTCTGGGCAAGGAAGAGGACCTGCATTCCAAGCGTCAGGTCTTCGCCTACATCACCAAGGAAACTGTGGCCAAGAAGGTCATCGACGAGATCGGCCCCAAGTATGCGGACCGCAGCGGCGGTTACACCCGCATCATCCGCACCGGCGCCCGTCGCGGCGACGCTGCTGAGATGGCCATCATCGAACTGGTGTAAGGCGCATCGCCCTCAAAGGGCAGCCAAAGCAAAATAAAAGGCCGGGCGGCATTTGCCGTCCGGCCTTTTCTGTTTGGCTGCTTTTTTGCTTTTCAGGATTCTGCCCGCCGGCGGATATCCAGGTAATAATACTCCTGATTTGGGTCAAGGCTCACCTGCCAGAGCTCCGCCTGCGGGTCAAAGCCGTAATTCTGGTCCAGGATCTCGATCCACTGGCCCCCCTCCAGGGTGGCTGTCAGGTCTGAGAAGGAGAGGGAAGAGCCCAGCCGGGTGACCATGTCGTACCGCCAGGACCCGCTGTCCCCGGTGCCCGGGTAATTGAGGCTGGGATCTTTCAGCAGGCTGGCCGTGACCGAGAGGCTGCCCCGGGCAGGGATCTCTGCCTGGGCCCGCAGATAAAAGACTCGGCCGGAAGAGAGGGTGTCACTGAAAATGTCCTCCAGCCAGCCGGTCTCATAGCGGCTGTACACCTCGTCGGAGAGCATCCCCCCCTCATGGAGCAGCCGGCAGGCCGAGGAGAGGATCTGGTCCTCTCCCACCAGGCTCAGCGTCTCGGCCCCCGGGGCATACCGGGACAGAAAATCTTCCAGCACTTCCCGCAGTACCCCGTCCAGGGGCTGCTGGTTGCGGGTGACCTGGGCGCTCACCGTCACCGGCTCCTGGGTTTCCTGGCCGGCCCGGCTGCCGGTGAGGGCGTAGTCCTCCACGTCCTGTCCCACCAGGATGAGCAGGAAGGGGAGATCCTGCCGGGATTCCCCCTCCTCCGGGAGCGAGAAGCCGATCTCCAGATGGCCGGTCTCAGCATCCCAGTCCATAAAGTGGAAGCCGTAGGAGAGTACCCGGGTCTTTTCGGGGTCGATGTCCAGCTCCACGCAGAGGACGGGATTTTCGGCGGCAGTGGAGGCGGCATCCTCAAAGCGATAGACCGTGACGATCTCCTGGGGCAGGGAGAGAGCGCCGCTGAGGGCGTCCTGCTGGTAGAGCCCATCCTCCAGGATCTGCCGGTAGTCCTGCCAGCTGGTGGCGGGCAGCCGGTTGAGTTTTTCGCCGCTCTGGGCGTCCACCACTGCCCCGGTATATCGGTCGGTGTCGCCCCCCGGCAGGATCTGGGCCTCCAGGGTCTGACCCTCGGCGCTGAGGGTGGGCAGCAGCTTGGCGAGGCTGTTGTAGCTGGCGACGAAGGGGTAGAGGAGGGTGAGGGCGCGGTCCTGATCGGTGGGGTTTGTGAGCTGGTATCGGTCGGTAACCTGTAGCTCCTCGTCCCAGGTGGTGTAGCTTTTCTGGGCGCCGTCGGCGGCGGTGAAGGCCTCCTCGCGGGGGGCAAAGCCTGAAAAATCGTAGGTGAGCTCCCGCCGGGCGTCGAGTTCTCCTCCGCCCTCTTCCACCGTGAGGGGGAAAACCGGCCCCGCATAGGACAGAAAGGTGGCATCCGCTGCCTCCTGGGTGCTCTCAGCGCCGCCGCTGCTCCCGGAGGAGCCTCCCAGCAAATGGGGCAAAAGGTTCCAGAGCCCCACTCCCAGGGCCAGGCAGGCGGCCAGCGCCGCCCAGCGTTTTGGATGGCGCCGCCGGCGGGCCGGCCCCAGGGCAGGGGCCAGGTGCTCGTCGCTCACCAGTTCCAGCATCTTGTCCACATCTTCTCTTCTCATACTGAAATCCCTCCTTCCTGAAGGTGTTCCCGCAGACGGACCCGGGCCCGGAAGAGCAGGGAGGTGACCCGACTCTCGGAGCAGCCGTACCGGGCCGCGATCTGGCGGATGGAGTCAAAACACCAGTACCGGCGCAGAAAGATCTCCCGCTGCTCCTGGGGCAGGCTGTCCAAAAAGCTGTTGATCAGCTCTCCCAGCGCCATCTCCTCCACCGGGTCCTCATTGAGGGCCAGGCAATTGTACAGCTCTTCCAGAGAGACAAGACACTCCGGGTTCCGCTTTTCCGCCCGGTTGTAGTCGTATCGGTTCAGGGAGATGTTCCGGGTAAGCCGGCACAGAAAGGCCCGCAGCAGGCTGGGGCGGTGGGGCGGTATGGAGTTCCAGGCCCCCAGGTAGGTGTCGTTCACACATTCCTCCGCATCCCGGCCGCTTTTGAGAATATTCAGGGAGAGGCTGTGCAGCAGCCGGCCGTACTTGAGCTGGGTCTGCCGGATGGCATCCTCGGAGCGGTCCCAGTACAGGGCTACGATCTTCTCGTCCTCCATGGCGATTCCTCCTTGTACTTCCTCTTACTTATACAGTAAGTTTCGGGGGCAAAGATCTTTCAGGAATGGGGAAAATTTGTGAAAAGAGAGGATTTTTCTTTTATCATAGCAGAGAAACGCCCAAAAGGACAGAGCCGGCGCCCCTTTGGCAGAAGGACAGGGGCGAAGAACACTTTTCAGGTTGTGCGGCTTTTGGCTGGTGTGGTATAATAGCCGCAAAGCGGGGGACTTTGCCGCCCCCTATCCAGAGCCCCTCCGGGGCTTTTTGTGCGAGGAAACATAGATTCATGGAACATACAAAGGAACATACAAAGCGAAAAGTCATTGTGATCGGGCACCGCAACCCGGATACGGATTCCATCTGCTCCGCCATTGCCTACGCCAACCTGAAAAACAAGACCGAGGGCCCCTGGTTCGAGGCCTGCCGGGCAGGTGAGCCCAACCAGGAAACCGCCTTCGTGCTCAAGCGGTTCCACACCAAGGCTCCCCGCCGCTGCCTCAACGTGAGCGCCGAGGTGCAGGACATCGACATCCGCCGGGTGCCGGGAGTGCCGGGCAGCACCACCATGCGCCGGGCCTGGGAGAAGATGCGGGACACCCAGGCCAACAGCCAGCCCATCGTGGCGGAAGACGGGCGCCTGGAGGGAATGATCACCCTGAGCGATCTGGCCGTGGCCAATATGGACAGTTTGGATACCCACGCCCTCTCCAACGCCCACACCCCCATCCGCAACATTGTGGAGACTTTGGACGGCACGGTGCTGGCCGGCAACGCAGAGGGAGTGCTGGAAAAGGGCAAGATCGTGATCGGCGCGGGCAGCCCCGAGGCTATGGAGAGCATGGTGGAGGCGGGGGACATCGTGCTGGTGGCCAATCGGTACGAGAGCCAGCTCTGCGCCATTGAGATGGAGGCCGCCTGCGTGGTGGTCTGCATGGGGTCGGCGGTGGCCAAGACCATCGTCAAGATGGCCGCCGCCCACGGCTGCACCCTCATCAGCACCCCCTATGACACCTACGCCGCCTCCTGCCTCATCAAGCAGAGCGTGCCCATCTGCGCCCACATGACCCCCTACGAGCGGCTTCTGAGCTTTTTGCCCACTACCCCCGTGGAGGAGGCCAAAAAGGTGATGAGCCGGGTGCGGCATGTCTACTTCCCGGTGCACACCGCCAAGGGCAAGTACCTGGGCCTCATCAGCCGCCGCAACCTGCTGAACTTGCAGCGCAAGCAGCTGATCCTGGTGGACCACAACGAGAAGACCCAGTGCGTGGAGGGGTATGAGGAGGCCGAGATCCTGGAGGTGATCGACCACCATCGCCTGGGCAGCCTGGAGACCAGCGGCCCGGTCTTTTTCCGCAATCAGCCGGTGGGCTGCACCGCCACCATCGTCTACCAGATGTACCGGGAGGCGGGGGTGGAGATCGAGCCGGATATGGCGGGGCTGCTGCTCAGCGCCATCCTCTCGGACACCCTGGCTTTCCGCTCGCCCACCTGCACCCGCCAGGACGAAAACGCCGCCGGGGAGCTGGCCAGGCTGGCCGGGGTGGAGATCCAGGCGCTGGCCAACGAGATGTTTGAGGCGGGAGAGAACCTGGACGGTCGGGCCGCCGAGGATGTGTTCTTCCAGGACTTCAAGATCTTCACCCACGGGGACCTGCGCTTCGGGGTGGGCCAGGGCAGCTACATGAGCGAAAAGAACCGGCGCAGGGCGGCGGAACTGCTGGGCCCCTACCTGCCGGAGGCCCTCAAGCGGGAGGGCGTGCAGATGATCTTTTTCATGCTCACCAGCGTGCAGGAGGAGAGCAGCCAGGTGCTCTGTGCCGGCGAGGGGGCAGAGGAACTGCTCACCGCCGCTTTCGGCTGCCGGAAAGAAGGAGAAACCTATGTGCTGCCCGGTGTGGTGAGCCGCAAAAAGCAGCTGATCCCCGCCATGCTCAACACCCTGCAACAGATGTAAAAAAGAAAAAGAGGGAGACACAAGCCATGAAGGTATTTCTCTGCGAGAGCATCCATCCCAAGGCCTACCGGGCCCTGGCCCAGAAGGCCGAGATTATCAGCGATTGGGACCGGGTGGGGGAAGCAGATGGCCTGCTGAGCCGGATTTTGCACATCGGCAAGGAAGAGCTGGACAAAATGCCCAACCTGAAGGTGATTGCGGTGCACGGCACCGGGACAGACGGGCTGGACCTGCCCGAGGTGCGCCGGCGGGGCATCCAGGTGGTGTACGCCCCCCATCTCAACGCCAACGCGGTGGCCGAGCTGGCAGTGGGCCTTACCCTGGCTCTGGCCCGGAAGATTGTGTACGCCCGCCAGCTCATCGATGAGGGCCGTCAGGCCGAGAGCATGACCCTGCTCAACGGTTTTGATCTGCGGGGCAAGGTGTTCGGCATCCTGGGGGCGGGGGAGATCGCCCGCCGCACCGCCGCCATCCTGCGGGACGGCTTCGGGATGGAGACCCTGGCCTGGAGCCGCAGCCTCACCCCCGAGAAGGCCCAAAGCTACGGGCTTGGCTGGGCCCCGGACAAGGAGACGGTGCTGCAAAATGCCGACGTGGTGAGCCTGGGCATGCCCCTCACCGAGGACACCCGGGGGATGATCGGCCAGGCCCAGCTGGAGCTGATGAAGCCCACCGCCTGCCTCATCAACACGGCCCGGGGGGCCCTGGTGGACGAAGAGGCCCTCTACCGGGCCCTGAAAGAGGGAAAGATCGCCGGGGCGGCCTGCGACGTGTTCTGCCAGGAGCCGCCCACCAAGGACAATCCCCTTTTCAGCCTGCCCAACTTTGTGGGCACCCCCCACCTCGGCGCCAACACCGACGACGCGCTGTACACGGTGGGGATGGCCTGTGTGGAGCAGATTCTGGATGTGCTGGAGGGCCGAAAACCCAAATATCCCCTCTGAGATCGGCCAAAAAGGCGGCTTTTGCGGGGGCGGATTCTTGAAAAAACGGGAATCATATGATAATATAGTAATGTTTTGAATCTATTTGCCGCACTGCGGTTTTTTCGCGGTCCATCACCGCGATTGTTTTGCCCTCGAAAGGAGCTGCTCCCCATGAAATACCCCTATAAGACAAGGGAAGGCGGCGCTACGGTCACGGTGTTTGTGCCCTACGACTGCGGCAACCGATGTCCTTTCTGCATCAATAAGGAAGAGTACGCCTGCATGGATGGTTTTTCCGCAGAGAAAATCATGGAAAGCATCCGCCGGCTGGACGCCATCACCCCTTATTGTGACTTTGTCTTTACCGGTGGCGAGCCCTTTGCCAACCTGCCGGTTTTCCAGCAGATGCTGGACTGCGTGCCCAAGACCCACAAGGTGTATATCAACACCACCCTGCCGGTGTCCAAAATCAACAGCGAGGAGGACATCATAGCCTTCACCCGCCGCAACCGGGACAAGATCACCTGCATCAATGTGTCCCGCCATATGCAGCACTATGTGGTGGAGTCCAACGACGGGCTGCTGGCCAAGCTTGGAGTGCCTTTCCGCATCAACTGCGTGCTCTACAAGGACTACCCCGCCGACCAGCTGGTGCCCTATCTGGAGCGGTTCTACAAGGTGCCCGGCGCGTCCATCCAGTTCCGCTTTGACTACACCGCCACCACCCCGGAAAACCTCTATGACCGGGACCACGACAAGATCCTGGCGGACCTGAAAAAGATCTCCCGGTACACCGGGCTGGACGGCTGCCGGATGCGCTGCGGCTTCCACTTCGACTACAAGGGCATGGAGCTGACCTACCACAAGACCCTGCCCTATTCCACCATCATCGAGAAAGACCCGGCGGACGGCGTCACCTACGCCATCCTGTACGATGTGCTCATCAAGCAGAACGGGGAGATCCACTCCGACTGGGACGGCACCGTCATGGATGTGGATGCCTACAAGAAGGTCGTGTATGAGCCCTACGACCTGGCCGTGCTGGAGCGGGTGGACAAAGTGGGCTGAAAAGCCCGTATCCCGAAAATCAAATCATCAGAAACGTTGTTTCAGGGCGGGGTGAGAGTCCCCACCGGTGGTAAAGCCCACGAGCCCGCGCCTTTGGCGGGGCTGATCTGGTGAAAATCCAGAGCCGACGGTACAGTCCGGATGAAAGAAACAGCAGCGGAGAACCCTTGTTTGCTGTGCCCTTTTGCGCTGTGCGCAAAAGGGCATTTCTGCTCTTCGGGCCGCGCCCCGAAACCCGTTTCACAAAAGGGCCGGCCAAGCGGCGGCCCGGGAGGAAACGATACATGAGCGAAAGTCAAACCAAAACCCGCAAACTCACTGTGGCGGCCATGCTCTCGGCAGTGGCGGCACTTCTGATGTTTTTGGACTTCAGCCTGCCGGTCATCCCCAGTTTTGTGAAGATGGATGTGTCCGAACTGCCGGCCCTGCTGGCCTCCTTCAGCCTGGGGCCCTCCTATGGCGTCCTGGTCTGCTTTATCAAGAATTTCTTCAACCTGCTGTTCCACGGCAGCACCGGCGGCATCGGGGAGCTGTGCAACTTCTTGCTGGGGGCGGTCTTTGTGGGGATCGCCGGCCTGATTTATAAAAAGAAGAAGAGCCGCCGGACGGCCATCCTGGCCGCGGCGGTGGGGGCGGTGGTCATGGCGCTGGTGAGCGTGCCGGTGAACTATTACATCAGCTACCCGGTATATGCCAAGCTCTTTGGCGGGCTGGACCAGATCATCGCAGCCTACCAGGTACTGCGCCCGGGCACCGACGGCCTGCTGGAAGCCCTCATCGTCTTCAACCTGCCCTTTACTCTGGCCAAGGGGGCCATCGACTCCCTTTTGACCTTTTTGATCTACAAGCCCCTCTCGCCGGTGCTGCACGGACGGCGCTGAGGGCCCAGGCGGCATTCCCTGCGCCCACCCTGGCCGGTTTTGAGCTGTACCGGCCAGGGCGGGCATTTTCGTGGCTTTATACAAAAAATCGCCTGTTTTTTTATTGACAGCGCCGCCCCGCTGTGGTATGATAGCACTCGCATACAAAACAGAATAGCAACTTATCAAGAGCGGCAGAGGGAACAGGCCCTGTGAAGCCCGGCAACCTGCATTGTTGCAAGGTGCCAAATCCTGCGGGAAACCGAAAGATAAGCGTACAACGCTCGCGGCTTTCGGCTGCGGGCGTTTTTGTTTCCGGCAAGTTGCCTGTTCTGGTACAAACAAAAGGAGGCAAATTGCCATGGCAAGACATCTTTTCACTTCCGAGTCGGTCACTGAGGGGCATCCCGACAAGATCTGCGACCAGATCAGCGACGCGGTGCTGGACGCCATCCTGGCCAAGGACCCCGGCGCCCGGGTGGCCTGCGAGACGGCCTGTTCCACCGGACTTGTGCATGTGATGGGGGAGATCACCACCACCTGCTATGTGGACATCCCCACCATTGCCCGGGACGTGATCCGCAGCATCGGCTATACCCGCGCCAAATATGGCTTTGACTGCGATACCTGCGGCGTCATCTCCAACCTGGACGGCCAGAGCCCGGACATTGCCCTGGGCACCAACGACGAGGTGGGCGGTGCCGGCGATCAGGGCATGATGTTCGGTTTTGCCTGCGACGAGACCCCCGAACTGATGCCCCTGCCCATCAGCCTGGCCCATGCCCTGGCCCGCCGCCTCACCCAGGTGCGCAAGAGCGGCGAGATGGATTATCTGCGGCCCGACGGCAAGAGCCAGGTGACCGTGGAATATGAGGACGGCCGCCCGGTGCGGGTGGACGCGGTGGTCATCTCCAGCCAGCACAGCCCTGATGTGAGCATGGAGCGGCTCAAGGCCGACGTGATGGAAAAGGTCATCAAGGCGGTGGTGCCCGCCCATCTGCTGGATGAGAACACCAAGTACTACATCAACCCCACCGGCCGCTTTGTGGTGGGCGGCCCCCAGGGTGACACCGGCCTCACCGGCCGCAAGATCATTGTGGACACCTACGGCGGCTATGCCCGCCACGGCGGCGGCGCCTTCAGCGGCAAGGACCCCTCCAAGGTGGACCGCAGCGCCGCCTATGCCACCCGCTGGGTTGCCAAGAACATCGTGGCGGCGGGCCTGGCCAAGAAGTGCGAGGTACAGGTGGCCTACGCCATCGGCGTACCCCAGCCGGTGAGCATCATGGTGGACACCTTCGGCACCGGCACGGTGGAGGACGAGAAGATTGAGCAGGCGGTGGAGAAGGTCTTTGACCTGACCCCGGCCGCCATCATCCGCCGGCTGGACCTGCGCAAGCCCATCTACCGGGCCCTGGCCGCCTACGGCCATATGGGCCGGGAGGACCTGGGCGTGGCCTGGGAGAAAACCGACATGGTGGACGCCCTGAAAGCAGCCCTGGAATAACCCCCAAAAGCCCCGGGAAGAAGCAGCTTCCCGGGGCTTTTTCTGTCCCCCGGGCTCGTTTACAAAAAGGCGGTGGCACGGTATAATAAATTTGTATGCGTCAGAACGGGAAAGAGGTGGAGCGGGATGGAGAGCACCGAGGGCACCAGCCGGCTGGAGGGCCGGGTGGTCCATGTGATCTTTGAAAATGAGGATACCGGCTATACGGTGTTTGAGGTGGAGAGCGGCGGCGAGTACTACGAGGTGGCCGGCGTGGTGGGCCAGGTGCACATCGGGGAGAGCGTGGTGGCCCACGGCAATTTCGAGAGCCACCCCACCTATGGGGAGCAGTTCCGGGCGGTGGCCTGCGAGACCAGCGTACCCCAGGCGGTGCAGGACATTCTGGCTTACCTGTCGGCGGGGGCGCTGCCCTACATCGGGCCGGCCACGGCCAAAAAGCTGGTGGCCCGCTTTGGGGACAAGACCCTGGACGTGATCGCCCAGGAGCCCCGCCGCCTCACCGACATCAAGGGCATCAGCGGCGAAAAGGCTCTGCGCATCAGCGAGGAGTTCAAGAAAATGTTCGGCGCCCGGGAGGTAGTGGCCTGGCTGGCCCGGTTCGGGGTGAGCGCGCCTCGGGCCATGGCGGTGTACAACGCCTTCGGGCCCCACACCCTGGAGGCCCTCACCCAGAACCCTTACCTGCTCTGCGGCGAGCCGCTGCAAATGCGCTTTGCCCTGGCGGACTCCATCGCGGCGGAATTGCAGATGGGCGGGGAAAACCGGCTGCGGGTGTGGGCGGCCCTTTTGTATGTGCTGCGCCACAACGCAGGCAACGGCCACACCTGTCTGCCCCGCAGCCGCCTTGCGGCCACCACCGCCCAGTTCATCGGGGTGGAGGACCAGGCGGTGGAGGATCACCTGGACGAGGCCCTGGAAGCGGGAGAGCTGAAGAGCCGCCAGATGTCCGGGGGCGAGTACATCTATCTGCCGGAGCTGCTCAGCGCCGAGGAGGACATTGCGGCCCGGCTGGCGGACCTTGCCTGCCGTACCCCCGCGGCCCCGGCGGATCTGGATCGGAATATCCGGGTGCTGGAGCGCAGCCGGGGGATGGAGTACGCCCCCTTGCAGCGGCAGGCCATCCGCACCGCCCTCACCAGCAACGTGCTGGTGCTCACCGGCGGGCCGGGCACCGGCAAGACCACCACCGTCAACGCCATCCTGGCCCTGTTTGAAAACCAGGCCGACCGGGTGGCCCTCTGCGCCCCCACCGGCCGGGCGGCCAAGCGGCTCAGCGAGCTCACCGACCACAAGGCCTCCACCATCCACCGCCTGTTGGAGGTGGATTATTCCGGCGGGGTGCTCCACTTCATCCACAACGAGAAAAACCTGCTGCGGTGCGATGTGATCATCCTGGATGAGATGAGCATGGTGGATGTGAAGCTGTTCCAGAGCCTGCTGGCGGCCCTCAAGCGGGGCTGCCGCATCATCATGGTGGGAGACGCCGACCAGCTGCCCAGCGTGGGCCCCGGCAATATCCTGGGGGAGGTCATCCGCAGCGGGGTGGTGCCCACGGTCTGCCTGACCCAGATCTTCCGCCAGGCGGCCAGCAGCCTCATCGTGGCCAATGCCCACCGCATCGTCACCGGCCAGATGCCCGAGAGCGGCGGGCGGGAGGACGATTTCTTCTTCCTCAAGGCGGGGGGCATGGCCTGCCAGCAGCTGATCTGTGATCTGGTATCCGCCCGCCTGCCCAAGAGCTACGGCTTTGACCCGGTGCGGGACATCCAGGTGCTCTGCCCCACCAAGATGGGCCCCTCGGGTACCCGCCAGCTGAACCAGCGGCTCCAGGAGATCCTGAACCCGCCCTCCATCGGCAAGTCGGAGCTGAAGGCCGGCGAGCAGATCTTCCGGGTGGGGGACAAGGTGATGCAGGTGCGCAACGACTACGACATCCCCTACGAGCGGGAGGGGGGCGAGGCCGGCGTGGGCGCCTTCAACGGGGACATCGGCATCATCCTGGAGGTGAACCCGGGCCAGCGCAGCCTGAAGGTGCGGATGGATGACCGGGTCCTGGTATACACCGCCGAGCAGCTCAATGAACTGGAGCCCGCCTATGCGGTGACCATCCACAAGAGCCAGGGCAGCGAGTTTCCCGCCGTGGTGCTGCCGGTGAGCGAGGTGCCTGAAAAGCTCTGCTACCGCAACCTGCTCTACACCGGCGTCACCCGGGCCAAAAAGCTCTGCGTATTGGCGGGAGGCACCCCCACCGTCCGCCGGATGGTAGAGAATGTGCGCCAGAACCTGCGCTACAGCGGCCTGGGAGAGCTGCTGAAACGGGCCATGCCGGCGGGGGAGGCACCTCATGAGGGCTGAGCAGCTCTGGCGGGGTGCCGCACGGGCGGCCTATGACCTGGTCTTTCCCCGCCGGTGTCCCTTCTGCGGGGCGGTGATCGGCTGGCAGCCCCGCTGTGAGGAATGTCTGCCCCGGGCCGAAGAGATCCTGCACCGGCCTTTCCTCTTGCCTGCCACCGAGCACAAGCTGGAAAATCTGGAGGGGGCGGCCAGCCTTTTCCTGTATAAAGACCCGGCCCGCCGGGCCATTCTGGAAATGAAGCACGGAGGCCGGCCCTGGTATGGCCGGGAGTTCGGGTACGCCCTGGCCCGGCGGCTTTTCGGCTGTACTTTCGAGGTGCGGCATGGTATAATAACCCTGAATTATCCGGGGCCCCGGCTGCCCTATGACCGGGTGGTCTCGGTGCCCTCCAGCCGCGCCGACCGGCCCTATGACAGCACCGCCCGGATGGCTGCCGCCCTGGCCGAGGCGCTGGGGTTGCCCTTTGAAAAAGGGGCGCTGGTGCGCAGCCGGCAGGCAAAGCCCCAGACCGGCCTTTCGGGGGAGGAGCGACTGGTGAATCCCCTCCATTCCATGAAGGCGGCCAGCCCTCAGCGGCTGGAGGGGCGGAGGATTCTGCTGGTGGACGATGTGATCACCACCGGCGCCACCGTCAGCGAGGCGGCCCGGGCCCTTTTGGAGGCCGGGGCGCTGGAGGTGTTTGGGGTGAGCGCCGCGGCTTCGGAGATCGAGCCGCCCCAAAAACCAAAGACACCCTGAGGGCCCGGCGGGCCCCTGATTGGATAGAAACCGGCGGCGGGAGCCTGCCGGGGGAGAGAAAGAGGAGAGCATTTTGAACAACTACGACATCGGCATCGACCTGGGCACCACCTCCATCATCATTGCGGTGGAGGGGGAGGGAGTCATCCTGAACGAATCCAGCGTGGTGGCCTACGACAACCGGAAGAACAAGGTGCTGGCGGTGGGCGACGATGCCCTGGCCATGGTGGGCCGCACCCCCAGCTATATCTCGGCCATCCGCCCCCTGAAGGACGGGGTCATCTCCAACCACACCCTCACCAAGGAGCTGATCAGCAGCTTTGTGAAGAAGGTGTACAACGCCCGGATGATGAAACCCCGGGTGGCGGTGTGTGTGCCGGCGGCCATCACCGGCATTGAGAGCGACGCGGTGGTGGAGGCGGTGGTCTCGGCCGGGGCCCGGCAGGTGTACCTGATCGACGAGCCCATCGCGGCGGCTCTGGGCAGCGGGCTGGACATCCTCCAGCCGGACGGTCGGATGATCGTGGACATCGGCGGCGGCACCACCGACATCGCGGTGATCAGCCTGGGGGGCAAGGTGCTCTCGGCCGGGCTGGCGGTGGCCGGCAACACCTTTGATGAGGAGCTCATCAAGTTTGTGCGGCAGAAGTTCAGCGTGGCGGTGGGCCAGCGCACCATCGAGACCCTGAAAAAAGAGGTCGCCTGCTGCCCCCAGAAGGATTTCAGCGCCAGCATGGAGACCAAGGGCCGCAGCCTGATCACCGGCCTGCCCCAGAAGATCACCATCACCACCCAGGACCTGTACGAGCCCATCCTGCCTCTGGTGGAACAGATCTCCACTGCCGCCCACCAGGTGCTGGAAAAGACCCCGCCGGAACTGGCGGGCGATATCTACCGCAACGGCATTATGCTCACCGGCGGAGGCAGCAAGCTGCAAGGCCTGCCGGAATACCTGAGCGAGCAGCTGAAGGTGAAGGTGGAGCTTTCCCCCGACCCCATCAACTGCGTGGCCCTGGGCACGGCCAAGAGCCTGTCCATGGGTGAGCAGTTGGAGAGCGGCTTTGTGAACGCCACCCCCCGGCTGGGCCGCTGACCCGGCAAACCATGACGGCGCCGCCTCGGGCGGCGCTGCTTTTTTGGCCTGGCCCCATTTTGAACACAGAAAGGACTTATCGGAATGCCCGGAGATCTGCACACCCATTCCACATTTTCCGACGGGTCGGTAAAGGCGGAGATGCTCCCCTTTTACGCGGCCCGGGCCGGGCTGACCAGCCTGGCCATTTCCGACCATGACAGCCTGCTCTCGGTGCGCTATGCCCGCCGGCATCCCAGCCAGGAGGGGGTGGAGCTGATCCCCGCCACCGAGCTCACTGCCTACGACTACGAGCGGGACCACCGGGTCCACCTGCTCTGCTACTGGCCCGACGACTGCGCCGCCCTGCAGGAGCACTGCGAGACTATGGCCCGGCGGCGCAACGAGTGCTGTCTGCAAAGCGCCCGGGAGCTGGAGGGGATGTATCCCCAGTTCACCACCGCCCAGGCCCTGGAATATGCCAAAGACAGCGGGGTGCTGTACAAATCCGGCATCATGCGGGCCCTCTATGAGATCGGTCTGGCCGACACCATCTACGGAGACCTGTACAAGGAGCTGTTCAACCTGCGCCCCTACCGGGGCAAGGTGATCCACACCCCCAAGTACGAGACGGTGGACCATGTACTGGAGCTGATTCGGGCCTGCCGGGGCGTGGTGATCTTTGCTCACCCCAGCGTCTACCACAGCATGCCCCTGGTGCACCAGCTGGCCCGGGAGGGGCGGATCGACGGGGTGGAGATCGAACATCCCCGCAACACCCCCGAAGACAAGGAAGAGCTGCGGCAGCTGGCCCGGGAGTATGACCTGATCGTCACCGGCGGCACCGACTATCACGGCTCCAACTCCAAGCGGCCCCACCCGGTGGGCACCTGCGTCACCGGGGACGACCAGCTGGAGCGGATCCGCCGGCTGGCCCAAAAACGGAAAGAGACAAACGAAAAAGGAGAATAAAACAATGGAATACACCCGCAAAAATCAGGGCACCTGCTCCATGGCCACCAGAGTGGAGCTCACCGAGGAAGGAAAAATCCAGAAGATCCAGGTGCTGGGAGGCTGCGACGGCAACCTGAAAGGCATCTGCTCTCTGGTGGAGGGGATGGACGCCTACCAGGCCATCGCCCGCATGAAGGGCATCCGCTGCGGCCGCAAGGCCACTTCCTGCCCGGACCAGATCGCCCTGGCGCTGGAAGAGGCGCTGGCCCGGCAGGCCTGAACCTATAAAAACCGTCCCCTCGGGAAAGACATTTTTCCCGGGGGGATTTTTTTGCGCCCGGGGGGCCCATACTGCAAGAGGCGGGGCCTCTGAAACCAACCTACGGCCCCGGGAAAGCGCAGGGAGAGAATGTTTCGATACAAGGGTTTTTCCAAAAGCGCCACCCAGACGGTGGTGCGGGCGTTGCAGCTGGCCGGCGAGCAGGGGCTGCCCAAGGCGGGCACTGGCCATCTGTTGTGGGCCATTCTGCTGCAGCCCTCGGATATGGCCGCCTGTTTTTTGCGCACCAAGAATGTGACGGTGGAGCAGGTGGAGTGGAAGGTGCGTCAGCTGGGGCAGGACAGGCCCCTGCGGCTCAAGGGGGGCGATCTGCTGCCCGAGGCTCAGAAGGCCATGGAATTTGCGGTGCTGGGGGCCCAGACGGCCCGGCGCAGGGAGGCGGAAAACTCCCACCTGCTCTGTGCCATGCTGGAGGACTCCACCTGTATGGCCAGCCTTTGGCTGACCCAGATGGGGGTAGAGCTCACCTCCACCGCCCGGGAGTGCCGCCAGCTCTCCGGCCAGTACAACATCGCCTCCGCGCCCCGGGTGACCTACGCCAAGGCGGGGCGGCTGTGTGACAAGTACGGCAAGGACCTGACCCGTCTGGCCATGGAAGGGGTGCTGGACCCGGTGCTCTGCCGCCAGCAGGAACTGGAGCGGATGGTGGAGATCCTCTGCCGCCGCCAGAAGAACAACCCCTGCCTGGTGGGGGAGCCGGGGGTGGGCAAGACCGCCCTGGCCGAGGCTCTGGCCCAGCGCATTGCCGATGGCCGGGTACCTGAAAGCCTCCAGAACAAGCGGCTGGTGAGCCTGGATATGGCGGCCATGGTGGCGGGCACCAAGTACCGGGGGGATTTTGAGGAGCGGTTCAAGAATCTGCTGGAAGAACTGGGCCGGGAGAAGAACACCATCCTCTTCATCGACGAGATCCATGTGATTGTGGGGGCGGGGGCCGCCGAGGGCGCCATCGACGCGGCCAGCATCCTAAAGCCTCTTTTGGCCCGGGGCGAGGTGCAGATCATCGGGGCCACCACCCGGGAGGAGTATCGCAAGTGCATTGAAAAGGACGCAGCCCTGGACCGGCGCTTTGGTCAGGTGGTGGTGGAAGAGCCCACCCCCGCCGCGGCCCGGGAAATCCTGCGGGGGCTGGCCCCCCGGTACGAGAGTTATCACGGGGTGAAGATCGCCCAGGAGGCCATCGATGCGGCGGTGGATCTCTCGGTGCGGTATCTCAACGGCCGGTATCTGCCCGACAAGGCGGTGGACCTGCTGGACGAGGCGGCCGCCAGCCTGCGGATCGACCGGGTGCCCGGCGAGGAGCGGCCCCAGCTGACGGCGGAGCGGATTGCCCGGGTGGTGAGCCGGGCCAGCGGGGTGCCGGTGAGCCGGATTACCGAGCAGCAGCGCCAGAAGCTGGAAAAGCTGGAGGAGCGGCTGGCCGAGAAGGTGGTGGGCCAGCCCCGGGCGGTGCAGGCGGTGGCGGGGGCCATCCGCCGCAGCCGCACCGGCCTGCGGGACGGACGACGCCCCATGGGGGCCATGCTCTTTCTGGGCCCCACCGGGGTGGGCAAAAGCTACCTGGCCAGGACCCTGGCCGAGTGCTGGTTTGGAAGTGAGAAGGCTCTTTTGAAATTTGATATGAGCGAATACCACGAGAGCTTCACAGTCTCCCGGCTGATGGGGGCGCCTCCGGGCTATATGGGCCACGGGGAGGGGGGCCAGCTCACCGAGGCGGTGCGCCGCAGGCCCTACAGCGTGGTGCTCTTTGATGAGATTGAAAAGGCCCACGGGGATGTGCAGAACATCCTGCTGCAGATTCTGGAGGACGGCTGCCTCACCGACTCCATGGGCCGCACGGCGGATTTCCGCAACACCATTGTGCTGCTCACCTCCAACCTGGGAGCCCGATTCCTCTCGGGCCAGACCGGGCCGGTGGGCTTCGGCACCCCGGAGGGGGCGGCGGAAAACCGGCGGCGCCAGGCCATCGAGGAGGCCAAAAGCTATTTCCGCCCCGAACTTCTGGGCCGGATGGATGAGATCGTGGTGTTTGAGCCCCTGGGCCAGCCGGAGCTGACCTGCATTGCGGAAAAGCAGCTCTGCCAGCTGGAGCAGCGGGCCCGGGCCAACGGTTACCAGCTGGACCACAGCAGCCTGCTGCCCGCCCTGCTGGCCCGCCAGGCTTCCTCGCCCTACGGGGCCCGGCAGCTGCGCCGGGTGGTGGGCCGGGCGGTGGAACAGGCCCTGGCCGACAAGATCGCCGAGGGCACGGCCCTGCCGGGGGGCAGCTTTGTGGCCCAGGTGGAAGGCGACCAGGTGGTGCTGGAAGCCAAAAGCGGAGAGACCGCCGCGGCGGGGGCGCCCGGCTGAACAAAAAAGGGCGCGCGCTTTTGTACAAAGCGCGCGCCCTTTGGCGTACTCAGAAGAAAACTCAGCGGGGTTTTACCTGCAATTCCTGCTCGCAGTAGATGCAGCGATAGCGGCCGTTCTCGCTCAGCTCAAAGATGTGGTCGCATTCCTCCTCGATGCTGGTGATGCAGCGGGGATTGTTGCAGCGCACCACGTTCACCAGTCGCTTGGGCAGGGAGGGCTTCTGCTTGCGCACGATCTTTCCGTCCCGGATCTCGGCGATGGTGATGTTGGGGTCCAGATAGCCCAGCACGTCCAGCTTCAGGCCGGTGGTGTCCCCCTCGATCTTGATGATGTCCTTCTTGCCCATCTTGTTGGAGCGCACGTTTCGGATGATGGCCACCCCGCAGTTCAGCGCGTCCAGCCCCATCAGATCGTACAGGTGCATGCTGGTGCCGGCCTGGATGTGGTCGATCACGATGCCGTTCTGGATTTCGTCAATGTTCAGCATTCTGTTACCTCCTGTTTGGCTTTGGGGTCGGGCAGGCCCAGCAGGGTCATGATGAGGGCCATGCGCACATACACGCCGTTCTTGGCCTGCTCAAAATAGGCGGCCCGGGGGTCGTCGTCCACGCTCAGCTCAATCTCGTTCACCCGGGGCAGGGGATGCAGCACCGCCATGTGGGCGGGGGCCAGCTCCATCTTGCGGGCAGTGAGAATGTAGCTGTTTTTCAGGCGCACATAGTCCTCCTCGTTGAAGAACCGCTCCCGCTGCACCCGGGTCATGTACAGGATGTCCAGCCGGGGCAGGGCGCCCTCCAGGCTGCGGGTCTCCTCAAAGGGCACGTTGTGGGCCTTCAGCACATCGTTGACGATGTAGTCTGGCAGCCGCAGTTCTTCGGGGCTGATAAGGATGAATCGGATGCCCTCGTAGCGGGTGAGGCTCTTGATCAGGCTGTGCACCGTGCGGCCGAATTTCAGGTCTCCGCACAGGCCGATGGTGAGGTTTTCCAGCCGGCCGGTGCGCCGGCGGATGGTGAGCAGGTCGGTGAGGGTCTGGGTGGGGTGCTGATGGCCGCCGTCGCCCGCATTGATCACCGGGATGCCCGCATAGCGAGAAGCCCGCAGGGGCGCGCCCTCCTTGGGGTGGCGCATGGCGGCGATGTCGGCATAGTGGCTGATCACCCGGATGGTGTCGGCCACGCTCTCGCCCTTGGAGGCGCTGGAAGAGTCGGCGCTGGAAAAGCCCAGAACACTGCCTCCCAGGTTCAGCATGGCGGCCTCAAAGGAGAGGCGGGTGCGGGTGCTGGGCTCGTAAAACAGGGTTGCCAGCTTTTTGTGCCGTGCCACCTCCTGGTAGGCCTCCGGGTCCGCCTGGATCCGATCAGCCAGATCCAGAAGGCTGTCCACCTCTTCTTTGCTAAAATCCAGGGGGTCGATCAGATGACGCATAACGCTCCTTTCTGCGGCCGGCGGCCGCACCTCAAAACAGCTTGCGGAGAAGAGAAAAATCAAAGAAGGACGTGTAATAGCTGTAGGAATGGAGCACCGGCTGGCACAGCCGGGTGCTGCACACCTCATCCAGCAAGAGCAGGGCCTCGCCGCCCCCCAGCGACAGGGTGCGGCTCAGAGCGGCGTTGGGACATACCGCCTTTACATGGGCAATGGTGCTGGTCACGGTCTGGCCGCAGAAATTTTCCAGAATTTCGAAAATCGGCGCGGTCAGGTCCAGACGCTCCGGCTTTTCCCCCTTGAAAAGGGCCAGCGGCAGGTGATCGATGGAATAGATCACCGGCTGGGCGTCTGCTTTGATCCGCTTGTGGATGGTGAGCAGGGGGCTGCCCGGCTCGATCTGCAGCAGTTCGGCCATCTCCGGGGTGGCCGGCGTCTGGGTGGTGCTCACCATGTCCACATTGGGCTGGCGCCCCGCCGCCCGGATCATGGCGTTGTACTCGAATTTCTGATCCATCCGGCCCTTCAGAGCCAGGGCCGGACGGTTGATGACGGTGCCGATGCCCCGCACCCGCTCCACAAAGCCCTCCCGCTCCATCTCGCTCAGGGCGTCCCGCACCACGGTGCGGCTCACCTGCAAGTGGGCTGCCAGCTCCACCTCGGCGGGCAGGCGGGACCGTTGGGCATAGCAGCCGGTGCGCATCTCCTCCAGCAGCTGTTCCACCACCTGGGAGGAGATGAGAGCACCGCCCAGGACGGGGCTCTCGGCCGGTTGTTGCTGCATCATTCCATTGCTCCTTCCCTCAAAAAAAGCCTCCGGGATCGCCTGCAAAGGCCGATATACGGCCCAGGCGGGCCCTGAGACCCCCTCTTGCGATTCGCCCCGCGGGCCGCCGGGACATTTTATCGGCCCCATAGGCCGAAAAAACAGGATGCAACGACAGTTTGCTTTGGGCGGCGAAAATCTTTTGACGAATCTTTTGCTATTATAGCACAACTCGTTTCACTTTTGTGCTATAATGTTCCTTGCAGATCGCAAAATGCGAAAAAATTTTTTGGAGGATTTGGAAAAATGAAAAAGGTCATCACCGCTCAGAATGCTCCCGCCGCCGTGGGCCCCTACTGCCACGCCCAGCTGTGCGACAACACCCTGTATGTTTCCGGCCAGCTGGGTCTCGACCCTGTGACCGGCGCTCTGCCCGAGGGCATTGAGGCTCAGACCAAGCAGTCCCTGGCCAACATGGCCGCCATCCTGGAGGCCGCCGGCATGACCATGCAGGATGTGGTCAAGACCACCGTTCTGCTGGCCGACATGAACGATTTCGGCGTGGTCAACGGCATTTACGCCGAGGCTTTCGGCGATCATCGCCCCGCCCGCAGCTGCTTCCAGGTTGCCGCCCTGCCCAAGGCCGGCCTGGTGGAGATCGAGTGCGTTGCCGTGAAATGAGCAAGGATTTTTCGATTGAAAAATTCCGGGGCCAGCCCTGCCAGCAGGTGCTGGCCCTTCGTTTTGGCCGCCCGGAGGAGATCCCCGCCCTGGATGGGCTCCAGCAGCGGGTGCTGGCCGGCATGGACGAGCCGGAGTGGTATGTGCCCTCCACCCGGCAGGAGATGGCCTGCCAGATGGAGCAGGGGCTTTTTCTCTGCCTGTGGGCCGGCGGGGAGCCGGTGGCCTACCTGAGCCTGGTCTGGCCGGGGGAGGAGAAAAACAACTACGGCTGGGACCTGGGCTTGTCCCCGGCCCAGGTGCCCCTCTGGGCCAATGTGGACTCGGTGGTGGTGGCCCCTGAGTACCGGGGCAACGGCATCCAGCGCCGTCTGCTGCGGCTGGCCGAGGAGGCCCGCCCGCCCCGGATCATCGGCTTCGGGTGCACCGTCAGCCCCCAAAACCGATACAGCCGGGGCGCGCTGGAGGCCGAGGGGTACCGGGCCGCCTGCCAGAAGGAAAAATACGGCGGTCACCTGCGGCTGGTGATGAAAAAGGAGCTGTTCCCCCTGCCGGGAAACTATCGCCATTTCAAGGGCGGCCAGTACCGGGTGATCGGGCCGGTGCGCCACAGCGAGAGCGGCGAAGTCATGGTGTTGTACCAGGCCCTCTACGGCGAGAGGGGCTACTGGGTGCGGCCTCTGCCCATGTGGAACGAGTGGGTGGAGCGGGAGGGCTGGCAGGGCCCCCGCTTTCGCTGGGAGAGCCGGGAGTGAGGAGAGAAGTATGCTGACACAGGTGCTGGAAGAGGCCCGGCGGGAAGAACGGGGCCTCAAAGGCCTCACCTTTCAGAATGAGACCCTGGAAGGGGCCGACGGGGAAAAGCTGGATTTTGAGCAGGTGCGGTTTGTGAACTGCCGGCTGCTGAACTGCGATTTTACCAAGGCGGCCTTTTATGACGCGGTGCTGGAAGGGTGCGATCTCAGCGGCAGCCAGTTTGAAGACAGCTACTGGAAAAACTGTACCCTGAAGGGCTGCAAGGCCGAGGGGGGCCGGTTTGCCGGCTCGGTGTTCCGGGGCTGCCGGTGGGAGGATTGCCGCCTGATCTGGGCCAATTTTTCCGAGAGCCGGTGGGAGAACAGCGCCCTGACCGACTGCTTTTTGAAGGAGAGCTTTTTGTCCCGTCTCCAGCTGAAAAAGACTCGGCTGGAAAAGTGCGATCTCTCGGGGGCCGATCTCTACGGCACCATGCTGGCGGGAATGAATCTGGCCGGCTGCCAGGTGCAGGGGCTGCGGGTGTCCGAGAGCTGCGCCGAGCTGCGGGGCGTCAGGATGGATCTGTTCCAGGCGGCCGAAATGGCCAAGCTGCTGGGCATCCAGATTGTGTGAGGAGAGGCGGAGATGGAACATCACAGAGAGGCGGATGCGCTGATCCTGGGCGGCGGCGCGGCCGGGATGGCGGCGGCCATCCTGCTGGCTGAGAGCCTGGCCAAGGCAGGGCAGGGCCGGAGGGTCTTGTTGGCCGACCGGATGGAAAAGCCCGGCAAAAAGCTGCTGGCCACCGGCAACGGCCGGTGCAACCTGGGCAATCGGAACGTGTCGACGGCGGGATATGCCACCCATTCCCCCCGGCGGCTGGAGGTCATCCTGGCCGGGGCGCCTTTTGAGCGGCAGCGGGCTTTTTTTGAGGGCCACGGGCTGCTGTGCGATCTCCAGCCGGATGGCCGGATGTACCCTTACAGCTATTTTGCGGGCACGGTGGTGGAGGCCCTGCGCCGGAACCTGCGGGCGGCGGGGGTGGAGGAGCTGACCGGCTTTGAGGCCGTCCGGCTGGAAAAATCCCCGGAGGGCTTTTTGATCACCGCCCGGGACGGCAGTACCCTGACCGCGGCCCGAATGCTGCTGGCGGCGGGCGGCAGGGCTGCCCCGGCCCTGGGCTCGGACGGCTCAGGGCTGGAGCTGGCCAGAAGTCTGGGCCACAGGGTGTACCCCCTCTGGCCGGGGCTTGTGGCTTTTACCAGCTCTTCTCCCCTCTGCCGGGACCTGAAAGGGGTGCGGGCAGAGGCCCGGGCGAGGCTGTACAGCCAGGGCCGGCTGCTGGCTGAGGAGAGCGGCGAGGTGCAGTTCACCGAATACGGCCTCTCCGGCATTCCCTTTTTCCAGCTCTCCCTGAGCTACGGGATGCTGCCGCCGGCAAAGCGGGAGGGGGTCACTGCCCGGCTGGATCTCTTCCCCGGCAAAAGTGCCGAGAGCCTGGCTGCCTGGCTGGGCCGGCAGGGTGGGCGGGGATGTACCGCAGGCGAGGGGCTGGAGGGGATGCTCCACTGGAAGCTGGCCCGGGCGGCGGGCAGGGCGGCCAGAGTCCCCGAAAAGGCGCCGCTGGACCTTCCCACGGCCCGCCGCCTGGCCGATACCCTGAAAGGGATGGAATTCCCCCTAACGGGGACCCTGGGCTGGGAACACTGCCAGGTCACCGGCGGGGGAATCAGCCTGGAGGAGGTGGACCCGATCACCCTGGAATCCCGCCTTTGCCCGGGCCTTTACCTGGCGGGGGAGATCTTGGACGCGGCGGGCCTTTGCGGGGGCTACAACCTGCACTGGGCCTTTGGCACCGGGCTGCTGGCCGGCCAGGGGATGGCCGGGGCGTGGCTGGGCAGATCGGGCGGCCCGGCGCCGGAAAAAAGAGGGAGAGAGGCATCGCCCCCCAAAAAGAAAAAGTCTGCGGCATCGGGCGCAAAAAACGATAACAGGATCGGATAAAAATGGAGCCGGTTTTGAGAGGATTTCTCAAAACCGGCTCCATTTTTATGCTCTATACGCTGCCCATCTCCCAGGGATGCCCGGAGGAATACAGTTCTTCCACCGACAACAGCCGGTAAGAGCCGTCCTCATTTTGGGTGAGCGTATAGCGCAGGGTGCTGGCAACCGACCAGCAGATGGTATCGGCATACAGATTCAGGGTGACGGTCTGGGTGTCGCTATCCCGGCTGGTGTAGGCCACGGCGGCATAGACCCACTTGCCCCCTTTGGCCACCGGGATGATCATTTGGCAGTCCAGATAGCTGCTGTATTGGCTCAGGTCCAGCCCCCACAGATCTACGCCGAAAACCTTTTCCACGTCCCGATAGAAGGCTTCCGGGCTTTTGGTTTCGGGGGTATAGGGCACTTCCGGGAGATTGGCCCGGGCAAGGGCGCAGCAGGCCGGGTCCACCATGTAATACATCTCCGTTTCATCGGACAACTTCAGATAGGGGGTAAAATCATCCCCCCGAAGCTGGGGCAGATAGCTGGCCAGCGTATGGCAGAACAGCTCTGCCGATTCCAGCTGGGCAAGATGGCAAGGGATTCGGACCCTGCTTTCCGGCAGGATGTATTCGGCCCAGTCCTTCCCGCTGACCGTCAATTTGGCCACCCAGGGGGTGGTGCCGGGCTCAAACAGCGCATCCTGGCTTTCCTCCACAGTCAGATCAAAGGACACAAGGGTGGTGTCATAGGCATCCAGAATCTCCACTTTTCGGATCTGGAAATCAGAAATTTTTACCCCTTCAAAGCGGTCAAAGGCTTCGGGATTGCTGCTTGCCATCTGGCAGGCCTGCTCCCATTCCCCGGCCATTGCGTGGGCGAAGAGCTCTTTCAGCTGGGCCATGGCCCGGTCGGTATAGGGCGGTTCGGTTCTCTCGGGAAAAGAATCCAGAATTTCCACGCTCTCGGGCAGGTCATAGTGATCGTGAAGGTCCAAGAGGGGAGAGGAGGAGGCCGGCGTCTCCGGCTCAGGATAAGAAGCAGGCGGCGACACCGAGGGGGAAGAAGCGGGCGCGTTCACGGCACAGCCCGATAAGGCGCACAGAAGAGCGATCAAAAGGGCGGGCAGAATCTTTTTCATATCCATCACCTGAAAGTCCTTTTAAAATCACAGGATATCCTGCAAGGGCAAACCGGCGCGACCGGCAGTGCAGGGCACATTTCTGAGCCTTTTCTGTATTTTTATGGTAGCATTTTTGGGCCTGTGGGACAATGAAAAACGGGAGAAAGCCCAGGGGCTTTCTCCCGTTTTTTAGAACTTTAAGCCAAATCAGGCTTTCTTGTTTTTATTCTGGATGTACGCATCGATGGCCTTGGCCGCATGCTTGCCGGCACCCATGGCCAGGATGACGGTGGCCGCACCGGTCACTGCGTCGCCGCCGGCATACACGCCCTCCCGGCTGGTGAGGCCGTCGTCCCCATCGGTGACGATGCAGCCGTGCTTGTTGGTCTCCAGGCCCGGGGTGGTGCTGCGGATCAGGGGGTTGGGGCTGGTGCCCAGCGCCATAATCACAGTGTCCACATCCAGGGTAAACTCGCTGCCGGGGATCTCCACCGGGCGGCGGCGGCCGGAGGCGTCGGGCTCACCCAGCTCCATGCGGATGCAGGTGATGTCCTTCACATTGCCGTTTTCGTCCCCGTCGATGTGCACAGGGTTGCACAGCAGCTTGAAGATGATGCCCTCTTCCTCGGCGTGCTCCACTTCTTCCCGGCGGGCGGGCAGCTCTTCCTTGCCCCGGCGGTATACAATGTACACGGTCTCGGCGCCCAAGCGAAGGGCGCAGCGGGCCGCGTCCATGGCCACGTTGCCGCCGCCCACCACGGCCACGGTCTTGCTCTTCTTGATGGGGGTCTTGCTGTCGGGCAGGTAGGCCTTCATCAGGTTGGTACGGGTCAGGTACTCATTGGCGCTGTACACACCCTTCAGCCCCTCGCCGGGAATGTTCATGAACCGGGGCAGGCCGGCGCCGGAGGCCACATACACCGCCTCATAGCCGTATTCACCCATCAGCTCATCGATGGTCAGCACCTTGCCCATGACCATGTTGGTTTCAATGTCCACGCCGATCTTTTTCAGCCCGTCGATCTCGTTCTGCACGATGTCCTTGGGCAGACGGAACTCGGGAATGCCGTACATCAGCACGCCGCCGGCCACATGCAGGGCCTCATAGATGGTGACCTTGTAGCCAGCCTTGGCCAGATCGCCGGCGCAGGTGAGGCCGCTGGGGCCGGCGCCGATCACGGCCACCTTGTGCCCGTTGGAAACCGGCATCTGGGGGTCGGTATGTACGTTCTCCCGGTGCCAGTCGGCCACAAAACGCTCCAGACGGCCGATGCCCACGCTCTCGCCCTTGATGCCGCGGGTGCACACGCCCTCGCACTGGGTCTCCTGGGGGCATACCCGGCCGCAGACGGCGGGCAGGCTGCTGGAGGAAGAGAGCACCTGGTAGGCGCCCTCAAAATCCCCCTCGGCCACCTTGTGGATGAAGCCGGGGATGTCGATGCCCACGGGGCAGCCGCCCACACAGGGCTTGTTCTTGCAGTTCAGGCAGCGTTTGGCCTCGCCCACGGCCATTTCCTCGGTATAGCCCAGAGCCACCTCGTTGAAGTTGTGATTGCGGACATGGGGATCCTGGCTGGGCATGGGGCACTTTTTGGGATCCATATTGAATTGGACTGCCATGATCACTGAACCTCCTTGTTGAGCAAATTGCAGGTGGCCTCGCGCGCATGGGCCTCAAAGTCCTTGTACATGCCGCTGCGGTTGATGATCTCGTCCCAATCCACCTGGTGGCCGTCGAAATCCGGGCCGTCCACGCAGGCAAATTTGGTCTTGCCGCCCACCGACACGCGACAGCCGCCGCACATGCCGGTACCGTCCACCATGATGGCGCTCATGGAAACAACCGTCTTCAGGCCCAGCTTCTTGGTAGTCAGGCAAACAAATTTCATCATCACCAGGGGCCCGATGGTGATCACTTCGTCGTACTGGTTGCCCTCGGCCACCAAGGTCTCAATGGCATTGGTCACCACGCCCTTGTGGCCGTAGCTGCCGTCGTCGGTCATCACCATCATCTTCTGGCTGCAGGCCGCAAACTCATCCTCCAGGATCACCAGATCTTTGGAGCGGAAGCCGATGACACTGTGCACTTCACAGCCCAGCCGGTGCAGCTCCTGGGCAATGGGCAGGGCGATGGCGCAGCCCACGCCGCCGCCTACCACCAGCACCTTCTTCAGGCCTTCCACCTCGGTGGCCCGGCCCAGAGGGCCCACAAAGTCGTGCACATAGCCGCCCTCGGGCAGGCTGTTCAGCTCCATGGTGGTGCCGCCCACCACCTGGAAAATGATGCTCACCGAGCCTTCCTCCGGGTCGTAAGAGGAGATCGTCAGAGGGATGCGCTCGGAATCTTCAAAGGGACGCACAATGATGAACTGCCCCGGCTTCGCCTTTTTGGCGATCAGCGGCGCCTCAATCACCAGTTCGGTGACAGTGGGCTTCAGCGCCTTTCTTTTCAAGATCTTGAACATAAATTCAGTTCCTCTCCATCTGAATTTCCCCGCCGCCCAAAATCTGCCGACGCCCCCATATTGCGCCGCTCAAATTCCCACGCGAAGGGGAGATGTTGCTAACATGTTAAGTATATCACAAACTTTCCCGCCTTTCAATCGAATCCATAGGGCAGGTTGACGATAGTATGCGCCCCGAAAGGGGTCGTTTTCATCACTTTTATGGTGCCGGTTTCGCCTAAAGAAAAAAGGGGCGAAAAAGAGGCAAAAGCCGCTTTTCCGCCCCCTTGCGGCAGCAAAAATTCAGCGGAAAAACCGCCGTCCCGCAAACAGGAATATGCAGGCCCCCAGCACCGAGACCAGGATGTCTCCCAGCAGGCTGTAGCTGGCGATGCCCACCAACCTCAGCAGCAGGCCGCCCACCACGCCGCCGATGGTGCCCAGCACCCAATTGTGCCAAAATCCACCCGGGCTGTCCATGATCCTGCCGGCAATATAGCCGGACAGTGCGCCGATCAGAATGCTGAGAATGAAATGGAACATGAGCGTTTGCCTCCCTTCCCCTGTCTCCCTGTCCTATCCGTATGCCGGCGGCGGCTCAGCCGTTCCCGCCGGCTTTGGCGTAGGCGCAGATATCCCGCAGTACGCACTCCTCACACTTGGGGCTGCGGGCGTCGCACACCGCCCGGCCGTGCATCACAAATCGATGGCAAAGGTCGCTGCCCTCCTCGGGGGGGATGATCTTCCACAGGGCCATCTCCACTTTTTTGGGCTCCTTGATGCCGTCCACCAGCCCGATGCGGTTGCACAGGCGGATGCAATGGGTGTCGGTGACAATGGCCGGCTTGCCGAACACGTCTCCCATCACCAGATTGGCGCTCTTGCGCCCCACCCCGGGCAGGCTCAGCAGGGCGTCAAAATCGTCCGGCACCTTCCCGCCGTATTCGTCCCGCAGCTTTTTCATGCACAGGCTGATGTCCCGGGCTTTGCTGTGCCCCAGACCGCAGGGCTTCACAATGGCCTCAATCTCCTCCACCGTGGCGTTTGCCAGAGCATCCACGCTGGGATATTTGGCAAACAGATCTTTCACCACCACGTTTACCCGGGCGTCGGTGCACTGGGCTGCCAGGCGCACCTCCACCAGCAGCTGCCAGGCGTGGTCATAGTCCAGCGTACACTCTGCCAGCGGGTATACTTCCTTGAGCCGCCGGATCACTTCCAAGGCCAGTTCCTTTTTCTCCATACACATCCTCACCCAATCGTTCCCGCCAGCCGCCGGGGCCGCTGCGGACAAAATTTGTCGAATGTATTGTAGCATGAAGCCGGCAGCAATGGCAAGAGAGGCCAAAATGCTTTTGGGTTGTTCCTGGCGGCAGGCCCGCCGATTGCAGGGAGTGCGGTCTTTGCGATATAATATTTTTATATAAAGAATGAAAAAGAGAGAAGGGGAGAACAACGGCATTTCTGCACTGTAAATTCAAGAGCGCGGCTCTGGGCGCCCGCACCAGTGTGCGGCTGTATCTGCCTTGCGACCGGCCAGAATGGGCCGACCGGGAGGTGCAGGCGGTTTTCACCCTGCTGCACGGCTATACCAACGACGGGGACGACTGGGTCTGTTCCTCCTCGGCCCTGCGGATGGCGGCCGATAACGGGCTGGCCCTGATCGTCCCGGACACCTCCAACAGCTTTTGCTGTAACCTGGTGAACGGCCCCGCCTGGAACACCTGGCTCACCCGGGAGATGCCCCACCAGATGGACCGGATCTTCAGGCTGCCCCGCCAGCGGGAGAAAAATTTCCTGTGCGGCCTGTCCATGGGGGGATATGGGGCGTTGTATATGGGCATGACCCACCCGGAGCGATACGCCGGCATTGCCAGCTTTTCCGGCAGCCTGGATATGGGGCTGATGACCCGGAATCGGGACAACCCGGCGGTGCGCCAGGTGTTTGAGCCGATTCTGGGGCGGGAGCTGGAGCTTGCGCCGGACAAGGATCTGTTCCGGCTGGCGGAAAATTTGAGCCGCCTGCCCCGGGCCCGGCAGCCCAAGATCCTGTGCACAGTGGGCCGGCAGGACCATGAGCCCTATCACATCTATCAGCAAAATCAGAATTTCCGGCGCCATGTCCAGGATTTGCCGCTGGATTACACCTATCTGGAGTGGGACGGCGGCCATGAGTGGGCCTTTTGGAATCGGAGCCTGAGCCTGGCCATCGACCGATTTGTAAGTCCCGGCTACGGGGAACGCTGCCGCCGGGCCTGGAGCTGCAAAACCAGCGAGGAGGAGAAACAATGAATGAGCCTTTGGCCCAGCGGCTGCGGCCCGGCAGCCTGGCGGAAGTATGCGGGCAGAGACATCTTTTGGCGGAGGGGATGGTGTTCCGGCGTACACTGGAGAGTGGCCGGGTGCCCAATATGATCTTTTACGGGCCCAGCGGTGTGGGCAAGACCACGGTGGCCCGCATCATCGCCGACAACAGCGGGATGCGCCTGCACAAACTCAACGGCACATCCGCCTCCACCAGCGACATCAAGGCGGTGCTGGCCGAGATCGGCACCCTGGGAGCCGCCAACGGGATTCTGTTGTATCTGGACGAGATTCAGTACCTGAACAAAAAACAGCAGCAGAGCCTGCTGGAGTGCATTGAGGACGGCAGCGTCACCCTCATCGCCTCTACCACCGAGAACCCCTATTTCTATATTTACAACGCTCTGCTCTCCCGATGCACCGTCTTTGAATTCAAGGCGCTGGAGAAGGAGGACATCCGCCAGGGTATCCGCAATGCGCTCCAGAAGCTGAGCCAGGAGGAGGGGCCGGTGACCATGGAGGAGGAGGCCGAGGACTACCTGGCCGAGAGTGCCGGCGGGGATATGCGCAAGGCGCTGGGCAGCCTGGAGTTCGCGGTGAGCGCCGCTCAGCCGGGCCCCGAGGGCAGGCAGATCACCCTGGATATGATCCGTCAGGTCTGCCGGCGCACCGCCATGCGCTATGACCGGGAAGGGGACGAGCACTACGACATCGTGTCGGCCTACCAGAAATCCATGCGGGGGTCCGACCCGGACGCGGCGCTCCACTATCTGGCCCGGCTGCTGGAGGCCGGAGACCTGGTCAGCGCCTGCCGCCGGCTGATGGTCTGTGCCTGCGAGGACGTGGGCCTTGCCTATCCCCAGATCATCCCCATCGTGAAGGCAGCGGTGGATGCGGCCAACATGGTGGGCCTGCCCGAGGCCCGCATCCCCCTGGCCGACGCGGTGATTTTGGTAGCCATCAGCCCCAAATCCAATTCGGGCGAGGCAGCCATCGACGCCGCCCTGGCCGATGTCCGGCGGGGCCGGAGCGGCCCGGTGCCCCGCCAATTGCAGAACAAGCACTTTGACGGGGAGGACGCGGCTGTCAAGGGGCAGCACTACCTGTATGCCCATGACTTTGAGCATCACTGGGTGGCCCAGCAGTATCTGCCGGATGTGCTGAAGGACACGGTCTACTATCACTATGGAGAGAACAAGACCGAACAGGCGGCCAAAGCGTATTGGGATAAAATCAAGAAGAAAAAGTAAATTTTCGCAGGAAAAAATCCCCCGATGCTTGACAAGAAAGCTCCCGTCCCCTATTCTATGTAGTAGAAGATACTATTTTTATTAGCAGATAGAAGCCGGTATCTTTGAACCGGGAGCCAGAAAATCCAAGAAAGGGGGCGTAATTCATGCGCTATTCCCGGCAGAAAGAGATGGTACTGAATGAGGTGCTGTCCCGCTGCGATCATCCCACTGCGGATGAGATCTATACTTCCGTGCGGGCCCGATGCCCCGGCATCAGTTTGGGGACGGTATACCGCAACCTGAACAGCCTGGTGGAAATGGGCAGTGTTCGGCGAGTGGGCATTCCAGGCAAGGCGGACCGCTTTGACCGCACCCTGGAACAGCACAACCACATGTATTGTCTGGAGTGCGGATGCGTCCAGGATGTCTCGGTGGACGAGGAGGCCCTGAGGGCGGTGCTGGAAAAAACGCCCGAACTGGAGCTGGAAGGCTATTCCCTGACTCTTTACGGGCTCTGCCCCAATTGCAGGCGAAAGGCAAGACAGTAACAAGAGGCGGGCAGCCCGGCGGGAAATTTCCCTTGCGTTTTGGGCTGCTCGCTGTTCTTTTGAAAAAATTTTGCTGAAAACCAAAAAAGTTGTTGACAAACAAAAGAATAGCAGCTATAATAATACACGTCGCCAAAAGCGATATCCGGGTGTAGCGCAGTTTGGTAGCGCGCTTGAATGGGGTTCAAGAGGCCGTGAGTTCGACTCTCGCCACTCGGACCAAAGCCATCAGCCGAAAGGCTGGTGGCTTTTTTGTATTCCGAAAATCACTTGCCAAGCGGGTGGTTCAAATTTTTTGGAAAGAAAAGAGGGGAGCTCGGCAACATCCTGCGGGCGCTGTGCAATTGTGAAAGGATCAAGCTTATGGA
>CASFKY010000024.1 GCA_949295465.1 uncultured Oscillospiraceae bacterium
CCATGCGGCACCGTGGGCTTATGCGGTATTAGCAGTCGTTTCCAACTGTTGTCCCCCACTCTGGGGCAGGTTCCTCACGCGTTACTCACCCGTTCGCCACTAAGTTACAAGTTCGTCATCCCGAAAGAATCAGATCAAGCAGCTCCGTTCGACTTGCATGTGTTAGGCGCGCCGCCAGCGTTCGTCCTGAGCCAGGATCAAACTCTTTATAAAATTGTATCCAAACGCCGAAAGCGTTTAAATCATTTTACAAGATTTCAATCTTGTTTCGCTCAGACACAATCGCTTGCGTCCGTTACGAATTACTTTTAGGAATTTTTAAAGCGGCCTAAAACCGCTTTTCAAAGGTTCCGTTCAAGTTTCGATATTGTTCAATTTTCAAGGTCCTGTCCGCTGTCTCTCTCGAAGCAGCTTATTTATTATATCAGGTCGTGTTCGGTTTGTCAAGCACTTTTTTGATATTTTTTTGAAGCTGTTTTTTGAGGTTTTGCGGTGCCGCTCCGTGTTGGAGCTTGTTTATAATACCACCCCGCAAGGGGTTTGTCAACGCAATTTTACGAAAAATTTGGCAAAAGTATCACTTTTGTGCAGAAGGCACAATTTTCTTTTTACAATGGGTATTTTTAGTAGATGCGATGTTTTACGGCTTATCCTTGCAGTAATCGCCGCCGCAGTTCTTTGAGCAAACGCCTCTCCCGCCGGGAGATCTGCACCTGTGTGGTGTGCAGCACTTTGGCAGTCTCGCTCTGGGTCTTTTCCTCATAAAAGCGAAGGCGGATGAGGAGCCTGTCCTCCTCGGGCAGGGTTTGCAGCACCTCGGCCAGGCCGATGCGGTCGGCCAGGTCCTCCTCGGGGGAATCCACCGGGATGTCCCACTGGCCGCTCTTGTCCTCGTCGCCGGCGGCGGTGAGGCTGAGGGTGGGCTGCCCCGCCCGGATGGCCAGGGCCACCTGCTCGGGGCGGGCGCCCAGCTTCTGGGCCAGCCAGGCCAGGGTGGGCTCGGCGCCGTTGGCCTTCAGGTACCCTTCCCGGGCCTCGTTCACCTTGAGGCCCAGCTCCTTGATGGAGCGGCTCACCTTGACGGTGCCCCCGTCCCGGAAGAGCTTTTTGATCTCCCCCAGGATGACGGGCACCGCGTAGGTGGAAAAGCATACTCCCCGCTCCTCATCAAAACCGTCGTAGGCCTTCACCAGCCCCATACAGCCCGCGGCGTACAGGTCGTCGTACTCGATGCCCCGCCCCTTGAAGCGGCCGGCGCAGGAGTGTACCAGACCCAGATTCTCCTCAATGAAGCTCTCCCTGGGGCCCAGTTTGGTGGCCATAGTCCTTCCCCCTTTATATAGATATGTAAAAGGGGGGCTCAGCCGTCCAGCCGCTTGAACATGATCACCCGGGTGCCCCGGCCGGGCCGGGAGGTGACCCGCACCGAGTCCATAAAGCTCTGCATCACCGCAAAGCCGAGACCTGCCCGCTCGTCCGGGTTGCCGGTGGTGTAGAGGGGTTCCATGGCCTTTTTCACATCGGGGATGCCCACCCCCTTGTCGGCCACCAAAATCTTCACCACCCGCCCCTCCAACAGGGAGAGCTCCATCCGCACCGGGCCCTTGGGGCCGGGGTAGGCGTGGACGATGCAGTTGGTGACCGCCTCGGAGAGGGCGGTTTTCATGTCGGCCAGCTGGGGCACGGTGGGGTCGGCCTGGAGCAGGAAGGCCGCCAGCACCCCCCGGGCGAAGGCCTCGTTGAGGCTGAGTGCCTCAAAGCTCACCTTGACGGAATTGAGGATCTTCTGTTTCATACCTTCTCCTTTCCCAGATAGGGCACATGGGCCAGTTCCAGCATTTTCCGCACGCCGGGGGGCGGGTTCTGCACCGAGAGGGTGCCGCCCAGCAGCTGCATCCGGCGCTGACGGCCCAAGATGAGCCCCACCCCCGAGGAGTCCATGAAGGACACCCCGCCGAAATCCAGAATCAGCAGCCGGACATCCGCCCCGGCCGCCCGGGCGTCGATCTTCTGGCGCAGCAGAGCCGCCTCGTGGTGATCGATCTCCCCGGTGAGGTAGGCGGTCAGGTGGCCCTGCCCGCCCTCGAATGTAACGCTTGCCATAGAGCCTGTCTCCTTTTGGGGCGGCGCCCCGCAACAAAAAATCCCGTACACCGGCATATCCTGCCTAAAGTGTACGGGATTTTGTTTGCAAAACCGGTCGCAGAGGGTCGGCCGGCCTTTATTTTTCGGCTTTCGGGGCCTTTTTCAGCTTTTTCAGCAGCAGGGGGCGGGCCTGGGAGGCCAGATAGAGGGACCCGCAGACCACCAGGTCCCAGCCCTTGGCCAGGGCCTCGTCCAGGGCGGCCTCCAGGGTGGGGCGGGTCTCCACCCGGCCGATGTACTTGCGGCCCAGGGCGGCCAGCTCCTCGGCCGGGCGGGACCGGGGCCCCTCGGGGGTGACGGCCAGCAGCCGGGCGCAGTAGGGCCCCAGCTCCTTGAGGAAGGGGGCCGCGTCCTTGTCCCGCATCATGCCCACCACCGCGGTGAGGCTCTCGCAGCCGGCCTCCTTGAGGGTGGCGGCCAGGGCCCGGGCGCCGTCCGGGTTGTGGCAGCCGTCCAGCAATACCAGGGGCTCGGTGCGCAGCACCTCGATGCGGGCCGGGAAGGAGGCCGCCTCCAGCCCCTCCAGGATGGCCTCGTCCTGGATGTCGTAGCCCTTGCGCCAGAGGGCCAGGCAAATCTCCACCGCCATGCTGGCGTTGTAGGCCTGGTGTAGCCCCGCAAAGGGCAGGGCGGCCTCGTAGCCGCCGTAGTTCATGAGGTTTTCAAAGGGGCGGCCCTTGCGCCGTTCCAGGTCCTCCGGGTCGGGCACCACCAGCTCGCAGTCCTTCTCGGCGGCCGCGGCCAGGATCTCCCCCAGGGCCTTTTTGGGCTGGGCCGGGTAGGTGACGATGGTGCACCCGTGCTTGATGATGCCGCACTTGGCCTGGGCGATCTTTTCCAGAGTGCCCCCCAGCTGGGCGGTGTGGTCCAGCCCGATGCAGGTGATGGCGGCCACCAGGGGGGCGTCGATCACGTTGGTGGCGTCGAATTCGCCCCCGAGGCCGGTCTCCAGCACCACCAGGTCGCACTGCTGGCGGGCAAACCAGAGGAAGGCCACCGCCGTGACCGCCTCAAACTCCACCGGGCACTCCAGCCCCTGGGCGGTCATCTCCTCAATGGCCTCCTTCACCCGGACGGTGAGCAGGCTCAGGTCCCGCTTGGGGATCATCTCGCCGTTCACCTGGAACCGCTCCCGGAAATCCAGCACAAAGGGAGAGATGGTGAGCCCCACCTTAAAGCCGGCCTTTTGCAGGATGGCGGCGGTGAGGGTGCAGACGGTGCCCTTGCCGTTGGTGCCCGCCACATGGACGTATTTCAGCTGTTTCTGGGGGTCGCCCAGCCGGGCCATCAGGGCCCGCATCCGGTCCAGGGTGGGCTTTGAGCCCATGCGGGGCAGGCTGTGGAGATACTCCACCGCTTGTTGTTCGGTCATATATTCAATCCTCCTCCAGACGCATCAAAAGGCCGCACATGCGGAAGAAAAGCAAGATCACCAGGGCCACGAAGAGCCCCGCCAGCACCCCGGCGAAGTCGATCCACACGTCGGTGAGCATGCTGGTGCGCCCGGCGTAGAAGAGCTGGATGGTCTCGTCCAGGTTGGCGGTGAACAGGCAGAAAAAGAGGGGCCAGCTGATGTGGCGCACAAAGCGCCGGGTGTACACCCGCAGGCAGAGCATGGAGAAAAAGCCCAGCAGGGTGTACTCGGTGAAGTGAGCCAGCTTGCGGATCACATGCTCGCTGAGGGGCCCCAGCGAGACCAGAGCCAGCTTGTCGTTGACCCAGGCCATCACCCTCTGGCTCTGGGCCGAGGACTCGGCGGCCATCTTCATGGAATTGCTGAAAATGAAAAAGACGGTCCAGATAAGGGCCAGGGTAAACAGAATGCGGAATGCGATCAGCCAGGGGCTGATTTTGGTTCTTTCCATAGTTGCTCCTTTTCAAGGGCCCGCCGCACCGGGCCCGGGATGAGATCACGGGGGCAAAGCCCCCGTTTCTGACATTATAGCATGGTTTGTCAACAAAAGGGCGCGCCCCCGAAGGGACGCGCCCGGTTTTCAAAAAGTTTTTGGGGGACAAACAGGGGCCTCTCAGCCCTCCAGCGCCTGGAGAGACTGGATCACGTTGGCCAGCTTGTCCTGGCTGCGGGCCAGCTTCTGGCGGATGTCCTCCACCACGTTGGCGGGGGCCTTGTTCACAAAGCCGGGGTTGGCCAGCTGGCGGTTGAACATCTCGATCTCCTTTTCGGCCTTGGCCTTTTCCTTGGAGAGGCGGGCCAGCTCCTTATCCCGGTCGATGAGTTCCATCATGGGGATGAAGCCCCGGGCGGCGTGGGTTACCACCTGCACCATCCCCTGGGTGGAACCCTCATACTTCTCGGTGAGGGTGATGTCGGTGGCAAAGGCGAACCGATCCAGGTAGACCTCGCCCTTCTTGAAGGCGGTGGGGTCGGCGGTCTCGATGACCATGCTGGTCTTTTTGGCGGGGTGAACATTCATGTCGGTGCGCACCGCCCGCACGGCCTTGATATAGTCCATCACCTTTTCAAAGTCGGCCTCGTCGGCGGCGAAGTCCAGCTCGTCGCTGCGGGTGGGCCAGGCCTGGGTCATGATGGTCTCGGCGCTGCCGGGCAGAGCCTGGTAGATCTCCTCGGTGACGAAGGGCATGAAGGGGTGCAGCAGCTTGAGGGCCTTGTCCAGCACATACACCAGCACCCGCCGGGCGGTGTCAGCCTGGGCCGCGTCGCCGGAGTTGAGCCGGCTCTTGCTGATCTCGATGAACCAGTCACAGTACACGTCCCAGATGAAGTCGTAGATCTTGGCGCCGGCCAGGCCCAGCTCGTACTTGTCCAGGTTCTCGGTCATCTCGCCGGCCACCTGGTTGAGCTTGGTGAGCACCCACTTGTCGCTCATGTCCAGCCGGGAGGCCTCGGGCAGGCCGGGGACAAAGTCCTCGGGCAGGTTCATCAGCACAAAGCGGGCGGCGTTCCACAGCTTGTTGGCAAAGTTGCGGCTGGAGCGGACCTTCTCCTCGCTGTAGCGCATGTCGTTGCCGGGAGTGGAGCCATTGATGAGGGTGAAGCGCAGGGCGTCGGCGCCGTAGTCCTTGATGACCACCAGGGGGTCGATGCCGTTGCCCAGGCTCTTGGACATCTTGCGGCCCTGGCTGTCCCGCACGATGCCGTGGATAAAGACGGTGTCGAAGGGGGTCTGGCCCATGTGCTCGATGCCCGAGAAGATCATCCGGGCCACCCAGAAGAAGATGATGTCATAGCCGGTGACCAGGGTGTTGGTGGGATAGAAGAACTTCAGGTCCTCGCTGTCGGTGTTGGGCCAGCCCAGGGTGCTGAAGGGCCACAGGGCCGAGGAGAACCAGGTGTCCAGGGTGTCGGGGTCCTGGTCCAGATGGGTGCCGCCGCACTTGGGGCAGGTGTGGGGCGCCTCTTTGGCCACGATGGTCTCGCCGCAGTCGGCGCAGTACCAGGCGGGGATGCGGTGGCCCCACCACAACTGACGGCTGATGCACCAGTCCCGGATGTTCTCCATCCAGTTGAAATAGATCTTGTCAAACCGCTCGGGCACAAAGCGGGTCTTGCCGGTGCGCACCGCCTCGATGGCGGGCTTGGCCAGGGGCTCCATCTTCACAAACCACTGCTTGGAGACCATGGGCTCCACGGTGGTGTGGCAGCGGTAGCAGGTGCCCACGTCGTGGCGCAGGGGCTCGGTCTCTTTCAGGTAGCCGCCGGCCTCCAGGTCGGCCAGGATGGCCTTGCGGGCCTCCAGGGTGGTCATGCCGGCGTACTTGCCGCAGTCCAGCACCTGGGGCTCATCGGCGGTGGCCTTGCCGCTGGCAAACAGCTCGTCGGCGGCGGCCTTGTCAGCGGCGCCGGTCATGTGGCCGTCGTAGGTGAACACCCGCACGATGGGCAGGTTGTGGCGCTTGCCCACCTCGTAGTCGTTGGGGTCGTGGGCGGGGGTGATCTTCACCACGCCGGTGCCCTTCTCCATGTCGGCGTGTTCGTCGCAGACGATGGGGATCTCCTTGTTGAGCAGGGGCCGGATCACATGGCAGCCGTGGAGATGGGCATACCGGGGGTCGGCCCCGTTGATGGCCACGGCGGTATCGCCCAGCATGGTCTCGGGGCGGGTGGTGGCCAGTTCCAGGGTCTCGCCGGTCTCCTTCACCGGGTAGAGCAGATGCCAGAAATGGCCCTCCTGCTCCTGGTATTCCACCTCGGCGTCCGAGATGGAGGTGTCACAGTGGGGGCACCAGTTCACCATCCGGTTGCCCCGGTAGATGAGCCCCTTGTTGTACAGGTTCACAAAGACGGTCTTCACCGCCTCGCTGCACCCCTCGTCCATGGTGAACCGCTCCCGCTGCCAGTCGCAGCTGGAACCCAGCTTTTTCAGCTGGCTCACGATGCGGGTGCCGTACTGGTTGCGCCAGGCCCAGGCCCGCTCCAGGAACTTCTCCCGGCCCAGGTCCTCCTTGGTGAGGCCCTCCTTCTTCATCTCGGCCACGATCTTGGCCTCGGTGGCGATGGAGGCGTGGTCGGTGCCGGGCACCCACAGAGCGGCATAGCCCTGCATCCGCTTGAAGCGGATGAGGATGTCCTGCATGGTGTTGTCCAGCGCGTGGCCCATGTGGAGCTGGCCGGTGATGTTGGGCGGGGGCATCACGATGGTGTAGGGCTTTTTGCTCCGATCGATCTTGGTGTGGAAATAGCCGCCCTTCTGCCAGAACTCGTAAATTCGGTCCTCGACCTGGGCGGGGTCGTACTGCTTGTCCAGCTGTTTCACGTCTGCATCCTCCCGTCTTGTTTCCAGACATTCCCGCCCCGGCGGGGGCGGCTCACTCTCCCGGGGACGAAAAAAGACCGCCCCGGGGAACTCTCCCTGGGACGGCCTCTCAATCAACAAAGCCGCGGTACCACCCAAGTTGCCGCCGGCCGGCGGCCTCTTTGGGACGAAAACTCGCCCGCCTTTGGTAACGGGCGGCAAGGCCCGGGCGCGGCTACTGGTTTCACCGCGCCTGCTCAAAAGCGACAGCGTCGGGGGCTTTGGGCCGGGCTCGCACCTTGCCCCGGCTCTCTTGACCAAAACGGCCCCGCGCCCTCTTTCTCGGCGCATTTAGAGAATATACAGTGATGATAGCGCAAAAGGTGCCTCTTGTCAAGCAAAAAACGGCCTCAGCCCTCTGTGTTCCTGGCCCATTCCAGCAGAGTCTCCAGCCGGGCAGGCAGGTTGTCGGCAAACCGCTCGGCCACCTCCAGCACCACCACGTCGGGCAGGTCGGGCTGCTGGGCGGCCAGGTTCTCGGGGGTGAGCAGGTTGCCGTGAAGCACCAGGCTCTCCCCAAAGCTCTGGGCCAGAAAGGGCGCCAATGCCTCGCCGAAGCTGTCCCGGGCCAAAAGCAGGCTCCCCTCTCCCCCGCCCTGGTAGCGGGTCAGTTCTCCCCCGCTCTCGCTGGCGCTGCACCGGGCCCGGGGGGCGTCCACCGTATAGTAGAGATCATCGGTGCACCAGCGCCAGCTGCCGCACATGTTGGCAAGGTCGGTGGGGGCGGCCTGCCCGGGGTCGGCCTCCACCGCGGGCCACTCACTCTCGGCGGGCAGCCCCAGGGCCCCCAGCACCTGCTGGGCCGCCAGCCAGGCCCCCGCCTCGTTCCAGTGGGTGTCGTACTTATAATAGACCTGCCGGTCGTCGGCGGCCTCTTGCAGCTCTGTCAGGGGGAAGAGCACCGGCAGGCCGGTACCCTTTTGCAGGCTCTCTGTCAGGGCCTCGATCCGGGTGGGCCGGCTCACCACCGGGATGCTGTCGGGCATGTACCGGCTGTACACCCCCTCCTTGGCGGGGGCAAAGAGCAGCACCAGCCGGCTGCCCTTGCGCTCCAGTTCCTCCTCCAGGGCCCGGGCGTCGGCCAGGATGGCGTCGGTCTCCTCGGCGCTGAAACCGGTGAGGCCCTGGTAGTCGGAGAGGCTCCTGGAGTCGGAGACGTCCTTCAAAAAGAGCCAGCCCTCCTTGCCCAGCAGCACGTTGGTGGAGTCCAGGCTGCCCAAGGCCCGGTCCATGCCCGACTTGAGGGTGAGAAAGCCGTTGCGGAAGGGGGCGTGGTCCCCCAGCCAGTCCTCAAAGGCGGCGGGCCAGGCCGAGAGTTCGGTCTCGCTGTCGGGGAAGGAGGCCAGGGTGCGGTTTTCGTAGTTGGTGGTATCGCAGGCCCCCCGCAAAAGGGGCCAGAGCAGCACCGGGCCGCAGAGCAGGGCCAGAAAGCCGGCGGCCAGGGCCAGCTTGCGGCGGCGGCCGGTGGGCCGGCGGGTGGTGGGTGCGGGCATGTCCTCGCCTCCTTAAAAGCGGAAATAGATGAAGGGGTTGTAGGTGCCGCTCACCAGCAGGGTGAGGCAGACAAAGCCCAGCGCCAGCAGGGCCAGCCCCTGAGCCGGGCCGGTGTCCTCTTTGTCATAGAGGGCGCTGCGCAGCCGGGGCCAGAGGGCCTGCACCGGCCCGCAGAGGGCGAGGCCCGCCGCCAGCAGCACCAGGGTGCGGATGTCCAGATAGCGGCTCACCGGGTATGCGGCAAAGCCGGCGGCAGGCAGCAGCATGGCCCGCAGCCAGAGCAGCCCGGCCCGCAGCCCCGGCGCCCGGAACAGCACCCACCCGCAGACCACGAAAAAGAGGGTGTACAGCCGGGTGAGGGGGGCGGGCAGCACCGCCAGGGGCTTTTGCAGGAGGGTGCGCTCCAGAATCAGCAGCACCGCGTACCACAGCCCCCAGGCCACAAACTGCCAGCTGGCCCCGTGCCACAGGCCGGTGGCCAGAAAGACCAGGAACAGGTTGAGGAGGGTGCGGTTTTTGCCCCGCCGGTTGCCCCCCAGGGGGATGTACAGGTACTCCTTGAACCAGCCGGAGAGGGTCATGTGCCAGCGCCGCCAGAACTCGCCCACGGTGCGGGAGAGGTAGGGGTAGTTGAAGTTTTCGGGGAAGGTGAAGCCGAACATGGCCCCCAGCCCGATGGCCATATCGGAATAGCCGGAAAAGTCGTAGTAAATTTGCAGGGTGTAGTAGAGGGCCCCCATCCAGGCCAGGGGGGTGCTCACCAGGGAAGGGTCCAGCCCGAACACCTCGTCGGCCCGGGCGGCAAAGCAGTTGGCCAGGATCACCTTTTTGGCAAGACCGTACAAAAACCGCTTGATGCCGTAGACAAAGCCCTCCAGGGTGGTGGTGCGCCGGCGCAGCTGGGCCTCCACCTCGGTGTACCGCACGATGGGCCCGGCCACCAATTGGGGGAAAAAGCTGATGTACAGCGCCAGCAAAAACCAGTTTTTCTGTACTCCGATCCGCCGGCGGTACAGATCGATGCCATAGCTCATGGCCTGGAAGGTGTAAAAGCTGATGCCCAGGGGCAGGGCGATCTCCCTTGCCGGCAGCAGCGGGTGCCCCAGCAGGGAGGCCAGGGTGTCCGCGGCAAAGCCGTAGTATTTGTAGTAGCCCAGCAGGGCCAGGTTCACCGCCACCACCAGGGCCAGGCAGAGCCTGCGGGCGGCGCCCTGCCGGCCGTCCATCAGCAGGCCGCCCAGGTAGTTGAGGGTGATGGAGGCCAGCATCAGCAGGATGTACACCGGCTCGCCCCAGGCATAGAAAAAGAGGCTGGCCGCCAGCAGCAGGGCGTTTTTGCCCCCGCCGGGCAGCAGCCGGTAGAGGATCAGCACCAGCGGCAGAAAGATCCACAAAAATACAAGACTTGAAAACAGCATGGAGGAAAAATCCTTCCCGGGCCAGGGGCCCCTTTTTCCGGGTTTTCCGGGGCAGGGCGCGGCTTTTCGGCCTCTCTCCCCGGGACGGGGATATTATAGCATATTCTCAAAAAGGCTGCAAAAATCCCCCGAAGAACCGCTTCTCCGGGGGAAAAATCCGCTTTTTGGGGCCCTCAGCCCAGGGAGACGCCCATGCGGCGGGCCACCGCCAGCATCTCGGCGTCCTTGGGCACATTGCGGGCCTTGCCCGCCACCTCGCTCAGGGGGTTGTACACCACCTGGGTGCCCTTGAGGGCCACGGTGACGCCGTAGCACTCCTCGGCGGCCAGCTTGGCGGCATAGCTGCCGAACTGGGTGGCCAGCACCCGGTCGTAGGCCGAGGGGCTGCCGCCCCGCTGCATGTGGCCGGGCACGCAGATGCGGGTCTCAAAGCCGGTCATCCGCTCGATCTGCTGGGCGATGCGGTTGGTGGCGGTCTTGTAGCCGGCCTCGGCCCGCTTGGCCATCCACTCCTTGCGCTTCATACCGGCCTCGGCCTCGTCAAAGGCGCCCTCGGCCACCGCCAGGATGGAGAAGTTCTTGCCCGCCCGGGCTCTTTTTTCCACCGCGGCGCAGACCCGCTCGATGTTGTAGGGCAGTTCGGGCAGCAGGATGATGTCGGCGCCGCCGGCCACCCCGGAGTAAAGGGTGAGCCAGCCGGCCTTGTTGCCCATCAGCTCGATCACCATCACCCGGCTGTGGCTGCCGGCGGTGGTGTGGATGCGGTCGATCACCTCGGTGGCGATGTCCACGGCGGTGTGGAAACCGAAGGTCACGTCGGTGCCGAAGATGTCGTTGTCGATGGTCTTGGGCAGGCCGATCACGTTCAGCCCCTCTTCGCTGAGCAGGTTGGCGGTCTTGTGGGTGCCGTTGCCGCCCAGGGTGAGCAGGCAGTCCAGCTTGGCCTCGTGGTAGGTCTTTTTCATGGCCTTCACCTTGTCCACCTTGTCCTCCCCGATCACCTTCATCAGCTTGAAGGGGGTGCGCTTGGTGCCCAGGATGGTGCCGCCCACCGTGAGGATGCCGCTGAACTCGCCCCGGTTCATCACCCGCCAGTTGCCGTTGATCAGCCCGTCGTACCCGTTGGAGATGCCGATGATCTCCACGTCATCCCCCAACCGCTCGTACAGGGCCTTGGCCACGCCCCGAAGGGTGGCGTTCAGGCCCGGGCAGTCGCCGCCCGCCGTCAAAATTCCAATCCTGCGCTTCACGATACTCCCTCTTTCCCTTGCCGCTCCGGGCAAGCTGATCTGGCGGGGCCGGGCCTTGCCTGCCTTATATTCCTATTGTATAAAGGGGAACGGGCCCGCCGCTCTGAAAAACAAAAAACCAGATTCAGTATATCCCCTCGCCCGGTTTTTGTCCATGCCCCGGCAAAAATTTGCTTTTCCTTTACAGGTTTTTCACCTGTCAAAGGCCCTTGGAGCGGCCTTTCTGCCGCCCCCTGCGCCCGCCGGCGGGGCCGGTTTTTCCAGAAAATAAAATTTTTTCAAATTTCTTGTTGACAAACCCATCTCAAAAAGCTATAATATAACACGTTGAGAGCGCAAGCTGCTCAAAACAAACGTCATATTGGGGATTTGCATAGTGGTAGTGCGGTAGACTCTGACTCTACTTGTGGTGGTTCGATTCCATCATCCCCAACCAAAACCGCAGCAGCGAACCTTTTGCTGCTGCGGTTTCTTTATCGGGGTATAGCGCAGTTGGTA
>CASFKY010000025.1 GCA_949295465.1 uncultured Oscillospiraceae bacterium
TTGAAATTACCTCAACGCCCAGGCGCTCCATGGCGTCTGCGTCGCTCCCCGCGAGGGGAGCGTGGGTTGAAATAGGCTCTTGTAGTGCCAAGTGGCGAAGCCATACCGTCGCTCCCCGCGAGGGGAGCGTGGGTTGAAATATCTTCCCGTGGGCAAGCTACGTTTTATCGTGCAGTCGCTCCCCGCGAGGGGAGCGTGGGTTGAAATGCTAACTACCCTCGCTGTAAAAAATAGAGAAGAGTCGCTCCCCGCGAGGGGAGCGTGGGTTGAAATATTTTTTCAATCTCCCCGGAAAGCGCCGGTGCTTGAGTCGCTCCCCGCGAGGGGAGCGTGGGTTGAAATTTTTCGGGGCCCCAAGAACGCCAAACCCGGAATGTCGCTCCCCGCGAGGGGAGCGTGGGTTGAAATCGACCCGGAACAATTTGTTAAAAAACACTCTCCGGTCGCTCCCCGCGAGGGGAGCATGGGTTGAAATACATCCGGCGGGCTGTCAACTTCCTGGGCGAAACGTCGCTCCCCGCGAGGGGAGCGTGGGTTGAAATCGATCTGCTTGCAATGTTGAGTGTTAGTATTTCTGGTCGCTCCCCGCGAGGGGAGCGTGGGTTGAAATTGGTTATCCGGCTGCATCATCAGATTCAGATACTGTCGCTCCCCGCGAGGGAAGCGTAGATTAAAATCGCCTTGACCCAGAAATCGTCCCCGGCCTTGACCTGTCGCTCCCCGTGGGGGGCGTGAGTTGAAATATCGTTCTTTGAGGTGTAAAAGATGGACAAATTGTCGCTCCCCGCAGGGAGAGCGTGGATTGAAATATAGGTGGTCGAGGCGGGCTTCTGCTCTGGCTTCTGCGTCGCTCTCTGTGGAGGGCGTGGATTGAAACATCTTATAGGCAAAGGCACTTTCAGAGGGAAGAAATTGTCCGCTGTAAATGTAAAAAGGATATGGGGCAAGATACCCCTTATCTGAAAGACAAAGCGGTCAGGCCCCGTATCCTTTTTCATAGCGAAAGTATCCAAAAAGTTCCGAATTCAGAAAGACAAATCTCCTCCTGTAGTTGCCAAACCGGCGAAGAAGTTTTTTCTCAACAAAACGGCGGGCGCCCCTGTGCGGGCGCCCGCCGTTTGTCCATTTCTGTCTGAAAGCTCTGTGGGCGGCGGGAACTCCGCCCGCGCAGGCTCACTGCCGGCCCCGCCGGTCATGCGCCCGAAGCTGGTAAAACTGCCGCTTTTGCCGGTACATCTGGCGGTCGGCCTCGTCGTACTGCTCTTTCAGGGTAGCCCGGCCGCTGCGCCAGGAGACGCCCACCGAGCAGCTGATTTTGCGCTCCTCCATCTTCTGGCGGGCCAACGCCGCAGCGGCCCGAAAGCTCTCCTCGTCCTGTTCGGTGTCCACCACCACAAACTCGTCGCCGCCGGTGCGGTAGACGTTTTTGCCAAACACCTGTTCCAGCTGCCAGGCGGCCTGGCTGATCAGTACGTCCCCGGCGCTGTGGCCCAACTGGTCGTTGACCTCCTTCAAGCTGTTCAGATCAAAACAGGCGACTCCCCCCCGCTCAAACTCCTCCGGCAGGGATTGGGCCATCTGGCTGAATTTGTTCCGATTGTAAAGCCCGGTGAGAGAGTCCTCATAGCTCATCCGCTCCAGAAGGGCGGTCTGTTCCTCGATCTGCCGGCGCTGGGCATCGAGCATCTCCTGCATATACAGGTAGGACTGACGGGCCACCTGGGCGGGAAAGCCCACATCCCCCTCCCGCATTTCCTGATAGGGGTTGGAAATGTGGATGTGGCAGCACAAGAGCCGGCCGCCCCGCCGGCGGAAGATCAATGAGACCCGCTGATGTGCCCGCAGCCCGATGCCGGTGGAGGCGTCGGTGGCGATCCACAGCCGGCCGCAGCACAGCCAGACCTGGGGCGCCAGGGCCAGCACCCGCAGATTTTCGCCGGACAGATTGCACCGGGGCACCTGGCCTGCAAACTGGCGGAAAATATCCGCCACCACCTCTCTGCCCACGGCCCATTCTCCCTCGCCGGCGCCCAGCCAGTGCAGGTCCTCATCCATCAGGGAGATGATGGCCTCCGGGTCGTTCTCGCAGTAGTGCTTATGCAGGATATAGCGGGTCAGTTCCAGCACTTCCTTTTCGGCGCGGGACTCATCCTCCTCCGCTTCGGGCTGGCCGGTCGACAGACTGCCGGCAGGCACGGCTTTTTTCTCACGATCCGCTGACATCATGATCTTCACCGCCTTCAAGCTGCCTCAAAATTCAGTTTGCTTTACTTCTCCATCAAAAGTACCGCTTCCACATGTTTTGTGCGGGCGAACATGTCTACCGGCCGCACCTTCCGGGGCCGGTAGCCGCCCCCGGCCAGGATGGCCGCGTCCCGGGCGGCGGTGGAGGGGTTGCAGCTCACCATCACCACCCGGCGGGGGGCCATCTCCAGCACCGCCGCCAAGGTGGCCCCGTCGCAGCCCTTGCGGGGCGGGTCCAGGATGATGATGTCCGGCCGCAGGCCCTCCCTTGCCAGACGGGCGGCGGCCCGGCCCGCGTCCTCACAGTAGAACCGGGCGTTCTTTGCCCCCATCCGGGCCGCGTTGGCCCGGGCGCTCTCCACGGCCTCGGGCACGATCTCCACCCCCACCAGACGGCCGCACCGGCCTGCCAGGGAGAGCCCGATGGTGCCCATGCCGCAGTACAGGTCCAGCACCAGGTCCCGGGGCCGGGGGTCGGCGTAGTCGCCCGCCACCCGGTAGAGCTGCTCGGCCCCCGCCGTGTTCACCTGATAAAAGGAGAAGGGCCCCACCTCCACCGGAACCCCGCACAGGGTGTCCTCAATGTGGCCCGGACCGTACAGCACCCGGCAATCCGGCCCCAGAATCACGTTGGTGCGCCGGGTATTTTTGTTCAGCAGAATGGTGTGCACCGCCTCAAAGCGGCCGGTAAGCATTTGGCAGAACTCCTGTTCCCGGGGCAGGGCATCCCCGTTCAGCACCAGGCAGACCAGGATCTGCCCCGAGTGCCAGCCCTGCCGCAGGAAGATGTGCCGGACAAGCCCCTTGCCGGTGGCCTCGTCGTAGGGAGGGATGCCCTCCCGCTCAAAAAACTCCCGACAGGCCCCGGAGATCTCGTTGAGCACCCGGGGCTGAAGCAGGCAGTCCGGGCAGGAGATGACCCGGTGGCTGCGCCCGGCGTAAAAGCCGGTGAGCACCTGGCCCTCCGGGCCGGCCTGAACCGGGAACTGCACCTTGTTCCGATACCGATCGGGGTTGGGGGAGGGGAGGATGGGCTCCACCTCCACCTCCAGATGGCCGATGCGCAGAAAAGCGTCCCGCACCACCTGTTCCTTGGCCTGCAATTCGGCCTCATAGCGCAGATGCCGGTAGCAGCAGCCCCCGCAGGGCTTCCACACCGGGCAGTCCGGCTCCTGATGGGCCGGCGAGAGGGTGAGAGGACGCTGGGCCAGCCCGAAGGCGTGGCTCTTGCAGTCCTTCAGGATCTTGACCTCCCACTCGTCCCCCGGGGCGGTGTCCGGCACAAACACCGGGATGCCCCCGGCCCGGCCCACGCCGCTGCCCTCGCTGGAGAGGGAGTCGATCTTCAGCCGGATCAGCTGATTCTTTTCAAATGCCATGGGTCTTCCTCACTCGTAAAGCTGATAGGGCACCAGCAGCTTGCGCCCGTCCGGGAAATAGCCGGTGTCCTGGGCCAGGTCGTTCCCTTCTTCCCGGTTGGCTGCCATCAGCCTGGCCAGACGGGTCACCTCGTCCAGGTCGTAGTACACTGCCGCGTCGGCCCCCTCCTGCCGCAGCTGGGCCGCCTCCTCCCGGCTGGCCGCAAAGCAGGCCAGGCTGGCGGAATCCCAGCCGAATTCCTCGGCCTCGGCCAGGGCCTGGAGGGTGTTGGCGGCGTTGGCGGCCAGCAGCAGCTCGGGGGGCAGCTCGGCTGCGGCCAGCTCCTCCTCTTCCTGCTGGGCCAGCAGCAGTTTCTCAAATTCGTCCAGCCCGGCCTGGCTCTCCTCCTCTTCCTCGGCGGCCAGGTTGCCGGGGGCATACTGGGCCGAGAACACCCCATAGTGCTCGCACTCCTGCAAGGTATAGCTCACCAGGGTGTCGGCAAAGTCCGGGTCCTCTTCGGTGTAGGGCCGGTACTGCAACAGCCCGTCGGTGTTCTCGTCCCGCAGCTGCCCGTCCCGGAAGGCGTCGGCCAGGGCCTTGCCCAGCACCTCGCCCCCGTAGGCGGGGCTGGCGCCCAGATACCAGGCCTTGTCGTAGCTTTCCAAGAGGGTCTCGTCGGGGCAGGCCCCCAGGAACACCAGGGTGGCGTTGGCCTCGGCGGCCTGGCTCAGCAGGCCCTGGGCCAGGTCGGTTTGGTCTTCGGCCAGGGCCAGAAATACCAGCTCGGTCCCCTCGTCCAGCAGGGCCTCCAGGTCGGCGGCGGTGTCTCCCTCCGAATGGGTGAGCAGGGTGAAGCCCTCTTCGGAGAGGGCGGCGGACAGGGCCTCTTCGTCCAGATAGGAAGCGTCGGTGTTCTGCACCAGCCCCACCGGCCGGGGAGTGTGGTAGCGGCCCCGGGCCCGCTGGTAAAAGTAAAAACAGAGCCACAGGCAAAAAAGCACCAGCAGGAGCTTGCCCAGGGCGGAAAGAAATCGGACGGTACTGCGTTTCATAGTGAATCCTTACGGTTTGTCGGCCTTGTGCAGGCTTGCCACATACTTGCTGGGGGGCACGCCCTTGGCCTTTTTGAAGACACGGGAAAAATAGAACTGGTCAAAGAAGCCCACCGACACGGCGATCTCGGCGATGGACAGCTGGGAATTGCACAGCAGGTTGCAGGCCTCCCGGATGCGGTAGTCGGTGAGATAGTCGATGGGGCTCTGGCCCATGGTGTTCATGAACACCCGGTACAGGTGGCTACGGCTGACCCCCACCGCCTTGGCGATGTCGTCGATGCTGGTGTCGTGGGAGTAGTTGTACTGGATATACTTCACCGCGTTCATCACATACTGGGAGCTGGTGTTCACCGGGCGGGGGGCGGTCTCCTGCTGCTCCTGGATGAGCTGGCCCGCAAAGAGATAGAGGTAGCCCACCATCCGGGCCTCGTTTTGGGGTTGGGGCCCCCGGGAGAGGAAGATGTTGTGGAGGGCGGTGCGCACGGCCTCCGGGTCGGAGCTGTGGTGCACCGGCCGGTCGGGGCCAAAGGGCATCTGCTGCACCAGACGGCTGGCGCAGGCCCCGTTGAACCCCACCCAGTAGTATTCCCAGGGGTCCTGCTCGTCCGCCGAGTAGAGGATGAGCTGGTTGGGCTTGGCCAGAAACAGGTCCCCCGCCTGGAGGGTGTAGGTCTTGCCGCCGGTCTTGTATACTCCCTTGCCCGCCACCACCAGGTGGATCAGGTAGTGGTCCCGCACGCCGGGGCCCCAGGTGTGGCCGGGGGTGCATCGCTCCAGACCGCAGTTGTAGATGGAGGTTTCCACATTGTCCACGTAATTCTGCTTGAAGGACTGCTTGTATACATCTGAAGCCATGACTTTCAAAACCACCTTTGCCGCAAGCTGGGGCGGGCGCTTGGAAACACCCGTGGGCCGCCCGCCGCCTGCCGGCGGCCCGCTGCCGCGGCCCCTTTCTTACTATAGTATAGAGAGGGAAGGCGTTTGTCAACATTTGTCCATGTAAAGAGGGGCGGCCCGGCCCGTCCGGCCCCGGCTTCGGGCGCAAAACAGGGGGCAGGGCAGCCCCCGCAGAAAGGGCGGGGCCTTGGGTATGCCGCCGGGACATCCCGCAAAAAGCGCGGGGAGAAAAATCTCCGCCGCGCTTTGCTCATACCCCTTCCAGGTCGAAGGGAGGCGTATACTCCTCCCTGGCGCTGCTGCGCCGCTGCATGTACCCTTTGCACAGCCCCAGTTCCAGGGCCCGGTCGATGACCCGGCCGTACTCGTAGCTGGTGATCCGCCGGTTCAGGGGCTTCTGGTCCCTGGCCCGGTAAAAGGGGGTGTACTGGCTCATCAGGCTGGGCACAAAACTGCCCCCCGGCAGGCTGGCCAGAAACTCCAGCACCGCAAAGCTGTCCTGCACCGAGCCGGGCAGGGCCAGATGCCGCAGGATGACCCCTTTTTCCATCACTCCATCCGAATCAAAGCGGGGCGCGCCGGTCTGGGCGATCATCCGGCGCACCGCCTTCTGGCACACCTCAAAGTAGTCGGGGGCGTCGGAATACCGCCCGCTCAGCTGGCTGCTCACATATTTCACGTCCGAGAGCCAGATATCCACTACCGGCGCCAGCAGGGCCACCGTCTCCTCGGTCTCATAGCCGCCGGTGTTGTACACCACCGGCAGGGTGCAGCCCCGGGCCCGGGCCTTTTGGAGGGCGGGCAGGATCCAGGGCAGCCACTGGGTGGGGGTGACCAGGTTCAGGTTGTGGGCCCCCTTTTGCTGCAATTCGCAGAAGATCTCGGCCAAACGCTCCTCGTCGATCTCCTTGCCCAGCCCCTCGGCGCTGATCTTCCAGTTCTGGCAGTAGCAGCAGCCCAGGCTGCAACCCGAAAAAAACACCATGCCGCTGCCCCGGCTGCCGCTGATGCAGGGCTCCTCCCAGAAATGCAGGGCCGCCCGGGCCACCTTCAGCCGGCTGCCCGCCCCGCACCGCCCCGGCCCTTTGGTGCGGTCGGCCCCGCACCGGCGGGGGCAGAGGGTGCATTGGGAGGGGATCTCAAGCTCGTACAACAAATTCACCGTCTTTCCCAAAAATCGCCCCGGCCAGGGCCGGAACAAGGAAAGTATACCATATTTGGGGCCGGGTGTGGTATAATCCAAAGTAAGAAAGACCGCCCCCGGCGGTCCCAAAAAAGGAGGAGGCCGCCATGTCAAACCAAACACAGCCGGGCACCCCGCTGCCCTTTGAGGGGCTGCAAAACTTCCGGGATCTGGGAGGCTGGCCGGCAGGGGAGGGCCGCCAGGTCCGATACGGCCTTCTCTACCGGGCCCCCCAGCTGGACGGGGCAAAATCCCCCGCCGACCGGGCCCTGCTCGAGAGCCTGGGGCTGCGGGTCTGCCTGGACCTGCGCTCCTCCCTGGAGCGACAGCGCCGGCCCGACCCGGCCCTGCCCGGGGCCGAGATGCTGGAGGCCTCGGCCATTCTGGACGAAAAGGGGCAGGAGATCAACTTTGACCCTCAGGACGTGGCCACCGCCCACCGCCCCGATAAGCTGGAGGAGGCCCGGGCCGAACTGGACCTCTACTACTGCCGCATGCCCTTTGCAAACCCCGCCTACCGGCTGTTGTTCCGCTGCCTGCGGGAGGAAAAGGTGCCCCTCTGTTTTCACTGTTCCGCCGGCAAGGACCGCACCGGCGTGGCGGCGGCGCTGATCCTGCTCTGCCTGGGGGCGGACCGGCAGACGGTATTGGAGGACTATCTCCTCTCGGCCCGCTGGCGCCAGCCGGTGCTGGAAAAGGCGCTGAAGGCCCTGGGCCCGGGGGAGCAGAACGAGGCCTTCGTGAACCTGACCCTGGGGGTGGTGCCGGAGCTTTTGAACCGCTCGCTGGACGCCATCCTGCGGGTGTACGGGGATTTTGGCCGGTATTTCCGGGCCGAGTACGGCATTGACGAGATCGAGCGGGGCCGGCTGCGGCAGCTTTACACCCGGCCGGCAGACTGAACGCAGCGGCCAAGCGCCGCATACATCCCAAAAACACAAAGGAGGCAAGCGCCATGTCCACACCTCACAACCGGGCCGAAAAGGGCCAGATCGCCAAGACCGTGCTGATGCCGGGGGACCCCCTGCGGGCCAAATTCATTGCCGAGCACTTCCTGGAAGGGGCGGTGCTGGTGAACGACGTGCGGGGGATGCTGGGCTACACCGGCCGCTATGGGGGCCGCCCCGTCAGCGTGATGGGCAGCGGCATGGGCATGCCCTCCATCGGCATCTATTCCTACGAGCTGTACAGCCAGTACGGGGTGGAGAACATCATCCGCATCGGCTCGGCGGGCAGCTACACCCCCAAGGCCAGGCTCTTTGACGTGGTGCTGGCCACGGGGGCCTGGTCCGAGTCCAGCTATGCCCGCACCCAAAGTGGCTTTGAGGGCCATGTGACCTGCCCCAGCGAAGAGCTGAACGAGGCCCTGCGGGCCAGCGCCCGGCGGCTGGGGGTGCCCCTGTTGGAGGGGATGATCCACTCCAGCGACGTCTTTTACCGGGACGGCAGCGACCCCCTCTACTGGGAAAAGCTGCGGGACCAAGAGGGGTGCCTGGCGGTGGAGATGGAGAGCTTTGCCCTCTTCCACAACGCCGCCCAGCTGGGGCGGCGGGCGGCCTGTCTGCTCACCATCTCGGACAGCTTTGTGAGCCCCGAGGCCACCACCCCTGAACAGAGAGAGACCAGCTTCACCCGGATGATGGAGGTCGCCCTGGGGGCGGAGTGCTGAAGATGGAGGACAGGGAGCTGATCCGGGCGGCCATCCGGGCCCGGGAGAATGCCTACTGCCCCTATTCCGGCTACGGGGTGGGGGCGGCGCTGCTGGCCGCCTCGGGCCGGGTGTACGGGGGCTGCAACATCGAGAACGCCGCCTTTGGCCCCACCAACTGCGCTGAGCGCACCGCCTTTTTCAAGGCCCTCAGCGAGGGCGAGCGGCAGTTCCGGGCTCTGGCCATTGTGGGCGGGCCGACGGCGGGGGCGCTGCAAGAGAGCATCTCCCCCTGCGGGGTCTGCCGGCAGGTGATGGCCGAGTTCTGCCCGCCGGATTTCCGGGTGCTGCTGGCCTGGGGCGAGGGGGAAGGGCAGTACCGGGCCCTCACCCTGGGCCAATTGCTGCCCCTGGGCTTCGGGCCCGGCAACCTGAACAGAGAAAGGAGCGAGCGGGATGCGGATGTTTGATATCATCGCCAAAAAGCGGGACGGCGGGGTTTTGAGCAGGGAAGAGCTGGCCTTTGCGGTGAACGGATTTGTGGCCGGGGAAATCCCCGACTACCAGATGAGCGCCCTGCTCATGGCCATTTACATCCGGGGCATGACCCACCAGGAGACCGCCCAGCTCACCGACCTGATGGCCCGTTCGGGGGACATGGTGGACCTGTCGGCCATTCAGGGGGTGAAGGTGGACAAGCACTCCACCGGCGGGGTGGGGGACAACACCACCCTCATCATCGCGCCCCTGGCGGCGGCCTGCGGGGTGCGCATTGCCAAGATGAGCGGCCGGGGGCTGGGCCACACCGGCGGCACGGTGGACAAGATCGAGTCGGTGCCGGGCACCCGCACCGACCTGAGCCGGCAGGAATTCTTTGACCAGGTGAACCGGCTGGGGCTGGCGGTGATCGGCCAGAGCGGCAACCTGGCCCCGGCGGACAAGAAGATCTACGCCCTGCGGGACGTGACCGCCACCATCAGCAGCGTGCCCCTTATTGCCTCCAGCATCATGAGCAAGAAGCTGGCGGCGGGCAGCGACTGCATCCTGCTGGACGTAAAGACCGGCACCGGGGCCTTCATGAAGACCCTGGAGGGCTCGCTGGAGCTGGCCCGGGCCATGGTGGAGATCGGCCGGCACAACGGGCGGAAGGTGGCGGCCCTCATCACCGACATGGATATCCCCCTGGGCCGGGCCATCGGCAACAGCCTGGAGGTGGCCGAGTGCGTGCAGGTGCTGCGGGGCAAAGGCCCCAAGGACCTCACCGATCTCTGCCTGCGGCTGGCAGGGGAGATGCTGGCCCTGGCGGGCCAGGGCAGCCTGGAGGATTGTGTGGCCAGGGCCCGGGCGGCCCTGGAGGACGGCTCGGCCCTGGAAAAGATGATCGGGATGTTCGAGGCCCAGGGGGGCGATGTGTCGGTACTGCGGGACCCCTCCCGCTTTGTGCTCTCCCCCTGCCGCCGGGAGATCCAGGCCCGGGAGGAGGGGTTCCTCACCGCCATGGACACCGAGAAGGTGGGCATCGCCAGCGTGCTGCTGGGGGCGGGGCGGCTGAAAAAGGAGGACCCCATCGACTACGGGGCGGGCATCCTGCTCCACAAAAAGACCGGGGACCCGGTGCGGCCCGGCGAGAGCCTGGCCACCTTCTACACCTCCGACCCGGCCCTGTTGGCCGAGGCCGAGGAGGTGTACCGGCAGGCTTTGACCTTCGGGCCAAAGCCTCCCAAGCTGCCTCCCCTGGTGCAGGCCCGGGTCACCGAGGCCGGGGTGGAGCGGTTCTGAAATCCGCATAGACACAGCAAAAGCGCCGGAGCGTGTTCAAACGCTCCGGCGCTTATTTTTGCTTTATGCCTGATGGAAAGGCGCTGCCGCTTACTTCATCAGCTCACACACCGCGTCGGCGTAGGCCAGGGGGTCCTCCACCGGCATGCCCTCGATGAGCAGGGCCTGGTTGTAGAGCAGGTAGGCGTACTTCTTCAGCTTCTCCTCGTCGCCGGCGGCCTTGGCGTCCTTCAGGGCCTGGAACACCGGGTGAGAGCCGTTCAGCTCCAGCACCCGCTCGCTCTGCACCTTCTGGCTGTTGGGCACCGCGTTCAGCACCTTCTCCATCTCCAGGGAGAGGGGCCCCTCGCTGGACAGGCAGACCGGGTGGCTCTTGAGCCGGGTGGACAGCTTCACCGCCTTGACCTTGCCCTCCAGGGCCTTTTGCAGGTCCTCAAACAGGTCCTTGTTCTCCTCGGCGGCGGCCTCGGCGGCCTTCTTCTCCTCCTCGGTCTCCAGCCCCAGATCGCCGGAGTTCACATTCTTGAACTCCTTGTCCTGGTAGCTGCGCAGCACCTGCAGGCAGAACTCGTCCACGTCCTCGGTGAGCAGCAGCAGGTCATAGCCCTTGTCCAGCACCAGCTCGGCGGCGGGCAGCTTGGCCAGCTGATCCACACTCTCACCGGCGGCGTAGTAGATGCACTTCTGGTCCTCGCCCATCTTTTGCACATACTCTTCCAGGGTGACCAGCTTTTTCTCCCGGGCCGAGTAGAAGAGCAGCAGGTCCTTCAGCAGTTCGCTGTGGGCGCCGTAATCGTTGTAGCAGCCGAACTTGATCTGCCGGCCGAAGTTCTTCCAGAACTCCTCGTACTTCTCCCGCTCGTTGTTCTTCATGGCGTTCAGCTCGTTCTTGATCTTCTTCTCCAGCGAGTTGCGGATCAGGCGAAGCTGGCTGTCCTTTTGCAGCATCTCCCGGCTGATGTTCAGGCTCAGGTCCTGGCTGTCCACAATGCCCTTCACAAAACTGAAATGGTCGGGCAGCAGGTCGGCGCATTTTTCCATGATCAGCACGCCGCTGGCGTACAGCTGCAAGCCCTTTTCGTATTCCCGGGTGTAGTAGTCGTAGGGGGCCCGCCCGGGGATGAACAGCAGGGCGTTGTAGGTGGCGGTGCCCTCGGTGCGGCTGGTGATCACCCGGGCAGGGTCGGTGTAGTCAAAGAACTTTTCCTTGTAGAACTGGTTGTACTCCTCGGGCTTCACCTCGTCCTTGTTCCGCTTCCACAGGGGCACCATGCTGTTCAGGGTCTCCAGCTCGGTGTACTCCTCATACTCGGGCTTGTAGTCCTCGGGGGCGTTCTCGGGCTTGTCCTTCATCCGGCTCTTGTGGCGGTACATCTGGATGGGGTAGCGCACATAGTCCGAGTACTTCTTGACGATGTTCACCAGGGTGAACTCATCCAGGTACTGGCTGTAGTTTTCGTTTTCGGTGTCCTCCTTGATCACCAGGGTGATCTCGGTGCCCACCTCCTCTTTTTCGGCGGGGGTGAGGGTGTAGCCCTCGGCGCCCTTGCTCTCCCACTTCCAGGCCTCGTCGCTGCCGAAGGCCCGGCTCACCACCGTTACCCGGCTGGCCACCATGAAGGCCGAGTAGAAGCCCACGCCGAACTGGCCGATGATGTCGATGTCCTGGGCGGCCTTGTTCTCGGTCTTGAAATCCAGGCTGCCGCTGCGGGCGATGGTGCCCAGGTTCTTTTCCAGCTCCTCCTTGGTCATGCCGATGCCGTTGTCGGTGAGGGTGAGGGTGCGGGTGTCCTTGTCTGCCGCCAGCAGGATCTTGAAATCCTCCCGGTTCATCCCCACCGAGGAGTCGGTGAGGCTGCGGAAATAGAGCTTGTCGATGGCGTCGCTGGCGTTGCTGATCAGCTCACGCAGAAAAATTTCCTTATTGCTGTAAATAGAGTTGATCATCAGATCCAGCAGCTTCTTGCTCTCTGCCTTGAATTGTCTTACTGCCATATCCAAAACCTCTCTTGTAGATTGAATTTGATATTAGCACTCTAAAATGCTGAGTGCTAATATACTATACAACATTCCGCCCCAAAGCGCAAGGGGCTTTCACAAAAAGTTTAAAAAGAGAGGGCGGCAAAGGGGCACAAAATACCGCGCCGGACCCTCGCCAAGCCCCGCCGCAGGACTTTTTTCGTGTGTGCCCTTGACAAGACAATCTATATGTGATACATATTATTTAGCAATACTAAATATTTACGAAGGAGGGCAGGCTATGGAAGCGGCGGAGCAGCGATTCGTACAGCAGCTGAAAAAGGGCGCGCTGGAGATGCTGGTGCTGCGGCTGCTGGCCGACACCCCCTGCCACGGATACGCGCTGCTGGTGCGGCTGCGGCAGGCGGGGGGCGGCATGCTGGAGCTGAAGGAGGGCACGCTGTACCCGATCCTGTACCGGCTGGAGGATGACGGCTGTATCGCCTCGGCCTGGCAGGGGGGCGGGCAGGGGGCGCTGGCGGGCAGCCGGGCCCGGCGAACCGCGCCCAAAAAGGTGTACACGGTCACGCCCCGGGGGCGGGAATTGCTGCGGGCCCAGGCCCGGGCCTGGGCGGAATTTTCCGCCTGCGTGGACCGAATCCTGACCCAGGCCCCGGGGCCGCAGACAGAGCAGGAGGAGAGCATATGAATGCCATCAAACGCTATTTGAACCGCATCGGGCGGAATCTGCGCATGGACCGCCCCACCCGCCGTCGTCTGATGCTGGATCTGTCCGGGGATGTGCAGGGCCGGCTGGAGGCGGGGGAGAGCGCCGAACAGATCATGGCGGATATGGGCCCCGCCGAGGCGGTGGCCGAGAGGCTGAACCGGGAATTCGGCGTGGCGGCGCCGGCCAAAAGCTCCTGGCGCTGGCTGTTTTTGGCCGCGGCGCTGGTGCTGGCCCTGCCGCTGGTGCCCCTGCTGCTGCTGAACCTCCAGCAGATGGTGCTGGAGCAGAGCACCATCGCTGTGATCGGCGGGGCGGACGGCCCCACCGCGGTGTTCGTGGCCGCCGAATCGGGCCCGCTTTTGGGTACGCTGGCCCCGCTGCTGGGCTGTGCGGCGGTGTTCTGCGCCCTCCAGTGGCCGGGCGAGGGCTGGCGGCGCTGGCTGCCCGTTGCCCTGGC
>CASFKY010000026.1 GCA_949295465.1 uncultured Oscillospiraceae bacterium
GTACCCGGGCGGGTTCAAGCACTATGAGCAGAGCCTGCGGGTGGTGGATCGGCTGGAGAAGGACGGCAGCGGCCTGAACCTGACCTGGGAGGTGCGCAACGGCATTGTGACCCATACCAAGGGCACCTGGGCGGCTACCCCGGAAGGGCGGATTGTCCGGATGGCGGATCAGGTTGCCTATGTGAACCACGACATTGAGGACGCAGTGCGGGCCGGTGTGCTGGATCCTTCGGTCCTGCCCAAAGAAGCCACCGACGTGCTGGGCCAGACCAAGTCGGCCCGGATCACCTCCATGATCAACAGCATCCTAGCCCACACCCAGCCGCCTGTGATCCAGGCGGGCCCGGAGGAGGACGAAGCGTTCCGCGCCCTGAAGGCCTTCATGTACAGCACCGTCTATGTGGACAAGGTGGCCAAGCATGAGGAGCAGAAGGTGGAAAAGCTGATCGGGGACCTGTACGATTATTACTTGGCCCACCCCGACCTGATGTCCCCCCTTTATCAGCGGATTGCCGAGGAAGAAGGGGAGGACCGGGCGGTCACCGACTATATCAGCGGGATGAGCGATGACTTTGCCATCCGGGCCTATGAGGAATTCTATGTGCCCCGGAGATGGCATGTGCTGTAATCGCAACATCAGAATGGAAAAAAGAGTAAGGAAGTTCACTGCATGATCTCACACGAATATGTGGAGGAGCTGGTCCGCCGCAGCGACATCGTCGATGTGGTGGGCAATTATGTTCAGCTCAAGCGCAAGGGCCGGCTGTACGGCGGGCTGTGCCCGTTTCACAATGAAAAGACGCCGTCCTTCTACGTCTATCCGGAAACCCAGAGCTTTTACTGCTTTGGCTGCGGGGCAGGCGGGGATGTCATAACCTTTATCAAAAAGATCAGCTCCCTGAGCTACCCTGAGGCGGTCAAGCTTCTGGCCGAGCGGGCAGGGATGCCCGAGCCGGAGGAAGACGACGGCACCGGCCGGATGCGCAGCCGTATCCTTTCCATGAACAAGGAGGCGGCCCGCTTCTTCCATGCCTGCCTCAACTCCAGCGTGGACGAGGCTGCCCAGGCCCGGGCCTATTGGCGCCGCCGCGGGCTGGATGACCGCACCATCTCCCGGTTTGGCCTGGGTTATGCCCCTAACGACGGACAGGCACTGTACCATTTCCTGCGGGACAAAGGCTATACCCAGGCGGAAATGGACGCCAGCGGCCTGTTCAAGCGGAGCCAGTCGGGACGGATCTACTGTCTGTTCTGGCGGCGGGTCATCACCCCCATCTTTGACCTGCGGGGCAATGTGATCGCCTTTGGCGGCCGGGTGATGGATGACTCCAAGCCCAAGTATGTCAACAGCCCCGAGACCCTGGTCTATCACAAGTCGGATACGGTGTTCGCCCTACAGATCGCCAAGAAGAGCGCTTCCCGGCGCTATGTCCTCTGCGAAGGCTACATGGATGTCATCAGCATGCAGCAGGCAGGCATTGACACGGCGGTCTGTGCCTGCGGCACCGCCCTGACCCAGGCCCAGGTGAAACTTCTCAGCGAGTATGCCGACGAAGTGATCCTGAGCTATGATTCCGACGAGGCGGGCCAGAAGGCTACCATCCGGTCCCTGGAATTGTTCCGGAACAGTCCGGTGCAGGTGGGGGTGCTGAAGATCCCCAATGCCAAGGACCCCGACGAGTACATCAAAAAGTTTGGCGCCGAGCGGTTCCAGCAGCTGCTGGACAGCGCGGGCAATGCCATGGATTTCCGGCTGTCCCGGGCCCGGGCCAAGTATGACCTGTCCCAGGACAGCCAGCGGCTGGGCTATATCCAGGAGGCGGCGGAAATCCTGGCCGACGGTTCCACCCCCACCGAGAAGGAGCTCTATGCCGGCCGGCTGGCAGAGGAGACCAACATTGCCAAGGCGGCTATCCTGGCCCAGGTGGAGGATGTGTCCCGCAAACTGGGGGCCAAGCGCCGCTCGGCCCGCCGGAAAGAGATTCTCCACTCAGGGGAGATGGACACCATCAAGGTGCCCTATGACAAGAGCGGCCCAGGGGCCATCGGCATCGCCTCGTCCCAGCGGCGTCTGGTGGCGGCGGCCCTGCGGCAGCCGGAGTATCTGAAGAAGATCGCCCCGGCCATGGCCCCCGAGAGCATTCTAAATCCTGACCTGCGGGAAGGCTATCAGGCCATCCTGCAGTGCTATCAGGAAGGACATGAGGTGAGTCTGGGCGCACTGGCGCCGGTGATCAGCGAAAAGGCGATGAATGAACTGAGCGGTGCCGCGGCAGAATACAGTGATGTAAGCTGCACGCCGCAGGACGTTGAAATGCATCTGGAACGGATTGCCCGGGGTGAGCCGCTGTCGGCACGGGCAGCCAGTAAAAGCGCCCAGGAGCTCAGCGACTACCTGGCGCAGATGAGCCGGCGCAAGGGGGGCGGCCAGCCGGAGGAAGAGTGAGTCCTGCCGCCCATTTTGGTTGAC
>CASFKY010000027.1 GCA_949295465.1 uncultured Oscillospiraceae bacterium
AGAGTTTATTGACCCGTTTACGGGTAGCAAGAATACAAAGGCATAAAACAGCCCCTTAAGGGGCACGCCATGAGTCAGCAATGCAGTTGGCCGACCCATTCGCGGCCCCTTCAGGGGCGTTGTCTGTATTATGCCCTTCCAAGGCTTTCTCAAGCCCCCGGCTTTGCCGGGGGTCCTGACTTTTTGTCCCAAAAGGGCTCAGCGCCATTCCAGCAGGTCCTCCACCCCTTTGCGGCGGGGGGCTTTGGGTTCGTCGGCCGGCCAGCCCATGGCCACCAGGGCCACCAGTTCCCGCTCGGGGGGAATGTTCAGATGCTTTTCCAGGCCGGGGCGGTCAAACACACCCATGATCACCGAGCCCAGGCCCTTTTCGTGGGCGGCCAGGCAGAGGGTCTGGGTGGCGATGCCGCAGTCGAACATCTGCCAGCCGTCTCCCCGCTCGGTGCTGGGGCTGCCGTCCCGCTCGTAGCCGCTGCGCTTCTTGATCACATTGACGGCCACCAGCAAGGGACAGGTGGAAAGGATGTACCCGTTGAAGGGGGCATAGTCCCGGGCGATGGTCTCGATCTCGGCCCGGTCCGAGATGGCCAGGTACCGGGTGATCTGGGTGTTTTTCCAGCTGGGGGCCCAGGCGGCCAGGGCCACGATCTCCTCAAAGAGGGCCCTGTCCACCGGCTTGTCCTGGAATTTGCGCACGCTGCGGCGGGTGAGGATACATTCGGAAGCAGTCATACCACATCTCTCCTTCTGGCAGGGCCGGGTCATCGGATCTGACCCTGGCCGGTGATCACATATTTATAGCTGCACAGCTCGGCCAGCCCCATGGGGCCCCGGGCGTGGAGTTTCTGGGTGCTGATGCCCATCTCGCACCCCAGCCCGAACTCGCCTCCGTCGGTAAACCGGGTGCTGGCATTCACATAGACGGCGGCGCTGTCCACCCGCAGGGTAAAGAGGTGAGCGGCCTGGGGGTCCCGGGTGACGATGGCGTCGCTGTGGTGGGTGGAGTGAAGGGCGATGTGCCGGATGGCTCCCTCCACCCCGTCCACCAGGGCCACCGCCAGGATATAATCCAGGAATTCGGTGTCAAAATCCTTCTCCCCCGCCGGCGTGCCGGGGATGATCCGGGCAGCTTCCGGGTCCAGCCGCAGTTCCACCGGCGGCAGGCCCCGGGCAATGCGGTCCTCCACCAGCCGCCGGCGCAACTTGGGCAGAAAATCCGCGGCGATGGCCCGGTCCACCAGGCAGACCTCCTCGGCATTGCAGACGCTGGGCCGGCTGGTCTTGGCGTTCTCAATGATGGAAAGGGCCATGTACTGGTCGGCGGCGCCATCTACATACACATGGCAGATGCCGGTGCCGGTCTCGATGCAGGGCACGGTGGCGTTCTCCACACAGGCCCGGATCAGCCCCGCCCCGCCCCGGGGAATCAAAAGATCCACCAGGCCCACGGCGGTCATCAGCTCGTTGGCGCTGGCATGGCTGGTGTCCTGCACCAGGTTCAGGTAAAAGCGGCTCAGGCCCGCCCGCTCCAGCCCCAGGCGCAGGGCCTCCACAATGGCGTTGGCGCTGCCCCAGGCCTCCCGGCCGCTGCGCAGCACACAGACGTTGCCGCTCTTCAGGGCCAGGGCCGCCGCGTCGCTGGTCACGTTGGGGCGACTCTCGTAAATGATGGCCACCACCCCCATGGGCACCGAGATCTTTTCCACCAGCAGCCCGTTGTCGGTGGTGTGGCTGGCCAGTACCCGGCCCACCGGGTCGGGCAGGGCGGCCACCTGGCGGATGCCCTGGGCCATCCCCTCCAAACGCTGGTGGTTCAGGGCCAGCCGGTCCAGCATCACCTCGCTGATCCTGCCCCGGGCCGACTCCATATCGGCGGCGTTGGCCTTTAAAATGGCCTCTTCCTGCTCCAGAAGGGCGTCGGCCATGGCCTCCAGGGCCTGGTTCTTGGCCTGGGTGCTCAGGGGGGCCTGGCCTGCCGTGGCCTTGGCCTGCAGCAGGATCTGGCGGGTAGTGGTTTCAGATGCAGTATTCATGGTCTTGTCCTCTCAGGATTGGGGGGCCCGGCGGCCCACAAAGCGGGTGCCCACCGGTTTGCCCTCGGCGATCTCATACAGCCGCTCCGGCTCGGCTCCCTGGGTGATGATCATATCCGCGCCGCTGGCCGTCACCATCTTGGCCGCCCGCAGCTTGGTGGCCATCCCCCCCACCGCCAGGCTGGAGCCCTTGCCGTCGGCCAGGGCCTCGATCTGGGGGGTCACCTCCTCCACCAGAGGGATGAGCTTGGCCTGGGGGTCCTTGCGGGGGTCGGCGGTATACAGCCCCTCAATGTCGCTGAGCAGCACCAGCAGGTCTGCCCGGGCGCAGCAGGCCACAATGGCCGCCAGGGTGTCGTTGTCCCCCACCGCGATCTCGGCGGTGGACACCGTGTCGTTCTCGTTCACGATGGGCAGGGCGTTCAGCTCCAGAAGCCGGTAGAGGGTGTTCTCAAAATTCTGCCTTCTCTCCGGGTTCTCAATATCCTCCCCGGTGAGCAGGATCTGGGCCACCGTGTGGTTGTAGTCGGTGAACAGCCGGTCGTAGGTGTACATCAGCTCACACTGGCCCACCGCCGCGGCCGCCTGCTTGGTGGGCATGTCCGCCGGCCGGCCGGGCAAAAGCAGCTTGCCCACCCCCATGCCGATGGCGCCGCTGGACACCAGTACGATCTCATGGCCCGCGTTTTTCAAATCGCTCAGCACCTTCACCAGCCGCTCCACATGGCGGATGTTCAGCCGCCCGGTGGAATGGGCCAGAGTGGAGGTGCCCACTTTTACGACGATCTTCATACTCCCTCCGAATCAACGATAAGTATAATATTTATATATTATACAAATATTCATTTAGCGAATTCCCGGCTCTTCTCAAAGGCGGCAATGACGGCGCTCTGAACCCCGGCCCGGAAGCCGTGCTCCTCCAGCGCCCGCACCCCCTGGATGGTGGTGCCGCCGGGGCTGCACACCGCATCCTTCAGGGCGCCGGGGTGCTGGCCGCTCTCCAGCACCATACGGGCGGCGCCCAGCACCATCTGGGCGGCATATTCCTGGGCCTTGGCCCGGGGCAGCCCGCAGGCCACTGCCCCGTCTGCCAGAGATTCAATGAACAGATAGGCGTAGGCCGGGCCGCAGCCGCTCACGCTGCTGGCCGCATCGATGAGCCCCTCGTCCAGCTCGTCCCACCGGCCGGCGGGGGCCATCCCCTCCAGGATGGTTTTCAGCTGAGCGTCCGAGAGCCCCCGGGCTGCATACTGGATCATCCCCTGCCCCACAGCGCAGGGGGTGTTGGGCATGATCCGCAGGATGGGGTATTCTCCCCCCGCCATGTCCAGGATCTGGCCGGTGGTCAGCCCGGCGGCCATGCTCACCAGCACAAACTCCCCGGCCCGCTCCCGCAGCACCGGGGCGATCCCCTTCAGCATACCCGCCATCATCTGGGGCTTGACCCCCAGAAAGATAAAGTCACAGGTGCGGGCAATCTCCTCGTTGGTGGAAGGTCGGCACCCCAGTTCCTCCGCCAGCCGGCTGACCTTTTCGGGGGTCCGGCCGGAGATCAGCACCTGCTGAGGCCCCGCGCCCCGGCAGGCAGCCCGGGCCAGGGCGCCGCCCATATTGCCGCAGCCGATGAAACCAAAGCGTTCTTTCATAGCGAATCTCTCCCATCCTGACTAAGTTTTCAACAAAAACCGAAAATCCGGTGGAAAACTCACCGACCTTTTCGGAACACCCCTATTATAGCATGGACCCCGCCCCCAAAAAAGAGCGGAACCGAGAAAAACTGCATGGGACAGGGCCGGCGCCCGCAGCCGGGGCAGAAAAAAGCACCCGCCCGAGGGCGGATGCCAGAGTACAGATTTTCAAAAGCCCTATGCAGGGCGTCGCAAAGAGCGGGAGGTTACAGCCCCGGCCGGCGCGCCCGGCGCAGGGCAAGGCGAAGCCGCCGCCGGCCCACCAGGCAGAAGGCGGCGGCCTTCCGCTCGGCCCAGTGGCCGGAGTGGAGGGCGTCCGGCTGGCTTACCAGGGCCAGCAGAGCCCCCAGCGCCGCCGCCAGCATCTGGGAGAGGGGGGCCGAAGCCCACACGCCCCACAGCCCGAAGAGACGGGGCAGCCCGGCCAGCAAAAGGGCCAGGAAGAGGGGTTCCCCGTAGATGAGCAGATAGGCCCGGCCGTTGGCGCCGGTGGCGTAAAACCGGGAGGTGAGCACCCGCAGGAAGGAAGCGCACAGCAGCCCCAGCAAAAACAGAGGCAGGGCCTGGCCGGCAGCCCGGGCCACCGGCCCGCTGGCCCCGAAGAGGAGGGGCGCCTGGTAGCGCACCAGGTACAAAAGGCCGCAGGCCGCGGCGGCGGTGCAGCCCGCAAAGCCGTAGGCCATCCGGCAAACCCGGCTCAGGGCCCGGCTGTCCCGCTGGCCGCTGCACCAGCTCATGAGGGGCTGGCTGCCGTCTCCCACCCCCTGCAGCAGCATCAGCACAATGCAGGTAAGGTAGGAAATGGCGGCGTACTGGGCCACGGCAGAGGCGCCGCCCCAGGCCATGGCCGCCCGGTTCATCAGGATGAGCACCAGGTTGGGGGAAAAGGTGAGCCCGAAGGGAGAGACCCCCACCAGCAGGATCCCCTTTGCCCAAAAGAGGGCCCGGCCCGAAAAGTGCCGGGTGAAAAACTCCCGGCAACGCAGCAGCCGCAAAGCGCACAGGAGTGCGGTGACCCCCTGACCCAGCACGGTGGCCAGGGCGGCGCCCCGCATCCCCAGCCCCAGATTGTAGATGAAGTGCCAGTCCAGCAGGATATTGGTGAGAAAGCCGCCGATCATGGCCCCCATGGCCCAAACCGCCCCGCCCAGGTTGCGGATAAGGGGGGCTATGCCGGTGCCGAAGATCTGGAAGGCAGCGCCCAGGGCAATGGTCTGCAAATAGTCCTGGCTGGGGGCCAGCAGCCCCTGTCGGGCGCCCAGCAAAACCAGCAGAGGCCGGCACAGGGGCAGAAGGGCCAGAGTGCACAGAACCCCCGCCAGGGCCAGCAGCCCCAGGGTCAGGGAAAAATAGCGGCGCTGGGCAGGGGCATCCCCCTGGCCGGCCGCGATGGAAAACCGCACCGAGCCCCCCATGCCGATGCCGGTGCCCAGCGCCTGCAAAAAGGCCGTGATCGGGTAGGCCAGGTTGATGGCGGCCAGCCCGGTATCCCCGATGCAGTTGCCGATGAAAAAGCCGTCCACAATGGCGTACACCCCCGAAAGGGCAAAGGCCAGCACGCTGGGAATCACCGCGCCGAAAAATTTTTTGGTCACGTCCATACCGATCTCCTCACAGCTCGAAAAAGACCCGGAAAAAAGAGAAAAAACGCCGGTCCTGTGTGGACCCAGTACCCAGTATAAGCACCCGGACGGCTGGATTCAACCAAAAAACAAACTTCGTAGAAACTGTGTACTGCACACAAAAATAAAACAAAAAACTTGTGCGATCTGCCAGGTAAAACTCCAAAAAAGCCCGGCCCCCAAAAAGGGCCGGGCCATAAAGCGAAAAGAGAAAAAACTTACAGCTTGTTGCCGGGGAAAGCCACAGGCTGGCCGTTCAGCACCTGCACGATCTCCTCGCAGCTGGTGGTGGTGCAGCGGATGACCGAATCCTCGGTGGCAGCGCCCATGTGGGGGGTGAGCACCACGTTCTCCATGGTCAGGAAGGGATGATCCAGGGGCAGGGGCTCCTTCTCGAACACATCCAGGGCAGCGCCGTACAGCTTGCCCTCCTGCAAAGCGCGGATCAGGTCGTCCTCCACGATCAGATCGCCCCGGGCGCAGTTGATGAAGGAAGCGGTGGGCTTCATCATGCTGAACTGCTTGTAGCCCACGCTGTGGCGGGTCTCGTCGTTGCTCTGCAAATGCAGGCTCACATAGTCGGCCTGCTGCCACACCTCGTCGGCGGTGGCCTTCAGCTCGATGGGCACATGCAGCTTGTCGGGGGTGATGTAGGGGTCGTAGCCGATGGCCTTCATGCCAAAGCCCTCCACCAGGATCTTGGCGAAGCTCTGGCTGATGCGGCCGCAGCCGATCAGGCCGATGGTGTGGCCGTTCAGGTCATGGGTGCCGGTGAGGGTGTAGCGCACATTGAAGTTGCCGCCCCGCATCTGATGGTCCACATAGCGGTAACGCTGGGCGCACATCAGCAGCAGCATGGTGGCGTGCTCGGCCACGGTCTGCATGTTGCCAGCGGGAGAATACACCACCTGGATCTTCTTGCTGGTGGCGTAGGGAATGTCGATGTTGTCCAGGCCGGCGCCCTGCTTGGCGATGACCTTCAGGTTGGGGGAGGCGTCCATCATGGCGGGGGTGATCTTGTCCACCCGGCAGAAAATACCGTCTACCTGGTTGTCGGCGATCTCTTTGATCCAGCCGGCCTCGTTGTCGCACTGGGAGGTGATGACCTCCACGCCGTGCTGGGCCAGATACTCATGACCGCTCTGGTCCATCTGCTTCAGGGTAATAACTTTGTAGCTCATTCTCTTTCTCCTTTGTGAAGATATGCGGCAAAAGCAAAAACCCTCCCGGACAAGATACCCATGATGCCCGGCTTCCTTTTGCTCTGCCGCTGGCGGGAGATATGCCCGACCAAGCAGCATATCCCTGTATCATAATAATAGCATAAGCGAATTGAAATACAATAGAAAAACCGAGTTCTTGGACTAAAAAATAAAGTTTTTCCCCTGCAAAAACGGGCGGTGACAAACAAGGATAAAGCTGTTTGGCCCGGGACACACTATTCTGAAAGAGAAAGGAAGGAAAAATATGCGCCAGGGGGATACCCTTTGTTTTGAAAACCCGCCGGTGATCCGTGCTTTTGCGGCTGTGGGGGGCAAGCGGGAGGCTGGTAGCCCCCTGAAGGAGGGCTTTGACCGGCTGTATACCGACAACTATCTGGGCAAGCCCAGCTGGGAGCAGGCCGAGCAGGCTCTCCAGACCGGCTGCCTGGAACAGCTGCTGGCCAAGGCGGGTTTGGGGCCCGGCCAGGTGGATCTGGTCTTTGCAGGGGATCTGCAGGCCCAGTGCACCGCCAGCAGCTACACCATGCGGGGGCTGGATGCCCCCTTTGCCGGGCTGTACGGGGCCTGCAGCACCATGGCCGAGGCGCTGGGTCTGGCGGCCTGCATGGCGGCCGCCGGTCTGGGGCAGCGGGTTCTGGCCCTCACCAGCAGCCATTTCTGCGCCGCCGAGCGGCAGTTCCGCACCCCGCTGGACTACGGGGGCAAGCGGACCCCCACCGCCCAGTGGACCGCCACCGCCGCGGGGGGATGCCTGGTGAGCCCCTCGGGGGAGGGGGTACGGGTAAAGGCCGTCACCTTCGGCCGGGTGCGGGATTACGGCGTGAAGGACATCAACAACATGGGGGCGGCCATGGCCCCGGCGGCCATCCAGACTCTCCTGCACTTTTTTGAGGATACCGGCGCCCGGGCAGAGGAGTTCGACTGCCTGTACACCGGGGACCTGGGCCGGGTGGGCAGCCGGCTGCTGGCCAGACTGGCCGAAAACGAGGGGCTGGCCCTGCCCCCGCACCGGGATTGCGGCTGCCTTTTGTACGGGGAGGGGCCCGAAGCGGTGGGGGCCGGGGGCAGCGGCGCGGGCTGTTCGGCCAGCGTGCTGGCGGCCCACATCCTGCCCCGGCTGCTCCGGGGCGAGGAAAAGCGGGTGCTCTTTGTGGCCACCGGGGCCCTCATGAGCCAGACCACCTTTTTGCAGCGGGAGAGCATCCCCTGCATCGCCCATCTGGTGGAGCTGGAGAGCCCCGCCGCCAAAGAAAGGGAGGAAGAACCATGAATTTTGTCTGGGCCTTTTTGGTGGGGGGCGCCATCTGCGTGGTGGGCCAGCTGCTGCTGGACCTCACCAGCCTGACCCCTGCCCGCATCCTGGTTTTGTATGTGGTGTCGGGGGTGGCTCTCTCGGCTCTGGGCTGGTACGGCCCTCTGGCCGAATTTGCGGGGGCGGGGGCCACGGTGCCCCTCATCGGTTTCGGGCATCTGCTGGCCCAGGGCGTGCTGGACTCGGTGGAGCGGCTGGGGCTGCTGGGGGCCTTTACCGGCGGCTTTTCGGCGGCCTCGGCGGGCATCTGCGGCAGTCTCACCGCGGGGGTGGCCGCTGCCCTGCTCTTCAAAAGCCGGGACCAGAACTGAACCCTGACACAAAAAGCCCGGCGGAGGCATTTCCCCCGCCGGGCTTTTGGCTCATTCTTTTTTGGCTTTGGCTTGGGCCTTGGCCAGGAATTTCTCATTCTGGATGATGAAACGCTCGTGCTCGCCCTCGCCGATCTTGCCGGCCTCGTCAAAGGCCTCCACCTGGAAAACCAGCCGGCGGCCGTCCACCTGGGTCAGCCGGGTCTTGGCGGTCACCTGCATCCCCACCGGGGTGGCGGCCAGGTGCTTGATGCGCAGCTCGGTGCCCACAGTGCCGCAGCCCTCTTCCAGATAGGGCTGTACGCTCTCACAGGCGGCCTTCTCGATAAGGCTGACCATGGCGGGGGTGGCAAAAACCTCCAGCATGCCGCTGCCCAGGGCGGCGGCGGTGTTTTTCTTTTCCACCAGGCAGGCGGCCTGCCCGGTAATCCCAACATTCAGCATGGGTATTCCCCTTTCGGCAAAGAAAAAGCCGCAGGGAGGACCCCACGGCAGATTTCCACTTGGTTTCAGGCCTGGGCCTTGTTGGCGCGCTTGGCCATGCGGCTGATCTTGCGGGCGGCAGTGTTCTTGTGCAGCACACCCTTGGACTTCGCCTTGTCGATGGCAGAAACCGCAACCTTCACGACCACATCTTTGTCAGCTGCGCCGGAAACGATGGCAGCGTTTGCCTTCTTGACGACTGTTTTCAGGTTAGACTTGATGGCCTTGTTGTGGGCCTGCTCTTTCGCGGACTGGACAACGCGGTCCTTCTGGGACTTAATATTAGGCATTCGTTCCACCTCCTTAAACACCTATTAACAGTACTGTCTATCTTATCACAGCTTTGGCGCGGGCGCAAGCGTTTGGAGCAAAAAAATCGGGCGCTGTTTGGCCCGATCTCTGTGCGTTTTGCCCAAAAAGCCGGTCTCCGGGCCGGGAAAACCCGAAAAACGGACAGCCCCCCACACATATACAGCCCACTCGGCCTCATACACATAGAGACAGAAACGGGAAAGGGGGCGGTGGCCTTGGGCAAGGGGCGGCGGCTGGTGAATCTGGCGCTGGCCTTGGTGCTGGCGGGTCTGGTGGGATTTGCGGCCCGGGCGGCCAACCTGAGCGCGGCCGGGGCAGCCCTGGCGGCGGGCAGCCTGCTGGCCGACCCCGCCCCGGCGGTGCAGGCGGCGGGCCGGGTGATGAGCG
>CASFKY010000028.1 GCA_949295465.1 uncultured Oscillospiraceae bacterium
TTCATGTGAAAAGACCTCCTGGTTCTTTATTGTTGCAGTTGGCCGACCGCAACTTTATTCTACCAGTAGGTCTTTTTCACTATATAATTCCTTTACACTCCCCGGCAAAGCCGGGGGTTGTCTTTGCGCTTAAGCAGCCAATACGAAGGCCCCTGCCGCAGCACTGCGGCAGGGGCCTTCGCTTAATTTTCCTGTTCGATCTTTCCCCGGTGGGCACTCCTCCTCATGTATTCGATTGCCGCCAGGCAGCTTGTCAGGTCGGGATACTGCCCGCCCCGGGCAATCTCCTGCCCATTGGTGGCCTTGAGGCGAAAGCTGATTCCGCCCTGAGGGTCCTGAAAGACCTGAAATTTAGGGTGCCGGCAGCGGGGAGCCTCCTCCCGGGTGAGATCCTCCACCCGGGCCGCCGGCGCGTTCTTCTGCACGCTGGCGATTCCCTTGCGACAGGCGTCCTCCGAGGTATACGTCCCCGATGTGGCCAAGACGGTCCCCTGATCGTCCTCCAGCACAAAACAGAACCTCGAGGCGGTTTTGGACAAAATGAATTTTCCCATCCTGCTGATACCTCCTTACTGTGGGATGGACAAGGATACAAAGCCGTCGGTCCGCCCGTTCCGCAGCAATCCTATCCTCTTCTTTATGATAAGTAGTTTTGAAAACAAAATCAACAATTTACGAAATAATTTGTGGATTTTATGTTGTATTTTTGTGCAAACAGTACAACGATTTTCCACAAAAATTTCCCCGGAGCGGGGCTCCGGGGAATGTATATGCAGTTTTTAACCGAATTTTTGGGGCCGATCAGTCCCGCTCAGAGCTGTAACTGATGATTTCGCCGCTGGAGGCGTCGATCTCATAGTCGTACTCGGTGTAGCCCGCGTAGAACTCCACCTCGTACACCTGGCGGCCGTCATCCCGGTCCAGCTGGGCCCGCAGGCCGGTCACATCGGCCTGGGCAAGCCCCGCATGGGTCAGGGCCGTGTTCTGGGCGTCCTCGGCGCTGATGAGGGTGCCGGTCTGGGTCTGGGCGGACGTGGGAGCCCGGCTCTCCAGATCCCGGTCAAAGGAGAGGATCTCGCCGGTGGAGGCGTCGATCTCGTAGTCATACTCCTCGTTGCCGGCATAGAACTCCAGCTCGTACTCGGTGCGGCCCCGCTCCTGGTCCATCTTGAAGGTGACAAAATTCACCTGATCCTGGGTGAGGCCGGCATGGTCCAGCACGATCTGGCGGGCCTGCTCCTCGCTGAGCAGGGTGCCGGCGCCGCCTGTGGCAGATGCGGCGGAGGGAGTGGCCGCCTGAGAGGCTGCGGGGGTGACAGCCTGAGAGGCCGCGGGGGTGGAATCGGGCGTCTGTGCGGCAGCCTGGGAAGTGACAGCCGGCGCGGAGGCTGCCTGGGTGGCGGCGGGGTAGAGGGCCGAAGAGGCGCCTCCGGGCGCCGGAGCGGTCTGGGCACAGCCGGCCAGCAGGGCGGCCAGAAGAGCGGAAGCACTCAGAAGAGCAGCGATACGGGAATTGATCTTTCTCATCTATCTTCATCCTTTCTTTGATCGAAGAGCCGAAGCTCTGTGTTTGTTTTCTGTGTCTATATCATACCGCGGCAATATTAAGGCCGCATTAAGGAAAAACAACTTTTTCGGGGGTCAGGGAGGAGTCTCCATCGCCGGCAGACGGAATCGGAACACGCTGCCCCCGCCGGGCCGGCTCTCCTCCCAGACCGTGCCGCCGTGGGCCTGGACGATGGTGCGCACCATGGGCAGCCCCAGCCCCACGCCCCCCTGGGAGGGGCTGCGGGAGGGGTCGGCCTGATAAAACCGCTCCCAGATATGCTCCCGCTGCTGGGGGGTGATGCCGATGCCGTCATCCTCCACCCGGCCCTCCAGGAAGCCTCCCTCCCGGGCAAGGCTCAGCCGGAGAAAGCCCCCCTCCCGGCCGTACTTCACCCCGTTTTCGGCCAGGTTCAGCAGCATCCGCATCAGCATGGTCTCATCCCCCTGCACCCAGAGGCCGGACTGAGCCTCGCACTCCACCCGGATCTTCCGGGCGGCGGCGGTTTCCTCCATCTGGGCCGCCACCATCTGGGTGAGTTCGCCCAGATCGATGGGCTCCTTTTCCAGCTGAAGCCGGCCCTGGTCGGCCCGGGCCAGGGTGAGAAGCTGACTGATGAGGGCTGACATGCCCTGGGCCTGGCTCTGGATCACTTGCAGGGCCTGGGCCGAGTCGCAGGGGTCGGCCAGAGCCTCCTCGCACTGGGCCAGGATCACCGCCACCGGGGTGCGCAGCTCGTGGGAGGCGTCGGAGGTGAACTGTTTTTCCGCCTGGAAGGAGGCCTCCAGCCGGGCAAACATCCTGTCAAAGGTGGCGGCCAGGGTGTAGATCTCATCCTGCCCCTCCCCCAGGGCGATGCGTCGGCTCAGATCCTGCCCGCCGCTGATCTGCTCGGCAGCCCGAGTGATCTGCCGCACCGGCCGGAACACCCGGTTGGCGATGGCATACCCCCCCAGGGCGGCGGCCAGCACCAGAAAAGGCAGGGCCACCAGCGCCAGCCGCAGCAGAAGAAGAAAGGCCTGGTTGGCGCTCTGGGCGGCCACCGCCCCCCGCAGCCAGAGGGTGCCCTCGGCGCTCCGCCGGGCCTGGTCGTAGAGATACCATACCTCCTGGCCCTGGCGGCAGGTGCGCAAGGCGCCCTCCTCAAAGGGCTGGTCCATGCCCAGGTCCTCCGGCAGGCCCCCGTAGATCAGGACCCCGCTCTGGTCATAGACGGCCAGCCAGACTCCGTCCTCATAGCTTTTCAGGTCATCGTCAATATCTGGCTGGCCGTGTTCCCAGTCCAGCTCTTCCAGCCCCCGGGACACCGCCCGCTTGAGGGTGTCCTGAGAGCCCTGCTCGGTGAGCTGGCCGCCCACTGCCAGCAGGCAGCCCAGCGCCAGCGCCGCCAGCAGGGTGAGGAAGAGGGTGAACCACAGGGTCACCCTGGCCTTGATGGAAAGCCGCTTCATGTCTCGATCCTCATCACATAGCCCACGCCCCGCACCGTGTGGATGAGCCGGTGGGCCTGGTCCTCGTCGATCTTCTTGCGCAGATAGCGGATATACACATCCACCACATTGGAGCCGCCCTCATAGCTGTAGTTCCAGATGTGGCCGGCGATCTTCTCCCGGGAGAGCACCACCCCCTGGTTGCGGATGAGGTACTCCAGCACCGCGAATTCCTTGCTGGCCAGGGAGATCTCCCGGCCGGCCCGGCTCACCCGGCGGGAGGCGCAGTCCACCACCAGGTCGTCCAGCTCAAACCGATCCCCCGCCGCGGCCGGTCCCCGGCGCACCAGCGCCCGCACCCGGGCCATCAGCTCCTCCAGGGCAAAGGGCTTTACCAGATAGTCGTCGGCCCCCGCATCCAGCCCCTTTACCCGGTCCTCCACCGCGTCCCGGGCGGTGAGCAGCAGCACCGGCGTCCGATCGCCCCGGCTGCGCAGCTCCCGCAAGATCTCCAGCCCGCTGCGGCCGGGCAGCATGATGTCCAGCAGGATGCCGTCGTACTCGGCACAGGCCAGGCAGTCCTCGGCCTGCCGGCCGTCCAGGCAGGAATCCACTGTGTAGTGCTCCCGCTCCAGCCGGCGCACCAGCAGACCGTTCAGATTTTTTTCATCCTCCACCACCAACAGACGCATGGACAGTCTCCTCCCTTGGTATTTCTCTCTGGTACTACTATACCACAGCCAGATGAAGAGAAGATGAAGCTTTTTACAAAAAAACGGAGCTCCTGCTCGGAGCTCCGCACTTTTTAAGAGTTTTGGGCCCGGGCCACCGCCCGGCGCATCCGCTCCAGTACCTCCAGGTGTACGCTCAGGGGCATCCCGTCCACCGTGCCGTCGGCCCGGGCAGTCTCGCCGTCCGCCCCGCCGGCCTCCAGCACCGCCCCCAACAGGGCCTCCTCCTGCCCGGCAGTGGGCAAAAGGTCCCGGCCGGCTGCCAGGCTCAGGGCCCCGCACAGCCCCCAGCCCCACCAGTTGGAGACCCCCGCCACCAGGGTGTGGTCCGCCTGCTGGCGGGCGCAGATTCTGGAACCAAAGCGCACATATTCCTCCACCAGAGGCCGGGCCCGGCCCATGCCCAGCTCATTGCCCCCATCCCCCACGGCAATGGTGGCAACGCCCCGGCGGCCCGCCTCTAAAAACAGCGGCTCCGCGTCGGCCACCAGCTCCTCGATGGAAATTCCCTTGGAGTTGTAACAGACTCCGTCCGCCGAGCGGCCGGGCCGCTCCAGGCTGATGAGGTGGCTGGGGCAGAATTCTTCCAGCTGCTGCCGGGCAAATTCCGCCCCGCCCCGGTGGGGCAGCAGCCTCAACTGGGCCTTGGGGGCGGCCAGCTGCCGAGCCGCCTCGATCTGGTCAAAGCAGTTCTGCCCGGTGTAGATTTGCACCGGCACCCCAAGACGGGTGAGGGCCCCGGCCAGCCAGCAGATGCCGCTGGGGCCGTCGGTCTCGCCCACCACCCCCCACCGGGTGCGCACCGGGAACCCGCGGATGAGCACCGCTCCCCGGGCCCCGGCCAGGCTTTTGGCCAAGACCTCCAGCCGGGGCAGTGCCTTGGTGTGGCCGGCCAGCCCCCGATGGGCCGGGTCGGCCATGGCAGCCCGGCAGATCTCCTCGTATTCCTGTTTCATAACCTGTTCTTCCTTCCCCGGGCCCGGGGCAAAAAAAGGCCCACGGGTCCTGTCAAAATTGCCAGGATCCGCGGGCCGGGTTTACGGAAATGGCGCCGGGCTGGCAACCGGTAAACAGGGAGCGGTTTCTGTGCCGGGGCCAAACGGGCGGAATCTCCTCCGCGCCGGCCATGGGCCCCGGGTCCTGTCCAGTATACCCCTTTTGGGGCGGGCTGTCAATCGGGACAAGCGGCCGGCAAAAAATTGTGCTATACTGGGATTTGTCGGGCCCGGCAGAGGCCCCAAAAGGAGGAACCGCCATGGAACCCGCAGAATTTTCGGCCCGCAGCATTCTGGTGGTGGGCCAGGCCCGCCCCGCCAAGGAGGACGCCATCAGCCTGACCCACGGGGAATTTTATCTTGCCCTGGAGCTGGACCGGGATTCGGGGCGGATCCGGGAGGCTGAGTGCAACACCATCCTGAACCTGCCCCGGGCCTTTGTGCGCCAGCTGCTGGTGGGGCACTTTTTGCCCCGGGACCTGCCTTTTCTGGAAAAGGAGCTCCGCAGCCGGTATTTTGCCCTGACCCAGCGGCCCCTCATCGCCTGCCTGCGGGACGCCTCAAACCGCTATGAGGAGGCCCTGCGCCGCCAGGAATCCGGCAAATGATCTCTGTTTGAACCCCCATCGGCCATAAAGCCGCCGGCCGCCGCTTTTTTGCGGCAGCCGGCGGCTCTTTTTTGTCTCAATAGGAGGGGTATTCCCCGGGCAGCAGGTCCGGCAGGAGCACCAGCCCCGGCTTGCGGCCCTTTTGGGCCTCGCAGAGAAAGAGCCAGGGCGCCGACTCCGGGCTCTTTTTCACAAACCGCAGCCGTTTGGGTTCCAGCCCTGCGGCACTGAGGGCGCACAGCACCCGGCTCAGGTGCTCGGGCCGGTGGCAGAGGAAGAACTTGCCCCCGTCCCGCAAAAGCCGGGCGGCACACCCGGCCACGTCCCCGATGGTACAGCTGTTCTCATGGCGGGCCGCCGCCCGCCGGGGGTCGGCGCTCTGGAACCCGCCGGTGAAGTAGGGCGGGTTGCAGGCCACCAAATCATAGCTGCCCCGCCCGGGAGGCGAAAAGGTGCGAAGATCCTCCCACACCGGCCGGATATGGGCCGCGGCCTCGGGGCAGTGTTCCAGGCTCTGGGCCAGCAGCCCGCTTGCCTGCCGGTCGATCTCCACCCCGTCACAGGGGCCCCGGTGACCTTTGTCGTGCCAGCGCAGGGCCACCACCCCGCAGCCGCTGCAAAGATCCGCCGCCCTGTCCCCGGGCCGGGGCTGAGAAAAATCCGCCAGCAGCAGCCCGTCGGTGCCAAAGCGGTGCAGCGTGGAAACATAGACCGGCGTGCCGCCGGCAAGACTTTCGTACGGATGTATGATTGCTCCCCCCTTTGAGCCCCGCAGGGCAAAAGAAAAGAGCGGCAGGGCAAAACCCGCCGCTCTTACAGCCTATGTGGAAATCAGCCCTCGCTGATGGCGCCCACAGGGCAGACACCGGCGCAGGTGCCGCAGCTCACGCAAGCGTCAGCAGAGATCTCGTACTTGCCGTCACCCTCAGAGATAGCGCCCACAGGGCAAGCGCCAGCGCAGGTGCCGCAAGCAACACAGGCGTCAGAAATCGTGTAAGCCATTGTAGTTCTCCTTGTTCTCCGTGCGTTCTTGATTTTTTGGTTTCATGACCCCCGCTCCGGCACGGTGAGGCGGGGACGCCAGAGACGCGGACACGCCCCTTTGTGTACTTATTTTATCATAAAATCCGAAAATGACAAGGGGATAAGGGCTAGGGTTTTCAAGAATCGGCCCCAATTTTTCCTTCCATTTCCTTTTTGGGAGTCTGGGGACCATTCCCCGCGGTTTTTGGCGCTGAATCGTTCACGCGCTTCTCCCTTGGCTCTCCTTTGGGGGAGGGCTTTTCCCGCCCATCGGCCTGCTGGGCCGCGGGGGCTTTTGGGGCCCGCTTGCCGCCGTAGAGATAGCGGCATTCCTCCCGCTTGTAGAACCGGGGCGCCAGGCTGGAACCCTCTCCCCGCACCTTGAGGACGCCGGAGATGGGGTTGATCTCCACCACCACCCCGTTGCCGTCCGGGGTGGCCACGGTGCTGCCCACCGGGGGGGTGATGCTGTTGAGATACTCGTAGGCCTTCTGCTCATAGGCCAGGCAGCACATCAGCCGGCCGCAGCTGCCGCTGATTTTGGCCGGGTTGAGGGAGAGGCCCTGCTCTTTGGCCATCTTGATGGAGACCGGCTGGAAATCCTTCAAGAACCGGCTGCAGCAGAAGGGCTGGCCGCAGATGCCAAGGCCGCCCATCATCTTGCTCTCGTCCCGCACGCCGATCTGGCGCAGCTCGATGCGGGTGTGGAAGACACCGGCCAGGTCCTTCACCAGCTCCCGGAAATCGATCCGGCCGTCAGCGGTGAAGTAGAAGAGGATCTTGGTGCGGTCCAGGGTATACTCCACATCCACCAGCTTCATCTCCAGCTTGTGGCGGGCGATCCGATCCACGCAGATGTCAAAGGCCTTCTTCTCATCGGCCCGGTTCTGGTTCATCCGGCGGATGTCCACCGAGTCCGCCAGCCGCACCACGCTCTTCAGCTCCTTGACGATCTGGCTGTCGGGGATCTCCTTGACCCCCTGCACCACCTCGGCGCACTCGGTGCCCCGGGCAGTCTCCACGATCACATAATCCCCCGCGGCGATCTCCATGCCGGCGGGATCAAAATAATAGGTTTTTCCGCTCTGTTTGAAGCGGACGGTGATCACTTTTTTCATAGTCGCTTTCTTCTCCGCCGCCGCGGGCGGTGTGGTTGCCTGCGCGCCCACGGCAAATCTCGGGCGCGCCTGGATTTTGTCAGCCGGCGCAGCCTGCCAGGTTTATCCCCAGGTTGCTCAGCACCAGCTTGGTGTTTACATATCCGCCCAGCGCCTTGAGGGCCTTGCCCGCCAGAGGGATGGCCCGGGCCGCCCCTTCCGGGCCCAGACCCTCCATCCCGCCGTGGGTCAGAGCCCCGTCGCACAGGCAGATAAAGGTGCGAAGCAGCAGCTGGGCCTGAGGCCGGTCCTTTTCAAAGCCGGCCAGCAGCACCAGCATCTCATATTCCCGGCCTTCGGCCACGCAGCGCACCAGCTTGCGGGCCGCCTCAAAGCAGCGGGCCTCCGGCCCGTCTCCCGCCGCCCGCAGCGCCCGGCCGATACAGCCCCCGAAGGCCGCCGCCAGCAGTTCCGGCTGCCGGCAGTCGGGGCAGTGCAGGCGCAGATAGTCGGCACACTCCTCCTCGCTCACCGGGGCCAGGGTGTACTGGGCACAGCGGCTGCGAATGGTGGGCAGCACCGCCGCGGCGCTCTGAGCGGTGAGGAAAAAGTGCACATTTTCGGGGGGCTCCTCCAGGATCTTCAAGAGGGCGTTGGCCCCGGCCCGGGTCATGGTCTGGGCGCCGTAAAAAATGGCAGCCCGCCCCTCGCCGGTGAGGGCGGTGTTGAACATCTCGGCCCGCAGCGCCCGGATGGCGCCCGCCCGGATCTCGCCCCCCGCGCCGTCGCCCCGGGCGGTGATGACCTCCCGGATCTGGCCGGTGAGAACCCGGCCGTCCCCGTCCTTTTCGGTGACGGCCTGGCTGGTCTGGCCCTCCACCAGGGCCTGGGCCATCCGCCCGCCCTGGGGATAGAGGAGATCCGCCGCCAGGCAGCGGGCCGCAAAGCCGGTGCCGCAGCCCTCCTCCCCCAAAAGGAGGATGCTGTGGGGCAGCCGCCCCTCTCTCAGCGCCTTTTGCAGCGAGCCTACCGGCCCCTGGTTGCCGATGATCTTTTCCAGCACAGAGCCAGCCTCCCCTCCCGGTCTGCCGGGAAGAAAAAGCCGACAGCGCGCGATGTGTTATACAAAGTTATTATACCACACTCTCCCGGCATTTCACAAGAAACCAAGGCCCGGAGCGCCTTGGGCAGGGCCCGGCCCATCTCTGCGCAAAACCGCACCCCGCACTGCCCCCGATAAAAATCTGAGGTTCTGTTTTGCTGTATAAAGGAAAGGCCGCCCGGCCTGCTCCTTGCAGGGCCGGGCGGCCTCTGTGCTTTTTAAAGGGTCGGGGAACACCGGGGCAGGGGAGAAGTCCTCATCTCCACTGGTTTTTCCAGGCCTCCCGCCGCTTGCGGTTCTGGTAGTTCTGCCAGAGGGTGGGCCCGAAGAAGAGGAAGAAGTTCACCAGGCCCAGCAGCATGGCGCCCTTGTACCAGAGCCCTGCCCGCAAAAAGTCCATCAGGTACAGCACCAGCGCCGCCACACCCAGCCACTTCACCTTGATGGGCAGGATGAAGAGGAGCAGCACCTGCACGTCCGGGTAGAGGCAGGCAAAGGCAAAGAAGAGGCTGTACAGCAGCGCCCCCGAGGCATAGGTGCCCAGCAAAAGGCAGCTGAGGACGGCCCCCGCCATCCCGATGAGGTAGTAAAGGGTAAAACGGAAGCTGCCCCAGCTGTTTTCCAGCGAGGAGCCCACAAAATACAGAAAATACAGCTCCAGCAACAGGTACAGCGGGTTGATGGTGAGGGGCGGCACCAGCACAAAGGTGACGATCCTCCAGATCTGTCCGTGCAGCAGCCCGCTGCGGCTGAGGCTGATCCAGTTCAAAAGATCCCCATAAAAAAACATCACGATCACCCACACCACCAGCTGCCCGATGGCCAGGTATTTGGCTAAGTCGGGGATGCCGTATCGGCCGAAGCGCCGTTCCATCTTATAAAGCCAGTTGTTCATAGTGGTCTTTCTCCTTTTTGCTGCGAAATCCAAAAGAAGTATGGACGGATTTTATCCTTTTGTTGTGGCTTTTCCTATCTGTATTTCAAAAAAATAATATGAGGGAATTGTACCATATTTTTCCTCGTCCATCAACAAAGCGTTGAACTCCCTTTACTTTCCACTTTTTCCACAGCTCAATTGTGGAAAACTACCCGGTTTCCACCTGGTTTTCCACACTTTCCACCGAGTTTTCAACAATCGGGATATAGTACTCTTTGTAAAAAAACTCTCCGTTTTGTAAAAAATGACCCCGTTTTTGGTGTTTTGCAGGGGAGTCCATGGAAATTTCTTGCATTTCTGGGCAAAAGATTCTTTTGGAACTCTTCACAAAAACAAAGAGATTATTTTTCGCTTCAAGGAGATTTTTTGTCCTTTTTGGTCGATTTTGTCCTGTTTGTCCCGCCGCATTTTCCGCCCTTTTGGGGCCGGAAGTTTTCCACAAAAAGGGCCGCCCTGGTTTTCAGAGCGGCCTGTGGAAAACTTTTCAGGAGAGCAGGGCCCGGTCGTTGGCAAATTCCTCGCCGCTGGCGGTGGAAAATCTCTGGAGAAGGTCCTGCACGGTGAGCTTTTTCTTTTCCTCCCCGGCAATATCCAGTACCACCCGGCCGGCGCTCAGCATGATGAGCCGGTTGCCGTGAGCGATGGCGTCCCGCATATTGTGGGTGACCATCAGGGTGGTGAGCTTGTTTTCGGCTACGATCTTGTCGGAGAGCTTCAACACCTTGGCCGCGGTCTTGGGGTCCAGGGCGGCCGTGTGCTCGTCCAGCAGCAGCAGCCGGGGCTTTTTGAGGGTGGCCATCAACAGGGTGAGGGCCTGGCGCTGGCCGCCGGACAAAAGCCCCACCTTGGTGGTGACCCGGTCCTCCAGGCCCAGCTCCAGCTCCTTGAGCTTTTCCTTGTATTCGGCCAGCTCGGCCCGGGTGATGCCGGCCCGCAGGGTGCGGCTCTCTCCCCGCCGGGCCGCCAAGGCCAGGTTCTCGGCGATCTGCATGTTGGGGGCGGTGCCCATCATGGGGTCCTGAAAAACCCGGCCCAGGTACTTGGCCCGCTTGTGCTCGGGCAGGCGGGTCACATCGATGCCGTCGATGAGGATGCTGCCCGAATCCACCGGCCAGGTGCCGGCCACCGCGTTGAGCATGGTGCTCTTGCCGGCGCCGTTGCCGCCGATCACAGTGACGAAATCCCCGTCCTCCAGCCGCAGGCTCAGCCCGTCCAGGGCCGTCTTTTCGTTGACAGTGCCCGCGTTGAAGGTTTTGTAGACATTTTTGATCTCAAGCATGGCTGGAACCTCCCCGCTTTACCGGCTTTGCGAAATATTTCCCTTTCCAATAGGGGATGGTGAGGAAGATGGCCACGATCAGGGCGCTGATCAACTTGAGGTAATTGGTGTTGATCTCGCTGAGGCTGACCACCGCCTGGATGACCACATAGTAGATGATGGAGCCGATGGAAACGGCTGCCAGCTTGAGGCCGAAGTTGTGGAAGATGTGGCTGAAGGCCACCTCGCCGATGATCACCGCCGCCAGGCCGATGACGATGGAGCCCCGGCCCATGTTGATATCGGCAAAGCTCTGGTACTGGGCCAGCAGCGCGCCGGACAGGGCCACCAGACCGTTGGAGATCATCAGGCCCAGCACAATGTTGAAGTTGGTGTTGATTCCCTGGGCCCGGGCCATGTTGGGGTTGGCGCCGGTAGCCCGGATGGCGCTGCCCAGCTCGGTGCCGAAGAACCAGTACAGGATGACCACCAGCACCAGAGTGAACAGGGCGGCCACAAAGATGGGATGCTGCCAGATGGGCCGCTCTCCCTTGGACACATCCTGGAGATACCGCAAAGAGACCAGCAGCTCATGGTTGGACACATTCAGGGACTGGTTTGCCTTCATCCCCATGATGGCCAGGTTCACCGACCACAGCCCCAGCTGGGTGAGGATGCCGGCCAGAATGGCGGGGATGCCGCAGGCGGTGTGCAGCAGGCCGGTGGCCAGGCCGGCCATCATCCCCACCAGGATGGCCGCCAGGATGGCCAGCCAGACATTGTAGCCTGAGGTGATGAGCATGACGCAGGCGGCGCCCCCGGTGCAGAAGGAACCGTCCACCGTCAGGTCGGCCACGTCCAGCAATTTGAAGGTGATGTAGACGCCGATGGCCATGATACCCCAGATCAGCCCCTGGGATACGGCGCCCGGCAAGGCGTTGAAGAAACTTGCCAGATTTGCCATTTTGATTTCTCTCCTCCCGCCGCGCCGAGGCAAAACCCCTTTGGGCGCGGTTTATTCTTTCTACGGCAAAAAAGGCAGGAAAGAAAAGCTCTTTCCTGCCTTTTGCAGGTCTTTAAGATTCTGTTTTCGTTCAGGCCGCGGGCTCTTCCTCGGTGACAATGGGCTCATAATCATCGGGGATGGTGATGCCCAGCGCCTCGGCGATGGTGGGGTTGTACTTCTTGGTGAAGTTGGGGGCGTACTCAATGGGCATCTCGCTCACGTCGGCCTCGCCGGTGAGGATCTTGGCAGCCATCTTGCCGGTGGTGACGCCCAGGTCGTAGTAGCTGATGGAGAGGGTGGCCACGCCGCAGCCGGCGCAGATGCCCTCCTCACCGGCCACCACCGGGACGCCGGCGGGCTGGCAGATGCCGTCGATGATGCCGGTGTTGGAGGCCACGGTGTTGTCGGTGGGCACATAGATCACATCGGCATAGTCACAGGCGGACTGGGTGACCGCGGAGGCATCGTTGGAGTCGGTGAAGGCGAACATCTCCACCTCCAGGCCGGCGTCCTGCAAATAGCCGGCCACGGTGTTCACCTGATACTCACTGTTGGGCTCGGCGCTGCAATACAGCAGGCCCACCTTCTGGGCATCGGGGAAGAGCTCCTGGATCATGGCAGCCTGCTGGTCCAGAGGAGCCAGGTCGCTGGTGCCGGACACGTTGGTGCCCACCGTGCCGTTGAAGTCGGGGATGTTCAGGGCCACGCCATACTCGGTGACCGAGGTGCCCAGCACCGGGATATCCTCGGTGGCGGCGGCGGCGGCCTGCAGGGAGGCGGTGGCGTTGGCCAGGATCAGATCCACATCATCGGCCACAAAGGCGTTGACGATGGTGTTGCAGGTGTTGGGGTCGTTGGCGGCGTTCTGCTCGTCAAACTTCACCTGACCGGGCAGAGCCTCTTCCAGGGCATCCTTGAAGCCCTGGGTGGCGGCGTCCAGCGCGTCATGGGTGACCAGCTGGCAGATGCCCACCGTATAGGTTTCGCCGGACCCGGAGGCGGCGGAAGCGGCTGCCGAAGAGGCAGGGGCGGAGGTGGAAGCAGCGGAGGAACTGGCCGCACTGCTGGAAGAGCCGCCGCAGGCGGCCAGGCTCAGGCCCATGACCGCGGTCATGGCCACAGCAAGAACTTTTTTCATGGGTACTACTCCTTCTTTTTTGGGCTCCGGCCGGCTCTGGCCGCCGGGCTCCCCAGGGCCATAGGCCCTTGTTTGTACCCTACTCTATCACTTTAAACCGATGAAGTCAATCCCTTTATTCCTTTAAAGCCGCAAAGTGTATACATTTTGTTACCTTTTGGGCCCCGCCTGCATACAGTGAGGTAACGGCAGGGATGGCATACCCGCCGCCCTGCCCACAAACAAGGAGGTTATGTTTTATGGCAAGTACCGCATTGCCCGCCTATGGCGGCAAGACCCTGCAAAGCGGCTCTCAGGGACCGGACGTGGCCCTGGTGCAGACCTGGCTCAACGGCATCCACACCCTTTGGAGCGCCGTGCACACCGTGACGGTGGACGGCAAGTTCGGTTCCGGCACCGCTGCCTCGGTGAAGGCCTTCCAGACTCTGGAGAACATCCCGGTCACCGGCAAGGTGGATTCCCTCACCTGGAACCATCTCTACAGCCGGTATGCCTCCCTCTTTGGGGAGGGGGAGATCTACCCGGGCATCGCCATGCAGAGCGGACAGTCCGGCGCCACGGTGAAGAGCGCCCAGGTGCGGCTGAAGGGGCTGATTCCCAATCTCACCGCCGACGGCAACTATGGCCCCAACACCAAGAGCGCGGTGCAGAGCTTCCAGATCTGCCAGAAGCTCACTGCGGACGGGGTGCTGGGCAAGATCACCTGGGACGCGCTGTATAGCGCCGACTGAACGGGACAAATTTTTCCTCTGTCCTCCGCATAAAAAGGGCTCCCCCCACTGAGCGTTGTCAAAAGACAAAGAAAGATTTATTGCTGTCCGCGCTGGCGCAGGGCCCCCACAGGTCCTGTGCCATGCGCGCGGCAGTCAATAACCCGTGTTCCCACAGATATTCCATCACAGTCAACTCGGCGTCGAACAGTTTGGTTGTTTCCATGAAGGGCGCCTTTCGACAAAACAACGCTGTCGGTTTTCTTCAAACAAAATAGAGTTTCTTTTTCCGGCTGCCGAATTTTGCCAAGTTTGTCAACTTTTTTGACATGATATTTTATCACGATAAAATTTTTCTTGACGCCCTGGACAGGCAGTGATATAGTGTGCATGGTTTTATTGCAATAAAATGAAATGCCAAACTTACCTGAAAAGGAGCGTATTACAATGAAACAGAAACATACCTTTGCCCTGCGCGCCATCGGGGCCGGCCTGGCCTGCGCGCTGCTGGCCGGCTGCGGCGGCAAGCAGCTTGCCGCTTCCAGCACCTCTGTGGCCAGTGTCTCTCAGGCGGCGTCCGCCAGTGAGGCAGCATCCGCCGACCGGCACTCCGGCTTGCTGGCCGTCAACACGGCAGCCCAGGGCACACTGACCCTGACGGACAAGCCCTCTTCCCTGACCTCTTTCGACCACTTTGGCGGATTTGTAAACGGCTACGCCTTTGTAGTGTCGGGGGATGAGGCCGGCTATCTCAGCGAGGAGAGCGGCGAAGTGGTCGGGGAGTACACCATCCCCGAGGATGACATCTTCACCATCGACCTGAACGATCTGCCCGCCCGCTATGATCCCAGCTCCGAGTTCCCCGGCACCCGGCGGGCGGAGTTCGCCTGGCTCACCGAACACTTCTCCTGCTCGGAGAATGGCATTGTGCCCTATTATGAGAACGGTCTGTGGGGATATTCCGACCTGGAAGGCAACGTGCTGGTGCAGTCCATCTACAACCAGGTATCTCCCTTCGGCAAGGTGGCCATGGGCCGCCGCTACGAGGAGATGGCGCCGACCTCTGGTGTGTCGAACAGCACGGGCCTGAACCAGAGCAACACCGCCAGCAACACCCGCCAGGTCATCTACGACATCATCGGTGCCGACGGCAGCGTGCTGGCCTCCACCCCAAACGGCTGGGTGAACCCGGACCTTGGCTATTATATGGTGGACAACGAGGTGTTCGGCAAAGATTCGGCCACCCTTTACAACGCTGACGGCAGCGTGGTGCTGGCGGACGTGCCCTTCGGCGTGAGCAACTCGCCCAGCCCCAGCTGCAGCTGCTGGCAGGACGGCGTGATCCTGGACGGTGTGGCCTACGACCGAACCGGCGCGGTGATTGGTGACGGCAGCGGCAAAGAGGTGCAGGGCATCGGTTTTGGCGGCCTGCTGATCTTCCACGACGATGCAGGTTACGGTGTGCTTTATCCCGATGGCACCGAAGCGGTACCCGCCAGCCTGAGCAATATCACCGGCATGGCGGAGGACGGCAGCGCCTTTGTCCGGCAGAAGGAAACCAGCGTGATCCGCCGGTACGATGCCCAGCTGAACGAGCTGCCTGCCGAGCCTCTGGCCTGGGCCGTTGTGGGCGAAAGCTATGCGGACGAGGCGCAGAACGCCATCATTACCCCAGTCACCCTGTACGACCAGGACGGCCAGGAGATCACCACGATGGAATCCACCATGACCGGCACTCCGGCCTACACGCTGACCTCCGTGCTGGAGGAAGGCGACTGGTTCTACTTCTTCCCGGACAACGACACCATGCAGACCTATCAGCTCACCCTCACAGAATAAAAGCCCCCCGGCGAGAAGCAGGGGAGCCTTTTCCCTGTATTTTTATCCGCAGATCAGGCACCAGATGGGCAGCGTCACCAGGGAGAGCAGGGTGGTAAAGACCACGCACTTGGTGGCAAAGGGGGCGTCGCTGTGATACCGGGCCGCGAAGATGGCCGAGGTACTGCCGGCGGGCATGCCGGTGAGCAGCACCGAGACGCCGGTGGCCACATTGTCCAGCCCGATGAGACGGCAGGCAATGAACACCACCCCGGGCAGCAGCACCAGACGCAGCAGGCTGAACCAGAGGGTATCCTTGTTGACGATGGTGCGCAGGTCCACATCCGCCAGGATAGTGCCGATGATGAACATGGTGAGGGCTGAGTTGCAGTTTCCGATGCTGCGCACCGTCTCGGTGAGGAAGGCGGGCAGGGGCAGCTGGGCAAACATCAGGATGGTGCCCAGGTAGACCGACACCAGACAGGGGTGGGTGAGGGCTTTTTTGACGGTGTCCTTCCGGCTGGTGGAGCCGGTGCTGGTGAAATAGGACAGGCCGGTGCTCCAGATCACAATCCGCATGGGGATGAGGTAAAAGGAGGCGTACAACAGGCCCAGGGCCCCGTAGATCCCCTCACAGACCGGGTTGCCCAAAAATCCCCCGTTGGAGCAGATGACGCAGTATTGCAGTACCTTTTTTTGCTCCGGCGGGTATTTGTTGAAAAGCACCCGGTTCAAAAAGACAAAGGCCACCTGGGTGGCCGCCGAGATCAGCAGGATCAGGCTGCAGGCGGTGAAGATATCCCAGCTGAACTCGATGAGAAAACTCTTGAGGATGTTGCAGGGAATGACCACATTCACACACAGGTCGGTGAGGCATTTTTTGCCTGCCTCGTCCACAATTCCCTTCTTTTTGAGCCAGAGCCCCACCAGGATCATCAAAAACAGCTGCGCCTGCAGGCTGAACAATTGCGCTATTGCCACGTTTTTTCCCCTTCTGTAAGGGGGCAGCCTTTCCGTCGCTGCCCCAAAATTCTTTCTATTCTTATGATAGCGCGGTTTTTCACTGTTGTCTAACTGTTCTTTTCGGTTTACAATACAAATGAAATACTGTGATTTGGCGGGGGGGCAATGCCTTGAACTTTCTCACCATGGAATATTTCTTGACGGTGGCCCAGGAAAAGAACTTTACCCGGGCGGCCGCCCGGCTGAACATTACCCAGCAGACCCTCAGCGCCCACATTGCGGCCCTGGAAAAAGAGCTGGGCAGCCGGCTGTTTGAGCGCACCAAGCCCCTGCGGCTCACCTATGCGGGGGAGACCCTGCTGAAATATGCGGAGGAGATCACCCTTTTGCACCACTCCCTGCAAAAGGAGTTTGCCGACCTGCGCTCCCAGAGCCGGGGCCGGCTGCGGCTGGGTCTGGCCCACACTCGGGGGCGGGTGCTGCTGCCGGACATTGTAGAGACCTACCACCGGCAATATCCGGGCATGGAGGTGGAGATCCGGGAGGGGCTGAACCGGCAGCTGCCCCAGAGACTGAAAAAAGGGGAGCTGGACCTGATCATTGCCATCCCCCGGGCAGAGGAGCCGGAGATCTTCTGGGAGGATTTTTACTGGGAGAAGATCCTTTTGATGGGCAGCCGGGACCTGCTGCGCCGCTTTTTGGGCAGAGAGGCGGAGGAGATCCAGCGGGAACTGGACCAAAAAGGGGATCTCTCTCCCCTGAAGGACTGCCCCTTCCTGCTGGGGGCGGAGGGAGATATCACCGCGGACATCGGCCGCTCCCTGCTGCGCCAGAGCGGGGTGCTCCCTCTGGTAAGCGCCCGGTCGGAAAACATAGAGACTTTGCTGGAGCTCTGCCTGCGGGAGATCGGGCTCTGCTTCTGCCCCGACACCCTGGCCCGCCGGGTACTCACCCCTGAGCAGCGCCGCTCCATCTTCGGGTTTTCTCTGGGAGAAAAGGCCCGGTACCTGCTCCGCTTCGGCACCCTCAAGCGGCGGTACCAGCCCCGGGAAGTGCGGGACTTCATCGCCCTCTGCCGGCAGGTGCGCCCCCTGGGCTAAAAGAAGCTCTTCCTGCTGTACTGACAAAACCCAAAACGGCCCCGGTCTTTTTGACCGGGGCTCCTTTGTTGCTTATTTTAAAGATGCACAAAAAAGGCCGCCCCCGTGTGCGCACACGGGGGCGGCCCTTATTCATTCAAGCTTTTCCAGCTCGGGGGAAGACCTTATTTGTACAGGTCCACCAGACGAGTCAGATGCTCGTACCGCTCTTCAGCACTCTTGGCGGCCTCATCGAACAGCTTCTCAGCACGCTCGGGGAAGGCACGGGTCAGACGGCTGTAGCGGGTCTCGCTGGAGATGAACTCCTTGTAGTCGGCGGTGGCGGGCTTGGAATCCAGGATGAAGGGATTCTTGCCCTCGGCCTTCAGAGAAGGATTGAAGCGGAACAGGTTCCAGTAGCCAGCGGCCACGGCGCGCTTCATCTCGTTCTGGCAGTTGGTCATGCCGCCCTTGATACCGTGCAGCTCGCAGGGAGCGTAGCCGATGATCAGGGAGGGGCCGGGGTAAGCCTCAGCCTCGGCGATGGCCTTGATGGCCTGGTTCATGTTGGCGCCCAGAGCGATCTGAGCCACATACACATAGCCGTAGGTCATGGCGATCTGAGACAGGCTCTTCTTGCCGATGGCCTTGCCGGCAGCGGCGAACTGAGCCACAGCGCCGATGTTGGTGGCCTTGGACTGCTGCCCGCCGGTGTTGGAGTACACCTCGGTATCGAAGACCATGATGTTCACGTTCTCGCCGGAAGCCAGAACATGATCCACGCCGCCGTAACCGATGTCGTAAGCCCAGCCGTCACCGCCGAAGATCCAGACGCTCTTCTTGCACAGGTACTGCTTCTTGTCCAGGATCTCCTTGGACAGCTCGCAGCCGGCAGCGGCAGCCTTCTCCAGCTCGGCCACCAGCTTGTCGGTGGCAGCGCCGTTCTTGCGGGTATCTTCCTTGGTGGCCATGAACTCGTCGTAAGCGGCCTTCATCTCGGCGGTAGCCTTCTCGTTGGAGGCAACCTCGCCCAGCTTCTTGATCAGGTCGTCACGGATGAACTTCTGGCCCACGTACATGCCCAGACCATGCTCGGCGTTGTCCTCGAAGAGGCTGTTAGCCCAGCAGGGACCCTTGCCGCTGTCTTTGTTGACAGTGTAGGGGCTGATGGCCGCGGTGCCGCCCCAGATGGAGGAGCAGCCGGTGGCGTTGGAGATGTACATATGCTCGCCGAACAGCTGGGTGATCAGGCGGCCGTAAGAGGTCTCGGCACAGCCGGCGCAGCTGCCGGAGAACTCAAGCAGGGGCTGGTTGAACTGAGAGCCCTTGACGGTGAGATCGTCGAAGCCGGAGTCGGTCTTCTTGCTGATGTTCTCGACGCAGTAGTCGAAGGAAGCCTGCTCCACAGACTGGCTCTCCTGGGGCTTCATGCTGATGGCGCCCACAGGGCAGACGGTGATGCACTCGCCGCAGCCCATGCAGTCCAGAGGAGACACGGTCAGGGCAAACTTGTACTTGCCGGCCTTGGGCTTCATGTCGGCGACCTTCAGGGTGTCGGGGCCGGCGGCCACTTCCTCCTCGGTGAGCAGGAAGGGACGGATGGTGGCATGAGAGCAGACATAAGCGCACTGGTTGCACTGGATGCACTTGTTGGGATCCCACTCGGGGACGGTCACAGCGGTGCCGCGCTTCTCATAGGCAGAAGCGCCCTGCTCGTACTCGCCGTTGGCGTTGGCCACGAAGGCGGAAACAGGCAGGCTGTCGCCGTCCATCCGGGCGATGGGCTCCATCACGTCGCGGATCTGCTTGACCAGCTCGGGACGGCCCTTCAGAGGAGCGGGAGCAGCGTCGGGAGCGGGGTTGTGCCAGCTCTCGGGGATCTCCACCTTGTGCAGAGCGTTCACGCCGGCGTCGATGGCCTTGTAGTTCATCTCAACCACAGCGTCGCCCTTCTTGCCGTAGCTCTTCTTGGCGGCCTGCTTCATGAACTCCACAGCGTCCTCGATGGGCATGATGTCGGCCAGCTTGAAGAAGGCGGACTGCAGGATGGTGTTGGTGCGCTTGCCCATGCCGATCTCGATGGCCTTGTCGATGGCGTTGATGGTGTAGAGCTGGATGTTGTTGTCGGCAATGTACTTCTTGTCGGCAGCATTCAGGTGCTGATCCAGTTCCTCGTCGGTCCACTGGCAGTTGATCATGAAGACGCCGCCGGGCTTAACGTCCTGCACCATCTTCATGCCCATGTGGATGTAGGCGGGGTTGTGGCAGGCCACGAAGTCGGCCTGGTTGATGTAGTAGGGGCTGCGGATGGGCTTGTCGCCGAAACGCAGGTGGCTGATGGTCACACCGCCGGTCTTCTTGGAGTCATACTGGAAGTAGGCCTG
>CASFKY010000029.1 GCA_949295465.1 uncultured Oscillospiraceae bacterium
GTGCTGGGCGGTCAGTGCGAGATCAGCTGGCGCCGCGCCTGGATGCTGATGAAGAACGACTTCGTGGGCTACTGGGCACACCCCCTGCCTTTGGCTCTGCTGGCCATCGACGTCTTCATGCTCATCTGGCCCTTCCTGCCCAGCAAGAAGAATAAGAAGAGCGAGACCCCCACGGTCTGAGACGAAACATAACCGCTTACTTATAACTTTATAATTGAAAGCAAATCTCCTCAAGCAGAACAAAAACTCTGCTTGGGGAGATTTTTATTGTAAATACGATATAAATTAAACAAAAGGGAAAAATGGCACACCTTTGCAAAATGGGGACATTTGTTAAAAATAAGGCAAAGTAACCAAAAAACTTCAATAAAAAATTCACAATATTGACAAAAGATATAAAAGAATGGTAATATAAGAGCGCGGAAGGACCGGCTAAAGAAATCCGTACTTTATTTTTTTAGGAGGAAAGAAAGAAATGTTCAAACTGCAAGGCATTTACGCCCCTATGGCCTGCTCGTTCGAAAGTGATCTGGGCCCCATTGCCCTGGACAAGATCGCGGAGAATGTGAAAAAGTACAATCAGACCAAGCTGTCCGGCATCGTGGTCATGGGTTCCAACGGTGAATTCGTCTTCCTGACCCACGAGGAAAAGCTGGCTTTTATCCGCACTGTGTGCGAGAACATCGCCCCCGACAAACATGTGATTGTGGGCACCGGCTGTGAGAGCACCGCTGAGACCATTCAGCTGTGCAAAGAGGCAGCGGAGCTGGGTGCCGACGCGGCCTTGGTACTGAGCCCCAACTACTACAAGAAAGCAATGCAGACGGATCGGGTCATTGAGCAGTTCTACAATGACGTGGCCGATGCCAGCCCGATTCCCGTCATTATCTATAATATGCCCGGCAACAGCGGCATCAACGTGTCCAGCGCCATCAGCGCCAAGCTGGCCAAGCATCCCAACATCATCGGTGAGAAGGATTCCGGCGGCAACATCACCCAGATCTCCGAGACCCTGCGGGATACCGACCCCGAGACCTTCTCGGTGTTTGCAGGTTCCACCAGCTTCCTGGCTGCCACCACCTTCATGGGCGGTCAGGGCGGCACCCTGGCTCTGGCCAATGTCATGCCCGACGAGTGCGTGAAGCTGTTTGAGTTGGCCAAGGCCGGCGATCTGGAAAAGGCCGTCAAGGCCCAGAAGATCCTGCTGGCCCCCAACGCGGCGGTTACGGCCCAGTTCGGCATTGCCGGCCTGAAGGTGGCCCTGGACCATGTGGGCTACTATGGCGGCACTCCCCGCAAGCCTCTGCTGCCCCAGAGCGAGGAGAACAAGGCTAAGATCATCGCCATCATCGACAAGGCAAAGGCCGAGATGGCGGCGCTCTGATCCCGGCGTTTCAAAATGTACATTGGCCCCGGCAGGCGTTTGTCTGCCGGGGCTTTTCTCTCCCTTGCCAAAAGCGGGCTGTATGGGATAGAATAGAACCTGTAAAACATCCCCTGAAAGGAGAGAACATGAGAGTCACCTATCTGTACCACAGCGGTTTTCTGGTGGAATGGGAGCATTGCTGCTTTCTGTTCGACTACATCCGGGGAGAATTGCCCGCCGCGGCGATGGAAAAGCCATTTTTTGTGTTTTGCAGCCACAGCCACGGGGACCACTTCAATCCCGCCGTTTTTGAGATGTTTCGCCATAAGCCGGACACCTGCTTTGTACTGGCCCGCCAGATTGACCTGCGCCCCTCCCGGCTGGATAAGTGGGGGCTGCCCCCCTGGCAGCGGGAAAAGATCCTTCGGCTGCGGGCGGGCGAAAAGATCCTGTGTCAGGACTCCGAGGGAGAACCACTGGAAATCTCCACCCTCTCCTCCACCGATCTGGGGGTGGCGTTCCTGGTGCGGTATCAGGGCAAATGCCTTTACCACGCGGGCGATCTGAACGATTGGCAGTGGAAGGGTGAGCCGGAGGAGTGGAACCGGCAGATGCGGGCACGGTTCTTGGCCCAGATGCAGAAGCTGAAAAATTTGACCATTGACCTGGCCTTTGTGCCCCTGGACCCCCGCCAGGAGGAGATGGCCCCCTGCGGGCTGAACACCCTTTTGACCACGGCCCGGGTACAAAAGGTGCTGCCCATGCACATGTGGGACAAGTACCAGATCGGCGCCTGGTGGAAAAAAGAGGGCGGCCTGCCGGACCAGGCGGACAAATTGCTGGAGATCCGGCAGGAGGGCCAGCAGTTTGAGCTGTGAGCCGGCAAAAGAAAAAGGCGGCCGGGTATCCGACCGCCGCCAAGAGAGAGGAGCAAGATCCATGAAGTTTCGCATGATCCATGAAAACTACAACGTGGCCGATCTGGGCCGCAGCCTGGAATTTTACCGCCAGGCCCTGGGGCTGGAAGAGGTGAGCCGAAAAGAGGCCGAGGACGGCAGCTTCATCATCGTGTATGTGGCCAACGCCGAGAGCGATTTCCAGCTGGAACTCACCTGGCTGCGGGACCGCACCGAGCCTTACAGCCTGGGGGACAACGAGTTCCACCTGGCTTTCCAGGTGGACGATTATGAGGCGGCCCACGCCCTGCACCAGAAGATGGGCTGCATCTGCTACGAAAACCCGGCCATGGGCATCTACTTCATCAACGACCCGGATGGCTATTGGCTGGAGATCGTCCCCACCCGGGAAAAGTGACTGTCCATAGAGGACGGACGTTTCACGTTGAGATACAAAAATCAATGGGTATCCTGTACAAACCGGCCCCCGATTCCGCGCAGCCTATAGGCTAAAAGTGAAAAAAGCGCGGCAAATCTTGAAAAAGGAGGGCCGGGGGGCTATACTGGGATAGCAAATTGAATTACAGCCATAGGAAGCTTACAGGAAAGCGGCAGCCCGGCTGCCCGCCGAAGGAGTAAAACTCTCAGGTGTCCCTTTTGGGGGACAGGACTGTAATGCGGATGGAACTCTGGAGAATCCCTGCAAAAGGGTGCCGAAGGTGCAAGCGCGAAAGTGCAAATCTCTCAGGCAAAAGGACAGAGCCGCTAAGAAGAACTCTCCCCCAGGAGGGGCTTCGGCGCGGCCGTCTGAGAGCAGCTCTTTTGCGGGGCTGCTCTTTTGTTTGCAGAAAAAGCGGGACGGCCGCAAGCTTTTACCCCCAGCCGGGGTCGCCCCACCGATCGATAGGAAGGAGAATGTGAAGACCATGATGAAGAAGAATTACCTGGACAGCATTCAGAGCACCCTGCTGCTGGGGGCCGGCCCCAGCGGCGTGGCGCCCAGCACCTACCGGGCTCTTTCCCAGACCATGCTGGGCCATCTGGACCCCTATTTCATCCAGATCATGGAGGAGATCAAGAAGGGACTGCGCCAGCTGATGCAGACCGAAAATGAGGTGACGGTGCCCCTGTCCGGCACGGGCTCGGCCGGCATGGAAGCGGCCTTTGTCAATCTGGTAGAGCCGGGCGACAAGGTGCTGATCCTGGAGAACGGCGTGTTCGGCAATCGGATGGCGGATGTGGCCTCCCGGCTGGGCGCCCAGGTGACTAAGGAAGAGTTTGAGTGGGGCACCCCTGTTCGGGTAGAGCGGGTAAAGGAGCTTCTGGCTCAGGATCACTACAAGATCGTGGCCATCGTCCATGCGGAGACCTCCACCGGCGTGCGCAACCCGGTGCAGGAGGTGGGCGATCTGGTCAACGCTGCCGGCAGCCTCTATCTGGTGGACGCGGTCACCAGCCTGGGCGGCATCCCGGTGGAGGTGGACAAATGGCATGCGGATGTGTGCTACAGCGGCTCGCAGAAATGTCTGTCCTGCCCTCCGGGCGCTTCTCCCATCACCTTCTCCGACCGGGCCATGGAGGCCATCCATGCCCGCAAGACCAAGGTGCCCAACTGGTACCTGGACATGAACCTGCTGACCCAGTACTGGGGCGGCGCCAAGCGGGTGTATCACCACACCGCTCCCATCAGCATGATGTACGCCCTCTACCAGGCCATCTACAACATCCTGGACGAGGGGATGGAGAACGCCTTTGCCCGGCATCAGGCCGCCCATGAGCGGCTGGTGAAGGGGTTGGAAGAGCTGGGCCTCCAGATGCTGGTGGTGCCGGAGTACCGCCTGCCCGAGCTGAACTGTGTCATCGTCCCCGAAGGGGTGGATGAGGCGGCCCTGCGGGCCGAGCTGCTGGAAAAATACCACATCGAGGTGAGCAGCGGTCTTGGACCTCTGGCCGGCAAGGTCATCCGCATTGGCCTGATGGGCTACAACGCCACCTTCGACACGGTGGATCGGCTGCTGGATGCCCTGGGGCAGATCCTGAAAAAGTAAAATTTCTGTTGAAAGGCCGGGCCCTGTGGGGCCCGGCCTCTGCTGTAAAAATTTTCCTTCCAGGATGTACAGAGCGGGCGCTTTTTCCGTATACTGGAGCGAGAGAAAGGCAGGCGGCCCTGGCCGCCGGAAAGGAAAGAGATATGCTGAAAGAGATTGCAAAACAGCAGTATCTGGGGCAGGACTACAACTGCGCCGAGAGCGTGCTGCGGGCAGCCAACGCAGAGTATGGGCTTGGCCTGGAGGAAAAGTCTCTCCGGCTGATGGCCGGTTTTGGGGGCGGCATGGGATGCGGCGGAGTGTGCGGAGCCCTCAGCGGGGCGATCGCCGCCCTGAGCGGAGTGCGGGTGAGCGGCCGGGCCCACTCCGCGCCCGGTTTTTCCGGGGAGTGCGCCGAATTGGTGGCCGCCTTTGAGGCAAAAGCGGGCGGCACCCAGTGCTGTGAGCTGAAAAAGCGTTGGTTCGGGGAGGACCGCTGCCTGGCTGTGGTGGAGGCCGCCTGTCAGACCCTGGAGGAGCAGCTGAAAAAATAAGACCAGAGCCGGGACCGGGCCAAGGCCCTCGCCCTTCCGGGGCGGGGGCCTTGGCCTGTCTCGGGGTATAGGGCAGGGCCCGGAAAGCCAAAAGGGATAAGCTGGAACAAATTGCGGATAATAATGGTGCAAAGACCGAAAAACGCCAATGGCGGGCTTTTGGGGCGGGGCCGCGACAAAGGCTGGCCCCGGCGAAGCCCCGGGCGGCAAAACATCGAAAGGAAGGTACAAAACCCTATGAAAGCAACCGGTATTGTGCGCCGCATCGACGACCTGGGAAGGATCGTGATCCCCAAAGAGATCCGGCGCACCCTGCGCATCCGGGAATCGGACCCTCTGGAAATTTACACCACCGCCGACGGAGAGGTGATCTTTAAAAAATACTCCCCGGTGGGGGAGATCAGCGCCTTTGCGGCCCAGTATGCGGAGGTGCTGGCCAAGCAGCTGGCAGTGACAGCCCTCATCTGCGACCGGGATGAGATCGTGGCCGCCTTTGGACCCTCCCGCAGGGAGTGCCAGGGCCGCCATGTGAGCCGCCCGCTGGAACAGATCATGGAGAGCCGCCGCCTCTATCTGTATGGAGGGCGGGGCAGCGAGAGCCTTTACCCCTGCGAGGGGGCCGGAGAGCCCATCGCGGCAGCCATGCCGGTGCTGGCCGCGGGAGATATGGTGGGGGCAGTGGTGATTCTGAGCCAGGAAAAAAGCCGCCCGCCCGAAACTTTGGTGAAGAGCGTTCAGATCGCGGCGGCCTTTTTGGCCAAACAGATGGAAGAATAAGGCGGTCGGCCATACCTTATTATAATATAAGGGCAGGGGCGGCTCTGTCGGGACGGGACAGAGCCGCCCTTTTTGGGCTTGGAGGGGCAGATCTTGAAGGGAAAGAAAAAGAATTATGAATTTTTTGTTACAACCCTTGACAAAGCTTAAATATAGAGTAAAATAAACTTAGCACTCGGAGATAAAGAGTGCTAAACAATGAAACGGAGGGCTGAAAGCATGACAGTGGATGAGCGAAAGCAGCGGATACTGGAAGCGATCGTAGCCCTGTACGCCATGGACGGCGAGCCGGTGGGTTCCGGGCTGCTGAGCCGGTATTTTGATATGGCGGTCTCCAGCGCCACGCTCCGCAACGAGATGGCGGCGCTGACCCGGCTGGGGCTGCTGGAGCAGCCTCACACCAGCGCGGGGCGGGTGCCCAGCGCCAAGGGATATCGGTATTACCTGGACAATCTGCTGGGCCGTTCGGCCCGGCAGGAATTGCCCGAGACCGAGCGCCGGCAGATCAACGCCGCGCTGGCCGGGCTGGATTTTGAGCCCCAGCACCTGGTGCAGGGGGCGGCCCGGCTGCTGGCCCGGCATACCGGCTTCACGGTGGCGGCCACCACCCCCGCTGCGGAGGATGTGTGCATCGCCCACTATGAAGTGGTGCAGGTGGGGCAGTATTCCGCGGCAGTGCTGGCCGTGACCAAAAACGGCGACGTACACACCCGGGTGGCCCGGGTAGAGCGGGGCCTCACCCGCACGGGCGCCACACAGCTGGCCAATCTCTTAAACCACACCATCACCTTTGTTTCGCCCGCCGATCTCACCCCCCGGCGGCTGTCGGAGGTGGCGGCTGAGCTGGGCAGCGAGTATCAGGTGCTGATGCCCGTTGTGCTGGCGGCGGCCTCCCTGCTGCAGGAGGCGGCCCAGCCCAAGGCCTACCTGGAGGGGGTGGAGAACCTGTTGCGCTGGCCCGAATTGCAGGGCAGCCTGGCAGACCTGCTCCACACCTTCAACGACGGCCAGGAGGCCAGCCGGCTGATCACGCCGCCCAGCGGCAGGGTCAGCGTGCTGTTGGGGGAGGATATGGAACACCCCATGCCGGGGCTCTGCATCATGGCAAAGCAGTATCTGGCGGGCGGCGGCCGGACCGGCAGCATCGCGCTGATCGGCCCCAATCGGATGCCGTTCCCCCAGCTGGTGCCCCGTCTGGAATATTTTGCCCGTAAGCTTGGACAGGGAATGTCCGGCAAGAGCATACAGGAGGATCACTGATGCGTGAAGAAGAAATGAACAAGCAGAACGAAGCGCCTCAGCCTCAGCAGGAAGCAGCGCAGCCGGAAGAAAAAGAGCCGGCTGCCCAGCCGCAGCCTGAAGAGGCCGCCGAGGCCCGGGAGGCCGACGGCGAAAAGAAAGAAGAGGAGAAGCGGTCCCGCTTTGGGAAAAAATCCAAGGACGACAAACAGATCGAAGCATTGAAGGCCAAGCTGGACGATGCGGAGAAGAAAGCGGCGGAGCTGAAGGACCGGCTGCTGCGCACAGCGGCCGAGTACGACAACTTCCGCAAGCGGTCCGCCCGGGAACAGGACGCCGCCTTCGGCAACGGCCTGAGCTGGGCGGTGGAGCAGATCCTGCCCATCCTGGACACCCTGGAGATGGCGGCCACTGCCCCCTGTGCCGATGAAAATTACAAGAAGGGCGTGGAAATGACCCTCAACAAGGCCGCCGACGCGCTGGCCAAGCTGAAGGTGGAGGAGATTCAGGCACAGGATCAGCCCTTCGACCCCAATTTGATGAGCGCGGTACAGCAGGTTCCCGCCCAGGAAGGGCAGGAGAGCGGCGCCGTGGTTCAGGTATACCAGAAAGGATACCGGCTGGGCGAAAAGGTTATCCGGCATGCCACCGTGGTGGTGGCCGAATAGGCCGAAAGCTCCCCGGAGCCGAAACATAAAGAGATTTCCCCATTTGAATACCCGGTTTTGCCGGGAGAATCTGAGAGTTATACAAAAGGAGTGCATACAGTATGAGTAAGATTATTGGTATTGATTTGGGCACTACCAACAGCTGTGTGGCTGTGATCGAGGGCGGCGAGCCCGTTGTAATTGCCAACGCCGAGGGCGCCCGCACCACGCCTTCCGTGGTGGGCTTCACCAAGACCGGCGAGCGGCTGGTGGGCCAGGTGGCAAAGCGCCAGGCCATCACCAACCCGGACCGCACCATCTCCTCCATCAAGCGGAAGATGGGCACCAATGAGAAGGTCACCATCGACGGCAAATCCTATACTCCCCAGGAGATCAGCGCCATGATCCTGGCCAAGTTGAAGGCCGACGCCGAGGCTTACCTGGGCGAGCCGGTCACCGAGGCGGTCATCACCGTGCCTGCCTACTTCAACGACAGCCAGCGGCAGGCCACCAAGGACGCAGGCACCATTGCCGGCCTGAATGTAAAGCGGATCATCAACGAGCCCACGGCCGCCAGCCTGGCCTACGGCGTGGATAAAGAGCAGGATCAGAAGATCATGGTCTACGACCTGGGCGGCGGTACCTTCGATGTGTCCATCATCGAGATGGGCGACGGCGTCACCGAGGTGCTGGCCACCAACGGCGATACCCATCTGGGCGGCGATGACTTCGACCAGCGGATCATCGATTGGCTGGCCGACGGCTTCCAGAAGGAGAACGGCATCGACCTGCGCAAGGACAAGATGGCGGCTCAGCGGCTGAAGGAAGCGGCTGAGAAGGCCAAGATCGAGCTGTCCAGCGCCATGCAGACCAACATCAACCTGCCCTTCATCACCGCCGACGCCAACGGCCCCAAGCACCTGGATGTGACCCTGAGCCGTGCTCAGTTCGACGCTCTGACCAGCGATCTGGTGGAGCGCACCATGACCCCCGTGCGCAAGGCTATGGCCGATGCGGGCCTGAAGCCCTCCGACCTGTCCAAGGTGCTGCTGGTGGGCGGTTCCACCCGTATCCCCGCCGTGCAGGAAGCCGTCAAGAAAGAAATGGGCAAAGAGCCCTTCAAGGGCATCAACCCCGATGAGTGCGTGGCTGTGGGCGCTGCCATCCAGGGCGGCGTGCTGCAGGGCGACGTGAAGGGCCTGCTGCTGTTGGATGTGACTCCTCTGAGCCTGGGCATTGAGACCCTGGGCGGCGTGTGCACCAAGATCATCGATCGGAACACCACCATCCCCACCAAGAAGAGCCAGATCTTCTCCACTGCGGCCGACAACCAGCCCAGCGTGGAAGTGAACGTGCTGCAGGGCGAGCGTGAGTTCGCCCGGGACAACAAGAGCCTGGGTACCTTCCATCTGGACGGCATTGCTCCGGCTCCCCGTGGGGTGCCTCAGATCGAGGTTACTTTTGATATCGATGCCAACGGCATTGTGCACGTGAGCGCCAAGGACCTGGGCACCGGCAAGGAGCAGAGCATCACCATCACTGCCTCCACCAACATGAGCAAAGAGGACATCGACCGGGCCGTGAAGGACGCCGAGCGGTTTGCTGCCGAGGACAAGAAGCGCCGTGAAGAGGTGGATATCCGCAACGGCGCCGACCAGATGGTCTTCCAGACCGAGAAGGTGCTGGGCGAGATGGGCGACAAGGCCCCCGCTGACCTGAAGGGCCGTGTGCAGACCAAGCTGGATGCCCTGAAGGAAGCTCTGAAGGGCCAGAACATCGACGAGATCAAATCCAAGCAGGAAGATCTGCAGAAGGAGTTCGAGGAGATGTACAAGGCGGCTGCCGCTGCCAATGCCCAGAATGGTCAGGCTGACGGCGGTGCGGCACCTCAGGGCGGCACCAAGGGCGATGACGGCGTGGTGGACGCCGACTTCAAGGAAGTATAACAACTGATTTCAGGGAACAGGGGCGATGAGCCCCGGTTCCGCCCGCTGCCGCCCGGCCCGCAAGAGCCGGGCGGCAAAGTGGGTTATACTACATGAGCCGCCGCGCAGGCGGTGGTGAGGTGTGACGAGTATGGCAGAAAAAAGAGACTATTATGAGGTCCTGGGCATCCCCAAAGGGGCCAGCAGCGAGGAGATCAAAAAAGCCTACCGCAAACTGGCGCTGAAGTATCACCCGGATTACAACCCCGGCAACAAAGAGGCCGAGGAGAAATTCAAGGAGATCAACGAGGCCAATGAGGTGCTCAGCGACCCGGAGAAAAAAGCCCGCTATGACCAGTTCGGCTTTGCCGGGGTAGACCCCAACTACGGGGCCGGCCAGGCCAATGCCGGCGGCGGTTTTGGCGGCGGTTTCGGCGGGGTGGACCTGGGCGACATCTTCGGAGACATCTTCGGGGGCGGCTTTGGCTTCGGGTCTTCCAGCCGCGCCAACCCCAACGCCCCCCGCAAGGGCGGCGACGTGCGGGTTGGGGTGAACCTGACCTTCATGGAGGCGGTGCATGGCTGCAAAAAGACCATCACCCTGAATCGGAAGGAAGCCTGCAAGGAGTGCGGCGGCCGGGGCGTGGTAACGGTGCAGCAGCGCACCCCCTTTGGCGTGATGCAGAGCCAGCGGCCCTGCACCCGCTGCGGCGGCAAGGGCAAGTTTGTGCGCAACCCCTGTACCCATTGCCACGGCACAGGCCGGATCAATGTGAAAAAGACCCTGGAGGTGAACATCCCGGCCGGCGTCAACGAGGATACCAGCATTGCGCTGCGGGGTCAGGGCGATGCCGGGCTGAACGGCGGCCCCAATGGGGACGTGATCGTGATCTGCTCGGTAAAGGCAGACCCCATGTTCGAGCGGGACGGCTATGATGTGTGGGTCACCGTGCCCATCACCTACAGCCAGGCCGTCATGGGCGCCGAAGTGGTGGTGCCCACCGTGGACGGCAGGGTGGAGTACACCGTGCCCGAGGGCACCCAGAGCGGCACCACCTTCCGGCTACGGGGCAAGGGCATCCAGTACCTGGGCGGCCGGGGCAAGGGCGACCAGTATGTGCGGGTGACCGTGGAAATCCCCAAAAAGCTGAACAAGACCCAGCGGGAAGCCCTGAAAAAGTTCGAGGAGAGCCTCAAAGAGGACAACTACGAACAGCGCAAGAGCTTCTTCAAAAACCTGAAGGACAAATTCGGCAAGTAAATGCCAGAGGGCCCGGCTCCCGAAAAGGAGCCGGACCCTTTTTTGCCCAAGTATTTAGAAAAAAATCTAAATACTCATTGACAAGGGCAGGCGGAGAGAGTACAATCAAGAAAAAGATATTTAGAAAAATTTCTAAATAGAGCCCGCAAGGGAGGGGAGAAGATGAGCTTTGGAGACACGTTCAAGGCACTGGCAGACCCGGCGCGCCGGGAGATCCTCACCATGCTGAAAAGCGAGGGACGGATGACCGCCGGCCAGATCGGGGCCCGGTTCCAGCTCACCGGCGCCACGGTGAGCTACCACCTGGCCCAGCTGAAAAAGGCGGGGCTGGTGTATGAGGAACGGGTAAAAAATTACATCTATTACGACATCAATGTGTCGGTGGTGGAGGAACTGATGCTCTGGCTGGCCCAGTTCCGGGAGGAAAAGGAGGAGAACCATGAAAAAGAACCCTGAAAACCGCAGCCTTGTGATCAGCACTCTTCTGTGCCTGGTGCCCATGGCGCTGGGGCTGGCCCTGTACCCCCTGCTGCCGGACCAGGTCCCCACCCACTGGGACTGGCAGGGAAATGTGAACGGTTATATGCCCAAGCTGGCGGTGGTGGTGGGCCTGCCCCTCTTCTTTGCGGCCCTGAACGGGCTGATGCATTTTTCCCTGCGGGCGGACCCCAAGCGGGCCAACATCATCGGCAACATCCGGCTGGTGATCCGATGGACCATGCCGGTGCTCTCTGTGCTGGTGCTGTCCTACACCTACCTATGGGCCCTGGGCTGGAGAAAAATCCCCATGGAAAAATTCATCCCGGTGCTGGTGGGGCTGCTGATCATGGGGGTGGGCAACTACCTGCCCAAGTGCCGCCAGAACTACACCAGCGGCATCAAGCTGCCCTGGACCCTGTACGACGAGGACAACTGGAACCGCACCCATCGGATGGCGGGCCGGCTCTGGATGGTGGGAGGCGCGGGAATCCTGATCAGCGCCTTCTGGGGCGGCAGTACCCTTCTGCTGATCATGGTGGGGATGATGATTCTGGTGCCGGTGATCTATTCCTACAGCCTGTACCGGCAAAAGCAGAGGGGCGGAAAGCTCTGACAAGGGCCCGCAGAGGCCAGGACAATCAAAAAACAAAGAGCGCCCGGGAACCGAAAGGTTCCCGGGCGCTGTCTTGGCTGCTTAAGCGCAAAGACAACCCCCGGCTTTGCCGGGGAGTGTAAAGGAATTATATAGTGAAAAAGACCTACTGGTAGAATAAAGTTGCGGTCGGCCAACTGCAACAATAAAGAACCAGGAGGTCTTTTCACATGA
>CASFKY010000030.1 GCA_949295465.1 uncultured Oscillospiraceae bacterium
GCCCGCAGGCCCCGGGCCAGGGCTTCGGGGTTGGAAGAATCCAGCTGCAGGGGCAGGGACACCACGCTCTGGAGCCCCTTCACCACCTGCTCCATGGCGGCGGGCTCGTCCACCCCGGGGACGCCCACGTTGACGTCCAGCACCGCGGCGCCGCTGTCGGCCTGGCTGATGCCCTGGGCCAGGATGTAGTCCACATCCCCTTCCCGGACCGCCTGCTGAAACCGCTTTTTGCCGGTGGGGTTGATCCGCTCTCCCACCACCGTGATGCCGTCCACATGGAGGCACTGGACCGGGGTGCAGAGGACCGAGGCCATGGGGTGGGCCGGGCGGCCCACATGGCAGCCGTCAAAGACGCTGTGGAGGGCCTTGATGAAATCGGGGGTGGTGCCGCAGCAGCCCCCCGCTGCAAAGAGGCCCAGCTCCCGATAAGGTTTCAGCTGCATCGCAAACAGGTGGGGCGTAATATCATATCCGCTGCCGTCGGCCCGGGGCAGGCCGGCATTGGGTTTGACAAACACCGGATAATCCCCCGGCACCGCCTCACAGAGGGCTTTGGCCATGGGGTAAATCTCCTTGGGTCCCAGGCTGCAGTTGATGCCCAGGGCATCTGCCCCCAGGCCCCGGGCAGTGGCAGCGAAGCTGCCCACGGTGCAGCCGGTGAAGGTGCGGCCGTTGGCCTCGAAGCTCATGCTGGCCATCACCGGCAGGCCGCAGTTCTCTTTACAGGCCAGCAGGGCGGCCTTCAGCTCGTAGAGGTCGGTGAAGGTCTCCAGCAAAATCAGGTCGGCCCCGGCCCGGGCGCCGGCCTTCACCACCTCGGCAAAACCCGCCACGGCCTCTTCAAAGGGCAGGGTTCCCGCCGGCTCCAGCAGCTCCCCCAGAGGGCCCACATCCAGGGCCACCAGGGCCTGGCTGGGCTCAGCGGCCCGGCGGGCGCACTGGATGCCGGCCTCCACCACCTGGGCCACCGTATAGGGCGTCCCGGCCAGCTTATGGGCCGAGGCGCCAAAGGTGTTGGCCAGCAGAATCCGGCTGCCAGCCGCCGCATACTTGGCATGAATGGACTGGATCAGATCCGGCTTCTCGATGTTCAGCGCCTCGGGCTTGGCCCCCAGGGGCAGGCCCGCCGCCTGCAGCATGGTCCCCATAGCGCCATCCAGCAGGATGGTGGTGGGGGAAGAAAACAGTTGTTCAGCTTTCACAGGTTACGCCTCTCTTTCGGAATTCACATTTTTCCCGCAGGGCACAGTGGGCACAGCCTGCCCGCTTGCCGGTGACCGGCACATCGCTGAGGCCCATCACCGCGGTGACGCTCTTGCGGGGGAGCATCAGGAAGGTATCGGTTACATACAGACCAATCCGCCTGGGGGTATCCAGCAGGGCCGCAATTTGGGGCTGGACGGTGATGGGCCAGTCCCCATAGCCGGGAGAATACCGGCCGGTGAGGTACAGGTTTTCTTCCCGGGCCAGGGCCCGGAGTTTTTCCTCGGCCTGGTCGCAGACCTGCTCGGCCAGGGTGCTGGCCAGGGCGTCGGTGGCCGCCTGGGCCGCCACATCCCCGATGCCAGCCCGCCGGATCTGGGCATCCACGCCGGGGCCCAGGGTCACTGCCAGCAGCACCGCTTCGGGGCAGCCGGCCAGATGCCGCTCCACATCCGCCCCCTGCCACAGGGCGTCCCATTCTTCTTTGGGCGCCCGCAAATACACCGCCCGGGGAGCGGCCGCCGCCAGCAGGGGCGCAGCGCAGCGCTCCAGCAGGGCCAGGGTGGCGGGGTCGGGCTCGCCCCGGGCCCCAAAATACCGCGCCGCCTGGGCGAGGTCAATCTGTTCCGGCCGGTCCAATGCCAGGACCCGGCTCGACGCCATGGACATGGTCAAAGCCCCTTTCTGTGGTGTGATTGCTTTATTGTAGCACAGTTGGGGGGAAAGCAAAAGCCCCGCTTCGGCAGGAAGGGAGGCTTTTGTTTGTTTTCCTTTTGGATCTAAACCCGCCCGCCGCCCTTTAGCGGAATCCCCCTGCCGCTGCGCGGCATCCCCCTTCGGGGGAATGTGCCGCAGACTGCTCCTTCTCACGCAGCGCTGCGGGGCGCCTTTCACTGAGACAATGCCAATAGAGGAAAAACGGACTCTAAAGCCGGTTACTGCTCCTTCTGGGTCTGCGCTGCGGGAGACCTGGAGGGAGCAGCGGCAGGCTTAGAGCCCCTGTCAGGGGGCGATGGCGCAGCCATGGGGGTTCCTCTGTGGGCGGGTGGGTGGGAGTATAAATCCTGCCGGTGAAACGGCCTGCCCTCCGCCATGAGGGGTGGCGGCCATCAAAATGTTTCTGGGCTGCAGCAATGCCCCCCGCCAGATTGGAAATAAAAAGTAAAACCCCCGTTCCCCAAAAAAGAGGAACGAGGATTTTTTGATATCAGGTTATCGAAAACTTTGCATCGTACCGGGCCGCAGGCCCAAACGTGGACTAAGATTCAGGGCCTTTCAACTCCCTAGTCCCCAGGTGAGCGCGGCCAGAGTGAATGGTACACATTGAAAAGCTTTTTGCCTACTTTTTCTCCGAAAAAGTAGGTTAGTATTCCTGGTGGAGGCCCAGGAGGGCTTTCATGTAGGCAAAGGTGGCGTCCTGGCCCTTGTCGCGGACCATCTTGAGGAGCTTTTCCAGCATGGCCCGGGACTCCGGGTTCAGAATGTAGTGGTCCCGGCTGCGCTGGTAGTACTCCCAGGCCGAGGCATCGGTGTATTTGTCCCCCAGGTATACCTGGCTGGCCGCGATGCGGTCGCAGACCATCTCGCAGATGTACCGCAGGGGGATCTTCATCCCGATCATCTTGTCCTTTCCCAGACCGTAATCAATCCAGTACTCCAGGTGATGCCGGTTGTGGCCCTTGTGATGGAGCCACGCTGAGGTGTACCCCTTGGCCTTGCGCTCCGCTTCGTTGGGGCTGTGGTCCCCCTGGTAATAGATGCACCCCGGTATGAACTCGGTGGGGGTGTATTTGCTCAGATCGTGCGCCAGCCCCTGCTTGTACAGCCCGCAGGCAAAACAGTACTTCATCACCAGCATCTTGTGCCGGGTGATGGTGGTGAAATGCCCCAGAACGTTCATACCGTATCTCTCCTCTCGGTTGATTTTTATCGTTGCGTTACTCTCTGTACCGCACCCGCAGCTGGCCCGACTGGAGCGCCTTCAGGTCGGCGCTCTCGGAAAAGTCCTCCCGGTCATAGGTCAGGCTGGGATTGTAGTAGGGATCGTCCAGGATATTCTCCCGGCCGTGCTGGTCGTAGAGCCGCTTCTGCTCTGAGGCAAAGCGCCGGGCCTTGATGGGGTCATTTTCGTCCGACCCGCGGCTCTTGCTCTCGTGGTGGTACAGCCATGCGTAGGGGGTCCAGAGGATCTTATACCCTGCATCCCGCACCCGCAGGCAGAAGTCCACGTCGTTGAAAGCCACCGTGAACCCCTCGTCCAGTCCGCCCACGGCGTCCCAGACGCTGGTTTTCACCAGCATGCAAGCTGCCGTCACCGCCGACAAATCCTGCACCGTGGCGGTGCGGAACATGTAGCCGCTGCCGCCCCGCTGTTTATACTTGTGGCTGTGGCCGGCATAGCCCCCCAGGCCGGTGATGACCCCGGCGTGCTGGATGGTGTCGTCGGGATAGTAGAGCATGGCCCCGCAGATGGCCCCGCCCCGGGGCCGGGCGCACTGGCGGACCATTTCGCCCATCCAGTCCCCGTCGGTGATCTCCACGTCGTTGTTCAGCAGCAGCAGGTACTGCCCGGAAGCATATTTGCGGCCGAAATTGTTGATGGCCGAGAAATTGAACCCCTTGCCGGGGTACCGGACCACCCGCAGCCCCTCATAGCGGCGCTGGGCCTCCTGGTAATAGGCAAAGGTCTCGGGCTGCTCCGAGTTGTTCTCGATGACAATGACCTCGTAGTTTTCCCACAGGGTCCTGGCATACAGGCTGTGGAGGCACTGTTCCAGGTCCTCGGTGTGGTCCTTGTTGGGGATCAGGACGCTGACCTTGGGATTGCCCTCCACCTCCCAG
>CASFKY010000031.1 GCA_949295465.1 uncultured Oscillospiraceae bacterium
GAGGCCGAGGTCCGTCTGTATGACAAGCTGTTCACCCGGGAGAACATGAACAATCTCCCCGAGGGCACCAGCTACAAGGATTTCCTGAACCCCGACAGCGTCACCATCTGCACCGGCTGCAAGCTGGAGATGGCGCTGGCCGACGCCAAGCCCGGCGACAAGTTCCAGTTTGTCCGCAACGGCTTCTTTACCCCGGATTCCAAGAATCCCGGCGTCTTTAACCGGGTGGTCACCCTGCGGGACAGCTTCAAGCCCGCCAAGCCGGTGGAATGCCCCCAGTGATCCAATAAACCATAGGAAAGGAGGGCCTTGCGATTATGCCCAGACGCATCCTGCGCAATGCTCTGCTGATGGCGGTCATCACCTTTTTGATGGCGATCGGTCTGCTCTTCTATATCCACAACACCGAGCCCCTGCCCGGCGGGGAAAATCCCAACAGCGTTTTGCTGCTGGATGGGGTGTATACCTCGGTGCAGCAGGGCTACCTCAGCGAGGTGACGGTCACCGTTACCATCTCCAGCGGGATGGTGTCGGAAGTCCAGGCTGACGCATCGGGCGAAACCCCTGCCCTGGGCGGCGCTGCGGCGGCCCAGCTGGCCGCAGACCTGACCGAGGCGGGCTCCACTGACAAGGTGGACATTGTGGCCGGGAGCACCTATACCAGTCAGGCCGTCCTGGCCGGGATGGAAGATTGCCTGGCCCAGGCCGCAGGCTGATGACAAAAGACGAGCGCTTCCCGGCGGCAACACGCCGCGGGGGCGCTTTGTTTTGGATGGGAGGCATCCATGCGGTATACCTTTGATTACACGGTGCAGCTCGACGGCACAGCGGCTCTGGCCCGGGTCTATGGGGAGGAGCCTGTTCTGGTTCTGCCCGAGACTCTGCCCGGCCCTGAGGGGCAGCCTCTGCCCCTGGCCAGGCTGGGCAGCTATTGCTTTTCCGGCACCGTCCGGGACCGGATGCCGGGGCAGCTGTTCCGCTGCGGATGGGACGGGGCGGGGCCCATGGTCCCCGCTGACCCGGCCGCCGCAGGGGAGGAACTTCACCCCATTGCGGGCAGCTTTCTGGAAGAGATGACCCTGCCCCAGGCGCTGCGGGAAATCGGCAGCTGCGCCTTTTACAACTGCCGGGCCCTCCGCAAAATCACCATGGGCAGCGGGCCCCTGTCGGTGGGCAGCGATGTCTTTCTCAACTGTTTTGTCCTGACCGATCTTGTGGTCTGCGCCCGGCCCGACGCGGCCACCGGGCTGTCCGCCATCGTCAACAATATTTCCAGCAATTTGCGGGTTTCCTTTCTGCCCGGCGGGCCCGAAGGAGAGCCGGCGGCTGTGTTCCGCTACCCCGAATACTGGGAGGACATCGAGGAGACCCCCGCCCATATCCTGCTCCACACCTTCTCGGGACAGGGATACCACTACCGGCAGTGTTTCCGGGACGGGCGGCTCCTCTGCGATGAGTACGACGCCATCTTTGCCCAGGGCCACGGCGGAGACGACCCTACCTATATGGCCCTTCTCTGTTTGGACCGGCTCCGGTATCCCTGGCAGCTGGGGGAGGAGGCCGCCGGCCGCTACCGGGCCTTTCTGGCCCAGCAGGGAGCGGCGGTGGCTGAGGCTTTGATCCGGGCCCAGGACCGGGAGAGCCTGCGGGCTCTGCTGAACCTGAACGTCCTGGATGGGGCGGCGCTGGCGGCGGCTTCTGGCGCGGCACAGAGGGCTGGAGATGCCCAGTCTGCCGCCCTGCTGGCCGACGCCGAATACCGCGCCCGGCCCCCCAAGCCCAAACGGCGTTATACATTTGATGATTTTTAAGATCAATATTCCGGGAGGTGATCTGTATGGCCCGCAAGGCGCCCGTTGATTTCAACGCGCCCTTTCAGTCGGCCCGGCCCGAAACCCATGAGGAATGGCAGGCCCGGATGGGCGGCGAGGTGCTGGCGGTTCTGCGCAGCGAGCTGTATCTGGACTTCCGCTTTCTGGATCAGGCCCTGGGGGCGCTGACCCCCGTTCCCGACGAGCGGTGCGGCGTCCTGGCCACCGACGGCCGGAACCTGTTCTATCAGCCCAGCGCATTGCTGCGGCTCTACCGGGAAAATCCCAAATACCTCAAACGGTTATATCTTCACACCATATTCCACTGTGTATTCCGGCATCTCTGGCTCCAGGGCAGCCGGGACCCGGTGCTCTGGCATCTGGCCTGTGATCTGGCGGTGGAAAACGTCATCGACGGCCTGGGGCGCAAGAGCATCCTGCGGCCTCTCACCTATGTGCGGCGCCGGGCCTATGAGGCCCTCACCGAGGGGGGCCATGTGGCGGCGGCGGCTCCTGCCTACCGCTGGCTTTTGATCCAGACTCCCGGCGTTCAGAAACAGCTGGCCCGGGAATTCTACGCCGACGACCACCGGCTGTGGCCCAAACCCGGCCAGCCCAACCAGCCGGTCCCTTCGCCGCAGCTGCAAAAAACCTGGCAGAAGATCGGGCGGCGGATGGAGACCGAGCTGGAGCTGAACGACAAAGAGGCCGGCGCCAACGCCGGCAATCTGGCCGAGGCGGTGAAGGCCGCTAACCGGAGCCGCAGCAGTTACCGGGATTTTCTGCGCCGGTTCTGCGTGCTGCGGGAGGAACCCCATCTGGACCCCGATACCTTTGACCTGAACTTCTACACCTACGGCCTGTCGGTCTACGGCAACATGCCCCTGATCGAGCCGGTGGAAACCCGGGAAAGCAAAAAGATCGAGGAGATCGCCCTGGTGATCGACACCAGCTATTCCACCTCGGGGGCCCTGGTGCGGAGTTTCCTGT
>CASFKY010000032.1 GCA_949295465.1 uncultured Oscillospiraceae bacterium
TGAATAGAATAGAAGTGTCAAGGCGGGAAACGGCCTTTTGGCCGGCAGCCTGCCGCCAAACCATCCCGTTTGGGCGAAAGCGAGGAGATCCTAGGCTTCCCTGTCAGAAAGAGTGCCCCCTGTATCAGCCCGGCTGCCATAAAACCTGCGCCCGGTGGAAGGTGTACCGGGACAAGATGGCCAGGGAGCGAAAGCGCCAGATGGATTTCCTCAAACAGCAGGACGACGTGTGCAAGGTGATCATCCGCCAGTGCCGGGCCATCAGCCTGGGCAGCTGCGGCTGAACCTGCGTACATAAAAAAGAAAAAGCGCCGGGCCCGGCCGGGCCTGGCGCCTCTTCTTTTCAAAGATTGAAATGCACAGGAAAATGAGACAAATGAGCGGTTTTCAAACAGATCGGGATGAGCTATAATAAGGACAGTAAGGCCGGGAGCCGCCGCACCCAAAGCGGCAGGCCAAGCCCAAGAAAACGGAGGTAAGGATATGTCTGTTTTGGTCAGCGGAGGCGCCGGATACATCGGTAGCCATACCTGTGTGGAACTGCTGCAGGCCGGCTACGAGATCGTCGTTGCCGACAACTTTTATAATGCCAGCCCGGAGGCGCTGCGCCGGGTGGAGCAGATCACCGGCAAAAAGGTGCCCTTTGTCAAGGCCGACATGACCGACAAGGCCCAGGTGGAGGCTATCTTTGAGTCCCACCCGGACATTGACTGTGTGATCCAGTTTGCCGCCTACAAAGCGGTGGGCGAGAGCGTGCAGAAGCCGGTGGAGTACTATTACAACAACCTGAACTGCACCCTGGTGATCCTGGACGTGATGCGTCGCCACGGCTGCTACAACTTCATCTTCTCCTCCTCGGCCACGGTGTACGGCGACCCCGCCAGTGTGCCCATCACCGAGGATTTCCCGGTGGGCGCCACCACCAACCCCTACGGCACCACCAAGGTATTCACCGAGCGGATTCTCACCGACCTGTGCAAGGTGGAGCCCCGCATGAACGTGGCCCTGCTGCGGTACTTCAACCCCATTGGGGCTCATCCCTCCGGCCTGATCGGCGAGGACCCCAACGGCATTCCCAACAACCTGGTGCCCTATATTGCCAAGGTGGCGGTGGGCAAGCTGAAGGAGATCCACGTCTTCGGCAACGATTACCCCACCCCCGACGGCACCGGCGTGCGGGACTATATCCATGTGGTGGACCTGGCCCGGGGCCATGTGGCCGCCCTGAAAAAGCTGGAGAGCAACCCCGGCCTCTTCATCTGCAACCTGGGCACCGGCCACGGCTACAGCGTATTGGATGTGATCCATGCCTTTGAGAAGGCCTGCGGCAAGAAGCTGCCCTATGTGATCGATCCCCGCCGCCCAGGCGACATCGCCGAGTGCTGGGCCGACCCCTCCAAGGCCAAGCGGGAGCTGGGCTGGCAGGCGGAATACGGCATCGAGGAGATGTGCCGGGACAGCTGGAACTGGCAGAGCAAGAACCCGGACGGGTACAACAGCTGAGATTCCCGGGCGCAAAGCCCACCCCACAAGACCCGACAAAGGGCGGGCCGGCATTTGCCGGCCCGCCCTTTTGGCTGCCTTTTCTGGCTGCTTTGCCGGGCTGCCTTGCCCGCAGGGCCCGCCGCCGCAAAAAGAAGCTGCCCCGCCCGGGGGAGAGGGCGGGGCAATGAAAAGAGCAGACGCCGGACAAGGCGTCTGCTCGAAGTTAGCCGATTGGAGTCATACCTCATATCCTCCTGCACTCATTTTCGGTCCGTACCAAAGGGCATTTTCATGATAACACTCTTTTCTGTTGACCTACTTTGTTGGGTTAGGGGATTGATGCGAATGAATCAGTACATTGGACTCACAGCCTTTTCTTAAAATTCCAGAAGATACTTCAAGATCCGGTACATTGGGTCCACTTCTTTCTTTTACGGCACTGTAGGTGCCGCATATATTTCAGGGTCCCTTTTGGGCGGCCCGGAAAGCTTTTGGATGCTGGCTTTTTGCTCAGAAATTCTTTTCGGGACTACCATCCCGTGGTGTTGAAGCCTGCCAGACGATTCAGCAATACCCGAGCCGCCTTTGCTGAGCGGGTGTCGTATCAGAGAACATCGGGAATCGCTCCTTTCAATTGAGTTTTGCAGCCCTACCTCGGCTGCTCTCCTTTGTTGGATCTTTTCTCTGTGTCTATAGTATAGCATGGGGAGGGGGGAGTGTCTATTCGCATTTTGCAATGGTTTTGCAGGGAAAGTTTATGCAGTTTTAAAACCAAAAAATGCTGACAAATAGTTATATTTAGAATATAATAAAAAGTGCGGGAGTGCATAAGCACGCCCGCTTTTTTGTGGAAAGACCCGAAGCAGGGCCTGCGGCGGGGGATCCTGCCGGACGCCGGGCCAAAGGGACGGCAGCCGGGCTGCGGCCCTGCTTTTGATACCCCGGCCGCAAGAAAAGGCCGGGGCACCCGCCGCGGCCCCGGCCCTGCAAGAGCCGACAAGAACCGCAGACAAAAAGGCAGGCGCCCCGCAGGGCGCCTGCCCGATATCAGATGATTGGAGTCATAGCCTCATATCCTCCTGCACTCAAGTTCGGTCATCTTCAAGGGCATTTGCGAGAAATACTCTTTTGGGTTTGACCTACTTTTCTGGGCTCGGGGATTGGGTGCTATCTGTTTAGTACATTGGAGTTACAGCCCTTTCTTAGATTTCGCGAAAGTCTATGAAATGCTGGTACATGGGGTACACATCTTTCTTTTTCCATTCTCATGGAAAAATCTATATTGAGAGGGGTCGCTTTGGCGGCCCGGAAATGCATTTTAGATCTGCTGGTCTATCGCTCAATTTTTTTCTGTCAGGATCAACATCCTGTGTGTTTGAAGCTGCCAGCTTCTTCAGCACGACCCGAGCCGCCCTTTCTGAGCGGGTGTCGTATCAGAGAACATATGATATCGCTCCCTTCTTTTTATACTGTATCGGTTCCCTGTTGAGGAACCGTTCTCTTTGTTCTGTTCTCTTTCTGTGACTACAGTATAGCATGGGAAAGGGGGAGAGTCTATTCGCATTTTGCATGGAGATTTGAAGAATGTTTATGCACTTTTGTTTCGCAAAAATGCTGAAATCTCCTCAAAAAGGTGCTATAATAAAAAGTGCGGGAGCGCGTTTGCGCTCCCGCTTTCTGTTTACATGCTTTCGGGCACCTGGATCTTGAACATGGTCAGCACGTTGAAGATCACCTGCTTGACCGCCACGCACAGGGCCAGCCGGGCCTGTTGCAGGTGGGGCTCCACATCCCGGCAGCGGCAGGTGTTGTAGAACTTGTGGAAGGCGCCGGACAGGGCGATCACATAGCGGGTCACCCGGGCGGGGGCGTAGTTCTGGGCCGCCAGCACGATCTCGGCAGGGAAGGCCGCCAGCATGCGGATGACCTCCCGCTCGCTCTCCTCGGTGAGCAGGGTGGTGTCGCAGTTCTCCGCGCCCTGGAAGGGGGTCCCCTCGCTCTCCAGCTTCTTCAGGATGCTGCAAATGCGGGCGTGGGCGTACTGGACATAGTAGACCGGGTTGTCGCTGTCCTGCCGCACGGCCAGGTCCAGGTCAAAGTCCACGGCGCTGTCGGCGTCGTTCATGTTGAAGAAGAGCCGGGCCGAATCGATGGGCACCTCGTCCAGCAGGTCGGTGAGGGTGATGGCCTTGCCGGTCCGCTTGGACATCCGCACCGGCTTGCCGTCCTGCAGCAGCCGCACCAGCTGCATCAGCACCACGTCCAGCCGGCTGCCGTCCAGCCCGATGGCGTCCATGGCGCCCTTCATCCGGGCCACATGGCCGTGGTGGTCGGCGCCCCACACGTCCACCGCCTTGTCAAAGCCCCGCACCGCCAGCTTGTTGTAGTGGTAGGCGATGTCGGCGGCGAAATAGGTGGGGATGCCGTTGGCCCGCACCAGCACTTCGTCCTTGTCCACCTCGGCCTCGGGGGTGTCGGCCTTCTTCTTGTTGGCCACCCCGTACTTCTCGCTGTACTGGCCGCTCTTGTACATGATGGCGCCGTCCTCGGCCTTGTAGCAGGCCCCGGTGGCCAGCAGCTTGTCCACCACTGCCTTTACGGCGCCGCTCTGGTGCAGGGTGCTCTCCCGGAACCAGGTGTCGTACTGGATGCGGTACTTGGCCAGGTCCCGCTCCAACCCCTGGATATTCAGGGGCAGGGCGTAGGCGATCAGATCGTCCTTCAGCCGGCAGAAGGCCTCGCTCTCAAACAGCTCGTCCCCGCTCAGGGCCCGGCAGGCCTCCAGCTCTTTGTCGTACTCGCCCGGATGCAGGGCGGCAAAGGCCTTGGCGTGTTCCACAATGTCCTCGCCCTGGTAGCACTCGGCGGGCAGAGGGCAGGAGTCCTCCTTGCCCAGTTCCAGCTGGAGATAGCGCACCGCCAGGCTCTTGCCGAATTTCTGGATCTGGTTGCCCGCGTCGTTCACATAGAATTCCCGGCTCACCGAATAGCCCGCCCAGTCCAGCACGGCAGCCAGGCAGTCGCCCAACGCGCCGCCCCGGGCGTTGCCCAGGTGCATGGGGCCGGTGGGGTTGGCCGAGACAAACTCCACATTGTACCGCTTGCCGCCGCCAAAATCGGTGCGGCCGTACTGGGGGTTGCAGCAGGCGGCCTTTACCACATCGCCATAAAAAGCGGGAGAGAGATACAGGTTCAGAAAGCCGGGGCCGGCAATCTCCAGCTTTTCAAAGCTGCTGCCCTCCAGGTTCACCTTGCCGGCAATGGCTTCGGCAATGGCCCGGGGCGCCTTGTGAAAGGCCCGGGCTCCTGCCATGGCCAGGTTGCTGGCCAGATCGCCGTTCTTGGGGTCGCCCGGCACTTCCACAATAAATTCGGGCAGCTCCACCTGGGGCAGCAGCCCCTCCTCCATGGCAGCCTGGGCTGCCCGGGTCAGCAGGGCGCGGGCCTCCTCCATGGAAGCCTGCCGGGGATTATAATTGGTATAGTCCTTCTGCATGGGGTTCTTCCTTTCGGTTTATACTTTTGGTATATTTTTCAAAATTCATACAAAACAAATCAGTTGGGCGCAGAGGCCACCGGCGTGACGGTGACAGCCACTCGGTTGCGGCTGAGGAACTCCTCGTTGCCCGCGTCCAGCGTGTAGGAGAACCGGGCCTCGCCCCCCGCCTCGGTGAGGCTGTGGGAGATCTCGTCCGCCGCCACCCCCAGGGTCAGAGCCCCGTAGCCGGTCTCGTAGTGGCAGACATGGCGGGTGCCCTTCTCGATGATGAGCTGGCTGGGCTTGGGCCCAAAGCGCAGCAGGGCCACCCGGTGGCCGTCCCGGGCAATCTTGAGGGTGGTGGTGCAGCCCTCATAGCCGGTGGTCTCGCTCTCTTTATAGGTAATATAAAAGCTTCCGTCCTTTTGCAGGAAGCTGCCCCGGGTGAGCAGCTGGACATGGTCCGCCTCGCCCTGGTGGCTCTGTTCCATGGTTCCGTCAATGCGGATGAGAAAATTTTCGTTCATGGGTTTCATGGCAGTTTTCCTTGTTTTTTCCCGGGAGCAGCCGCCCCCCGGGGCAGCTGCTCAGTAGGTTTCGATCCGTACCTGTTCCACAGGGCCGCCCGCGTAGTCCCCCAAAAAGAAGGAGGCAGAGTCGGAAAAGCCCTCCGGGTCGTCGCTCACATAATAGCGGGCGCTGCCGCCGCTCGTCCGGCCGCTGTCCAGCCCCAGGTCCAGCAGGGCCTGGCGGGCAGCCCGGGCAGCCTGGGCGCCCGGGTCGATGAGGGCGACATCCGGGCCGGTGATCCGGCGGATCACCGGGGCCAGCAGGGGGTAGTGGGTGCAGCCCAGGAGCAGGGTGTCCACGTCCGCCTGCAAAATGGGTTCCAGGTACTGGCGGGCCACAATGTCCGCCACGCCGCCGTGGTTGTCGGCAAAGCCGTTTTCCACCAGCGGCACAAAGAGGGGGCAGGCCCGGGCCGTGATTTGGGCATCGGGGAGCTTCTCCTTCAGCAGCCGCACATAGCTGCCGCTGCGGATGGTGGCCGAGGTGCCGATCACCCCGATCCGCCCGGTGCGGGTGGATCGCACCGCCCCCTCCACCGCGGCCCCCACCACCCCGGTATAGGGCACCGGCAGGGCGGCGGCCTCCTCGGCGGGGTAAGTGCTGCTCACAGTGCCGCAGGCGGCCATCAGGTATTTGACCCCCTTGCTCAGCAAAAAGGCAATGTCCTGGCGGGCATAGCGCAGGATGGTCTCCCGGCCGCGGGTGCCGTAGGGAATCCGGCCGGTGTCCCCGAAATAGACGATGTCCTCCCCGGGCAGGATCCGCCGCAGTTCCCGCACTGCGGTCAGCCCGCCCAGGCCGGAATCAAAGACGCCGATGGGCCGCTTATCCATGGCTGCGCTCCGCCCTTTCCTGCGCCAGGCAAATCAGTCTGTCCAGCAGCTGAGGCAGCGGCAGGCCGGCGTCCTCCATCAGCTTGGGGTACATGCTGATGGCCGTAAAGCCGGGCAGGGTGTTGATCTCGTTCACCAGCACCCGGCCGGTATCCTTTTCCACAAAGAAATCGCAGCGGGCAAACCCCTGGCAGCCCAGCGCCCGGTAGGCCTTTTTGGCCTGGGCGGTCACTTCCTCCAGCTTTTCGGGGCTGAGGCGGGCGGGGATCAGGGTCTGGCTGACCCCGTTTTTGTACTTGTCGTCGTAAGTATAGAACTCAGCCCCCGCCAGAATCTCGCCGGGGTGGGTGGCCATCAGTTCCTCGTTGCCCAGAACGGCGCATTCCACCTCCTGGCCCTGTACAAAACGCTCGAATACTACTTTGTCGTCCTGCGCCAGCGCCACCTGGATGGCCTTCAGCAGCTCGGGCTCATCGGCGGCCTTGGAGATACCCACGCTGCTGCCGGCGTTGGCCGGCTTGACAAAGATGGGCCAGCCCAGCTGCGCGGCGGCCTGCCGGGCCACGGCCAGGGGCTCTTTTTCGCAGCGGGTCCGATCGGCCCAGGTCCACTCACAGCGGGCAATGCCGGCCTGGTCCAGCAGGGAGTTGGCCACCGCCTTATCCATGCAGACCGCGCTGGAGAGCATATCGCAGCCCACAAAGGGCAGCCCGGCCAGCTGGCACAGCCCCGGTACCCGGCCGGCCTCGCCGTTGCGGCCGTGGAGCACCGGGAAAACCAGGTCTACCGGCAGGAGGGAAGGGGCCTTGCCCTCTTCCAGAATCCGGAAGCCGTGGTCGGCCCGGTCCGGGCTGAGGATGCACCGGCGCAAGGAGGTGTGCTCCCAGCGGCCGTCGGCGATCTCTTCGGCGGTGCAGCCGCACAGATACCAGCTGCCCTGCCGGGTGATGCCGATGGGATAGACGGTATATTTTTCCGGGTCCAGATGTTCCAGAATCGTGGAGGCCGACATGCAGCTGACCTCATGTTCACTGGAGACGCCGCCGAACAGCAGCGCCACGCGAAGTTTTTCCATTGGGTGATCCCCTCTCAATCTGCTTCTCCGGGCAGTGCCGGAGAAAGATCTGATGCGTTTTGGATGCTTGCCTTATCTTATTCCATAAGTATTTTTATCATACCACAAAACAAAGAATTCCGCCATACCATTTGCGCAAAAGCCCCAACGCTCCCCGCCGGCCCGGCCCCGGGCCGCAAAGGGCGGGATGCGGCAGGCAAAACGCCATAAAACCGGCCATTTTCACCGATTTCAGGGCCCAAGATGCACAAACTTGGCCGCCGGGCGGGCCCATCCCTTGACGGCGCCCGGCGGCTGTGCTATTATGGTATCACCTCTTTTGTGGGTTTATTTTTTTGTGCCCATTTTTAGGTGCAACCCGCAAACCCGAGGGAGGCTGAATCAACCGTCAAATGGAGGTGCCGAATCAATGACAGTCAAGATCACCCTGGCCTGCACGGAGTGCAAGCAGCGCAATTACAACACGACCAAGAACAAGAAGAATTGCCCTGACCGCCTCGAGATGAAAAAGTATTGCCGCTTCTGCAAGAAGCATACTGTCCATCGCGAGACCAAGTAAGGAAGGCGGATGGAGATGGCAGACAAATCTGTTAAAAAGCCCGGCTTCTTTGCCCGGGTGAAGAACACCTTCACCCGCATCGGCAAGTATTTCCGCGATACCCGCGGAGAGCTGAAAAAGGTGGTATGGCCCACCAAAAAACAGGCTCTCAACAGCACCGGCGTGGTCATTGTGGTGGTCATCGTGGCCGCCCTGGTCATGATTCTGCTGGACGCGGTGTTTGGCGGGATTGTGCGGCTGATGATCGGCGTATGACCGCCGCGCTTTGAGAAAACGGAGGGATTTGCATGGAAGAACAGGCACAATGGTATGTGGTGCATACCTATTCCGGCTATGAAAACAAGGTGGCCAAAGACCTTGAGACCATGGTAGAAAACCGCCGTTTGCAGAACCTGATCCAGGATGTGAAGGTGCCCATTGAGATGGTGCCCGAGATCAAGGACGGGAAAGAGCGCATGGTGGAGCACAAGCTGTTCCCCGGTTATGTGCTGGTAAAGATGATCATGACCGATGAGAGCTGGTACATCGTGCGGAACACCCGCGGCTGCACCGGCTTCGTGGGCCCCGCCTCCAAGCCGGTGCCCCTCTCTCAGGAAGAGGTGGACAAGCTGGGGGTGGAGAGCACCGGCACGGTCACGGTGGATTACCAGGTGGGCGACAACGTGGAGATCACGGCCGGCCCCCTGCAGGGCTTCATCGGTCTGGTGGAGCAGCTGGATCTCACCGCCCAGAAGGTCAAGGTTTCCATGTTCGGCCGGGAGACCCCTGCCGAGCTGGAGCTCAATCAGGTCAAGCCCCTGTAAGCGGCAAAGCCGCCTAGAAAGGCTTATGGTTTCCGGTAAAAGCCGCGCCTGAGCGGTTTTTATAGGGCGCACAGCGGTTGCGCGCCCGTGGGAGGCCCGCACCGCGGGCCGCAATTCACCACAAATTTTGGAGGTGCATTTACAATGGCGCAGAAAGTAACAGGCTATATCAAGCTGCAGATCCCCGCCGGCAAGGCAACGCCGGCCCCCCCTGTAGGTCCCGCTCTGGGCCAGAAGGGCGTCAACATCATGGCGTTCACCAAAGAGTTCAACGAGCGCACCAAGGATCAGGTCGGCATGGTCATCCCCGTGGTGATCACCGTGTATGCGGACCGTTCCTTCAGCTTCATCACCAAAACTCCTCCGGCTCCTGTCCTCATCAAGAAGGCCGCCGGCATCGAGACCGCTTCCGGCGCTCCCAACAAGACCAAGGTGGCTTCCATCACCAAGGCCCAGGTTGAGGAGATTGCCAAGACCAAGATGCCCGACCTGAACGCTTCCAGCCTGGAAGCTGCCATGAGCATGATCGAAGGCACCTGCCGCAGCATGGGCGTTACCGTCAAGGACTGAGCCTTTGCCAAACGTGGGAGGAAATGAATCCGATTTAACCACTACAGGAGGATATAGGAATGAATCACGGCAAACATTATGTCGACAGCGCCAAGCTGGTCGATCGTAGCAAGCAGTACGAGCTGGATGAGGCCCTGGAGCTCTGCTGCAAGACCGCCAAAGCCAAATTTGACGAGACCGTCGAGCTGCATGTCCGTCTGGGCGTGGACAGCCGCCATGCGGACCAGCAGGTTCGCGGCGCCGTCGTGCTGCCCAACGGCACCGGCAAGAACGTGCGGGTTGTGGCCATCTGCAAGGGCCCTGCCGCCAAAGCTGCCGAAGAGGCCGGCGCCATGCTGGTGGGCGACGAAGAGCTGATCGCCCGCATCCAGAACGAGGGCTTTGTGGACTTTGACGTGCTGGTCACCACCCCGGATATGATGGGCAAGGTTGGCCGTCTGGGCAAGGTCCTGGGCCCCCGCGGCCTGATGCCCAACCCCAAGGCCGGCACCGTGACCCCCGATGTGGGCCGCGCCGTCACCGAGGCCAAGGCCGGTAAGATCGAGTACCGTCTGGACAAGCAGAACATCATCCATGTGCCCGTGGGCAAGGCCAGCTTCGGTGTGGAGAAGCTGAACCAGAACATCGCCACCGTGATGGACGCCATCGTCAAGGCCAAGCCCGCCGCTGCCAAGGGCCAGTATATCAAGAGCGCCACCATCGCCGCCACCATGGGCCCCGGCATCAAGCTGAACACCCAGAAATACGGCGTGTAAGGCGCAAAGTTTCTCTTGACAGGGCCGCATGGATGCGGTAAAATACTATTGCTGTTTTTAAGACAGCAGGTGCGTATGCATAAGGACTCACCCGTCCGCCTGCCGAGAAACGAGCATTTGGAACTGGTTTTCAAAGCCTCTTTCTCGCTGTGCGGGAAAGAGGCTTTTTGTATATCTCATCGAAATCTGAAACGAGGTGAATCAAATGCCCAGTGCAAAAATTCTCAGCGAAAAGCAGGCTTTTGTGGCTGACCTCAAGGCGAAGATCGACGGCGCTGCCGCCGGCGTGCTGGTGAGCTACAAGGGCATCAATGTGGCGGATGACACCAAACTTCGTAAGGAGCTTCGGGAAGCCGGCGTGGAGTACGCCGTCATCAAAAACTCTCTGATCCGTTTCGCCATCCAGGGCACCGCTCTGGAAGGGCTGAGCGAGGTATTGGAGGGCAGCACCGCTCTGGCCATCTCCAAGGATGACCCCATCGTGGCGGCCAATCTCCTGAACAAGTTTGCCGAGTCCACCAAGAACAAGGAGTTCCAGATCAAGGGCGGCTTTGTGGAAGGCCGGCTGATGAGCAAGGAACAGATGCAGCAGATTGCCAAGCTGCCCGGTCGGGAAGGCATGCTCTCCATGTTTGCCGGCGCTCTCACCAGCACCCTCAGCGGTCTGGCGGTGGCCATGCAGGCTTATGTGGACAAGCAGGAAGAGCCCGCTGCCTGAGGTTTGGCAGAGTCCCCTTCGGCGGGGTGCCTGAGGGCTGCCTGGCCGGAGCCTGAAAGGGGTGGAGAGATCCGCCCCGAAAACCAATCATCAAAACACAAACAAATTGGAGGTATATACCATGGCTTCTGAGAAAATCACTGCGATCATTGATCAGGTCAAAGAGCTGTCCGTTCTGGAGCTGAAAGAGCTCATCGACACCTACTGCGAGGAGTTCGGCGTTTCCGCCGTGGCCGCTGCCGCTCCCGCCGCTGCTGCCGGCGCTGCTGCTGCCCCCGCTGAGGAGGAGAAGAGCGAGTTCGACGTCATCCTGAAGAGCGCCGGCGGTTCCAAGATGGCCGTCATCAAGCTGGTGAAGGAGATCACCGGCCTGGGCCTGAAGGAGTCCAAGGAGATCGTGGACAACGCTCCCAAGGCTGTCAAGGAGAAGGTCTCCAAGGCCGACGCCGACGACATCAAGAAGAAGCTGGAGGATGCCGGCGCCGAGGTCGAGCTGAAGTAAGAGCTTCGCTCCCTTTGCCGGGCCGCAGCCTGCGGGCTGTGATCGGCTTTGCATCGTTCAAAAAAGGACGTTCCCAGGCGGGAACGTCCTTTTTTCTGCGCAAAAACCGGGCAGAGCCGGCAGGAGGGCGCAAAAAGGCCCCGCCGCAAGGCGGGGCCCTTTTCTGTTCTATGAATGAAAAACTCAGATCTCCTTGGAGATGGCCCGCAAAAGCTCCTGGCGGGTATCCCACAGCTTCTGGCTCAGGTCCACATAATAGCCGTGGGGGTTTTCAAACCGCTTGACCTCATCCCACAGGGTGGAGAGCTGTTCCTTGCAGAAGCTCTTGATCTGCTGCAGGCTGGGGCTTTCGTATACCCGCTTGCCCTGCACATAGATGGGGGTGCTGATGCACTTGGCAGTGCAGTTCACATAGGTGCGCTCTTTCCAGGTTTCCACCGGGTCAAAGAGGGTGATGCCGTGCTCGGTGGAGACCTCCTCGTCATAGAGGGTGATGTAGTCGGCCATGGCTTTGCCGTCCCCGTCAAAGATGCGCCAGACCTTTTTCAGGCCGGGAATGGTGAGCTTTTCGCTGCTCTCGCTGATCTTGATCTTGGGCTGGTAGCTGCCGTCCTCGTTTTTCACGGCGGCCAGCTTGTACACCCCGCCGAACACCGGGTCACTCTTGGCGGTGATCATGTTCTCGCCGATGCCGAAGCTGTCCACCCGGGCCCCCTGGCTGATCAGGTCCCGCACCAGGTATTCGTCCAGGCTGTTGGAGGCGCAGATGGTGCAGTCCGGGTAACCGGCCTCGTCCAGCATGCGGCGGGCTTTTTTGGAGAGATAGGCGATGTCTCCCGAGTCGATGCGGATGCCCAGAGGCCGCTTGCCCTGGGGCTTGAGCACCTCGTCAAAGACCCGGATGGCGTTGGGCACGCCGCTTTTCAGCACGCTGTAGGTGTCCACCAGCAGCATGCAGGCGTTGGGATAGAGTTCGGCGTATTTCTTGAAGGCCTCGTACTCGGAGGGGAACATCTGCACCCAGCTGTGGGCCATGGTGCCGGAGGCGGGGATGCCGAAATCCCGGGCGGCCATGACGCAGCTGGTGGAGCCGCAGCCGCCGATGTAGCTGGCCCGGGCGCCGTAGTAAGCGGCGTCATACCCTTGAGCACGGCGGGCGCCGAACTCCATCACCGGCCGGCCGCTGGCGGAGCGGACGATCCGATTGGCCTTGGTGGCGATGAGGCACTGGTGGTTGAAGGTGACCAGCAGCAGGGTCTCCAGCAGCTGGCACTCGATGGTGGGCCCCTCCACCGTGACGATGGGCTCGTGGGGGAAGATGGGCACCCCTTCCTGGATGGCCCAGATGTTGCAGTGGAGGCGGAAATTCTTCAGATACTCCAGAAAACGCTCGGAAAACACCCCGGTGGAGCGCAGATAGTCCAGATCCTCCTGGGTGAAATGGAGATTGTCCACCGCCTGGATGAACTGTTCCAGCCCCGCCATAATGGCAAAGCCGCCTCCGTCCGGCACACGGCGGAAGAACATGTCAAAGACACAGATCTTGTCCTGATAGCCCTCCTCCAGATAGCCGGCCGACATGGTCAGCTCATAAAAGTCGGTCATGGTGGTGAGATTGCGCTTGAGGTCCAACATAAATTTTTCCTGCCTTTCGGTCCGGGCTCCGCTCAGCGGCGACGACGGCGAACTTTTTTGATGTTGCGGTTTTTATATTTCTGCCAGCCCAGCCAGCCCAGATAGGTGGCCGCCGCCAGCAGCAAGAGGATCAGAAGAACGCGGAAATACAGACTGCCGAAAAATTCGCCCAGCTTCTGGACGGTGAAGAGGATCAGGTTCCGATCCACATCCCGGCCGGCCAGCAGGTCCACCGTGCCGATCTCCATGCCCGAGAGGGTGAGGGTCACGGTGCCGATCACATCCCCCTGCTTCACCGGCGCCGAGACAAACTCGGGCAGGTCAAAGGTCTTTTGGGTGACACTGCCGTCCCCGTCGGCGGGCAGGATGGTGAGCATCTCATCGGCCGGGTAGAGCATGAGGGTGTCGGTCTGGGCCGAATACTTGATGGGGATCTCGGTGATGGGCTCGCCGGTATCCAGGGCGGCCTGCAAAGAGAAGTTCTCATACACCCAGTCCATCAGTTCGCCGGTCTCATAGAGGGCCGGCCGCTTGGTGGGATAGTCGTTCAGATCGGCGGAGTTGGGGCTGTGCAGCACCACGCTGATATAGTTCTCCCCGTCCTGGCTGTGCCAGCCCGCGTAGTTCTGCCAGTCGCCCAGCGAGCCGGTCTTGCCGCCCTGGGTGTAGCTGCGGTAAAAATTGCCCCCCAGGCTCTCGTCGATCATCTTGTCGGTGGTGAAGATGGTGTAGGGTTCGCTGTGCTTCAGGTTGGCAGGCATCTGGTAGGAGGCGGTACCGGCCACCTCCTTGAACACGTCGGCCCACTCGCTCTGCAAAAGATACCGCAGGATCAGGTAAGTGTCCTTGGCGGTGGTGGTGTTCCGCTCGTCCAGCCCGCAGGGGTCATAGAACACCGTGTTGGTGCAGCCGATGTTCTTCACAAAGGCGTTCATCATGTAGATGAAGTTGTCGATGTTGTCGTTGGCGATGGCCGCCGCCACAATGTAGGCCGCCTCGTTGGCGCTGGGCAGCATCATGGCATAGAGCAGGTTGCGGGGGCTGAGCACCTCGTTCTGACGGATGTCGGCATGGCTGGCGTCCTTGCCGTACACATAGTCGAACAGATAGCTGGAGGCCACCAGCTGTGGGGAATCCAGATCGTCCCCGTAGGTCTGGAACAGAAGGGCCACCGTCACCAGTTTGGTGAGGCTGGCCGCGGTGAGGGGAGTGTCCTCGTTTTTGGCATATACAATGATGTTGGTGTCGGTGTTGACGATGTAGGCCGCCTCGCACTGGGGCTCAAAGGGCGGGGTAAAGCCCACCGCCTGGGCGCTGCCCGCAAACAGGCAGAACACAAGGCAGAGGGAAACAAGCGCCGCGGAAAACCTTTTTAAATGCTTCATGTGGACAATTCCTTTGAAACGCGATAAAATGAAACGGGCAAAACCCGGGAGGATGTGTCTTGACAGGTGCATGGCCCGGAAAGCCAAAGCCCAAGATTACTGCTAATTATAACAAACTTTTGTGTAAAATAAAAGCAGGGAACAGACTTTTCACCGGGAGGTATGGAACAGAATGCTGTATGTTACCGGCGACGTACACGGTCAGCTGGATCGTTTTTCGGAAAAACCCTTCAAAAAGCTCACCAGGGGAGATACGCTCTTTATTCTGGGGGATTTCGGCTTTTTGTGGGACGGCAGCGCCACCGAGAAAAAGGCGCTGGCCTGGCTGGAAAAGCGGCCGTACAAGATCTTCTTCCTGGACGGCTGTCATGAAAACTACGAGATGCTGGCCTCTTACCCGGAAGAGGACTTCTGCGGCGGTCGGGTGCAGCACATCGGAGGCAGCGTCTACCACGTCTGCCGGGGCAGCCTGCTGGAGCTGGAGGGCCGCACCCTCTTCTGCCTGGGGGGCGGCGAGAGCGACGACATCGAGGACCGGGAAGAGGGGCTGAACTGGTGGCGGGCCGAGCTGCCGGGCCCCCGGGTTCTGGAGGACTGCCGCCGCCGGCTGGAGGAGAGGGACTGGCAGGTGGATTACATCCTCACCCACGACGCGCCGGGGCGGATACTGGAGTTCATGGGCCTGAACGCCCGCCGGCAGGAGGTGCTCAACCCCCTTCAGGTCTTTCTCAACGAGCTGAACGAGAAGGGGCAGTATGCCCAGTGGCTGTTTGGCCGCTATCATGAGGACCGGCGGCTGGGGGCCAGGATGCAGGAGGTATTCGGGGGGCTGGTGCCGCTGGAGAGCGACCCGCCCGCCAAAAAAGGCTGGTTCTTTGGCCGAAACAAGAAATCTACATAAAAGGGCGCGCCGCCCGGGACCTTGAAAAGTCTGGTCCCGGGCGGCGCTTTGTATACCGGGGATCGGCCAAAAGCCCGGCAAAAGATTCTGAGGGTTCAGTTCATGGGGCCGCTGGCCTCAAAGAGCTTCTCCACCCGATGGGCCAGGGGCTGGTGGCAATCCTGCCGCAGGGCCGGGTCCTCCTTTAGCAGGGCCCTGGCTTCCTGCTGGGCAGCGGCCAGGGCACCGCTGTCCGCCAGACTGGCCAGCTTCAGGCTGGGCAGCCCGTGCTGGGCCTGGCCGAAAAAGTCTCCGGGCCCCCGGTGCTCCAGATCATACCGGGCGATGGCAAAGCCGTCGGAGGTGTGGCAGAGAAAGCGCAGCCGGTCCCGCACCGCCGCCTCCTCGTGGTCGCTGATGAGGATGCAGCAGCTCTGCCGGCTGCCCCGGCCCACCCGGCCCCGCAGCTGGTGCAGGGCGGAAAGCCCGTACCGCTCGGCGTTCTCAATCACCATCACGGTGGCGTTGGGCACGTCCACCCCCACCTCGATGACGGTGGTGGAGATGAGGGCGTCCAGTTCGCCTGCCTTGAACTGGTCCATCACCTTTGCCTTTTCGGCCGGCTTCATCCGGCCGTGGAGCAGCCCCAGCCGGCAGCCGGGCAGTCCCGGCCGGGCAATCTTTTCCAGGTATTCCCGGGCGGCCTGTTTTTCTCCGGCCGGGCTCTCGGCGTTTTCCTCAATGAGGGGACAGACAATGTAGATCTGCCGCCCCTGCCGGATCTGGTCTGCCAGAAAGCCGAACATGTCCTGCCGCTTTTTGCTGCTGATCAGCCAGGTCTTTACCGGGCTGCGGCCGGGAGGCAGTTCGTCCAGCAGGCTGATGTCCAGATCTCCGTACAAAAGAAGGGCCAGGGTGCGGGGGATGGGGGTGGCGCTCATCACCAGCAGATGGGGGGACTGGGCCTTGGCCGCCAGAAGCCCCCGCTGACGAACCCCGAAGCGGTGCTGTTCGTCCACCACCGCCAGCCCCAGACGGGCAAATTCCACCCCCTGACTCAAAAGGGCGTGGGTGCCCACCACCAGGTCGGCCTGGCCGCCGGCGATGGCCTCCAGGGTCTTGCGCCGCTCGGCCCCCTTGGTGCTGCCGGTGAGCAGTGCCACCCGGATGCCCAGGGGCCCCAGCAGGTCCTGAAGATTGTCCGCGTGCTGGACGGCCAGGATTTCGGTGGGAGCCATGAGGGCGCTCTGATAGCCGTTCTGGGCTGCCTGCCAGATGCCCGCCGCCGCCACCAGGGTCTTGCCGCTGCCCACGTCCCCCTGGAGCAGCCGGTTCATGGGGGCGGGGCCCGCCAGGTCGGCCGAGATCTCCCCGGCGGCCCGCCGCTGGGCGCCGGTGGGGGGGAAGGGCAGGGCCGCCCAGAAGGGGGCCAGGTCCCGGGGCTGCATGGGGGCACCGGTGAGCCGGGAGCCGTGGTCCCGCATCAGGAGTACCCCGCACTGGAGGATGAACAGCTCCTCAAACATCAGCCGCCGGCGGGCTGCCGCGGCCTGCTGGGCGCTGGTGGGCCGGTGGATGGCCCGCACCGCCTCATCCCGGCCCGGCAGCCGGTATTTCTGGAGGATGGGGGAGGGCAGGTCCTCTTCCAGAGGGCCCAGCCCCTCCAGGGCCTGGGCCACACAGCGGGCAATCACAGTGCTGCTCAGCCCCTCGGTCTGGGGGTAAACCGGGGCCAGGGGCGCACCGGCCACCTGCTGGGGCCGGCGGGCAGCGGGAGAGATCATCTCCCGGCGGGTGAGGGTGCCGCCCACCCGGCCCACAAAGTAGTATTCCTGCCCCACCTGGAGGCTGTCGTAGGTGTAGGGGGCGTTGAACCAGCTCAGGCTCAGGGCGGCGGAATCGTCGGCGGCCAGGGCCCGGTAGAGGGTCCGCCCGCCGGAAAGCCGAGTACAGCCCAGTTTGGAGTGGATCCGCACCCGCACCACGCAGTCCTCCCCGAAGGGGGCGGAGGCCACCGGGTGGCACTGGGTGAAGTCCACATACCGGCGGGGATAGTGGCAGAGCAGGTCCTCCAGGGTGCGGATGTCCAGCCGCTCGAATTTGCGGGCCAGGGCGGGGCCCACCCCTTTCAGATATTGTACCGAATCGGTCAGTTCCAACCGGGTCACCTCCCAACTGTTTCGCCCAAAACCGACAGGGACAAGAAAACCCGCCCCGGCCAGAGCCGGGACGGGAAAAGTCGATGCAATGCCGGCCTGTTGTTTATTCCACGCCGATCATATAGTAATAGACAGGCTGGCCGCCGCGGATGTGGGTGACCTCCACGTCCCCGCCGCACTTGGAGCGGACCAGCTCGGTGGTGCGCTCGGCGTCGGCATCGCTCACGTCGCAGCCGCTGATGAGGGTGATGAAGCCAGTGTCCTTCTTCTTCATGCTGCGGGCCAGACGATAGGTCATCTTGGAGATGTCGGTGCCGGTGGCCACGATCTTGCCGTTCTCCAGGGCCATGATCTCGCCCTTCTTGATCTTCTTGCCGTCAAACTCGCTGTCCCGGGCGGCAAAGGTGATCAGGCCGGTGCCCACCTTTTCGGCCGCCTGCATCATGGCGATGGTGTTGGCGTCGGCGGCGCTGTCCGGGTCAAAGTTCAGCATGGCGGTGATGCCCTGGGGGATGGTGCGGGTGGGCAGCACCACGATCTTCCGGTCGGCGATCTTCTGGGCCTGCTCGGCGGCCATGATGATGTTCTTGTTGTTGGGCAGCACAAAGACGGTCTTGGCGGGCACGCTCTGCACCGCCGAGACGATGTCCTCGGTGGAGGGGTTCATGGTCTGGCCGCCGCTCACCACCGCGTCCACCCCCAGGTCGGTGAATACCGCCTTCAGCCCCTCGCCGGCGGCCACGGCCACAAAGCCGTACTGCCGCTCCGGGTCCACCGCCGCATAGGGGAAGGGATTGGAGTCCCCGGCTTTTTCGGCCACCGCCTGCTTTTCCAGGCCCTTGCCCTGGGCCTGCCGGGCCAGGAACTGCTCGTGCATGTTCTCGATCTTGAAGTTGGTGAGGTAGCCGTATTTGATGGCCTCGCTGAGGATGACGCCCGGGTCGGCGGTGTGCACATGCAGGTTGATCACATCGTCGTCCTCAATGCAGACCACGCTGTCGCCGTTGCTCTCGGCAAAGGCCCGCAGCTTGTCGGCGCTGACCCCCTCGTACTTGTTCACCAAAAACTGGGTGCAGTAGCCGTTCTTGATGTCCTCCACCTTCATCAGGTCGTCGGTGAAGACGCCCTTGCCGGCGGCGGAACTGTTCAGCTTGCCCTTGCTCTGGCCCTGGGCCTCATCGGCGGCCACGATTCCGCCGCCCTGCAGCACCTGCAGCATGCCGGTGAAGATGATCACCAGGCCCTGGCCGCCCGCGTCCACCACGCCGGCCTTTTTCAGCACGGGCAGCTGCTCGGGGGTGTTGTCCAGGGCCTTCTGGGCGGCCTCCACCACCAGCTTCCACAGCTCCACCGGGTCTTCCAGGCCGCTGGCGGCGGCCTCCTCGCCGGCCAGACGGGCCACGGTGAGGATGGTGCCCTCGGTGGGCTTCATGACAGCCTTGTAGGCAGCCTCCACGCCTTTTTGCAGCGCGGCGGCCAGATCGGCGGCAGTGGCCTCCTTCTTGCCCTCCAGGGCCTTGGAAAAGCCCCGGAACAGAAGGCTGGTGATAACGCCGGAGTTGCCCCGAGCGCCCCGCAGCATGGCGGAGGCGGCGGCCTTGCTGGCCTCGGCCACGGTGCAGCTGTCCTTCATGGCCTGCAATTCGGGCACGGCGGCCCCCACGGTCATGCTCATATTGGTGCCGGTGTCGCCGTCCGGCACGGGGAATACGTTCAGCTCGTCCACCCGGGTGCGCTGGTTGCGGATGCTGTTGGCACCGGAAAGGATGGCGTCTCTCAAAATTTTACCTGTTACCATAAAACTTACACCTCTGCATAAAATTGGCCCCACGGGCCGCCAGGGGAAATCATCAGCCGGCGGGTTCAGTCGCCGATCATGCCGTCCACATGCACGTTGATCCGGGCAACCTTCAGCCCGGTGCAGGTCTCCACCTCATTGCGCACCCGGTGGCTGATGCTCTGGGCAATGGAGGAGATGTTCAGCCCGTAGCCCACCAGGATGTGCAGGTCGATGACCAGTTTGCCGCCCTGCGGGTAGACCTTCACGCCCTTCTCCCGGAAATCCTTGCCCAGGATCAGGCTCTTCAGGCTGTCCGACCGGCTGCCCGGGGCCATGCCCGCCACGCCGTAGCAGTTTTTTGCGATCTCGCTCACCAGCTCGGCAAAATAGTCGTTGGTCAGGCTCACCCGACCCATGGTGTTATAATAGGTGATCATGGTGGCGTCTCTCCTTTACTGTGATCAGCTGACGAAAGAAAGATCCTGCAGGGAATAGTATACGTTGCTGAGGGAGCTCTCCAGCCCCTGCAGGCCGCGGGTGGTCACCACTGCGCCCTGCCGCCACAGAAGGGGCGAAAAAGGGGCTTCGGCGGCCAGGGCGCTCTCAAAGCTGCCCGCGGCGCTCTTGTTGGATTTGAAGGCCTCATAGCTTTGGGTGAGAGCCTCGCTCTGGGCCAGGTGAGAGCTGAGTGCGCCGCCCTCCCAGAAAGGGCTTAAATCCATATTATTATACAACTTTACCTCGCCGATGTACAGGTCAAATTCACCCGCCTCCACCGCGGCCAGATAGGCGTTGAAGTCGTCGGTCTGGGCCAGGCGGACCTCAATGCCCTGTTCGGCAAACTGCTTTTGCAAAAGCACCGCCGTGTTCTTTTTATAAGTATTGCCGCTGTACACCAAAAGTTCCAGGGAGCTGTCGGCCAGGGCGGCATTTTGATAATATCCCCTGCCGGAGTCATATACATATCCTAAGGCGGTCAGGGTCTCCTCCAGGCCGGAGGCGTCGGCATGGGCGCTCAGGGTCTGCTGGGAGCTGACACAGGAATAATAGCAGTTGATGGCGCCGGTGGCCGGATAGGCCCGGCCGTAGTAGCTCTTGTCGGCCAGATCCCGCCGGTTTACCAGCCGCCCCAGCAGGCTGCGGCCCTGGGCGGTGTTCAGGAGAGGGGATTCCCGCTGGGCGTTGAAGCCCAGGAAGATCAGGTTGTTGGTCTTGTAATAGATCTCCTGCCCGGTCATGCTGGCATTGCCCAGGGACTGGTCCGAGGCGGTGTACAGGTCCAGCTCTCCCATAGAGAGGGCCCTCATCATCTCGTCATAGCCCTCCACCGGGTACAGCCGGATCTCCCCCGGCCCGTCGCCGCCCAGGCTGTCCCGGCTGTTGCGGGTCAGGGTGTCCTGGCCGCTGCCGTAGGTGTAGCGGCCGCTGGCGGTGGGCTGGGCCAGGCTGATCTCCTCGGCTTTCAGCACCGGGATATCGCACAGGTAGGCAAAGAGAGAGTCGGGCTGGGCCAGTTCCAGCACCAGGGCGTCGTTCTGCACCTGAATGGAGGTGAGATTGGCAAAGCGGGCGCCGTAGCAGGCGCTGCTCTTGGCGGCAGCCAGGCTGGAGGCCGCGTCCTGGGGAGTGAGGGGGGCGCCGTCCGCAAAGCAGAGCCCGCCCCGCAGGTGGATCACCACGCTGGTGCCGCTGCACTCGATGCTCTCGGCCACCCGGTATTCCAGCTCCATGTCCGGGCCGATCTCCACCAGCTTCTCAAACAGCAGCCCGGCGTTCTGCATCACCAGGGTGGAGTTGGCCAGGTAGGGGTTGAAGCCGTCGGATGGAGTGTAGCCCACCGTGAGGGTGTGCTCCCGACTGGGCAGGGAGGAGACGCTCGAGGAGGCGGCCGGGGCCTGGGCCGGCAGGCTGGCGGCAGAGGAGGAACAGGCTGTCAGACAGAGCGCCAAAACCAGCGCCGCCGCCCGGCAGCCGAAACACCTGTTCATACAAAAGCCCCCCTTTGCCCCAACCACAGGGATGAAAAAATCTCATATATACACAAATATAACATACTCTCGACTTTTTGAACAGAGAAGACGGACTTTTTTGGGACAAATCGACGGTTTTCATAGGAATTAACAAGTTTTTCATAGCTTTGTGCTACGCTTTGAATAGAAAAAGGGTCGCTGAACGCGCAAAAGCAAGACGAGAGAGGCGAAATGGATGAACCTGTTGTTCTTTATGACCTTGAAGCAGGACGTGGCGTATGTGTATGAGGACTGGACCGTCCGCCAGGCGCTGGAGAAGATGGAAAAATACCGCTACTCCACCGTGCCGGTGCTGGCAAGGGACGGCCGGTATGTGGGTACCCTCACCGAGGGGGACCTTTTGTGGGGGATCCGCCGGCTCCAGAAAGAGAAAAACCTGGAGGTGGAGGAGAAGCCCCTCAGCGGCATTGCCCGCCGGCGGGATTACGAGGCGGTGCCGGCGGCCACCACCGGGATGGAGCAGCTGCTGGCGGCGGCCACCACCCAGAATTTTGTGCCGGTGGTGGACGGCCGCAACAACTTCATCGGCCTGGTGCGCCGCAACGCCATCCTGCAATACTTCTACGACCGGGGCTGGGCCGAGGGCGCAAAGCCGGGCCGCACCGCTCCGGCGCCCCGGGGCAGCCGGGCGGAAAAGCGGGCCTGAAAGTCCCGCTTATAGTACAGCGTCTGTGTTATCCTTTCCTTGTAAACAAAAGACACCGGCCCCGCCCGGGGCCCCATGGGAAAGGATCGGACGCTATGGATTGGGAAATTCGTTATGTGGGCGGACATGTGGAAGTGTATACCCTCTCGGGTTCCTTCCTCTTTTCGGCGGATACCGCCCGTGAGGCCATGGAGGAACTGGCCGTGTAAAAAACGCCGCAGCGCATAAAAACAGGAAATCGCCAGAGCCCGACCGGGTCATTCCCGGGCGGGCTCTGGCTTCTTTTGTCACAAAAATGGGAAAAGGGGAGAAAAGCCGGGGTGAATTTCGTAAAAAACAACAGGGTTGCTGCGGCTGTAACTTGGGGAAAGGCCGTGGTATAATGAAACTGTTGAATGGAAAATGCAGGTAAAGAAACTGTAAAACAAAAGAAAGTCGCCCCGCCGGGGGCGAAGGCGGGGGCGGGCGGCCGCCTCCAAGGGAGGAAACTATGACGGCAAGGGATGCGATCCAGTTACTGGGCGGCATAGCTCTGTTTTTGTACGGGATGTCCATCATGGGCTCCGGGCTGGAGCGGGTGGCAGGCGGCAAGATGCAGAGCATCCTGCAAAAGCTGACGGCCTCCACCCTGAGAGGGGTGCTGCTGGGCGCGCTGATCACCGCGGTGATCCAGTCCAGCGCGGGCACCATCGTCATTGTGATCGGCCTGGTGAACTCGGGCATCATGGCTCTGCCCCAGGCGGTGGGCGTCATCATGGGCGCCAACATCGGCACCACCGTCACCGGCCAGCTCATCCGCCTGGCCGACATCAGCGGGGACAGCCTGCTGCTCACCATCGTGCAGCCTCGCACCTTTGCCCCCATCGTAGCCTTTGTGGGGGCGGTGCTCTTTGTCTTTTTCTCCAAGCCCTCCAAACGGAACGTGGGCCAGATCATGATGGGCTTCGGCATCCTGTTCACCGGCATGTTCCAGATGGAGGAGGCGGTGGCCGGCCTGAAGGATTCCCCCCTCTTTGTGGAGCTGTTCACCAGCCTGCAAAACCCGGTGCTGGGCGTGCTGGCCGGCATCGGGGCCACGGTGGCCATCCAGAGTTCCTCGGCCTCCATCGGCATCCTGCAGGCCCTCTCCAGCACGGGGGCGGTCACCTTTGGCAGCGCCTTCCCCATCATCCTGGGAGCCCATGTGGGCACTGCCTTCACCCCCCTCATGGCCTCGGCGGGGGCGTCCCGCACCGCCAAGCGCAGCGCCGTGATCGATCTGCTCTTCAATTTCATCAGCAGCACCGTCTATCTGGTGGCGGTGAGCCTGATCCAGTACACGGTGGGCATCCCCTTCTGGAATGCGGTGCTCAACAAGGGCAGCATCGCCAACCTGCACACCTTCTCCACCGTGCTGGCGGCCCTGTGCATGCTGCCCTTCGGCAAGGTGCTGGTGCGGCTGGCCGAGATTATCCTGCCCGAGCGGGAGAACGAGTCCCCCGACCTCACCATGCCGGTGCTGGACGAGCGGCTGTTCACCAGCCCGGCGGTGGCCATCCAGCAGGCCAAGAGCGCCGTGGAAAAGATGGGCCGGCGGGCGGCCACCAACTACGGGCTGGCCATGGGGCTTTTGGAGGATTACAAAGAGGAGACCTGCGAGCAGATCGAGCACCGGGAGGATTTGATCGACCGGATGGAGGTGTCCATCAGCAACTACCTCATCAAGATCAGCGACCGGGAGCTGAACGAGCGGGAGAGCCACCGGGTCAGCGACCTGCTGGGGCTGGTGACCGAGTTCGAGCGGGTGGGGGACTATGTGATCAACGTGATGGAGCAGGCCCGGGAACTGAAAGACGGGGACATCCATTTCAGCCCCATGGCCCGGCAGGAGATGAACATCCTGTATCAGGCCATCCGGGAGGTGCTGGATCTGACCCTGGAGGCGTTCAGCACCAACAGCGCCGCCCTGGCGGCCCGCATCGAGCCGCTGGAACAGACCATCGACTCCATCTGTGACACCCTGCGCCAGCGGCATATCGAGCGGCTGAAGGAGGGCACCTGCCAGATCGACGCAGGCATCCGTTTTTTGGATATTCTCACCAATCTGGAGAGAATCTCGGACCACTGCTCCAATGTGGGGGCCCGGATCGTGGGCAGCGAGACCGGCAGCGAGCTGGACGCCCACGCATTGCGGGAGAGCATGCACCGGGGCGACACCCCGGGCTATACCAGCCAACTGGCGGATTACCAGGCCAAATATCTGGACGAGCTGGAGGCCATGACCGCGGCCGTGTGAGGGCCGTGGGAGAAAAACAGGCGTCAAAAGTCCAAAAACGCGATATAAAAATGAATTTCGTTTTCAAAGCCCGCCGCCCGGCGGGCTTTATTTTTGTGAAAGAGCGCCTTTTCAAAAGATGCAAAATAAAATAAAAATACAATTAAAGTTAAAATAATAACCACAAAAAAGCCAAAGCGGGCCGCAAACTATATAAAATTATCTTGCAGACCGGCAGGGAAATTGTTATAATATACCCATCGATGCGGCGAGCAGGGCAGATCTGCTTGCCGCATATCATGTTAGGAGGATTTTTTCATGGAATGGAATTTGAGCCTGTTTGGCTTTGCAGGGGCTGCCCTGGCGCTGCTTTTTGCCTATGCGCAGAGCCGCAAAGTCTTTGGCTACTCTGAGGGAACCGAGCGGATGCAGAAGCTGGCCGCTGCCATCCGCAAGGGGGCGAATGCCTACCTGAAACAGCAGTATGCCACCGTATTCAAGGTGTTCCTGGTGGTGTTTGTGGTGCTGCTGATCCTGGCGGCCACCGGCAACCTGAACTGGTTCACCCCCTTTGCCTTCTGCACCGGCGGTTTGTGGAGCGCACTGGCCGGCTTTGTGGGCATGAAGATCGCCACCAGCGCCAACGCGCGCACTGCCCAGGCGGCTTCCGAGAGCCTGAACAAGGGCCTGCGGGTGGCTTTTTCTTCCGGCAGCGTCATGGGCTTCACCGTGGTGGGCCTGGGCATGCTGGATATTTCCCTGTGGTACACCATCCTGCACTATGGCTTCCACAAGGGGCCCGATGAGATCGCGGTGACCATGGTCATGTTCGGCATGGGCGCCTCTTTCATGGCCCTGTTTGCCCGTGTGGGCGGCGGCATCTTCACCAAGGCGGCCGACGTGGGCGCCGACCTGGTGGGCAAGGTGGAGGCCGGCATCCCCGAGGATGACCCCCGCAACCCCGCCACCATCGCCGACAACGTGGGCGACAACGTGGGCGACGTGGCCGGCATGGGCGCCGACCTGTATGAG
>CASFKY010000033.1 GCA_949295465.1 uncultured Oscillospiraceae bacterium
TGCTCTGCATCCGGTAGCGGTGGAGGTGCAGCTTGTTGGCCCGGATGTCGTCCCAGGTCAGAAAGCCGATGCCGCCCACCACGATGAGGGCCATGATGGTCAGGTTGATGACCGGCTGGGCCCGGTAGGCGGTGAGGGAGGCATATTTGGCTTCCGGCGTGCCCAGCAGGTCAAAACCCGCGTTGCAGAAGGCGGATACCGAGTGGAAAAAGGCCATCCAGATGCCCCGCAGCCCGTAGTCCCGGAAAAAGACCGGCAGCATGCAGACCGCGCCCAGCAGTTCGATGAGGAGGGAGGCCTTGATGATGAAGCCGGTGAGCCGGACGATGCCGCCTACCTTGGGGGCGGCGATGGCCTCCTGCATGGTGCCCCGCTGCATCAGGGAGATCTTGCGCCCCGACAGCAGGGAGAAGAAGGCCGCCACTGTGATGACCCCCATGCCGCCGATCTGGATGAGGGTGATGATCACGGCCTGGCCGAACCAGGACCAGTGGGTGGCGGTATCCTGGACCACCAGCCCCGTCACGCAGACGGCGGAGGTGGCGGTGAACAGTGCCTGGTTAAAGGGGGTAACGGTGCCGCCCCGGGTGGAAACCGGCAGCATCAGCAGAAAACTGCCCCCCAGGATAACGGCCGCAAAAAGCAGAATGATGGTCTGAAAGGTGGTCAGACGGGGCCGGCGAAACCCTGCCATGAAAACGCCTCCTACAGTGCAAAGATTTTATCCTACCATTATAGGGCGGTTTTGGTAAAGAGGGCATAAATATCCGGGCGCTGACATTAAGACCGTATTAAGACGGGGCGGTATAAAAAAAGCAGGGTGCCCGAAGGGCACCCTGCCGGAAAGGCGGAGAAGATTCACCGGTCCACCACGGGGACGGGATCATCGCAGCGTTTGTCCAGGTCGCTGAGGTAGAGGTTGGTCTCCCGCACCACCACGCCGGAGAGCAGCAGCACGGCGATCAGGTTGGGGATGGCCATCAGGGCGTTGAGGGTATCGGCCACGGTCCAGACCAGGTTCAGCGCCACCACCGGAGAGATGGCCGCCACCGCCACATAGACGATGCGGTAGAACATCTGGCCCTTGCTGCCCACCAGGTATTCCAGGCAGCGCTCGCCGTAGTAGGACCAGCCCAGCACGGTGGAGAAAGCGAAGGAGATGATGCCCACCACCAGGATGATGGGCCCCACCACGGGGATCTGGTCAAAGGCCAGGGTGGTGAGGATGCCGCCGTCCGAGATGGCCCCCATGTCGATGGCGGGGTTCTTCATGATGCTGGACACCAGCACCAGGCCGGTCATCAGGCAGACCACCACGGTGTCCCAGAAGGTGCCGCTGGAAGAGACCAGGGCCTGGCGCACCGGGTTGCGGGTCTGGGCAGCGGCCGCCACGATGGGGGCGGAGCCCATGCCGCTCTCGTTGGAGAAGAGGCCCCGGGCGATGCCGTAGCGCATGGCCAGCATGATGCCGCCGCCCGTCAGGCCGCCGGCGGCCGCCCCGGGGGTGAAGGCCAGCCGCACAATGGTGGTGACGGCTGCCCACAGATAGTCATGGTTGTAGATCAGAATGCCCAGGCAGCCCAGGATGTAGAAGGCCGCCATAAAGGGCACCAGTTTTTCGCAGACGTTGGCGATGGTCCGGATGCCGCCGAAGATGACCAGGGCGGTGAGCAGGGCTACCACCACCCCCACCAGCCATTGGGGAATGCCCAGGTTGGCCTGGCAGACGGTGGCAATGGCGTTGACCTGGGTGGCGCAGCCGATGCCGAAGGAGGCCAGCGTGCCGAACAGGGCAAACAGGATGCCCAGCCATTTCAGGTGCAGGCCCCGCTCCAGGGCGTACATGGCGCCGCCCTGCATCCGGCCATCCTTGGTCTTGACCCGGTATTTCACGGCGATGAGGGATTCGGCGTATTTGGTGGCAATGCCGAAGATGCCGGTGATCCAGCACCAGAAAACGGCCCCCGGTCCGCCCAGGGCGATGGAGGTCCCCACGCCGATGATGTTGCCGGTGCCGATGGTGGAAGCCAGGGCGGTGGTCAGGGTGGCAAACTGGGACACTTCCCCCTCGGCGTCGGGGTCCTTGGTCACCGACAGCCGGATGGCGGTGGCCAGTTTCCGCTGGATGCCCCGGGTCCGGACCGTCATGAACAGGTGGGTGCCCAGCAACAGCAGCATCATGGGCCAGGCCCAGACCCACTGGTTGGTCACGTTGATAAAGTTGACAATGGCGTCCATCATAGGTGGTGATTCTCCCTCTCCAAAGTATCTGCAAACGCAACAAAACAGGCGCACCCGCGCTGTGTACATCCTGCGCGAGCACGCCGTTGTGTCTTGCCAGTAATATTTATGATACAACATTTGACGTTACGCCGTCAAGCAGGACCTTACTTTGCACGGGAACAGCTTTTTGTGGTACAATGGCGGCAGAATCTTTTTCAAAGGAGTTTTTGCCATGGCGCAGCCGTCCGTCTTTCTGATCACCGGTGCCCCCTGTACCGGAAAATCCACCCTGGCGGAGTGGCTCTGCCGTCGGCTGCCCCAGCCCGTAACGGGGGTGTGCACTCTCTGCACCGGGCGGTGCGGAGCAGGGCCGCTTTTCTCCCTCCGGGACCTGGCGACCGGGGCTGTGATCCCCTGCACCCGGGCCGCAGACGGTGAAGTTTCTACCTTATATAATATATGGGACGGGAGCGGTGCCGGAAGTCTGCAAAAGGCCCTGCAGGGGGAAGGGGGGACCCTGCGGGTGGACGAAGCCCTGCCGCCCCACCCGGACTGCCCTGCCTGGAACGAAGCCCTGGCGGCGGTACTGCAAAGCGGCCGCCCCGTGGTGGTGACGGTGGCAGCCGACCGGCTGGCAGCCATTCGCCCCCTGCTTCCCGGGGCGGGGGTACAGCTGCTGGACCTGGACACGGCCTCCCCGGAAAGTCTGCGGGCCACCCTGGCGGAAACCCTGCCGGCACCCCTTCACCCCGGGGTCACCGTGCGCCTTTTCCGGGAAGAAAAATGCTTTGGCCCCGGCCCCATGCAGCTGCTGGAACTGGTGGGGCGCACCGGTTCCCTGCACAGGGCCGCCGCCGTGATGGGGATGGCCTACTCCAAAGCCTGGAAGATCCTGCGGGAACTGGAAGGCCAGTGGGGCTTTGCCATGCTGGAGCGCCGCCCCGGCGGCACCGGAGGCGGGGGCTCCTCCCTGACACCGGAGGGCTGGGCACTGCTGGCCCGCTACCGTGCCCTGCGGTGGGAGACCGAGGCCGCCGCCCGGCAGGCTTTTGCCCGGTATTTCGGGAATTTTCCGGATGGTGGAGAGATCCGCTCCAACGAGAAAATATAACATTTTGTATTATTATGGCGAAAATTGCAAAAGCGGCAAGATAAGTATGACTTTTACTGCAATATGTGGTACAGAAAGTACAAAAGCTGCCCGGCTTTGACAGGATTTTGTCGCTTTTGCCGTATTTTTCCGGGGGTCTGCCCCAAATATTGACAGTGCACAGCCTTTTATTGCTATAATAAAGAGATGTTTTTTGCTTTGCGGCGTGTTTTTGGGAAAGGCATGCCCGAAAAACAGACTTTATGTGTCGGTCAAGAAAGGCGGCAAGATATGAAAGAGGAGATCCAACAAACCGAATCCAAGGGCTATGTGACGCCCTATGAATTCAAAGGCAGACTGCCTTGGCGGCAGGCGGTGCCCCTGGGCCTACAGCACGTGCTGGCCATGTTCGTGGGCAACCTGACCCCCATCCTGATCATCACCAGTGCCTGCGCGGCAGGGGGCGGGGCAGAGGAATTTGCCCAGATCCAGGTGGCCCTGCTCCAGAACGCCATGCTGGTGGCCGGTATCGTCACCCTGGTGCAGCTGTTCTCGGTAGGTCCCATCGGCGGCCAGGTGCCCATCATCATGGGTACCAGCTCCGGCTTCATCGGCGTGTTCCAGAGCGTCAACACCATCATGGGCGGCGGCATCCTCAGCTACGGCGCCATGATGGGCGCCTCCATCGTGGGGGGCCTGTTTGAGACGGTGCTGGGCGCCTTTCTCAAACCCCTGCGCCGGTTCTTCCCGGCGGTGGTCACCGGTACGGTGGTCATGTCCATCGGTCTGTCCCTGATCAGCGTGGGTGTGGGCTCCTTCGGCGGCGGTACTTCCGCCAACGACTACGGCTCCCTGGAAAACCTGCTCATCGCCCTGGTGGTCATGATCATCATTCTGGTGCTCAAACACGGCACCAAGGG
>CASFKY010000034.1 GCA_949295465.1 uncultured Oscillospiraceae bacterium
CCCGGCACCGCCTCACAGAGGGCCTTTGCCATGGGATAAATCTCCTTGGGTCCGAGGCTGCAGTTGATGCCCAGGGCATCGGCCCCCAGGCCCCGGGCGGTGGCCGCAAAGCTGCCCACCGTACACCCGGTGAAGGTCCGGCCGTTTGCCTCAAAGCTCATACTGGCCATCACCGGCAGGCCGCAATTTTCCTTGCAGGCCAGCAGGGCGGCTTTCAGCTCGTACAGATCGGTGAAGGTCTCCAGCAAAATCAGGTCGGCCCCGGCCTGGGCGCCGGCCCGGATGATTTCGGCAAAGTCGGCCACCGCCTCCTCAAAGGGCATGGTGCCGGCCGGCTCCAGCAATTCCCCCAGCGGTCCCACATCCAGGGCCACCAGGGCGCCATAGGGGGCCGCGGCCCGCCGGGCGCAGCCAATACCGGCCTCCACCACCTGGTCCACCGTGTAGGGCGTACCCGCCAGCTTATGGGCCGACGCTCCAAAGGTATTGGCCATCACAATATGACTGCCCGCCGCGGCGTACCGGGCGTGGATGGATTCGATCAGGGCGGGATTTTCGATGTTCAGGGCCTCGGGTTTTGCCCCCAGGGGCAGGCCCGCCGCCTGCAGCATGGTCCCCATGGCGCCGTCCAGCAGGATGGTGCTGCGGGAGGAAAAAAGTTGTTCAGCTCTCACAGGTTACGCCTCTCTTTCGGTATTCGCACTTCTCGCGCAGGGCACAGTGGGCACAGCCCGCCCGCTTGCCGGTGACCGGGACATCGCTGAGCCCCAGCACCGCCGTCACGCTCTTGCGCGGCAGCATCAAAAAGGTATCGGTGACATACAGTCCAATCCGCCTGGCGCTGTCCAGCAGGGCCGCAATCCGGGGCTGGACCTGGATGGGCCAATCCCCATACCCCGGCGAATAGCGCCCGGTCAGATACAGCCCTTCCCCCTGGGCCAGGGCCCGGAGTTTTGCTTCGGCCTGATCGCAGACCTGTTCCGCCAGGGTGCTGGCCAAAGCATCGGTGGCAGCCTGGGCGGCTACGTCCCCGATGCCGGCCCGGCGAATCTGGGCGTCCACCCCCGGTCCCAGGGTCATGGCCATCAGGACCGCTTCCGGGCAGCCGGCCAGATGCCGCTGGATGTCCGCCCCCTGCCACAGGGCTTCCAGCTGTCCCCGTTCGGCCCGCAGATAGACCGCCCGGGGCTCTGCCGCAGCCAGCAGGGGCGAAGCGCACCGCTCCAGCAAAGCCAGGGTGGCGGGGTCGGGCTCTCCCCGGGCTCCCAAATACCGCGCCGCCTGGGCGAGGTCAATCTGTTCCGGCCGGTCCAGCGGGATGGTCCGGCTTGCCGCCATAGACATGGTCAAGGCCCCTTTCTGTTGTGTGATTGCTTTATTGTAGCACAGTTGGAGGGAAAGCAAAAGCCCTGTTCCCAAAGGAATAAGGGCTTTTGTTTGTTTTCATTTTTGATCTAAACCCACCCTCCACCCAGCTAAGGAACCCCCCAGCCTGCGGCCGCGCCCCTGCCGGGGCTCTAAACCCAAAACTTCTCCTTCTTCTTTTAGCTACGCTGGAACTGTAAGTCAAAAAGGAGCAGTTTTCAATTTATTCCCCCGAAGGGGGATGCCGCGTAGCGGCAGGGAGACACATTAAATGGGTGGTGGGTGGGTTTAGATCATAAACAAGAAAATCCCCGCTCCAAAATCAGGAGCAGGGATGGGATTTTAGATCAGGTGAGACGAAATGTCTCCGGGCATTCGCCCGCAGGGCAAACGCCGACTAAGATGCACGGGGCTAAACCGCCGGCTGGACCAAACGTGAGCAGGAGCAGTTGCCCGGTACAAGTTGAAAAGCTTTTTGCCTACTTTTTCTCCGAAAAAGTAGGTCAGTATTCCTGGTGGAGGCCGAGGAGGGCTTTCATGTAGGCGAAGGCGGCGTCCTGGCCCTTGTCCCGGACCATCTTGAGGAGCTTTTCCAGCATGGCCCGGGATTCCGGGTGCATCAGATAGTGGTCCTTGCTCCGCTGG
>CASFKY010000035.1 GCA_949295465.1 uncultured Oscillospiraceae bacterium
CATGTCCCCCGTTGAACCGATTGGAGGAATTGATAACATGCTGAACGAAAACATTTTGTATTACCGCAAGCGCGCCAAGCTGTCCCAGGAGGAACTGGCCGGAAAAGTCGGCGTCTCCCGGCAGGCGGTCAGTAAATGGGAGCTTGGAGAAGCTACCCCGGAGGTGGAAAAGCTGGTGGCGCTGGCGCAGGTCTTTGGCGTGACCACGGACGAGCTGCTGCGCCAGACCCCGCCCGCCCCGGATTCGTCTCCCAAGCCGGATTCCCCTGCCCCGCCGGGCCGGATTGGCCGGATGGTCGGACGCTATGGCTGGCTGGCCGGGGTCTATCTCGCGCTCTACGGTCTGGGGCTGGCCCTCTCTGGCGGTCTCGCCCGGTTTCTGCTCCAGCGGATGTTCCAGCCCCTGCTGCGTCCGGATTCTCCCTTCACCCATTCGGAGGCCATTGCGATCCCCCGCTTTTTCCTCCTGGCCGCCACTCTGATTCTGGCGGCCGGCATCCTTCTCCTGGCCGGCGGCATCGTACTGGCCGTCTATCTGAAGCGGCGCGGCACACCGAAAAACCGTTGACAAATCCGTTTCATCCGTTATAATAGGACAATGCAGGTGTCTTGACATCTGTATTGTCCTATTTGCTTTATGGAGAGAGGAACGATCAACGATGGAAAAATGCAAAGCCTTCCTGCAGCGGAAAAACATTGTGATCTCCGCCAGGCGGTATGGTATCGACGCGCTGGGCGCCATGGCCCAGGGCCTGTTCTGTTCCCTGCTCATCGGCACCATTGTCCAGACTCTGGGCCAGCAGCTGGGAATCCCCTTCCTGGTGGACGTGGGCGGCTATGCCTCCGCCATGAGCGGTTCGGCTATGGCCGTGGCCATTGGCTACGCGCTTCAGGCGCCGCCCCTGGTACTGTTCTCCCTGGCCACCGTGGGTTATGCGGCCAACGCCCTGGGCAGCACCACGCTGACCGGGGAGAGCGGCGCAGGCGGCCCCTTAGCAGTGCTGTTTATCGCGGTCATTGCCGCTGAGCTGGGCAAGGCAGTCTCCAAGGAGACCAAGGTCGATATTCTGGTCACACCCCTGGTGACCATTCTTTCCGGCGTGGCCCTCTCTGCCTGGTGGGCGCCCGCCATCGGCACCGCCGCGGCGGCGGTGGGTGATTTTGTCAAGTGGGCCACTGTGCTCCAGCCCTTCTGGATGGGGATGCTGGTGTCCGTGGTCATTGGAATCGCTCTGACCCTGCCCATCTCCTCCGCCGCCATCTGCGCGGCCATCGGGCTGACCGGTCTGGCCGGCGGCGCGGCCGTGGCCGGCTGCTGCGCCAATATGGTGGGCTTCGCCGTGCTCTCCTTCCGGGAGAACCGCTGGGGCGGTCTGGTCAGCCAGGGTCTGGGCACCTCCATGCTTCAGATGCCCAACATCGTCCGCAACCCCAAAATCTGGCTGCCCGCCATTCTGACCTCCGCCATTACCGGCCCCCTGGCCCCCTGTGTGTTTCATCTGGAGATGAACGACCCCGCCGGCGGCGTGGCCTCCGGCATGGGCACCTGCGGTCTGGTTGGCCAGATCGGCGTGTATGCCGGCTGGGTCAACGATGTGGCCCTCGGCGTCAAAGACGCCATCACTGCCTTCGACTGGGCGGGACTGCTGCTGATCTGCTTCGTCCTTCCGGCGGTCCTGTGCTGGGCTTTCGGCCTGTTTTTCCGCCGGATCGGCTGGATCAAAGAGGGCGACCTGGTGCTCCCCTGAGCGCAGCGCCGCCGGATGTGTCTGGACACATCCGGCGGCGTTTTTTATTCGTGGATTTGGTTCTCCCGCGTCAGCTCCCGCAAACGGGCCGTCAGGCGAAGGGCCGGTCCGCCCCACAGGGCCGCGAACACCAGAAGAAGGGCCAGCAGGACCCCGCCGGGCAGCGGTGCGCAGGCCCCCCGAGCGGTCTGCACCACTGTCAGCACCGCCAGCGTCAGCATGGCCGCAGTCCCCCAGGCATAGGCCCGCCGAACCTTCCGATAGGCCTTGATTCGGTCCTCCAGGCT
>CASFKY010000036.1 GCA_949295465.1 uncultured Oscillospiraceae bacterium
GTCTATGGCACCCGCACCGTGGTGGAGGCGGTGGGCGCAGGCCGGGCCGCCGCCAGTGAGATCGACATCGCCCTGGGCGGCGACGGCGACATCAGCGAAGTGCTGGCCCCGGTGGAGAAGCTGGACCCCTGGATCGGCAAGGTGGAAGGCTTCGGCGACAAGGCCCGGGCGGAGGAATGCTTCCTCTGCGCCAAGGACCGCAGCGATAGCTTTACCCCCATCAGCAAGGGCATTGCAGATGGAGAGATCTGCGGCGAGGCGGGCCGGTGCCTCCAGTGCGACCTGCGGTTCCAGATCACCGGCCATCGGATTTGGAGCGACTACATCCATGAGGAAAAGGAGGGGGCACAATGAGCTTGCTGCAAAAAAATACCGAGGCTTTGAACCGCCTGCGGAAGATCACCAAAGCAGAGCTGGAAGGCATGTTCGGCACGATGGCGCCGGTAAACGGCAAGGTGGTGGGTGCCCTTTACAACGCCGACACCGACGGGATGAAGAACATTCTTCTTCATGCCAACCCCGCCGGCCTGATGGCGGGCCTGAAAATCGCCGCCGTTCTGACCGGTGCATCCGGTGCGGAACTGGTGGTGCGGGAAGAGCTGGATCCCCAGGAACTGCTGGCAGATGCCGGCATGGTGGACCTGCCCCTGACCATCACCCGGGCTGCCCTGGTCAACAAGATGCTTTACAAGCAGGACAAGCTGTTCTGCCTGGATGAGTTGGCCGCGATGGCCGACCGCCTGCTGGGCGGCCAGCTGGGTGTGCTGGTGTCGGTGGACGACGGCGTCCCTGCCGAGGAACCTGCTTCCCGTCCGGTGACCGAGCTGGTGGGAGAATGCAAGGGAATTCTAGCGGGTCACAGCCTGTATCCTGCTGCCAAGCTGGCAGGGCTGACGGTGGCAGACGTGGCCGGCCGCAGCGGTGTGATCCATCGCCTGACCGAAACCAGCTGCCCGGTCCATGAAGCCCAGGCCCAGCTGCTGGCCCTGCGCCAGCAGAGCTGCGGCAAGTGCACCTTCTGCCGGGAGGGCTTGTATCAGCTGAGCGCCCTGATGGAGGACGCAGCCAACGGCCGGTCCAAGCCCGCCGATATGGATTTGGCCAAAGAAATCGGTCAGGCCATGACCATTTCCTGCAACTGCACCCTGGGCGAAGAAGCAGCCCTGCCGGTACTCACCGCGCTGGAAGGCTTTGAGTCGGAAGTGATGGCCCACGTCCGGCGCAAGGAATGCCCGGCGGGTGCCTGCCTGGCTTTGACCCAGTTCTATGTAGACCCCAAGCGCTGCATGGGCAGCGGCGCCTGCGTGGATGCCTGCTCGGCCCACTGCATCGAAGGCGGCCCCGGCCTGGTGGCGGTCATCGACAGCTTTGACTGCACCCGCTGCGGCAAGTGCCTGGAAGTCTGCGCCAGCGGCGCCATCCAGAAAACTTCCGGCCGCCTGCCCAAGCTCCCCACGGCGCCGGTCCCCGTCAAGGGCGCAAAGCCCGCTGCCGAGGCTGCACCCGACCAGCCGGCCCGTGCCCCCGTCAAGCGCAAGCGTCTGTTTGCCAATCTGTCCCAGCCCGCCGTCCAAGAATCCGCCCCCGCGGCCAAGACCGAGGAGGCCAAACCTGTTGAGGTGAAGATCATGAAAACCATCGAA
>CASFKY010000037.1 GCA_949295465.1 uncultured Oscillospiraceae bacterium
TTCATGTGAAAAGACCTCCTGGTTCTTTATTGTTGCAGTTGGCCGACCGCAACTTTATTCTACCAGTAGGTCTTTTTCACTATATAATTCCTTTACACTCCCCGGCAAAGCCGGGGGTTGTCTTTGCGCTTAAGCAGCCAACCGCAAAACGCGCCGTCTCCCCAAAGGGGAACGGCGCGTTTTTTGTCTTGTCTTTGTCCAAAGCTCACTGGGGCCGGTATCCCTGCAGCAGCACCAGCGGTGCGCTGGCGCTGAGGCTGTCCCCCATCATGCTGCACAGGGGGGCCGCATCCATATTGGTGAACTCCTTGGGATTGCTGTGCATAAAGACCAGCACCTTGAGAGGCACCCCGATGAGCTGATCCAGCCGCTGGCTCAGGGCCTTTTCGAACTCGCCGGTATCCCGGGGAGCCAGCAGGATCCGATCGCTGGTGTCGCTGGAGGCACCCAAAAGCCCCAGCCGGTCATGGTAGCCGCCCTCGGCCCGGGGCTGGTTGCACAGATCGTTCAGCCCGTACAGCCGCTTGACGCCCCGGTTCAGCAGCTTTTTCTCCATGCGGGGGCTGCGCCGCCGGTGGCAGTAGAGGATGTTGCGGGTGTACTTCAGCAGTTCGTCCGCATGGTTGCAGAACAAAAACTGGATCTCGCACCCCTCCGACTCGGCCACGCCCCGGCAGTAATCCATATACTCGCCGCCGAAACCGCCGCCGCCGTTTTCCTCCCCGAACAGGGAGAGATACCCCTCCTCCGAGAGGGTGTCCTCGTAGGGGTCCACCCCCATCTCAAAGAGGGATTCCAGGCTGATCACCGAGCGGCCGGTCTCGTCCAGCGGATACCCCAGCTGCAAGACCAGCTTTTTGGCGCCCCGGGCGATGCCCCGCAGCACCGCCGCCATATAACTGGTGGAGAAGGTGGGCCACAAAAGGCCCAGGGTGGCGTCCTCCCCGAATTTTTCCCGGATCTCCCCGGCCAGCTGGTCCACCGTGACCAGGTTGTTCTGGGCGCGGGCCACCATGGTGCTGGACACCCCCACCAGATCGGAGCTGTGGAGGATGACCCCTTCCTGGGTGGCCGCCGCCAGCACGGTGTTGGCCACCAGTTCCACCAGGTCAGCTCCCGGCCGCACAGCCGGCGCGCAGAGGCCCCGGGCCACCGTACCGATCAATCTGCTTGACATTTCTTATCCTCCTGAAAACCTGCTTCGGAGTCCGGCTTGCGGCAGCGCCGGCGGCCATCCCCCTCAGCCTGTGCCGGTCTGGCAGACGACCGGCTGCTTTCCCCTTTAAAAACCGAAGGCCGGGCTCGCCCCGCGCCTTGCCGCCATTCCCCGGGCCTTGCAGGTTCTGCCCCAAACGCCCGTGCTCAAAGGCCGGAAGAATGACCATCTTCCGTTTATTATACCATATTCCCTCCCGACGCGTGAGCGGCAAAATGCAAAAGGATAATCCACAACCCATGCATCCTTTCGGCAGTATGTATAGTTTCATCCCACTTTTCAAACAATACTCTTGATCTGCGCTTTTCCCCCTTCTTGTACGCGGGGGAAAGTCAATTTGTTCCAAAGGAGGAATCAACCATGCGCACCACCCGCAAGGAATATGCCGCCTGGTGTGCCAAAGCCGCCCCCCGCTCGCCCCTTTTCCGGGACTGCCTGTGGGCTTTTTGCACCGGCGGCGCCATCTGTCTGCTGGGAGAGGGGCTGCGTGTGGGCTATGCTGCCCTGGGCTGCACCCTCACCGCCGCCTCCACCCTCACCAGCCTGAGCCTGATCTTTCTCTCCGCCCTGTTCACCGGGCTGGGGCTGTACCAGAAGCTGGCGGCCCGGGCCGGGGCGGGCACTCTGGTGCCCATCACCGGCTTTGCCAACGCGGTGGTGAGCCCGGCCATCGAGTTCAAGAACGAGGGGCTGGTCACCGGCACCGGCGCCCGGATGTTCACCATCGCCGGGCCGGTGATCGTGTACGGCATGCTGGCCAGCATGGTGTGGGGGGTACTGTGGTACCTGCTGCGCCCCTATTTCGGCTGAGTGCAAAAAAGCGGAGGCCCTCACGGGCCCCCGCTCTCTTTTTCTCCAAAGGGGGTTTACTTCACAAACTCTCTTGCCACCTGAGCCACATGCTCGGCCGACAGACCGAACTGCTTGAGGAGGGCAACGGCGGGGCCGGAATGACCAAACTCGTCGTTCACGCCTACCTTGCGCACGGGGGTGGGCAGTTTCTCGGCCAGCAGGCCGCATACCGCCTCGCCCAGGCCGCCGATGACGTTGTGCTCCTCGCAGGTGATGATCTTGCCGCAGGTGCGGGCGCAGTCCAGCACCAGCTCCTCGTCCAGAGGCTTGATGGTGGCCATGTTCACCACCCGGGCGCTGATGCCCTCGGCCTCCAGGGTCTTGGCGGCCTCAATGGCCTCGTTCACCATCAGGCCGGTGGCGATGATGGCCAGGTCCTTGCCCTCGCGCACCACTTCGCCCTTGCCGATCTGGAACTTGTAGCTCTCGTCGTGGAAGACGGGCACCGCCAGGCGGCCGAACCGCAGGTAAACGGGGCCCTGCATCTCATAGGCGGCCTTGACGGCAGCCCGGGCCTCCACGTCGTCGCTGGGGCAGATCACCGTCATGCCGGGGATGCTGCGCATGAGGGCAAAGTCCTCGCAGCACTGATGGGAGGCGCCGTCCTCGCCCACGCTGATGCCGCCATGGGTAGCGCCGATCTTCACGTTCAGGTGGGGATAGCCGATGCTGTTGCGGATCTGCTCAAAGGCGCGGCCGGCCGAGAACATGGCAAAGGTGGACACAAAGGGTACCAGCCCCATGGTGCTCATGCCGGCGGCGGCCACCACCATGTTGCCCTCGGCGATGCCGCAGTCAAAATGGCGGTCGGGGAATTCTTTCTTGAAAATGCTGGTCTTGGTGGCGGAGGCCAGGTCGGCGTCCAGCACCACCAGGTCGGGGTGTTCATGCCCCAGTTCTTTCAGCGCGTTGCCGTAACTGTCGCGGGTGGCGACCTTCTTTACTTCGCTCATGCCTGTGCCTCCAGTTCTGCCATCTTGGCCCGCAGTTCCTGCATGGCCTGGGCGTATTCCTCATCGTTGGGGGCCTTGCCGTGCCAGCCCACCTGGTTTTCCATAAAGCTGACGCCCTTTCCCTTGGTGGTCTTCATCAGGATGGCGAAGGGGCGGTAATGGGTCTGCTTGGCCTTCTCGAAAGCGGCTTCCAGCTGATCGAAGTCGTTGCCGTCCACGCAGGCGCCCTCAAAGCCGAAGGCCTTGAGCTTGTCCACAATGGGGTAGGGGCTCATGACCTCGTCCACGCTGCCGTCGATCTGCAGGTTGTTGTTGTCGATGATGATGCACAGGTTGTCCAGCTGGTAGTGGGAAGCGAACATCATGGCCTCCCACACCTCGCCCTCGGCCAGCTCACCGTCGCCCAGCAGGGCATAGACCCGCAGGTCCTTTTTCAGGTACTTGGCGGCTTTGGCCATGCCCACGGCGGCCGAAATGCCCTGGCCCAGGCTGCCGGTGCTCATATCCACGCCTGGCACGGTGTTCATGTTGGGATGCCCCTGCAAATAGCTGTCGATGTGGCGCAGGGTGGGCAGGTCCTCCACCGGGAAAAATCCCCGGTAGGCCAGGGCGCTGTACAGGCCCGGCGCCGCATGGCCCTTGGAGAGAACGAAGCGGTCCCGATCCTCCCACTTGGGATTCTTGGGGTCGATCCGCAGTTCCTTGTTGTACAGATATGCCAGCACATCCGCGCTGGACAGAGAGCCGCCGGGATGGCCGGACTTGGCGCCATGGGTGCTCTCGATGATGCCCATGCGCACCTTGCAGGCCTCGATGGCGAGGCGCTGTTTTTCTTGCTGATTCATAATTCCCCTTTCCAGCAGGCGCCCGCTGAAAGCGTCCGCTTTTCCATTCAGATGGGGCGGGCCGCGGGGCCTGCCCCGGACTTTGCCGGTACACTGTTATTATACTATCCTGCCGGGCCAGCCGCAAGATGAAGGGAGGGGGAGAAAAGGGGTTTTTGAGAAAACTTTCACGAAGATTTTTTCTCTTGCCTTTGCCAAAGGTCCGGCCTTTTCGGGGGCCGGCAGGGGAGGGCTTCCCGCCGCCTGCCGGCCCTGGCGGGCAAGGGCCGGCCGCACCAAAAAAGCCGGGCGCAAAACCGCGCCCGGCGCCCCGCTGGGGGATAGAATTTTTAAAGAGGATTATACGTTGCCCACTTCGGCCAGCCGCAGCCCCTCGTTGTGCTGCTGGGCCCAGTTGATGCTCCAGGAGCTGGTAAAGAGAAGCAGGTGATTGCCCTTCAAATCCTCGATGCGGCGGGTGTCGCTGGTGAGGTCCAGGGTGCGGGGGTCCAGCTCTTCCGGGTCGTTTTCGATCCAGCGGATCTCCTCATAGGGCAGGTTCTGCATCCGAATGTCCACGTTGTACTCGTTTTTCAGCCGGTACTCCAGCACCTCCAGCTGCAAGACGCCCACCACGCCCACGATGACCTCTTCCATGCCGCCGCCCAGGTCCCGGAAGATCTGGATGGCGCCCTCCTGGGCGATCTGCTCCATGCCCTTGACAAACTGCTTGCGCTTCATGGTGTCCACCTGCTCCACCCGGGCAAAGTGCTCGGGGGCGAAGGTGGGGATGCCCGCAAACTGCACCTTCTGCTTGCCGGTGCACAGGGTATCGCCGATGGAGAAGATGCCCGGGTCAAACAGGCCGATGATGTCGCCAGCATAGGCCTCGTCCACAATGGCCCGGTCCTGGGCCATCAGCTGGGTGGACTGAGCCAGCTTGATGGTCTTTTCTCCCTGGACATGCCAGACCTCCATGCCCCGCTCGAACTTGCCCGAGCAGATCCGCATAAAGGCGATCCGGTCCCGGTGGGCCTTGTTCATGTTGGCCTGGATCTTGAAAATGAAGCCGGAGAATTCCTCCCGGCAGGGGTCCACCAGTTCGCCGCTCAGGCAGTCCCGCCGGGGCAGGGGAGAGCTGGTGAGCTGCAAAAACTCCTGCAAAAAGGGCTCCACGCCGAAGTTGGTGAGGGCACTGCCGAAGAACACCGGGCTGAGCCGACCGGCCTGCACCCGATCCAGGTCAAACTCGGTGGCGGCCCCGTCCAGCAGCTCGATGTCGTCGCTGAGCTGGGCGTGCAGCTCGGGGGTGATCAGTTCGTCCAGCCGCTCGTCCCCCAGCTCCGCCTCGATCTTCTCCACCTGGCGCACGCCGTTGGCCCGGCCGTCCTCGTTCCTGAAGGCCAGGATGTGGCGGGCCTTGCGGTCATAGACCCCCTTGAACTGCTTGCCGCAGCCGATGGGCCAGTTCATGGGGTAGGTCTCGATGCCCAGCACGTTCTCGATTTCCTCGCACAGGTCGAAGGGGTCCCGGGCCTCCCGGTCCATCTTGTTGATGAAGGTGAAGATGGGGATGTGCCGCAGGGTGCAGACCTTGAACAGCTTGATGGTCTGGGCCTCCACGCCCTTGGCCGCGTCGATCACCATCACGGCGCTGTCGGCGGCCATGAGGGTGCGGTAGGTGTCCTCGCTGAAATCCTGGTGGCCGGGGGTGTCCAGAATGTTCACACAGCGGCCCCCGTAATTGAACTGGAGCACGCTGCTGGTGACGCTGATGCCGCGCTGCTTCTCGATCTCCATCCAGTCGCTCACCGCATGGCGGGCGCTCTGCTTGCCCTTGACGCTGCCGGCCTGCTGGATGGCCCCGCCGTACAGCAGCAGCTTTTCGGTCAGGGTCGTCTTGCCCGCGTCGGGGTGGCTGATGATGGCGAAGGTCCGCCGGCTTTCTATCTCCTGGCGCATGGTTGCCATGTTGTCCGATCTTCCTCCCTCGTTCGCTGAAAACCGGGCCCGCGGCGCTGGCCGCCGGCCTTTTGTTTTACAATTTCTCTCTCAGTCTAACTTTATTAGTTTACTGTACTTTCGGGCTGGTTTCAAGGGCTTTTTGGGCCCGGGCCGCCCTTTTTGGGGCCGCTTTGGCCCTTTTGGGCCGGCCGAAGCAGGGCAATGGCCCCCAATCCGCACACCGCCATCAGCATGGGGTAGAACAGATAGGGAAGGATCTCAAAGGGGGCCAGGGTCAGCCCCGCGGCAGCGGCCCCGGCGCTGGCATAGAGCAGCTGGGCCCCGTAGGGGATGAGCCCCTGCCAGACCGAGGTGAAGATATCCAGCAGTGCGGCGGTGCGCCGGGGCGGCACTCCATATTCCCGGGCGATGTCCCGGGCAATGGGGCCGGCCATCACAATGGCGATGGTGTTGTTGGCGGTGGAGATGTCCACCAGGCTGGCCAGGGCCGCGATGCCCACCTGGGCGCCCTTGGGGCCCCGGATGCGGCTGCGGATGCCCTGGAGGAGGAAATCGATGCCCCCGTTTTCCTTCACCAGCCCGATGATGCCGGCCACCACAATGGAGATGACCGTGATGTCATACATGTTTGCGATGCCGCCGGAGCCGTCCGGCCCGTGGGCCACCACGTTGAAGACCTCCGAGGGAGGGATGGAGCCGGTGAACAGCCCCACCCCCAACGAGAGCAGGGTGCCCAGCACCAGCACCGCAAAGACGTTGACCCCCGCCAGCGCCCCCGCCAGCACCACAAAGTAGGGCAGCACCTCCAGGAGGTTGTAGTGGAGGGCCTCCGAGACGCCGGCGTCGGCCTGGCCGGCCAGCACCAGGAAAAGAACTGTGGTGGCCAGGGCTGCCGGCAGCACAATGCGGAAATTTTCCCGGAACTTGTCCCCCATCTCACAGCCCTGGGTGCGGGTGGCGGCGATGGTGGTGTCCGAGATCATGGAGAGGTTGTCCCCGAACATGGCCCCGCAGACCACCGCCCCCACACACATGGCCCCGGCAAAGCCGGTCTTCTCGCTGATGCCGGCGGCGATGGGGGTGAGGGCCGCGATGGTGCCCACCGAGGTGCCCATAGCCAGGGAAATAAAGCAGGCGATGAGGAACAGCCCTGCCACCACAATCCGGGTGGGCAGGATGGAGAGGCCCAGGGCCACGGTGCTGTCCACCCCGCCGGCGGCCTGCACCGAGCCGGAAAAGGCCCCCGCCAGAATAAAGATCAGGCACATGACCATCACGTTTTCTTCTCCCATACCCCGGGCGGCAGTGGTCATCTTCTCCTGAAAACTTCTTTTGGGGTTCTGGACAAAGGCCACCGCCAGGGCAATCACAAAGCCCACAATGGCCGGCATGGCGTAAAAACTCTGGAACACCACGCCGCTGCCCATATACACCACCAGAAAGACCCCAATGGGCAACAGCCCCCAGGCGCTGCCCCGGGCAGGGGAGGGGGGAATGCCGGGAGAGGCCGGCTCCTGCAAAGGGGCCTCGGCCCCCGGATACTTTTTTTCTTCCATTCTCATTCTCCTCATTTTTCTTCCGCCCGGGGCGGTCTTGTCTGATTGTATCATACCCCGCCGGGCCGGGGAAAGAGCCCCGCGCCTCTTTTGCCCTCCAAATTTCCTTTTCAGGACAAAATCCCCGAAAAGCCCGCAAAAAAGCGGCCCCGCCCGAGGGCGGAGCCGCTTTTGCGCTGTTTTGCAGGGTTCAGCGGGCCATCTGGTATATGGCCCGGATGTCCTCTTCTCCCAGCACCTTAAAGGTGCCGATGGTGCGCCGGCCCATAAAGGTGCACTTGTGGGCCAGCTCGTCGATCTGGGCATCGGTGACTGCGAGTCCCAGCTGGGGCAGGTTCACCGGCATGCCGATATCCCGCAGAAAGCCCTCAAAGGCCTCGATGCCGGCCAGGGCGACCTGCTCCGGGCTGCCGATGGGGGAAATGCCCATCACATTTTGGGCAAACCGGGCAAAGCGGGCCGGGTCTTCCCGGTAGACATACCGGGCCCAGCTGCCCCACATGGCGGCAAGCCCTGCCCCGTGGGCCACGTCAAACATACCCCCCAGCTCGTGCTCCAGCTGGTGGGTGGCCCAATCGCCCAGGGTGCCGCAGCCGGTGAGCCCGTTGTGGGAGAGGCTGCCCGCCCACATCACATGGGCCCGGGCGTCGTAGTTCTGGGGGTCGTCCCGCAGGATGCGGGCGCTGGCCATCACGGTGCGCAGCAGGCTCTCGGCCAGCCCGTCGGTGAACTCGGCCCCCTGACCCTGCCGGGGAGTGAAGTACCGCTCCAGGGTGTGCATCAGGATATCGGTGCAGCCCGAGGCGGTCTGGTAGGGGGGAAGGGTGTAGGTGAGCTCCGGATTCATCACCGCAAAGCGGGGCCGGCTCAAATCGCTCTTGGCCGACCGCTTCAGGCCGCCCTCCTCCCTGGTGATCACTGAGGAGTCGCTCATCTCGCTGCCTGCGGCGGCGATGGTGAGCACCACCCCGATGGGCATGCAGGCCCGGGGCTGACGCTTTCTCTCATAGAAATCCCACACGTCCCCCTCGTTGGCCAGCCCGTAGCCGATGGCCTTGGCCGAGTCGATGACGCTGCCGCCGCCCACGGCCAAGAGGAAATCCACCTTTTCCTTTTTGCACAGCTCGATGCCCTCATAGACCAGGGACAGCCGGGGATTGGGCTTGACCCCGCCCAGCAGCACCGTCTCCACACCGGCGGCGTGGAGGCTCTCGGTCACACGGTCCAGCAATCCGCTCTTGCGGGCGCTCTGGCCCCCAAAGTGTACCAGCGCCTTTTTTGCTCCCTGGGCTGCGGTGAGGGTGCCCACCTGCTCCTCCGCTTTTTTGCCGAATACCACCCGGGTGGGCGCATAATAGGTAAAATCCAGCATCTCCTTTTCCCTTTCCGCCTTAGCCGCAGATGCCCCGCTTGAGGCCCTGGATCATGTACATGCCGGCAGTGGCCCCCTGGTCCGGGGTGCCGATGGCCTTGGCCGCAAACACCGCCGCCTTGCCGTACTTGGGGCTCATCTGCTTGGTGGCCTCCACGCCCTCGGC
>CASFKY010000038.1 GCA_949295465.1 uncultured Oscillospiraceae bacterium
ATCCCCAGATGAAAGGACACGCTCTCTCCGAGAAACAGGCCCTGTTTCCGCCGCTCCTCCGGCACCAGCCCCATGCCGAGGGCCACCGCGTCCGCAGGGCCGCGAAGGGCCACCGGGCTGCCGTCCAGCCAGATTTCCCCTGCGGCCCTGGGCAGGATGCCGAAGATCGCCTTGCACAGCTCGCTCTTCCCCGCCCCCACCAGCCCGGCCAGGCCGACGACCTCCCCATGCCCCACCGTCAGGGAGACCTTCTGGACACTGCCGTCCCGGCTGGAGAGGCCGCGCACCGACAGTAGATTCCCGCCCGCTGTGCGAAAGGCCGGAGCACGGACCGGTTTCCTCTCCGTGCCCAGCATGTGGGCCACCAACTGGTCAGCTGTAGTCTGGGGGGTGATGGGGGCGCTGGCTGCCAGCCTGCCGTTGCGCAGCACCGTGTAGCGGTCACAGATCCGCAGAACCTCCGGCAGGCGGTGGGAGACGAAGACAATGGCAAGCCGCCGCCCTTGGACCAGATCCCGGCAGAGGGCAAACAGGGTCTCCGTCTCCACGGCGCTCAAAGGGGCGGTGGGCTAATCCAGCAGGAGAATCTGGCAGCGGCTGTGTAGGGCCCGCGCGATGAGGACCATCTGCTTTTGGGCCAGGGTCAGCCGATGTACCGGCGTGCGGAGGTCAAAGCCCAGGCGCAGCTGGTCCTTCAGCCGCTCTGCCCGCTGGTAAAGCGCCCGCCAGTTGATCCACAGCCGTCCCGGTCTGCCCAGCTCGTCCAGCAGCATATTTTCTGCCGCCGACAGGGCGGGCGCCAGCGCCTGGTCCACCTCCTGGCAGACGATCTGGATGCCCAGCTTTTTTGCCGCCGCAGGGCTGCGCAGTTCCACCGCCCGTCCGTCCAGCCAAACCTCGCCGCCATAGCTGGGATTGGTCCCTGCCAGAACGTTCATCAAGGTGGATTTTCCCGCGCCATTGGCCCCCACCAGGGCGTGGATTTCCCCCGGCATCAGCGAAAAGTCCACGTGGTCCAGTGCCTTTACTCCTGGAAACTCCACACAGACCGCCTTTGCCTGAAGCGCAAATGCGTCCATCGTTTCCTCCCTTGTCAGTGGGTGACCAGGAACATCAGCGTAAACAGCCCCGCAATGACCCAGGTTCCCCCATTCAATTTCTTCCCCTTGCCCGCGAACACCTGAATCAGCACATAGGAGAGCACACCAAAGGCAATTCCATAGGAGATGTTGTATGTCATGGGCATAATCGCCAGCGTCAGGAACGCCGGAACGGCGTCGGCGGTATTTTGCCAGTCTATTCTTTTCGTGCAGTCCATCATGAGAATGCCCACGTAAATCAGTGCCGCCGCCGTGGCGCAGCTTGGCACAAGGGAGGCCACCGGGCTGAGAAACATGGCCAGGAGAAACAGTCCCCCCGTGGCCATGGCCGCCAGGCCGGTCTTGCCCCCCTCCGCAATGCCAGCGGAGGCCTCCACATAGGAGCTAACGGTGGAGGTGCCGCACACTGCGCCGCAGACAGTGGCCACGGCGTCGGCCAGCATGGCCTGCTCCATGTTGGGCACCTCACCCTCCGGGGTCAGCAGATTGCCCCGGGCGCAAGCGCCATACAGGGTGCCAATGGTGTCGAACATATCCACCAGGCAGAAGGCCAGGGCCGTGGTCCCAATCAGGATCGCCAGCTCGGCGGGGTTGTGGTCGGCCAGATAGGGGGAAAAGTCAAATCCCTCCGTAAAGACCATCCCGAACGCCGAGGTCCC
>CASFKY010000039.1 GCA_949295465.1 uncultured Oscillospiraceae bacterium
CGGGGCGCTCTGCCCGGGGCGCAGCGCCCGGGACGCGCTGCCCGGGCAGCCCGCCGTGTGGGCGGCCGAAGCCTGCATGGCCGCCTTGGCCGCCGCCTCGTCAAAGGGCAGGGTCTCCCTTTCCACAAAGGTGATGGCCCCGGTGGGGCAGGCGGGCAGGCAGTTGCCCAACCCGTCGCAGTAGTCCTCCCGCATCAGCCGGGCCTTGCCCTCCACCATGGCGATGGCGCCCTCCTGGCAGGCCGAGGCGCAGGCCCCGCAGCCGTTGCATTTTTCCTCATCGATCTGGATGATCTTGCGAATCATAGCGTCTTCCTTTCCGCCCCGGGGGGCTGTGCGCCCGGCCGGGCGTGGTGTTCTCTCTTTTTTCTCAGCTATTGGGCGCAGAGGGGCGGCGGGCCCGGGCCTCAAAGGCCCCGGGCCGGGGGCCGGGCGTCCTTCCCCCGCCCGGCCCTGCCGCCTTCCGCAAGGGCAGTATACCATCCTCCGGCGGGGAAATTCTGTTGTTATTCCAACAAACGTAAAATTTTTTGCCCGGGACGGCTCAAAAGGCCTTTCTTACGCCCGGCCCTCTTTGCGCCGGGCCCCCAGCTCGGCGGCAGCGGTGAAGAGCACGTCGGTGGAGGAGTTCAGGGCCGTCTCACAGCTGTCCTGCACCACTCCCACAATGAAGCCCACGCCCACCACCTCCATGGCCAGGTCGCCCGGGATGCCGAAGAGGCTGCATGCCAGGGGGATGAGCAGCAGGCTGCCCCCCGCCACCCCCGAGGCCCCGCAGGCCGACAGCGCCGACAAAAAGCTCAGCACGATGGCGGTGGGCAGGTCCACCGGGATGCCCAGGGTGTGGGTGGCCGCCAGGGTGAGGGTGGCGATGGTCACCGCCGCGCCGGCCATGTTGATGGTGGCCCCCAGGGGGATGGAGATGGAGTAGGTGTTGGGGTCCAGCCCCAGCTTTTCGCACAGGGCCATGTTCACCGGGATGTTGGCGGCCGAGCTGCGGGTGAAAAAGGCGGTGAGACCGCTCTCCCGCAGGCACTGGAACACCAGGGGGTAGGGGTTGCGGCGGATCATCACAAAGACGATGAGGGGGTTGACCACCAGGGCCACAAAGGCCATCACCCCCACCAGCAGGGCCACCAGCCGCAGGTAGCCCAGCAGGGTGGAAAGGCCGCTGGAGGCGATGGCGTTGAACACCAGCCCCATCACCCCCAAAGGCGCAAAGCGGATGACCCACCGCACCAGGGCCGAGAGGGCGTTGGCCAGGTCCCCCATGAGGGTCTTGGTGCTCTCCGAGGCGTTTTTCAGGGCCAGCCCCAGCACCAGCGCCCAGGCCAGGATGCCGATGTAGTTGGCCTCGGCCAGGGCGGTGACCGGGTTGGCCACCAGGTTGAACACCAGGGTGCGCAGCACCTCGGCCAGCCCCTCGGGGGCGCTCACCGTCTCCTGGCCGGTGGCCAGCACCAACTGCACCGGGAACAGGTAGCTGGCGATCACCGCCATCAGCCCGGCCAGGAAGGTGCCCGCCAGATACAACAGGATGATGGATTTCATGTTGGTGCGCTGGCCCGGCTTGTGGCGGCAGAGGGCCGAGGCCACCAAAAAGAACACCAGCACCGGGGCCACCGCCTTCAGGGCCCCCACAAAGAGATCGCCCAGAATGGCGATGCCGGCCAGTTTTTGGGGCGCCGCCAGCGCCAGCAGGATGCCCACGATCAGCCCCAGGCAGATCTGTTTCACCAGGCTGATCCGATTCCAGCCTTCCAGGATTTTCTTCAAAATTGCTACTTCCTTCCTTTTGGGGGCCGCGCCCCCCGTTTTTTCTATATCCTGTCCCTTTTCCTGTCTTTCCACACCGGCCCGAAAGACGAAAAAATGCAAGGCGCCGGGTTCACCCCGCCGCCTTGCTCGCTGCATGCTTTCTGAGGCAATTTTTATTGTGCCAGCCCGTATCCCTGCCAGAAGGCAAAAAGGAGAGAATGGGCAAACAGGGCGTACAGCCCGAACCCAAAGGCAAAGCCGGTCACCAGCCGCCGCAGGTTGGTGCTCTCGTAGGCCGTGGCCAGCTGAATCCCCCCGTCCAGCAGCATGGGTGCCAAAAGGGCGGCCGCCAGCCAGAGGGGGATCTGATACCCAAAAAATACCAGGAACGAAAGCCCGATCCCCAGCACTTCCCCGGTGCACCGGGCGCAAACCGGGAACTGCCATCCTTTGTAAAAAAAGGATCGGTCCGCCCGGCAGTGACAGCCGCAGATCCGGGGCAGCCACCGATACAGCCAGGGCCTCGCCCTGCTGCGCAGCCAGTTCATCCCCTTCAGCCCCAAAGCGCGTAAGAGCTGATGCCCATGACAAAGATGGACAGGTAGATCAGCGCATACAGGCCCACGCAGACCAGTGCGCCGATGCCTGCAGCCTTGGCGGTCTTGGGCTTGGTGTCCTTCCACACCAAAAACAACACCAGGCCCACAACAGGGATGCAGCAACCCAGCAGGCCTCAGCTAAAGCCGCCGTTGTCCTGCACGGGCGGGGTGTTCTGCTGAGAAACTCCGCAATAGGGGCAGATCACTGCCTGATCGTCGATCCGGGCGCCGCAATGTTTGCAGTATGCCATATTTTTCCTCACTTTTCCACGTCCAGGCCCCGCCCCGGTTCCTGCCGGGCGGGCCGCTCTGGGTACGTCCTGTATTTTTGCCGCCCCGGGGAGGCGGTCCCCCGTGCCGGGGCATCGGCGCTTTTTGTGCCCTTACTCCGGCAGGATGGCCCACATCCGCACCGGCAGGCCGGTGGCCCCCTCAATGGGCGGGCAGACCGCGAAGGCAATGGCGCCGGCAGGAGGCACCTGGTCCAGGTTGCACAGCACCTCCACCTGCAACTTGCCCTTGCTCAGCACATACCGCTCACAGGCCAGGTCCCCCGCGGCGGCGGCCAGGGCCGAGGCGTCGGTGTCCAGGGTCTCGTGGCCGTTGGCGGCGGCGCTGCGGGTCTCGTAGATGTATTGCAGCGCCTCCATGGACCAGCCGGGGAAGTTTTCGCCCCCCGCCTCGTCAAAGTTGGACAGGGCGTTCATGTCCGGCCACCGCTTGGCCCAGCCGGTGTACAGGGCCACAAAGGCCCCCTCGGGGATGGGCCCGTACTGGGCCTCCCAGTCCTTCAGATCCTGCACCGTCACCGCATAGTGGGGGTCGGCCTGGACCTTTTGGGTCACGTCCACCACCACCAGGGGGAAGGCCATCTCCTTGACGCCGTAGGCCTCGGACAGGGCGCCCCCCTTCACAAAATGGCCGGGAAAATCCATGTGGGTGCCGAACTGTCCCGGGAACTTGAAGGTCTGGATCAGGCAGTCCAGCATCTCGTTGCCCCAGTCAAACACGGTTTTGGCCAGCTCCACCGATCCCTCGGGGATGCCGCCCCAGTAGGGGCTCTGGTTGTTCAGAGGGTGGCAAAGCTCCACCCAGCGGCACTTTTTCAGTCGGTTCAACTCTTCCCACAATGGATACATCTCGTATGTCCTCCCGTCTTTTGGTGCGGCAGGCTCCCGCCTGTCGGGTACTATTATAATCTATCTGTCCAAAATGCACAAGTGTTTTCTGAATGCGTACAGTTTGCCGGTTTTGCTCAAACGACGGGGGCGGGCCGGCCCAACAGGGTGATCTCGGCCTGTTCCACCTGATGCTCCCGCACCCGGCTTACCTGGATGCGCATCCCCTGGGCCTCCAGGCACAGCTCCTCGCCGCCCTCGGGGGGCACCGCCCCCAGCTCCTGGAACACCAGCCCGGTGAGAGTGTCGTACTCCTCGCTCTGGATGGGGATGCCCAGGGCCTGGCCCAGCTCATCCAGCCGCACGTTCCCCCGCACCTGCCAGTGGCCGGGGGCCAGCTCCTCGATCTGGGGCTGCTGGCAGTCCCGACGCAATTCGCCCACCAGCTCCTCCACCAGGTCGTAGAGGGTGACGATGCCGGTCATCCCCCCGTACTCGTCCAGCACCACCGCCAGGCTCTGGCCGTCCCGCTTCATGCGGCGGAACAGCTCGTCGGCCTTCAGGCTCTGGGGCACAAAGTAGGCCGGCTGCACCGCCCCGGCCAGCTGGTCCTGCCGGCCCTGGTCCCGCAGGCAGAAAAAGTCCTTGGCGTTCAGCACCCCCACAATATGATCGGGGGAATCGCCGCACACCGGGTAGAGGGTGTAGCGGCTCTGGTGGATGGTGCGGGCCCAGCTTTCCGGCCCCTCGTCCCGGCTGAGGGTCACCACCTCGGTGCGGTGGGTGGCGATCTCCCCGACGGTGATATCGTCAAATTCAAAGACGTTGTGGATGAACGCCTTTTCCTCCGGGTCTATGACGCCCCGCTCGCTGCCCTGATTCACCATCATGCGGATCTCCTCCTCGCTGACGGCCTCGTCCTCCTCCTGGGGATTCACGCCGCACAGCCGCAGCACCCCGTTGGTGGACACCGACAGCAGCCACACCAGAGGCCGGAAGAGCGAGGAGATGCCGCTGATCATCCCGGACATGCCCAGGGCCAGCTGCTGGGATTTTTTCATGGCGATCCGCTTGGGCACCAGCTCTCCGAAGATCAGGGTGAAGTAGGAGAGGATGAGGGTGATCACCACCACCGCGATGGTGTCCAGGGTTTTGGCGGGCAGCCCCACCCCCAGGCTCTGGGCCAGGCTCACCAGCGGCTCGGAAAAGTTATCCGCCGCAAAGGCGCTGCCCAGAAAGCCTGACAGGGTGATGGCCACCTGGATGGTTGCCAGAAACCGGGCCGGCTCGGCGGTGAGCTTTTGCAGCCGCCGGGCCCGGTTGTTCCCCTCCTCGGCCATTTTCTGGATCTTGGCCTCGTTCACCGACAGCACCGCGATCTCGGCGCTGGCAAACACCGCGTTCAGCCCGATGAGCACCGCCTGAAACAGCAGCAAAAATACAATATCTCCCATAATATGTGTTCCTTTCCGCGGGTCCTGCCCGCCCAAATCCCGATAAAAAGCAACGGACACGGCCCGTATGCCTTAGCGCATACAGGTTCGTGTCCGTTTTTATGAAAGGATATGGCAGATCCAAAGCCGCCTGCGCCCCGGCGCCGGCCGGTTGTCGGGCCCGGCGCTCCCGTCGTCGCCCTCGTCCACCAGATCTCCCCCTTTCTTGCTTAACAGGATATTAACATCATCTATTATACAGGGTCTGCCGCCCTGCTGTCAACGGGCAAATCCGCTTTTTGGGGGCGGCGGGGCGGGACAGATCGCCGCCCGTCCCCCCTCTGGCTTCGCCCCGGGGCAAAAAGGCCCCCGGGAGAAAACTCCCGGGGGCTTTGGCAATGGTTGGGGGGCCGGCCTCAGGCGCCCAGCGCCTGGCCCAGCTGGGCCTGCAAATAGCGGCTGATCTCCTGGGGGCTCACCTGCAAGGCGAAGGAGAACTCCTGCTCGATGGCGTTCTCGGCCTTTTTCAGCAGCTGGGTCTCGGCGGCGGAGATGCCCCGCCCGCTGCGGCGGGCCTTCTCTTCCAGGCAGCCGATGAGCAGCAGCAGCTGGCACTCGTCCCGCTCGCTCATGATCTTCTGGAACCGCTCCATCCGCTCTTTCCGATCGGTGATCCAATCCAGGTTGCGGCCCTTCGCGCTCTGGATCACCTCTTCGATCTCCTGCCGGGTGAGGATGGGCCGCATCCGGCCGGTGAGCCGGGGGTTATCCACCGGGACAAAGACGCTGGAGCGCCCCTGCCCCATAGGCTGGAGAATATAATATTCCCGCTCTTCGCTGCCCTTGCCGAAGGCCATGGCCCGGATATCCTCAATCCGGCAGATGCCCTCGGTGCCGTAATTCACATATTCGCCGATCCTGTGCATTCCGCGCGCTCCCTTCCGCTTTGATGGGGGCCGGGCTGGGCGGCCCGCTGCCCCGATATATTTAGTATACCAAATTTTGGCAGACAAATTCAAACGGAGTTTCGACCAAAAATGCAGGGGAGCGGCCCCCCGCCTTTTTGTGCAGGATGCGCAGGGGAGAGTGAGGGAATTGCCTGGGGCCTGCCTGCCGATCAAGCGGCGAACCAGACCCCGGAGAGCGAACGGCGTCGCCGCGGGCATAAAATATCAGGCTTCATCGGCAAGCACATACTGATGACTCTGCATATATTCCTCCACCTGAGGCAGCGTGGGCGTAGACCCCGAGCAGCTGTGGCCCGAAATCGTGATGGACGATGCGGCAGCCGCATAGCGGAGCGCCTGGTCCAGGGTCATGTCCCGAAGCAGACCAAAGGTAAAGGCGGAAGAGTAGGCATCCCCGGCCCCGAAGGTTTTCAGAACCTGCGCCGGATAAATGCCTCCCACGGTTTTTCCCTGGGAAGTGAAGATGTGGGAACCCTTTTTGCCCTGTTTGATGGAAACGAGGGATACGCCCGCCTCCAGCAGCCATCCGGCGCTGGCAGCGTCATCCTTGTTCCCGCGATGGAACAGGGATTCCATCACGTCAAATTCCTCGCGGGTGCCCAGCACCATGTCGGCCTGGCGGGCGGCCAGCGTATAGTAGATGCTGGCCTCCTCCGGGCTGTCCCAGGTGCCTTCCCGGTAGTCCAGGTCCAGAGAGACCGCCACGCCGTGGCGCTTTGCGATGTCAATGGCCAGGAATACAGCCTCCCGGGCCGGCGAGTGGGTGAGCGAAGTGCCGGAGATCAACAGCAGTTTGTGGCTGGCGATGTAGTCCTCGTCCAGCTGGGCGCAGCTGATGTGCAGGTCGGCACAGTCCCTGCGGTACATAAAGCAGCTGCATTCTCCCGGCTTGATCTCTCCCATGGTCACGCCGGAGCGTATGCCGGGCGCCGCGATGGCGATATGCGATGTGTCCACCCCTTGTTCGGACAGATACCGGGTGATGAACCGGCCAAACTGATCGTCGGACACCATGCCGATGTAGCCCACATTCAGCCCCAGATGGGACATGGCCACCGCGGTGTTGGCCGGAGAACCTCCCACATATTTGGTAAAGGTCACCGCGTCCTCCATGGGGCCGATCTCGTTGGCGTACAGGTCAATGGTAGCGCGGCCAAAAGCCACCACGTCATTGGGTTTGGATTGATCGATCTTCAGATACATGGTTTATTTGGTTTCCTCCTGCTCCAGCTGCGCCAGCAGCTCTTTGGCCTGTGCGGCCGGCAGGCCGTTGTGGACCACCTGCTTCAGGGTCTTGACCAGCGGGGTGATGTGGGGATACTGGAACACAAACCGGCCGTATGTAACGCCGATGGCCCCCGCGTCCATCACATCCCGGGTCATCTGGAGATATTCCTCCACGGTCTTGCAGTGGGTACCGCCGGCAATGGCCACCCGGGTGGGAACCGCCTGCACCACCTTGGCAAAGCTTTCGGGGTCGCCGGTATAGTTGGTCTTGATCAGGTCCACCCCCAGCTCCGCGGCGGCCCGGGCGGCATAGGTCACGTTTTCCAGGCTGTACTGATCGGCGCCGGTGATGTGGTTGCCCCGGGGATAGATGTGGCTGATGAGGGGAATGCCGTAGCGGTGGGCCTGCTTGCTGATCCGCCCCAGCATCTCCAGCTGGCGTTCCTGGTTGTCGCCCCCCACAATGCAGCCCACCGAGACGGCGTCCGCGCCCATGCAGATTGCCTCCTCCACGTCGGCCACCTGTACGTCGTCGTCAAAGTGGTACACGCCAAAGGTGGTGAGCTTGAGCACCAGCGCGATTTTGCCCGCATAGGGGGCAAAGCACTGGGCGGCAATGCCCTTGTGCATGGTGATGGCGTTGGGTTCCCCCGCGGCCATCTTGGCCAGAGTATCCCGGATCGTATCCAGGCCGGGCATGACCCCCCGGGCAATGGCGTGGTCCACTGTCAGCCCAAAGTACTTTCCGTCCTCGCTCGGCATCAGACGTTTGAGCCGTATTTCTTTTCCCAGCATAGCAAAAAACCTCGATTCTAAAAACAAATTTCAGAGTGTGAGCACTCAGGAGAACAGCTGTACGAAAAAGTCGATGTAGCCAGGGAACAGGGTGGTGATGACAATGGCCACCAGCCCGACGCCCATGAACGGAACCGCTTCCTTGACCGTATCGCCGAAGGTGGAGTGGGCAATTTTGGTGCTGACGAAGATGCCCACGGCAAAGGGAGGAGTCAGGAAACCGACGCACATGTTCACGATCATGATGGCGCCGAAGTGTACAGGCGTGATCCCATAGGTCTGGGCCACCGGCAGAAGCAGCGGGGTCATGATGAGGATCGTGGCATTGATGTCCATGAAGGTTCCCATGAACAGGAAGAGGATGTTGATCATGACGAGGAACCCGGCCTTGCTGGCAATGTTCTCGGTGATGATGTTGGACAGGAAGCTGGAGATCCCGGCCAGGGTCATGACCTTGCCGGCCACGGCGGAGAAGGCGTTCAGCAGGCCGATGGTGGCGGTGGAAGCGCCGGCAATGGCGCAGCAGCGCCAGAACGTGATCTGGATATGGCTGCGGTTGATCAGTTTAACGGCGAAGAAATAGAGGATGCCATAGACGCAGCTGACCGCGCCGGCCTCGGTGACGGTGCACAGGCCGCCGTAGATGGAGCCGTAAATGATGATGGGCATGAGCAGCGCGGGGATGGCGTAGAGGGTGGATTTGCCGATCTCCATGGCCTTGGCGCTGAAATGAAACTCCACCTTCTCCGGCTTGGTCTGGTGGCGGCCGATGCGGAAGTAATTGATGATAAAGTAACCGATGGCAAAGATGAAGGCGGGGCCGATGGTGGACATCCAGATCTCAGAGATCTTTGCGCCGGAGGCCAGGGCGTACATGATGCCCGGCACACTGGGCGGGATCAGAATTCCCAAAAAGCAGGTGGCCGCCAGCAGAGCAGAGGTGTAGCCGTGGGGATACCCCTCCTTTTCCATCTCGGGCACCATCATCTTGCCGATGGCGCTGATGGTGGCCATGGCGGAGCCGGTCAGAACGCCGAAAGCCATGCAGGCGCAGGTGGTAATGATGCCGGTGGCGCCCCGGACACGGCCCACGAAGGACTTGATCCAGTCGATCAGCATTTTGGAGATGCCGCTGTACTCCATGATGACGCCGGCAAAGATGTAAAAGGGAATGGCCAGCAAAGCAAAGCTGTCCAGGCCGGAGAAAGCGAACTGGGGCACGGTCACCAGCTGGAAGCCGCCGTAGACCAGCACCAGCAAAGAGGAAGTGCCCAGCGCAAAGGAAACCGGCATCTTGCAGAACACGGCCACAACGGCGAAGGAAATCAGAAAAATCAACAGAGCGGAAAGCGCAGACATACGATCACCTCTTTCAAATCACTGGGCGACGGGCTCGGAGGCGCCGTCCCCATCCCGCTTGATCGTGCACTGCATGAACAGATAGATCTCATGCAGAGCACACAGGACGATGCCGATAAACACCGGCAGATAAACCAGGCCCATGGGGATGTGCATGGTGGGAGATGTCTGCGTGGTGGCCCAGATCCGCATCATGTAGTCAAAGAAGATTTTCCCGAACACCAGCAGGAAGATGAAGGTGGAAATGATGGCCAGCAGTTCCAGAACCTTGAGAGCCGTGTCCCGGCGGGGGCTCTTGGACTTGAGGATCACCTGCTTGAGCACATCGATCTCGGTATGGCTGCCGTCATAGATGGCATAGGCAGACCCGATATAGGTCAGCCAGATGAACAGATAGCGCGTCAGCTCCTCTGCCCAGGCGGCCGATATGAACAAAAAGTAGCGACAGACCACTTCGATAAAAATTGCTGCTACCAGGGCAATGGTGATCAGAGCCATCAGGAAGGTCTCGATCCCCAGCAATCTTTTATTCACTGAAGTGGCGAGTTGAAACAACCTGTTTTGCTGCGTCATAATTGCTCCTCCCCTTACATTTCAGTTGAGAAACCAGGGGGCTGAAGTTCCCCACGGGAAAACTTCAGCCCCGCCAACCTTCAAGTTTCGGTTCACTGCTGAGAGAGCGTCTTGTACTCTCCGCTGGTAATGGTATCAATGATCTCATCGCCGTATTTTTCGCGGCTCTCGTCCCAGATCTGCTGGTAGATCTCCTGCATCTGGGCCTTCATGTCCTCAGAGGGCTGGTCCACGGTCCACTGGCCGTTGTCGATGCCCTCCTGGGTCATGGTCTCGGTCTTTTCGCGGAAGAATTCGGTGAATTCGTCGGAGGCAGTCTGGGCGCACTCGGTGAAGATCGCCTTGTCCTCATCGCTCAGCTTGTCCCAGAAGGGAGAACCGGCAATGAAGCAGCCGCCGGAATAGCAGTAGTTCAGCTCGGTGATGTGGGTGATCACGTCGGTGATGCCCTGGTTGGTGTAGTTGAACACGGCGTTGTCCAGCCCGTCCACGGTGCCGGTCTGCAAAGCGTTCAGCACCTCAGAGCCGGAAATCATGACCGGCAAAGCGCCGCACTTCTCATAGAAGCTGACCACAGACTCCACAGAAGGAGTGCGGATCTTCAGGCCGGCCAGGTCGGACATCTCGGTGACAGGGCGCACAATGTTGCCCACCTGACGGAACCCGTTGCAGAAGGAGGAGATTCGGATCAGGTCGTTCTGGGCCATGATCTCGGCTACCTTGTCGGCGATCCAGCCGTTGTTGTAATAGGCGTCGGCCTCTTCATAATCGTTTACCAGGCCGGGCAGCCAGGCAAAGCCCAGCGCGCCGTCCAGCACGCCGTCCATGGTCATATCGTCGCTCATCAGCACATCCAGGGTGCCCATCTGGAGCATCTGGGCCATGTCCGCGCCGGTGCCCAGGGAACCGGCGGCAATGATGTTGGCGGTATAGCGCCCGTTGGTCTTTTCCTCAACCAGCTGGGCAAAACGCTCCACATAGGGCGCCCGGTCGCCGGTGACGTCTGCGGTCACCGAGAACGTGACCGAACCCTCGGAACTGCCGGAAGCCCCGGAAGCCGTGGAGGTGGAACCGGCAGAAGAACCGGCAGAATTTCCGCATGCGCTCAGCATGGACAGTGCCATAGTTGCGGACAGCGCCATTGCCGCAAATTTGGGGATGGATTTCATGAGAAGTGCTCCTTTCTTGCCTCTTTTTCTTAACTTGGGTATTATTTGCTCCACCTCCGAGCGCCGGAAAGCTGCTGCTTCGGTGGGAGAACAACCACTTGAACCAAAGATTCAGCCCGCCTGGAACAATCTGTCAAACACAGCGATTTTGGCCGTATCTTCCACCAGCTCGGCCTGGTTGAAGCATTCCTCGGCGGTTTCGCCCATAACCAGGATGCCGTGTTTTTCCATAAGAAAAGCACAGATCTTTTCAGGGGCACGGGCCACGGCCTGCGTCACCTGACGCGCCAGCTCCTCCGAGCCCGGGGGGGCGTCGGGAATAAGCGGGACCTCTTGCAGTTTGAGCCTGGCCGATTCGGTATATAAAGGCAATGCCCTGCCGCAAAGCGACCAGATCACGGAAAAATTCGGGTGGGCGTGGATCACGCAGCCCGCCTTCGGCCTCAGGGCATAAACGCCCAGATGGAACCGGGTTTCCTTGGAGGGCTTCAGCCCTTCCGGCGCCTCCAGTACATTCCCCTGCAAATCGCACAGGACCAGGGTATCTGCCGTCACATCCCGGAGGGACACGTTGCTGCCGGTGATCAGGACATGCCGGCCGCACCGAACGCTCACGTTTCCCCCCGCCGCACTGACCAGATTCCGCTCATACACCAGTTTGGAAAAGCGGATCAGCTCCCGCACTTGGTCGGGGTACTCGGTTTCCCAGCTCCAGGACATTCGCACTCCACCTCCTGACGTCCCATCATTTTTTCCAGGGCCTCCAGCGAGCCCATGCTCCCCCCTTTCAGGGTGAACTCCTTGCCCGCAGGCACCCCGTCCAGGATCCGGCCCTGGGCCACACCGGGTTCCAGGGCGCGCCCCAGCCGCAGATGCTCCACGCCCAGCTCTTTGAAGATCGTCTGGGAGGTCTCCCCTCCCACGATCACCAGGCGATCAAAGGATGCCTGTTTGCAGATGCGGGGCACCGCCCGGGCCAGACACTCCAGAATCGCCTGACTGGTTCCCGGCTGGTAGGAGTAGCGGTCCACATGGGGGACAAGCATCCCGTTTCCCCGCCTCAGGGCATCCAGCGTCTGCTCGACCGCCCGTTCCACGGCGTCCTCGTCCCCATCCAGGTAGGCGTCCACATCCAGCTGCACCGGGCAGAGCCCCCGCTGGGCAGAGAACTGAATCTGTCGCTTGGCGATCTCATAGGCCGAAGCGCAAAAGCCCAGGCAGTGGGGAGCCAAAGCGGGGATACGGGCGGGCCGGACATCGCCGAACAGGTACTGGGCCAGGCCGTCGGCCAATCCCAGAGAGCCGGTCCAGAACACGTTGGGATACAGGGGGAACAGGGTGGAAAGGATGCGCTGGGTATCCTCCCTGGTAATGGCATCAAAGACCAGGATCTTTGCGCCTTTGGCGATCTGATCCGCCACCGACCGCTCCAGATATCCCCCTTTCACCGCGTCGATATCCACCAGGCCCACGGGCAGGCGGGTGTCCCGGGCAAGGATATCCGGGATGTAGGATTTTGTGGGGGGAAGAATGGGGTCCTGGGCGTACACGGATTTCGGGAGAATCACCCCTTCGCAGTACTGATGACCATACAGGGTGAAGGTGCCGAGGTCGGGAGCATGATCGATCAGAAAGACCAGATGGTCCGGGCGGGCGGCCAGCAGGCCTTCCAGCTCAAAGGCGTCGTTCCCGCGGAATCCTGTTCCGATTTTTTTGAACCATACGGTTTTGGGATCGTCGGGCAGCCGCTCCAGGACAGATTGATGGAGACGTTTTGCCTCGCTGCCGCCGATGTTGCGGGAGGAAAGATTGACGGAAAGTATCTCGCCGGGCTCGTGGCTCAGGGAACAACTGCCGGAGGTACAGATCCGAAGCTTCTGGCCGCGGGAGGTAAAGTAACTGCCTGAATCCGCCGCGCCGGTAAGATCGTCGGTTATCGCTATAAGCTGCATGGGCGTCACTTCCTGTTTATGTTCGTTCGAACACGTTTTTGTGTTTTATTGTGCTCTCTGACTGATAAAATACCATTGCATTCCATCAAAGTCAACAGAAAACCCAAAATATCGGCAAAGTATCTATTGAAATATAAATATTTTTGTGCAAACGACTTGTGCAATCCGGTCATATTTGTTCAATCAAACATTTTAGGGCGCAAAAAAGCCGCAAGGCGCAGAACCCCGCGCCTTGCGGCAGACAAGCAAAGAAAAGGCTCTCTGCAAAACTAAACCAGTTTGTACATAGTCTGGGTATTGTGGAGGAATTCGCGCCATTCCGAGGAGAGCTTTGTGTCGGTAACCACCAGATCGATATCGCTCAGTTCGGCAAAATGATTCGCCTTGACCAAGCCAAATTTGCTGGAATCGGCCAGGAAAATATTTTGCGCGGAGGAGTCGATCAAGGCGCGCTTGTTGTCCACAATATGTGCGTTGATACAGGTAATTCCCAGGTTGCGGTGAATGCCTGAGACCGATATGAAGGATTTGGTTGCCCGGTGGCGGCGTATGAACTCCACCGCCTCCGTAGAGGTGAAATTGTAGTCCTCCGGGTGGTAATATCCGCCCGGGCAGAGAACCGTGATGTTCGGATGTTTCACAAGCTCTGCCATGATCACAAAATTGTAGCACAAAACTGTGTATTCAAATTCCACAGGGAGATAAAAGGTGATGCGGGAAACCGTGGTTCCGTTGTCCAAAAAAATCCAGTCGCCCGGCTCGATCAGGGAAGCCGCATATTTCGCAATCCGGTCCTTTTCGTTCAGATTCTGGATCCTCGCCTTGCGCAGATCATAGATCTCGCCGTCCTCGGTGTAACCGTCTCCGCCCTTGACCAGCGTTGCATACCCATAACTGCGCTCCAGCACATGATTTTTGCGAAGCACCTCCAGGTCGCGGCGTATTGTCATCTCCGATACGTTCAGCGTTTGGGCCAGCTCTTTGACCGAGATCCGCTGATATTTTTTCAAAAGATCCAGTTCGCGCACCATGCGCATTTCCTTAGCGTTTTCGTTGTTCATACTCCATCTGTCCCCGCTTTCTTTATGTGCGGTTTGCTGTATATCCTCATTATGCACAGGATGGATGTTCAATGCAACATATATTTTGCATTTTATGAATTTTTAAGTCCATTCGCAAGGAAGAAAAACAAAACGCACACCCCCGCAAGGCCGCCCACAGGGTCTTTGCCCCGTCCGCTTTGCCCTGCCCTCAGCCCCCGCAGAATTCCGCACTCGTTACGCTCTGCCCCTGGCATCGGGTTTGGACAAAAGCACCACCGTCTCGATGTGAGGGGTATGGGGGAACATGTCCACCGGCCAGATCTCCCCCACCCGATAGCCGCCCCGGGTGAGCAGGCCCAAATCCCGGGCAAGGCTCTCGGGGCCGCAGCTGATGTACACCACCCGCCGGGGAGAAAGGGCCAGCAGGCTTTGCAAGAATTGGGGGCTGCTGCCCTGGCGGGGCGGGTCCAGAAAGACCAGGTCCGCCTTTTCGCCCCGGGCCGCCTGGCGGGCCATCCACTGGGAGGCGTCGGCGCAGAAAAACCGGGCGTTGTCGGCCTTGTTGTACCGGGCGTTCTGGATGGCGTCGGCCACCGCGTCCCGGTTCACCTCCACCCCCAAAAGCCGGCCCGCCCCCTCGCCGGCGATGAGGCCGATGGTGCCGGCGCCGCAGTAGGCGTCGATCACCGTCTCGCCCCCTTTAAGGTCCGCGGCCTGCCGGGCCAGCTCATAGAGCCGCCGGGTCTGGAGGGGGTTGACCTGGTAAAAGCTGCGGGAGGAGAGCAGAAAGCTCTTGCCGCACAATTCGTCCCGGATCTTGCCGCTGCCGTACAGGACCTTTTCCTGCCGGCCCAGCACGGCGCTGGTGCGGCCGGGGTTGATGTTCTGCACCACGCTCTCCACAAAGGGGGCCTTCTGGCGCAAAAGCCGGGCAAACTCTCTGCCGCCGGGCAGCAGGGGGCCGGCGGTCACCAGGCTCACCAGCACCTGGCCGGTGGCAAAGGCGTGCCGGGCCTGGAGATGTCGCACCAGGCCCCGGCCTCGTTCCTCCTGATAGGGCTCATAGCCGCACTGGCGGGCCGCCTCCAGGGCGGCCTCCAGGGCCTGGTTCAGCCGCCGGCTCACCAGCAGGCACTCCCCGCAGGGCACCACCCGGTGGGTGCCCTCCTGGTAGATGCCCGCCGCCAGGGCCCCGCCCCGGCGGGTGAAGGTGGCAATGGCCTTGTTGCGGTAGTGCCAGGGCTCCTCCATGCCCAGGATAGGCCGGGGCTTGCCGAAGGGGGCCAGCAGCCGGTCGATCCGCTTCTGTTTTTGGGCCAGCTGTTCCGGGTAGGGGATTTCCAGCAGGGGGCAGCCGCCGCAGCCCTGTTTTTTTGCGTCACAGTGGGGCATGGAGTACCTCTTTTCCATTTTGTAATCTTTGGGGGTCTGATTTGATGATTTTATTATAGCAGATTTTGGCCGCCGTGCTATAATAAAGCCGTGTGATAATACAATGGAAGCAAGACCCTTCTGTGAGGCCGCGGCGCGGCCTTTGACAAACCAAAAAAGAGGTGTTTTCAGGATGAAAGTTCTTCTCATCAACGGCAGCCCCCACGAAAAGGGCTGTACCTATACCGCCCTGAGCGAGGTGGCCGGCGAGCTGGAGCGCCAGGGCATTGAGGCCGAGATCTTCCACATCGGCACTGCCCCGGTGGGAGGCTGTATCGGCTGCGGCGGCTGCAAAAAGGCGGGCCACTGCGTCTTCGGCTCTCCCCTGCCCGAGGCGCTGGAGAAAGCCAAGACGGCGGACGGCTTTGTCTTCGGCTCGCCGGTGCACTACGCGGCGGCCAGCGGCTCCATGACCGGCTTTCTGGACCGGCTGTTCATGTCCGGCGGCTCGGCCCTCAGCTACAAGCCCACCGCGGCGGTGACCAGCGCCCGCCGGGCCGGCACCACCGCCACCCTGGACCAGCTGCAAAAATATATGACCTACAACAATATGCTGGTGGTGGGCAGCCAATACTGGACCATGGTACACGGCAAGACCCCCGAGGAGGTGCGCCGGGACGAGGAGGGCCTTCAGACCATGCGGGCCCTGGCCCGGAACATGGCCTGGGTGCTGAAGTGCCTGGAAGCGGGCAAGGCCGCCGGCATTCCCCTGCCCCAGAGCGAGGAACGGGTCTTCACCAACTTTATCCGCTGAGAGCCCGGCGCAAAGGGCCGAGGGGAAGGGACGGAAATCATGTTCATCCAGGTCAACGATCTGAAACTGTACTACGAAAAGAGCGGCAGCGGCCAGCCCATCCTGCTTTTGCACGGCAACGGGGAGGACCACCGCATCTTTGATAAACTCACCCCCAAACTGGCCAAAAGCTGCACGGTGTACGCCATCGACAGCCGGGGCCACGGCAAGAGCGACCGGGTGCCGGTCTACCACTATGAGGAGATGGCCTCGGACATTGCGGCCTTCATCCGACAGCTGGGGCTGGAAAAGCCCTGGATCTGCGGCTTTTCGGACGGGGCCATCCTGGGGCTGCTCACGGCGCTGGAGAACCCCGGCCTGGTGGGCAAGCTGGTGCTCTGCGGGGTCAACCTGAACCCGGAGGCCATCAAGCCCGCGGCCCGCAGGATGATGAAGTGGAGCTACCGGCTGCGCCACGACGAGCGGGTGGGGATGATGCTGCGGGAACCCCAGATCGACCCGGCCCGGCTTGCCTCGCTGGATCTGCCGGTGCTGGTGCTGGCCGGCTCCCGGGATCTGATCCTGCCCGAGCACACCCGGCTGGTGGCCCAGTCCATCCCGGGGGCCCGGCTGCTGGTGCTGCCGGGGGAGAGCCACGGCAGCTATGTGGTGCACAGCGATCTGGTGTATGCCGCCATGAAGACCTTTCTGGAGGGCACCCGCCCCACCTTTTTTGAATAAGCGCGCCCCAAAGGCGCAAAAAGCTCCCTGCCGGGCGGCAGGGAGCTTTTTTGTTCAGAAGGCCTCAGCATACCGCCCCGGCCAGGGCCACCATCAGCGGGATGGTGACCACCGAGCAGGCGGTGGAGGCGGCGATGTAGACCGCGGCGGACTCGGGGGCGCAGTGGTCCTTGGAGGCGAAGGCCCCCAGGGCGGCGGCCACCGGCAGGCTGGCCAGCAGCACGCAGAGCTGGGCGGGCACGCCCCCCACCCCTAGCAGCTTCACCACCCCCAGGATCAGCAAGGGGGCCAGGATCAGCTTGCAGAGAAGGAAGATGTACAGATGGGCCGAGCGCAGCTGGGCCCGGATGTCGGTCTGGGCCAGGAGCAGCCCGCAGAGGATCATGCCGCAGGGGGTCATGGCCTTGGAGGCGGTGTTGATGGTGTCGCTGAGCACCGCCGGCAGGGGGATCTGCAGGATATAGATGAGCAGCCCGGTGAGGGTGTAGACCAGCAGGGGCGAGATGAGCCCCTGCCAGCGGAATTTTCCGTCCTGCCCGGGGCGCCTGCCCGAGAGCATCCAGTCGGCAGTGGTGTAGCTGTACAGCCGCAGGGGCACCAGCAGCATGGAAAAGTAGAACAGCCCCTCGTCCCCGTAGATCAGCTGGGCCAGGGCCAGGCCCATCATGGTGAAGTTGGTGTAGAACATGGAGAACCGCATGATGCGGCCCTCCTCGCCCCGGCCCAGCAGGCAGTACACCCCCTGGCCGAAAATCAGCATCACCAGAATGAACACCAGGCTCAGCCCCATCATCATGGCCCCGTTTTTCAGCTGCTGGGCCGAAAACTCCATGTTGATGGTGGAGGAGAGGATGATGCAGGGGATGATGGTGTAGTACATCATGTTGGAGAACTGGCCGGTAAAATCCCCATTCACCCAGCCCTTGCGGCGGACAAGATAGCCCAGGGCCATCAGGATTCCCATGCTGACGGTGGTTTGCCAGGCGATGCTGTTCATGGCCTTACTTCCCTTCCTTGTCCCAGACGGCCCGGATCCGCCGGGCCAGCTCCTCGATGTGGGCGTGGTCGGTACCGCAGCAGCCGCCCAGCAGCTTGAAGTGGTACTGGTCGTACAGCTTCATCATGTCGTCGGCCCACTCGTCGGCGGGGCTGGTGTAAACGATGGGGCTGTCGTCCAGCTCCTCGGGGCTCAGGTCGCTGCCGTTGCCCTCCAGGCCCAGAAAGCGGGTGCGCATCAGTTCGGTCTGGTTGTGGGGCTGGGCCAGGCAGAGCAGCATGTTGCGGGGATGCACGCAGTTCACCTGGTAGAAGATGGGCGGGTGCTTGTGGGTCTTTTCCTCAATATACTCCACCGCGTCGCTCAGCCAGGTGCCGTCCAGCAGCTTGCCGTCCTTGCGCACCAGAAAGCTGATGATGTAGGGCAGGCTGGTGTCGGCCAGGGCCCGGGCGGCCCCCGCCGCCTCCCCCAGCGCCGAGTTCAGCCCGCTGCGGGAGTGGTCGATGGGCATTTTTTCCAGGATGCGGGCCAGCTTGGTGTGGTGGGCGTAGGCCTCCTCCTCGGGCAGGCTGGTCTCGGGGTGGTAGGCATCCCCCGAAAAGCTCAGGCTGCATCCCACAAACACCTTGTCCCGGATGGCCGGGTACTCGTCCGCAATGGCCCGGCAGTGGGTGTAGTTGTCCATGCTCACATTGTGGCCCTCGGCGCCGGTGCCCTCCAGCTGGGCCCCCGAGAGAGCCGAGGCGTAGGGGTGCAGCACCAGGGGCAGGCGGTACTTGTCCGCGATCTGCACATAATCCCGGAAGGCGGTCTCCAGCCCCCGGCGGCCCTCCCGGCTGTAGTAGAGCCCGGCCAGCTTGAGGGGCTTGGCCGGGTCACGATGGGTGAAGTTCCGCTTGATCCGCTCCCCCACCGAGCCCTGCAACAGGGTGATGGGGCTCTCGCTGAAATTTCTGACAAAGGCCTCCCGGCGCTCTTCTACCGTCATGGAATAAACGCTCCTTCATTCTTTTTTCTTTATGGCTGCCCCTCATCGGGCCCGCCTTTTTTGATTATAGCACATCAGGGCGCGGGGATAAAGTCCACCTTGCCCAGGGCCACGTCGGCTTTCACCACCTGCACCTTCATGGTATCGCCCATGCTCCAGCTGGCCCCGGTGAGGGGGTCGGCAAAGCGCACGCCCTCCACCAGCACCGGCTGGCCCTGGCACAGGTGGCTGGCATGCACCAGCCCCTCCACCGTGTTGGGCAGCTCCACATACAGCCCGTGGGCCGTGACCCCGCTGATGACCCCCTCGAACACCTCGCCCAGGTGGCCCCGCATATACTCGGCCTTGTAGCAGTCCTCGGCGCCCCGCTCCACCTTCTGGGCCTTCACCTCCTGCTGGCTGGCCTGCACGCTCACCTGGGCGGCAAAATCCTCATAGAGCTTGGCCAGCAGCTCCGGGCTCTCCCCCTCCAGCCAGGCCGAGAGAATGCGGTGGATGGCCAGGTCCGGGTAGCGGCGGATGGGGCTGGTGAAGTGGGCGTAGTCGGCCAGGGCCAGCCCGAAGTGGCCCTTGGGCTCGGGGGCGTACTTGGCCTTCTCCATCCCCCGCAGCACCCCGGTGTGGACGGCCCGCTCCAGGGGCTGGCCCCGCACGCTGTCCAGGATGGCGGACAGCTCCCTGGGGGTGGGGGTCTCCCCCGCAAAGGCCGGCTCGATGCCGCAGGCCTTCAGCACATTGAACAGCCGCTCCTTGTGCTCGGCGTCCGGCTTTTCGTGGATGCGGTAGACAAAGGGCAGATGGCGGGTGCGGGCCAGGTTGGCGGCGCACTGGTTGGCCAGCAGCATGCACTCCTCGATGATGGCCTCGGTGAGTCCCCGCTCGTGGGGCTGCACGTCCACGCAGACCCCCGCCTCGTTGAGGGTGAGCTGGCTCTCGCCGCTCTCGATCTCCAGCCCGCCCCGGGCCCGGCGGGCGGCCACCCGCAGGTCATACAGCTTTTTGAGGGCCGGCAGCTGGGAGGCCACCGGGGCGTACTTGGCCCGCAGCGCCTCGTCCTCGCTGCCCTCATAGAGGGCGTTCAGCTCGCTGTACACCCCCTTCACCCGGCTGTGGATGAGGGTCTTGGCAAAGCGGTATTCCTGTATCTTGCCGGTCTTGTCCAGCAGCATCAGGCAGGAGAAGGCCAGCCGGTTCTCCCCCGGGTTGAGGCTGCAAATGCCGTTGGAGAGCTCCTTGGGCAGCATGGGGGCCACCCGGTCGGCGTAATAGACGCTGGTGGCCCGGCGCAGGGCCTCCTTGTCCAGGGCAGTGCCCGGCTGCACATAGTGGCTCACGTCGGCGATGTGCACCCCCAGCTCAAAGCCGTTGGCGTTCTCGGTGACGCTGATGGCGTCGTCGATGTCCTTGGTGGAGGCCGAGTCGATGGTGAAGATGGGCAGGGCCCGCAGGTCCATCCGGCCCCGGGCCTGGTCGGGCTCCACCTTGGCCCCCTTGAGGGCCGCGGCCTCCTGGCGCACCTCGGGTGGGAAGGTCTCCTCCACTCCCTGGGCGTAGAGCAGGGCCTTGACGCACTGGGAGGCCTGGTCGGCGCTGCCGAAGTGGAGGGCGATGGCGGCCTGATGGGCCCCGTGGTTTTCGCCCCGGATCACCCTGGCCACCGCCTTGTCCCCCTCCTTGGCGCCGGCCAGGGCCGACTTTTTCAGGGGCATCTCCAGGGTGGGGCAGGCGTCCGGCACAAAGACCAGCCGGCCCTGCTCGCTGCGGCGCACCGTGCCCACAAACTCCTCTTTGGGGGCGGTGACGGCCAGCACCTCCCCTTCCTGGGTGCCGGGCACCCGGGGATGGTCAAAGAGCTTGATCAGCACCTCGTCCCCCGGCATGGCGCCCCGCATGCTCCGCCCGGGCAGGAAGATGTCTCCCTGGCCGTCCTGCCGCTGGGCAAAGCCGAAGGTGCGCCCCAGCTTGACCACGGTGCAGGCCAGAGAGCCCACCGGGGGATTCTTGGGGTCGATGGGCGCCGGGCGGGCCGCCCGGGTGGCCTTGCGGGCGGGGGCAGCCGCCAGATACAGCACCCCTTCCCGCTTGATGAGGCGGCCCTGGCTCATGAGGGCCCCCACCTCGCCGGCCACCCGCCGGTCGTTGCCCAGCTTTTCCTTCAGCTGGCGCAGGCTGAGGGGACGCTTTTCCACTTCCTTTAAAATCTTGATCTTGATGGACATATTCTACTCCCTTTCCACGATTCCGGCGGCCGGCCCCTGCCCCGCCGCCCGGCCCGCCCCGGGCCGCATTTTTCGGTTTTTTCCAGAACGCTTTGCACAAATTTTACAGGGGATAAAAGAAAAAGCCCGCACAAAGCGGGCTCGTTCCCTTTTTGCTCAACCCAGGCGCACGGCGATGATGCTGACAGCCAGCGTCACCACGCAGAACACCACGCCCAGGACCTTGGTATACCTGGCCAGTTTGGCGTCGTTGGTGCGGCTGCGGCCGGCAGCCATCTGCCCCGCGTCGCCCATGATCGCGCCGGAGAGGCCCCGGCCCTTGGGCTGCTGGGAGAGAGTGAGGAAAACAATGGCGACTGCGCTGAACAGCAGGATGACGCCACAGACAATCTCAGGCACGGACATATACAAAACGCTCCTTATCACTATTGTGCTACATTAGCATAGCACAGCCAGCCTTGAATTGCAAGGCTTTTTGCCAAAAGGGGGCTCTCAGCCCAGGGTCAGCTGCTCCACCGTGTCCTCACCCCGGATGAGGGCCCCGGCGGCGGGCAGGGTGCGCACCCGGTAGCGGTGGGGGTCGGCCAGCTCCAGGCCCTCGGCCAGCCGCACCGATTCGATCTTCTGGTTGCGCTTGAGGGTGAGCACCGCCACGCCCTGGGTGTCCCGGGTGGCCTTCTCGCTGATCTGGGCGCTGCCCACCAGCAAAAGCCGCCCGCCGGTGGTACGGATGGCGATCTCGGCGGGCTCGGGCAGGTAGAGCAGGGCGGCCAGCTCCTCTTTGTCGCTGTAGGCCTTCAGCAGCTTTTTGCGGTTCTGCTTGGTGGCGTAGCTCTCCATGGGCACCCGGGCGCACTTGCCGTTGGCGTACACAAAGAGCATATGGCCCCGGTAGTCGGCGGTGACGGCCATGTAGAGGGGGATCTCCCCCTCCTCCATGCCCAGGGCGGTGGGCAGGTATTCGCCCAGCACGCTGGCCTTGGTGTCGGCAAAATCCCCGGCCCGGCACTTGTACACCTGGCAGCGGTTGGTGAAGAAGAGCAGCCAGGCTGAGTTCTGGCTCTCGGCCTCCTGGGTGATCTCGTCCCCCTCTTTCAGCTTCTGCTCCCCGCTCATCCGCAGGGACTGAGGGGTGATCTTCTTGAAATAGCCCTCCCGGGTGAAGAAGAGGTGCACCGGGTAGTCGGCCATGGTCTCCTCCTCGATCTCCTCCTCCCCGCTCTCCACCTGGTAGAGGATCTCGCTGCGGCGGGGCTGGCCGTACTTTTTGGCCACCTCCTCCAGCTCGGCGCGGATGATGCCCCGCATTTTGGCGGGGCTGGCCAGGGTCTCCTCCAGCCGGGCGATCTCCTTTTCCAGGTCCTCGATCTCCCGGGTGCGCTTGAGGATGTACTCCCGGTTCAGGTGGCGCAGCTTGATCTCGGCCACATACTCGGCCTGCACCTGGTCGATGCCGAAGCCGATCATCAGGTTGGGCACCACCTCGGCCTCCTCGGCGGTCTCCCGCACAATGCGGATGGCCTTGTCGATGTCCAGCAGGATGGCCTCCAGCGCCTGCATCAGGTGCAGCCGCTTTTTCTTGCCCTGCAATTCAAACCAGGTGCGCCGGCGCACACATTCCAGCCGGAAAGCGGTCCACTCCTTCAGGATCTCCCGCACGCCCATCACCCGGGGCTGGCCCGCCACCAGGATGTTGAAGTTGCAGGAGAAACTGTCCTCCAGGGGGGTGAGGCGGTAGAGCTTGGCCATCAGCTTGTCCGGGTCCTGGCCCCGCTTCAAGTCGATGGTGAGCTTGAGGCCGTTCAGGTCGGTCTCATCCCGCATGTCGCTGATCTCCTTGACCCTGCCGGATTTGACCAGGTCGGCGATCTTGTCCATGATGGCCTCCACCGTGGTGGTGGGGGGGATCTGGGTGATCTCCACCATGTTTCCCTCTTTCTGGTACTGGTAGCGGGCCCGCACCCGCACGCTTCCCCGGCCGTTCTCGTAGATGTTCTCCATCTCGGCGGCGTCGTAGAGGATGTAGCCCCCGCCCACAAAATCCGGGGCGGGCAGCAGGGCCGACAGGTCGGCCTTTTCGTCCTTCATGAGGGCGATGGTGGCCCGGCAGAGCTCGGCCAGGTTGAAGGAACAGATGTTGGAGGCCATGCCCACCGCGATGCCCAGGGTGTTGTTGGCCAGGATGGTGGGGAAGGTGACCGGCAGCAGGGTGGGCTCGGTGGTGGTGCCGTCGTAGTTGGGCACAAAGTCCACGGTTTCCTTGTCGATGTCCCGGAACAGCTCCTCGCACACCGGCTCCAGCCGGGCCTCGGTGTACCGGGCGGCGGCGTAGGCCATATCCCGGCTGTAGGCCTTGCCGAAGTTGCCCTTGGAGTCCACATAGGGCACCAGCAGGCTCTCGTTGCCCCGGCCCATGCGCACCATGGTCTCGTAGATGGCGGCGTCGCCGTGGGGGTTCAGGTGCATGGTGCTGCCCACGATGTTGGCGCTCTTGGTGCGGGGGCCCTTGAGCAGCCCCATGCCGTACATGGTATACAGCAGCTTGCGGTGGCTGGGCTTGAAGCCGTCGATCTCGGGCAGGGCCCGGCTGACGATCACGCTCATGGCGTAGGGCATGTAGTTGCTTTCCAGGGTCTGGGTCACCGGGGTCTCAATGACGGTGCCGGCGCTGAGGATCTCCACCCCTTCGCCCAGCTGGGGGCGGGCCGGGGCGGCGGATCTTTTGGTTTTTGCAGTTTTCTTTGCCATCTTCGGTCTCCCCCTCTCTTACGATACGTCCAGTTCGTCCAGGTACTCGGCCCCGTGCTGGGCGATATGCTCCTTGCGGCCGGCCAGGTTGTCCCCCAAAAGCAGGTCAAAGACCCGGGCGGTCTCCTCTGCGTCGGTGGGCAGCACCTTGATGAGGCGGCGGCTTTCCGGGTTCATGGTGGTGAGCCACATCATCTCCGGGTCGTTCTCGCCCAGGCCCTTGGAACGCTGGATGTCGTATTTTTCCTTGCCGATACGGCTGAGGATGTCGGCCTTTTCCGGCTCGGTATAGGCAAAATAGGTTTTGTTCTTGGTGTTGATCTCGTACAGAGGGCTCTCGGCAATGTACACATAGCCCTCGTTGATGAGGGTGGGGGTGAGCCGGTAGAGCATGGTGAGCACCAGGGTGCGGATCTGGTAGCCGTCCACATCCGCATCGGTGCAGATGACGATCTTGTTGAAGCGCAGGTTGGAAAGGTCAAAGGTGGCCAGATCCTTCTTGCTCTTGCCCCCCAGCTCCACCCCGCAGCCCATCACCTTGATCAGGTCGGTGATGACCTCGCTCTTGAAGATGCGGTCATAGTCGGCCTTGAGGCAGTTGAGGATCTTGCCCCGGATGGGCATGATGGCCTGGTATTCGGAGTCCCGGCTGGTCTTGACCGCGCCCATGGCCGAGTCGCCCTCCACGATGTACAGCTCCCGGCGGGAGACGTCCTTGGTGCGGCAGTCCACAAACTTGGCCACCCGGTTGGCGATGTCCAGCTGGCTGACCATGGTCTTTTTCAGGCTCTGGCGGGTTTTTTCGGCGTGCTCCCGGCTCTGCTTGTTGATGAGCACCTGCTGACAGATCTTCTGGGCCTCGTCGGGCTTCTCGATGAAGTAGACCTCCAGCTGGTGCTTGAGGAAGTCGGTCATGGCCTGGGCCACAAACTTGTTGGTGATGGCCTTCTTGGTCTGGTTTTCGTAGCTGGTGCGGTTGGAAAAGCTGCTGGACACATAGATGAGACAGTCCTGCACGTCCTGGAAGCCGATGGTGCTCTCGCCCTTCTTGTACAGGTTGTGGGCCTTCAGGTAGGCGTTGATCTGGCTCACAAAGGCCGAGCGCACCGCCTTGTCCGGGCTGCCGCCGTGCTCCAGCCAGCTGGAGTTGTGGTAGTATTCCAGCTGCTGGCGCTTGTTGGAAAAGCAGAAGGCGGCGCTCATCTTCACCCGGTACTCGGGCTGGTCGGCCCGGTCCCGCCCGGTGGCCGAGGACTCGCAGTACACCACCGGGGTGAGGGCGTCCAGCCCGGCGATCTCCTCCACATAGTCCTGGATGCCGTGCTCATAGCAGTACTCGGTATGGGTCTTTTCGGGGCCGGTCTCGTCCTCCAGGATCAGGGTGAGGCCCGCGTTCACCACCGCCTGGCGCTTCATCACGTCCCGGAAGTACTCGGCGGGCACATGGATGTCGGTGAACACCTGGTCATCCGGCTTCCAGCGGATGATGCTGCCGGTGCGCCGGCCCTTATAGGGTTCCTTTTGCAGGCCGCCCACGTTCTCGCCCCGGCGGAACTCCAGGTGGTAGTGGAAGCCGTCCCGGTAGACGTCGGCGGTCATCCACTCGCTGGCGTACTGGGTGGCGCACAGGCCCAGGCCGTTGAGGCCCAGGCTGAACTCGTAGTTGTCCTCGCCGGAGGAGTACTTGCCGCCGGCGTACATCTCGCAGAACAGCAGCTCCCAGTTGTACCGCTCCTCGGCCCGGTTGTAGTCCACCGGCATGCCCCGGCCGAAGTCCTCCACCTGGATGCTGCCGTCCTTGTAGCGGGTGACGATGATCTTGTTGCCGTAGCCCTCCCGGGCCTCGTCGATGGAGTTGGAGAGGATCTCGAAGATGGCCTGGGCACAGCCCTCCACCCCGTCCGAGCCGAAGATGACGGCGGGGCGCTTGCGCACCCGGTCGGCGCCCTTCAGGCTGGTGATGCTCTCGTTGGTGTATTCCTGTTTTCTTGCCATAGACAAACTTCCTCACACGCTTGCGTTTCTATCTCAATTTTATCCCAAAAGTTCCGGGTTCCTGCATCTCAAAGCCCGGCCTCGGGGAGGCCGGGCGGCACTATTTATCTATTTTAAACACCCGGCGGGCGGGCTGTCAAGGCGAAAGGGGACGAAAAAAGGGGAGGCGCCCCGGCCAGAACTGCCGGCAGCGCCTCCCCACAGGTCGCTTTTTGCCCCGCCGCCCGGGGCGGCGCAGGGCGCGGGTCTTATTTCAGAAAAAGCTGGTACCACACATAGCCGCCCATGGCGATGATGGCGCAGAGCACCAGGGTGATGGGCGGGGCCCAGCGGATGATGTTGCGGGCCAGTTCGTCCGGGTCCTCCTCGTCGCCGTAGTAGTAATCCCCGTCCTCGTTTTCTTCCTCGTCCTGCCAGCTCTCCTCATCGTCGTCCTCCAGGGCCATGCGGCGCAGCTGTTCCAGCTTATCCACCGTCTCGGCCCGGCGGCGGCCGGCCTCGTCCTCCTGAGGCTCTTCCTCCTCTTCCCGCAGGGGGGCCGCGCCGGTCTTCTGGCGGTACTGGGCCTCAAACCGCTCCCGGTCGCTGAGGGGCGCCATCCGGGTGGGCTCATCATCCAGGGCTGGGGCGGCCACATCCTCGGCCATCCGGGTGGGCTGATCGTCCCGGGCCGGCGCCTTGGACTGCTGCAGCAGGCTGCTCAGGGCGTTTTGCAGCAGCACCCGGTCGGCGCCGCACTCGCTGCACTCAGCGCAGTTCTCCTCGTTGGGGTGGAAGGCGCCGCAGGCGCAGTACCAGCCGCTCTCCAGCACCTGGGGGGCGTAGCGCAGTCGGTCGTTGGAGGTGCGCCGCTGCAAAGCACCCGCCAGGTTGGCGGGCAGCAGCCGGGGCGCGGGCAGCCGAACCCGCTTGTAGTCGGCCAGGGGAATGGCCGAGCCGTCGGGGCCAAAGGCCCGGTCCAGCATCACTTCCACGCTGGCCACCGGCTTTTGGCTGATGTAGACGGCGTCGTCGCCGCCGAACACATCCCCCTTGGCCGCGTCCAGCTCCTCGTAGTAGTACTGGCTCTCGCACACCACCTGGCCCTGGGTATCCTTGCACTTGAAGTTGATGACCAGCCCGGTGATGGGGGTGTCGCTGATGTTTTTAAAGGAGAGGCAGACCGCAATATCCCCGCTCACGTCGCCCTTCAGCATCTCCACCTGCACAAACTGCACGGGAGAGCCCTTGGTGTAATAGTTGGCTCGGCTCTGGGCCAGAAGGTTAAAGTTTTCTTCCATGATCCGCTTACTCCTTACGCTGTGGTGTTTCAGGCCCGGGGGCGGTCCTCATCCTCCGCCGCCTCGGGGGCGGCCTCCAGGGCCTCGCCCTCTTCGGGGGCCGGGGTTTCGGGCTCTTGGGCCCGGCCCGCCTCGGGTTCCTCGCCGGCCAGAGGCGCTTCGCCCCCGGCCAGGGGCTGGCCGTCCTGGGGGGCGCCGTCCTCCCCCTCCTCCAGCCCTTCGTCCAGGGCCTCGGCGGTGAGGGTGCCCTCCTCGTCCTCCTGGCGGGGAGGCTTTTTCTTTTTGGCCTCCGCGTCCGGGTCAAAGGGAGGCAGTTCGCCCCCCTCCATCAGGGTCTTGAACTCCTCACCCGAGAGCTTCTCCCGCTCCATCAGGGCGGCGGCCACCTTGTGCAGCTCGGTCATATGGTCGGCCAGGGTGCGGCGGGCCCGCTCGTAGGCCTCGTCCACAATATCCCGGATCTCATGGTCGATCTCGGCGGCGATGTCCTCGCTGTAGCCCTTGCCCTGGCCCAGGTCACGGCCCAGGAAGGTGGTGTCCGGGCTGGAGCCGTAGACCACCGGGCCCAGCCGCTCGCTGAAGCCGTACCGGGTCACCATGGCCCGGGCGGTGGCGGTGGCCCGCTCCAGATCGTTGGAGGCGCCGGTGGAGATGTCCTCCAGCACCAGCTGCTCGGCCACCCGACCGCCCAGCAGGCAGACGATGTCCTCGTTCATGGCGGTGCGGGTCACATAGCTGGCGTCCTTATCGGGCAGGTACATGGTGTAGCCGCCGGCTGCGCCCCGGGGAATGATGCTGATCTGGTGCACCGGGTCGTGGGTGGGGCAGAAATAGCCGGTGATGGCATGGCCCGCCTCGTGGTAGGAGGTGAGCTTCTTCTCCTTCTCGGTGACCACCCGGCTCTTTTTCTCGGGGCCGGCCACCACCTTGATGGAGGCCTCCTCGATTTCCACCTCGGTGATGGCCCGCTTGCCCCGGCGGGCAGCCAGCAGAGCCGCCTCGTTCACCAGGTTTTCCAGGTCGGCGCCGGCAAACCCGGCGGTGGATTTGGCGATGGTTTTCAGGTTCACGTCGGGGGCCAGGGGCTTGTTGCGGGTGTGCACCTTGAGGATCTCCTCCCGGCCCTTCACGTCGGGCAGGCCCACATACACCTGCCGGTCAAACCGGCCGGGGCGCAGCAGGGCTTTGTCCAGGATGTCGGCCCGGTTGGTGGCGGCGATGACGATGACGCCCTCGTTGGCGTCGAAGCCGTCCATCTCCACCAGCAGCTGGTTCAGGGTCTGCTCCCGCTCGTCGTGCCCGCCGCCCAGGCCCGCGCCACGCTGGCGACCCACCGCGTCGATCTCGTCGATGAAGATGATGCAGGGCATGCTCTTTTTGGCCTTGTCAAACAGGTCCCGCACACGGGAGGCGCCCACGCCCACATACATCTCTACGAAATCGGAGCCGGAGATAGAATAGAAGGGCACCCCCGCCTCGCCCGCGCAGGCCCGGGCCAGCAGGGTCTTGCCGGTGCCCGGAGGGCCCACCAGCAATACGCCGTGGGGGATGCGGGCGCCCAGGGAGTTGAACCGGGTGGGGCGCTTTAGGAACTCCACGATCTCGGCCAGCTCTTCCTTTTCCTCGTCGGCGCCGGCCACGTCCGCAAAGGTGGCCTTGCGCTGGTTCTCCTGCTGGTCCTTCACCTTGGCGCGGCCCACGTTCATGACGCCGCCGCCGCCCATACCGCCCCGGTACATGTTGAAGAACACAAAGCCCATGCTGCACAGCAACAGGCCGTAGAAGATGATCTCGGTCCAGGGGATGGTATTCTTGATGCGGGCCATGTCGTACACCATGGGGGCGTCGGGGTTGGCCTCGTCATAGGCGTCGATATAGTCCTGCATGCTCTCCAGGAAGTAGGCGGTGTAGGGCAGCTTGTAGCTCACCAGCACCGTGCCGCCGTTCTGGGGGCCGGTCTGTTCCTGGGCGCCCATCATGTTGCTGAGCAGCCCGCCGCCGGCCGGGGTGGGCTGCTGAGTAGTCTGGGGCAGCTTCACCGCGCCCTCTTTCAGGCTGAGGGTGATGACGCCGGTGTTCAGGTCCAGGTCAAAGGCGGTGACCTGGTTGTTCTTGAAGTAGCTCACCACCTGGGAATAGCTCATGGTGGAACGGTCGTTGCCCATGAAGGAAAAAATTGCCATGACCATCATGATCAGGGCCAACAGCACCGCAATGTAGATGCCGTTGAATTTGGGTTTCTTTTGCAAGCGATCAACTCCTGTTCTGCCGGCGCTTTTGGGGGGCCGGCCCCCTTTTGCCCCAAAGGGGATTCTCTATCCTTTCCCGCCCGGTGTTATTTCTGGTAAACCTCGGGTTTCAGCACGCCCACATAGGGCAGATTGCGGTATTTTTCGTCGTAGTCCAGCCCATAGCCCACCACAAACTCGTCGGGCACCTCAAAGCCCAGGTAGTCGGCGTGGATGTCCGCCTTGCGGCGGGTGGGCTTATCCAGGATGGCGGCAATGCGGATGCTGGCCGGATTGCGCAGCCCCAGCATGGGCTTGAGCTTGGAGAGGGTGACGCCGGTGTCCAGGATGTCCTCCACGATCAGCACGTCCTTGCCGGAGAGGTCCTGGTCCAAGTCCTTGATGATCTTCACCAGGCCGCTGGTCTCGGTGTTTTTGCCGTAGCTGGACACCACCATGAAATCGATGTTGCAGGGGATGGTGATGGCCCGCATCAGGTCGGCCATGTACACCACCGATCCCTTCAGGATCGACACCAGCAAAAGGTTCTTGCCCGCATAGTCCCGGCTGATCTCCCGGCCCATCTGGGCCACCTTCTGCTGAAGCTGCTCCTGGCTGACCAGCACCTTCAGCACATCTTCATCCATTCCCATATATTTCCTCCGATTCTCGGTCTGTCTCGATTTTCAGGATTCGCCGGGTTTCGCCGTCCGGCTCAAAGCCCTGGGCAAAGCCCCGGCCGTACACCCACAGCACCTGGCTGCCCGCCGCCGCCAGCGGCAGCAGCGGTCGCTGGGGCCGGGGTATCTTCCACTCATTGTACCACTTTTTCAGGGCCTTGGAGAGGCCCCGCCCTGCCGGGCGAAACCAGTCCCCGGGCTGCCGTGTCCTCAGGATCGGTCCAGCCTGTAGTATTTTATCATAATCTGCCAAATAGTTTAAGTCTTTTTTGTGAACAGGTGCGTTTTTCTTGAAATTTTCATCCTTTATCACGCGTACCTTGAAAAAATAACCTCCCGGCAGGGTATATCTGCCTTCCTGTAAGGGCTGGGGGGGCAGGGGCGCAAGGCCGGCGTCCTTTTCCCAGAAGGCCCGGCCGTTTTCTGCCACAAAGCGAAGGCCCTCCCCCGCCTGCACCGCGCCCCCCCTGCACAGGGCCATTTCCATCTCTTCCAGGTGCCTGGCCTCGGGCTCAAACCGGCCCCGGGCCAGCTGCCGGAGAGCC
>CASFKY010000040.1 GCA_949295465.1 uncultured Oscillospiraceae bacterium
GTGCAGAACTGGTACCAGGTATCCGCATCCTTGTGCTGGACCGGCGTCTCCAAAAAGCCGTTTTCCAGAGAGCCCAGCACACCCACGCCATAGACCCGGCCGGTGGCCCGGTCGGTCTGATAGCTCTGGCGGAGCCGCAGCCCGGCAGGCCCGTCCGCCATGATGAGAGAAGGAATCCCCATGGCATCTTCCAGGGCCTCGGAAGTTTCTCCCGCCGAGCCCGGTACCCGGACGCCCGCCGATCCCAGGGTGCTGGTGCCCTTGGTGATGTTGCCATAGAGCAGCGGGATCAGATCCTCCACAGGGCCCTCTGCCCGGGGCGGCTCTGCGCAGGCCGGCTGGGGCTGGGGCCGGGGTACAAAGTCATAGACCGGAAGATGGCTGTCCAGGACAGCGGCCTGCCGGGCCGGTTCGGCGGCCCCCAGCTCCTCAAAGGGAACCTGTACCGGGCAGATGGGATGGATCTGCTCGATGCAGACATCTTCCTCCACCCGGATGACGGCGCAGGGCGCCAGCGCAGCACTGCTGTTCCCGATCCATACGCCGTACAGGCCCTTTTCAATGACCCAACCCTGTTTTTCAGCAGAGAAGGAGGCAAGGACTTTCTGGGGGATGGAGATGGTCAGGGTCTGGCTCTGTTCCGGCGCCAGCAGGAGGGTTTTGGCAAAACCGGCCAGCCGGCGCAGCTCCCGGGCGCCGCCCTTCTGGGGGCAGGACAGGTAGACCTGCACCACCTCCCGGCCCGAGAAACAGAACCCCACATTTTTCACCGAAGCACTTACTTCCACGGCTCCGGGCTGTACCTGCAGCCCGGTCATGCGGATCTCAAAGCTGGTGTAGGACAAGCCATATCCGAAGGGAAACAGAGGCTTTACCCCAAAGCTGTCAAAATACCGGTAGCCCACATAGATGCCCTCGCGGTAGACCGATTTTGTCAGGTCGCCGCTGAGGATGCCGAATTGTTCGGCCTCCGGATAATCTTTGTAGTGCCGGGCCCAGGTGGCGGTGAGTTTGCCCTCTGGGGTAACTTTTCCCAGCAGGATATCCGCTACGGCTTCCCCTCCCTGCTGGCCCGGCTGGGAAATCTGCACCACCGCCTCAATGTGGGTGGCCGCATCCAGCAGATCGGCCAATTCAATGGGGCCGCCGGCATTGAGCAGCAGAACGATGGGCAGACCCACACTGTTCAGGCTGCGCAGCTCCTCCCATTCCTGGTCGCTGAGATAGTAATCCCCTTTTTCCAGCCGGCGGTCTTTCCCTTCCCCCGAAATCCGGCTGAGGACGTAAACGATCACCGAGGCCCCTTCCACATCCTGGGGCAGAACAGGGCGGCCCTGGGGCAGAACAAAGGGATGGGAAGCGTAAGCGTCAAAGGGATTTTCCACCTGTTTGGCCGCTTCCAGCACCTGGGCTTTCCAGGCAGAACGGGCTGCCCTGTAGCGGGCTTCGTAGTCTGCGAGCCAGCCTGTGCTGGTGATGGTGAGGCCGGCCGCCTGCAGGCCCTCGAAAATCGAGATATTGGCCCGGTTGTTGACGTCCCCCGAGCCGATGCCCCCCTTGACGGTCCGGCTGGCGCCGGTGCCGAACAGGGCCACGGCACAGGCCGGCTCCAGGGGCAGAACGCCGGTATTTTTCAGCAGAACCATCCCCGATGCCGCAGCCCGGCGGGCCAGGGCTGCATGGGCGCGTTCACGGGCGGAAGGGGTCATCTGATGGGTGCCGCTGTGGGCAGAAATGGATGCCATAAAAACCTCCTGAAAATGCCACCGCAAAGGGAAAAGCCGCCATAGGATTATGCTATGGCGGCTTCTCTCTGTGCTAGATGGAGACGATTATGAAGAAGATGAAGGAGAAACTTGTTTACTCTTTGACGCCGCCCAGGGTAATGCCGGCAATAATGTACTTGGAAAGCAGCAGATAAACCAGGATGATGGGGACAATGGCCACCATAATCATCATGTAAATCTTGCCCATATCAAAGTTCATGTAATCGGCGCCGCGGAGGGTAGCAATCAGGATGGGGACGGTCATCTTGTCCTTGGACTGGATGATCAAAGCAGGA
>CASFKY010000041.1 GCA_949295465.1 uncultured Oscillospiraceae bacterium
ATGGGCTCACCCTGGCGGGCAGCCCGGGCCAGCTGGGCGGTGTGCAGCAGGATCTTGGTGGGGATGCAGCCCCGCCACAGGCAGGTGCCGCCCACTCCGGCCGCCTCCACCAGGGCGGTGCGCAGCCCGCCCCGGGCGGCCTCCAGGGCGGCCTCATACCCGCCGGGGCCTGCGCCGATCACAATCAAATCATACGGTTCCATGGCGTCATTCCTTTACACCCAATTTCTTTTTTCCCGGGGCTTGCCCCGGCCCTCAGAGAGCCTGGCGCAGCCATTGGCCCAGGTCCCGACCCATGTTCAGCCGGGCCGGGGTGTCGGCGGGCAGCCCCGCCAGGGCCTGCTCCAGCGCCCGGGGCCGGAACTCGCAGCCCTCCAGGCCCCTGGCGCAGGTTTCCAGCCAAAACGGATCCAGCCCGTCGGAAAAGAGGAGACAGCGGACCAGTTTTCCCCCCTGCACCTTCAGATGCAGCTGCACTTCTCCCCACTCAAACTTCTTTTCCAGCTGATAGGAAAAGGGCAGGCGAGGGGAGTACTTCCAGCCATCCCCCGCGTACTTGTCCCGCAGGGCCTCCAGCTCGCCGGGCCGGATCCGGCCCTCCTCCCACTGGGCGGGGGCCAGGCCATACTCCTGCCCGAAGGCCTCCAGCAGGGCCTCCTCCATCGTTCCGACGGTGAGGGAGGGGGACCAGTCCCGCAGGTTGCTCACCCGGGAGCGCACCGAGTCCACACTTTTGGCCCGGAGCTTTTCCCGGGAAACACTCAGGTACCGGCCGATCTTTTCCGGGTCGGTGTCCACCAGCAGGGTGCCGTGGTGGTAACAGGCCGAGGCCGTCTCATAATAGGCGTTGCCCGAAAACTTTCTGCCCTGACAGGTCAGGTCGTTCCGGCCGCTTTTTTCGGCCTGCACGCCGCACCGGCGCACCGCCCTCAGGATCACCTCGGTCTGGCGCTCCACCGAGTAGTCCCGCCGGGGCGCCAGGAAGGTAAAGTTCAGGTTGCCCAGGTCGTGGTAGACCGCGCCGCCCCCCGAGAGCCTCCGGGCCAGGCGGCCGCCCTCTTCTTCCAGAAGGGCCACCCGGCACTCCTTCCAGCAGTTCTGGTTGCGGCCTATCACCACCGTGTGCCGGTTCTGCCACAGGTAGAGCACCACCTCCCCCTCCCGAAGGCTGCCCAGCAAGGCCTCCTCCAGGGCCAGATTGCAGTAGGGGTCGGTGCCGGGAGCCCGCAGCCAGCTCAGCCGGCGGATCACCCCTGCTCCCCCTCGGGCCGGTACCGTAGCACCGGGTGGCGGGCAGCGTTCACCTCGTCGGGCCGGCCGATCTGGGCGTGGTGGGGACAGGCCTTCAGGTAGGCGGGGTCCTCTTTGGCCTTTTGGTAGATGGCCCGCAGGGCCTCCACCGCCTCGTCCAGGGTCTCTTTGGGCTCGGTCTCGGTGGGCTCTACCATCAGGGCCTCGTGGACAATGAGGGGGAAGTACATGGTGGGCGGATGAATGCCCTCATCCAGTAGGGCCTTGGCCACATCCAGGGCGGTGACCCCGGTCTCCTCCTTCAGCTTTTCCAGGCTCATCACAAACTCGTGCATGCAAAGCCCCGGATAGGCCATGGGGTACAGGTCCTCCAGCCCCGCCTTCATGTAGTTGGCGTTGAGTACCGCGTTGCGGGCCGCCTCAGGCACTCCCTCCCGCCCCAGCATGAGCAGGTAGGTGAGGGCCCGCACCACCACCAGGAAGTTGCCCTGGAAGCCGCGCACCCGGCCGATGGTCTCGGGGCAGGGCTTTTCCCGCCACTCCCCGTCCTTTTTCTCAAAGCGGGGCGCAGGCAGGTAGGCTTCGAGGAAGGCCTTGCAGCCCACCGGGCCGCTGCCCGGGCCTCCGCCCCCGTGGGGGGTGGAGAAGGTCTTGTGCAGGTTCAGGTGGACCACGTCAAAGCCCATATCTCCCGGCCGGGCCACCCCCATCACCGCGTTCAGGTTGGCCCCGTCGTAGTAGCACAGGCCCCCCGCCTCGTGGACAATGCGGGTGATCTCCAGGATGTTCTTGTCAAACAGGCCCACCGTGTTGGGGTTGGTGAGCATCAGGCCGGCGGTATCCGGCCCCACCGCCCGGCGCAGGGCCTCCAGGTCCACGCAGCCGTCCGGCCCCGAGGGCAGGTTCACCACCTGGTAGCCCGCCATGGCGGCGCTGGCCGGGTTGGTGCCATGGGCCGAGTCCGGCACCAGGATCTTGTTCCGCACCGCCCCCTCGCCCCGATGGGTGTGGTAGGCCTTGAGGAGCAGCAGGCCGGTGAATTCCCCGTGGGCCCCCGCCGCCGGCTGGAAAGTGAAGGCGTCCATGCCGGTGACGGCGCACAGCCGCTCCTCCGTTTCAGCCAGCACTTCCAGGCAGCCGGCCGCCGTGTGCAGGGGCTGGAGGGGATGGACGGCGGTGAAGCCCCTGAGGGCCGCGGCCTCCTCGTTCACCGCCGGGTTGTACTTCATGGTGCAGGAGCCCAGGGGATAGAATCCGTCGTTCACCCCGTGGGCCCGCCGGGCCAGGGCCGAATAGTGCCGGCTCAGCTCGGTCTCGGAGAGCTGGGGCAGCCGGGGCGGCTGTTCCCGGGTGCGGGAGGGCTGTACCAGGGGCACGTCGCAGGGCCCCAACAGGCTGAGGGACCGGCCCTCACAGCTTTTTTCCATCAATAGTTTCATGCCAGCACCTCCTTTACCAGCCGGGCCAGGCGGTCCATTTCCTCCCGGGTATTCTTTTCGGTGGCGCACCAGAGCAGCTGGTCCTCGCCCACCGGCAGGCCGCCCAGGTAGCCCTCCTCTTCCAGCCGCTTCAGCAGCGCCTCTCTGCGGGGGGCCCGGGTGAGAAACTCGTGGAAGAATTCTCCCTGATACACCGGCTCAAGCCCCGCCTCTTCCAGCACTTTCTGGAGATAGTGGGCCTTGGAGCAGCATTGCAGGGCGGTCTGGCGCAGCCCCTCGGGGCCCTGGGCCGCCAGGTAGACGCTGGCGGTGAGGGCGCAGAGCGCCTCGTTGGAGCAGAGGTTGGAGCCGGCCTTTTCCCGGCGGATGTGCTGTTCCCGGGCCTGGAGGGTGAGCACAAATGCCCTCTCGCCCTTATCGTCCCGGGTCTGGCCCACAATCCGGCCGGGCAGCTTGCGCATCATGGCGGCGGTGGCGGCCATATAGCCCAGGTAGGGCCCGCCCCAGGAGAGGGGCATGCCCAGAGGCTGGCCCTCGCCCACCGCCAGATCGGCCCCGCACTGGGCGGGGGTGGGCAGCAGCCCCAGCGAGATGGGGTTGCAGCTCATCACATACCGGGCCCCGGCCTTGTGGACCAGCTGCCCCAGCTCCTCGGCGGGCTCGATCATCCCGTAATAGTTGGGCTGGGCCATCACAAAGCAGGCCGCATCCGGCCCCAGGGCCTTTTCCAGCGCCCCCAGGTCGGTGACCCCCTCTGTCAGGGGGATGGTCTCCACCGGCAGCCCGCTGCCGAAGCAGTAGGTGCGCACTGTCTCGATCACCTGGGGGGGCAGCCCCTCGCTGAGCAGCACCCGCACCCGGCGCCGCTCGGCGCACAGGGCGGCGGCCTCGGCGGCAGCAGTGGCCCCGTCGTACACCGACGCGTTGGACACATCCAGGCCGGTGAGCTCGCAGATCATGGTCTGGTACTCAAAAATGGCTTGCAGGATGCCCTGGCTGATCTCGGCCTGGTAAGGGGTGTAGGAGGTGAGGAAGCTCTCTTTCCTCACCACCCGCCCCACAATGGCGGGGATGTAGTGGGCGTAGGCCCCCGCGCCCCGGAAAATATGGGGGAACACCCTGTTTTTGTCGGCCAGCTCCTCCATATGGGCCAGGGCCTGCTGCTCCCCCATGCCGGGAGGCAGGTCCGGCCCCTCCTTCAGATACACCTCTTCGGGCACATCCCGGTAGAGATCCCGCCAGCCCTCACAGCCCACCTTGCGGAGCATCTCCTCTTGCTGGGCGGGGGTATTCGGCACAAAAGATCCCATGCTCTCCCTCCTTACCTTGTCCGGGCAGCCCGGCGGGGCTGCCCTGTGCTGATTCTCTCTTTCTTTTTTCCTTTTTTCGCCCCGGGCCTCACTGCTCGGTGCGGATGTGCTCCTCATACTCCTGGGCACTGAGCAGCTCCTCGCTGCCGGTCACCTGCTCTACCCGCACCAGCCAGGCGCCGTAGGGGTCCTGGTTGATGGCCTCGGGGGTGTCCAGCAGCGCCTCGTTCACCTCGCTCACCACCCCGCTCACCGGCGAGTACACGTCCGACACCGATTTCACCGACTCCACATCGCCCAGGGCCTCGCCCATGGTCACTTCGTCCCCCACCTGGGGCAGGTTGACAAAGACGATACCGCCCAGCTCGTTCTGGGCGTAGTCGGTCAGGCCGATCTCGGCGGTGTCACCCTGGCGGCGAACCCACTCGTGGGATTTGGAATACTGCAATTCACTGGGAAAATTCATGATCTTACCTCTCTTTTTTGGGGAAAGCCCCGCTGTATTTTTGTGTAAACGGGCTCTCAGCCCTTGTTCCGCTTATAGAAGGGCAGAGGCACCACCTGGGCCTCCACCGCCCGGCCCCGCACCTGGGCGGTGAGGGCCGTGCCCGGCTGGGCAAACTCTTTTTCCACCAGGGCCATGGCCACCGGGAAGCCCAGATAGGGGCAATGGGTGCCGGAGGTGGAAATCCCCACCTGCCGCTCCCCGGCCAGGAGGGGAGCTCCCTCCCGGATGATGCCCCGGCCGGTGACTTTCAGCCCCACCCGGCGGCGGGCCGGCTCGCCCTTGGCCTCCAGGGCCGCCTTGCCGATGAATTCCGGCTTGCTCATCTTCACAAAGGGGTCCAGTCCCGCCTCCAGGGGAGTGATCTCCTCAGTGAGCTCGTGGCCGTACAGGGGCATGGCCGCCTCCAGCCGCAGGGTATCCCGGGCACCCAGGCCGCAGGGGATCAGGCCATACTCGGCCCCCTCCTTCAGCAGCAGATCCCACATGGTGCGGGCATCCTCTGCCTTCAGGTATATCTCAAATCCGTCCTCCCCGGTGTAGCCGGTGCGGGAGAGGATGCACTCCATTCCCGCCACCCGGCAGCCGAACCGGGCGGTGTAGTATTTTTCCGGGATCTGTTCAGCTGCGGCAATCTTTTCCAGCACTTGCTGGGATTTGGGCCCCTGCAGGGCGATCTGGGCCACCTGGTCCGAAATATCCTCCAGCCGGGAGCCCTCCACCAGATGGCCGCTCATCCACTCAAAATCCTTCTGGCGGTTGGCGGCGTTCACCACGATGAAGTACTCTTCTTCGCCCTTTTTATACACCAGCAGATCGTCCACCACTCCGCCGGCCTCGTTGCACATGGGGCTGTACCGGGCCCGGCCCAGGCTCATGCCCCCGTAGGAATTGGTGAGCAGGTGGTCCAGGCTCTCCAGGGCCGTGGGGCCGGTGAGCAGGAACTCCCCCATATGGGACACATCAAAGATGCCGCAGGCGGTGCGCACCGCCAGGTGCTCGGCAATGACGCCCTGGCCGTACTGCACCGGCAGGATGTACCCCCCAAAAGGGACCATCTTGCCGCCCGCCGCCAGGTGTGCCTCGTACAATGGTGTTTTTTTCTCCATAATACCCTCCTTCTCGGTGATTTCCCGCATGGACAAAGAAAAAAGAGCGCACAAGGAAAAATCCTTGTGCGCTCTGTATCTGTACCTGAAAGATTTACTTCTTCGGTGCAACGATGTGCTTTCCAGAGTTTCGTCCAGGCCCGGTCCTTTTTGCCTGAGAGCTTGCCGCTTACCCCTTCGGCGCCGCCATTTGAGGCGGTCTCTCCCCAGCCCTTCATCCGAGATATTCAGTTTGAAAAGAACTCTCTCCCGAGAACAGTCCTATTATACCACATCCGAACCTTCTGTCAAGATTCATCAAAAAAAATTGTTTTTATGTTTAAATTTGAACTACTTGCACAATTTTTTAACAATCCGTCTCTGTATTCCGAGGAAAAACACCTCCCGGAAAAAGGCTCGCTGAATCACGCTTCTCCTCAACCAATGCCTCCGCACAGGATGCCCAGCACAAAAACCAGGGCCGAGAGGGGCACATAGAGATATTTTGCCAGGGCCCCGAAGGCCGGGCTCAGGGGTTTTGAGCGGCCCAGGTCCATCTCCTTTTTGATGGGGCCCCAGCCCAGCACATAGTACACCGAAACCGCCCCCAGCACCGCGCCGAAGGGCACCACCAGGATGGTGACAAAATCCATCCAGGCGCCCACCCGGGCTTCCGGCTCCAGAAAGACGCCCACCGCCAGGGCCGCGGCGGCGCACAGGGCCACCGCCCACCGCCGGCCAAGCCCAAAGCGGGTCTGGAGGGACTCGCTCACCGCCTCGAACATGTTGATGAGGCTGGTGATGCCGGCAAAGATCACCGACAAAAAGAACAGCACCGCAAACAGCTGCCCCAGGGGCATCTGACGGAACACCTCCGGCAGGGTGATGAACATGAGGGGCGGGCCGGAGCTGGGCTCAATGCCGAAGGCAAACACTGCCGGCATGATGGCCAGGGCTGCCAGCACTGCCGCCAGGGTGTCAAAGAGGGCGGTACGCAGGCTGGCCTTGGGAATATCCTCCTTTTTGGAGAGATAGGTGCCATAGACGATCATCCCCGAGCCGGTGATGGACAGGGAGAAAAAGGCCTGGCCCATGGCCATGACCCAGGTGTAGGGGTCCAGCAGGTCTTTCCACTGGGGCTGAAGCAGGAACCGATACCCGTCGGCCGCCCCCGGCAAAAAGGCCACCCGCACCGCCAGGATGGCGAACAGCAGGAAAAAGGCGGGCATCAGCACCTTGTTGATCTTTTCGATGCCCTTGGTGGCGCCGAACATCAGGATGGCCGCCGAGGCCGCCACCACCAGGATATGCCAGCCCAGGCTGCCGAATTCCCCGGTGCCCCCGGCAAAAAAGGCCGCGGCGTCCCCCTGCATCAGCTCGCCGCTCAGGCAGCCGGCCAGGCTGCGCACCACCCAGCCCACAATGATGGCATAGCCGATGGCGATACCCAGGCTGCCCAGCAGGGGGATCCACCCCAGCCAGTAGCCCAGCCGCCCCCGGCCGATCCGTTTCCAGCAGTACTCATAGGCCCCCAGGGTGCCGGTGCCCGCCAGCCGGCCGATGGCAAATTCGGCCGAGAGGCCTACCAGTCCGAACAGGGCCACGAAAAACAGATAGGGGATGAAGAAGGCCCCGCCCCCGTACTGGCCCAGACGGTAGGGGAACATCCAGATATTGCCCATGCCCACCGCCGAGCCCACGCAGGCCAGCACAAAGCCCAGCCCGCTCTTGAAGCTGCCGTTTTTGTGGCGGGCGGCCAAACGGTTCTCCTTGTTGTGATCCGCTCCCATAATTTCTCCTTGCTCCGCCCCTGGGACGGCTTTTTAGGCCGGGCATGCCCGGCCTTTCTCCTCTTAAAAGAAAAAGAGGGGGCGCCGCGCGTCCCCTCTTTTGGATGGGTACAGATCTTATTCCACCACAGGCACAATCCAGCCCTTGGTGTCGGGCAGCTTGCCCCACTGGATGCCGGTGAGGGTGTCGTAGAGCTTCTGGGTCAGGGCGCCGATCTTGCCGCCGCTGATGTCCACGCTCTCGCCCTTCCAGGTGAGCTCCTTCACGGGGCTGACCACGGCGGCGGTGCCGGTGCCGAAAACTTCTTCCAGCTTGCCGTCCCGGCCGGCCTGCATGATGTCGGCGATGGCCAGCTTGCCCTCGATGACCTCATAGCCCCAGTCCTTGCACAGCTCGATGATGCTGCGGCGGGTGACGCCGGGCAGCACGGTGCCCACGCAGGCAGCGGTGTAGATCTTGCCGTCGATCTTGAACATGATGTTCATGCTGCCCACTTCTTCCACATACTTCTTCTCCACGCCGTCCAGCCAGAGCACCTGGGCATAGCCCTTCTCCTCGGCCAGCTCGCCGGCCTTGATGGAGGCAGCGTAGTTGCCACCGCACTTCACGGCGCCGGTCAGGCCCGGGGCGGCACGGATGTAGTCATCCTCCACATAGATCTTCACCGGGTTGATGCCCTCGGCATAGTAAGCGCCGGAGGGAGAGGTGATGATAGCGAAGGTGTAGTTCTTGGAGGCATGCACGCCCAGGCCCACGTCGGTGGCAAAGACGAAGGGGCGGATGTACAGGCTGGCGCCGTCGGTGTGGGGCACCCAGTCCTGCTCTACGCGCACCAGCTCCTCCACTGCCTGGATGAAGTCCTCGGCGGGGATGGGAGGCACGCCCATACGGTTGCAGCCGTCAATGAAACGCTGGGCGTTGCAGTCGGGCCGGAACAGCTGGATCTTGCCCTGGGCGGTGCGGTAGGCCTTCATGCCCTCGAACAGCTCCTGAGCATAGTGGAACACCACGGTGGCGGGGTCCAGGCTGAAGGGGCCATAGGGCACGATGCGGGGGTCATACCAGCCCTTGCCCTCGGTGTAATCCATCACGAACATGTGGTCGGTAAAGATTTTGCCAAAGCCCAGCTTGGTCTCGTCTGCGGGCTTTGCCTTGGGACAGGTGGTTTTTTCAATACGGATGTTCAGCATGATGATAGTCCTCTTTTCTGTCTTGTTCAGGAACGCTCTTTCGGGCAAGAGCCTGCCGATCGCTCCGTCCTGCGGCCGAGCCGCAATTTGCTATCCTGCTGCCCCTTATTATAGTTCCTCTTTCCGCCCCTGACAAGCGTTTTTTCCCACAAATTCTTTCCCGCTACTTTCCGTTTTCCCTTTCTTTCTCTGTCGTGCAACCGGCGGGGATATGGTATAATGAAAAAAAGTTGCACCGGGTCCCCAAAGACCCCGGCATCGTTTTCGTGAGGGGAAACAAGGAGGAAACCATGACGATTGAACACACCGCCATTGTGGGCATGGGCGCCCTGGGCCTTTTGTACGGCCAGCACATCCAGAAGGCCGCCGGGCCCGGCTCGGTCTGCTTTGTGATGGACGAGCCCCGGCTGGAGAGGCACCGCCGGGACCGCTACACCATCAATGGCCGGCAAGAGAATTTTGAGATGATTCCCTACAGCCAGGCCAAGCCCGCCGATCTGGTGATCGTGGCCACCAAACAGACCGGCCTGGAAGAGGCCCTAGACCAGATGGCGCCCCTGGTAGGGCCCCACACGGTGCTGCTCTCGGTCATGAACGGCATCTCCAGCGAGGAGGCCATCGCCCGCCATTTCGGGGACGAAAACCTGGTGTGGTGCGTGGCCATCGGGATGGACGCCATGCGCCAGGGCACCGATCTGCGCTATACCCAGAAGGGCAGATTGCAGATCGGGGCGGTGAGCCCCCGCCAGCAGCCGGCGCTGGAGGCGCTGCGGGAATTTTTTGACCGGATCGGGATGCCCTACTCGGCTGAGGAGGACATCCGCCGGGCCATGTGGGGCAAATTTTTGCTGAACGTGGGGATCAACCAGACCTGTATGGTCTTTGAGACCACCTACCAGGGGGCGCTGGAGACGCCGGAGTACTTCCGGGTGATGAGCGGCGCCATGCAGGAGGTGATCGCCCTGGCCGAAAAAGAGGGGGTGCACCTGACCCAGGAGGACTATCAGAACTACCTGGCCATCCTGCGTGCTCTCAAGCCGGACGGCTACCCCAGCATGCGCCAGGACGCCCTGGCCCGCCGCAAATCCGAGGTGGACCTGTTTGCGGGCACGGTGGTGCGCCTGGCCCGCAAATACGGGCTGGCTGTACCCTGCAACGAATTTTTCCTGCGCCGCATCCGGGAGATGGAGGCGGCCTACTAAGGGGTCTTGGCCCCGCGAAGAGAGAGGCTTTTGGGATGAAGATTCAGGGCGTGATTTTTGATATGGACGGGCTGATGTTCGACACCGAGCGGCTGTTCTCCCACTACTGGACGGACGCCTGCCGGGATTTCGGCATCCCCCGCAAGGAGGAGTTTGTCCAGGCGGTGCGGGGCTCCAGCGGAGAGAAGATGCTCTCCTGCGTGCGCCGCTATTACGGCCCCGGGCTGGATGCCGCGGCCTTCTGCCGCCGGTGCTATGAATATGTGGACGACTACCTGAAAACCACCGTGCCCAAAAAGAAGGGGCTGGACGAATTGCTGGGCTGGCTGCAAAAAAGGCAGCTGCCCGCGGCGGTGGCCAGCAGCACCTACCGCAGCCTGGTGGAGCGAAACCTGCGCACCGCCGGGGTGGAGGGCTTTTTCCGCCAGGTGATCACCGGCGACCAGGTGGAGCACGGCAAGCCGGCGCCGGACATCTTTTTGAAGGCGGCCGGGGCCCTGGGCCTTGAGCCCCAAACCTGCCTGGTGCTGGAGGACAGTTTCAACGGCGTCCGGGCCGGGGCGGCTGCCGGCTGCGTCACCGTGATGATCCCGGACCTGAGCCGGCCCACCCCCGAGATCCTGGCCCTCTGCTCCGCCTGCCTGGAGGACCTGGGCCAGGTGCCGGCCTTTATAGAGAGGTACGAGGGATGATGGACTTGAGCAAGATCGAGGCCTGCCGGGAGTCCAACCGGCTGGAGGCCAAGCTGGCGGCCGGCGGCCTGCCGGAGAGCTTGTGGGAGACTTACTCCGCCTTTGCCAACACCGACGGGGGCTACATCCTGCTGGGGGTGCGGGAAAATCCCGACCACTCCCTGGAGATCGCCGGCCTTGCCGACCCGGAGGGGATGATCGAGCAGCTGTGGCAGGCCCTCAACGACCCGGAGCAGGTGGGGGTGAACATCCTCACCCTCCAGGATCTCTATATCCTGGAGGAGGAGGGCCGCCGGGTGGTGGTGATGGAGGTGCCCGCCGCCACTCCCCGCCAGAAGCCGGTGTATGTGGGGCCCTATGTGCTGCAGGGCACCTACAAGCGCAGCGGCGAGGGGGACTACCACTGCGAGCTGGAGGAAGTGCGCCGGATGCTGAAAGAAAAAGAGCGGCTGAGCCGCCAAGAGCCCTGAGAACTCTTTTCGGCACAGCCGCCCCCGGCCTTTTCAGGCCAGATAGAAAAAGATCATGAGATAGTGGCACAGGCTGCCCGCCAGCACAAAGAGGTGGAACACCTCATGATTGCCAAAACCCGGCCGGGTGCAGGGCAAGGGCAGGTGGAGGGCATAGATGACCCCGCCCACCGTGTAGAGGATGCCGCCCCCCGCCAGGAGAGCCAGCGGCACGCCTGCCAGGTTCTGCACGATCTGAGGCATGGCAAACAGGCAGGCCCAGCCCAAACCTATATATAATAGGGAAGAGACCCACTTGGGGCAGTCCACCCAAAAGAGGGTGGCGGCACAGCCCGCCAGGGCCAGCACGCTCACCACCGCCAGCAGCCGGGCGCCGATCTCGCCCCCGATGCCCAGCCGGCAGACCGGGGCGTAACTGCCCGCAATGAGCAGGTAGATCATGGCGTGATCCAGCTTTTTCAGCCGCTTGATGCCGGGCGGGCTGAGCACAAAGGTGTGGTAGGCGCTGGAGGCCCCGTACAGCAGGATCAGCCCGCCCACAAAGGCCGCCAGGCTCAGCAGATCGGCCAGATCCCGCCCGTGGAGCGCCGCCCGGATCAGCAGCGGGAACCCTCCGGCCAGGGCGGCCAGCAGCCCCCAGAAATGGGTCAGGGCGCTGATGGGCTCCTTGACCCGGAACACCAGTTCGGTGCCCTCCTCTGTATTGCGCCAGCGCATGAGATCCCTCCTTCGTGCTTTTATGCGTTTTTTCTTATCGTTTCATCTGGTTTTCAATACCATATTATTCCCCTTTGGGTGCCTTGTCAATCCGCCGGGGGGCAGTTTTCCCGCCATATTTTTCTTTTTGGGCTCAAATCGGGCTTTTAAGCGCAAATTTTGGCCGTTTCGAATTTTTTTGAAAATTCTGAAATAATTTTTGCCGCCTGTCTCGTATTATTATGAGAATACGAGACAGGCAGAGCCGGGCTGCCCCAGGCGGCCCCGCACCGGGAAGGAAGTGAAGCCATGCCGCCCATCATCCGCACAGAAGGGCTGCGAAAAGTTTACCGCGTGGGTCACGAGAAGGTCGTGGCACTGGACAACGTGAATATCTCCATCGAGCCGGGGGAGATGTGCTGCATCGTGGGCACCTCGGGCAGCGGCAAATCCACCCTGCTGAACCAGCTGGCCGGGCTGGAAAAACCCACCCGGGGCCGGGTGTACATAGGCAAGCACGAAATCAGCGCCATGAGCGAGAGCGAGCTGGCCAAGTTCCGCCAGGCCCACCTGGGTTTTATTTTCCAGAGCTACAACCTGCTGCCCAGCCTGACCGCCGCCGAAAACGTGGCGATGCCCCTGATGTTCAAGGGCATCGGCCAGAAACAGCGGATGGAGATGGCCCGCCGGGAGCTGGCCAAGATGGGGCTGGCCAAGCGGGCCGGCCACAAGCCCACCGAGATGAGCGGCGGCCAGCAGCAGCGGGTTGGTATCGCCCGGGCCTTTGTGGGCCGGCCCCGGGTCATTTTTGCGGACGAGCCCACCGGCAACCTGGACACCGCCACCACCCGGCAGGTGCTGTTCCAGATGTTGCAGATGGCCAAGGAGGCGGGCATCACCTTTGTGATGGTCACCCACGAGCCGCACCTGGCCGACTGCGCCGACCGGGTGATCACCATTCAGGACGGACGGGTGCTCAGCGACGTGCTGGAGCCGCCCCAGATTGTGGAACAACACCGGCGGGAGCTTTTCGCCGGGCTATACGACGGCCCCGAGGGCCAAAGTGAACAGAAAGAGGACGAATCAACATGAAAAAACTTGCAAGCCTTCTCCTGGTTTTTGCCCTGGTGCTCAGCCTGGCCGTGCCCTGCCTGGCGGCCAACGAAAAAGAGATCCGGGTGATCACCCCTCCCAACAAGACCACCTATACGGAGGGGGAAGTCTTTGACCCCACCGGCATGCGGCTGCAACTGGTGGACAACGGCGACAACACCTCCGAGATCGCCGCTACCGACAATCGGATCTCCTTCCAGCCCGACCCCAAAAAAGGGGAAACCCTGAAGGCGGGCCAGTCCTCGGTCACCGTCATTTTCAAGACGGATGACAACCGGGAGCTCTCCACCTCTCAGGAGATCACGGTGAGCGGCCCTGCCGAGACCCCCACTCCCTCGCCTGCGCCCACCCCGGACACCTCGGCGGCGCCCTTCATCTCCAGCTACGCCATCACCGACGCGGGCGGCGCCGAGAAGGTGAAGGTACAGAAGGGGGACACCTTCACCCTGGTGCTGCGGGTGGTGGACAACGCCCTGGCCGCCTACAGCGGTGTGGATGCCTCCAATGTGGCCGCCAAGATCAACAGCTCCGCCTTCACCTTCACCGGCCTGGCCGAGGTGAGCCAGTTTGAGTCGGGCGAGTCGGAGGGCAAACCCTATTGCAGCTATGTGCTGATCTTCCGGGATGTAATCTTCAACGGCGGCTCCAACACGGTGCAGGTGGACATCAGCTATCAGAACACCACCCGCCCGGTGAGCAGCCTCTCCCAGGTTCTGGCCGCCTGTGACGCCGCCGCGGCCCGTACCCCCGGCCTGATCGTGCGGGATGTGAACTACGGCGGCACCAGCATCACCGCCGGCCAGTCGGCCGCCCTCACCCTCAGCGTCTTTGCCACCACCGGCAACGAGGACCTGACCGACGTGATGGTGAGCCTGAGCCTGCCCGAGGGGGTCACCCTGGCCAGCGGCAGCCAGACCACCTATCTGGGCTCCATGAAATCCGGCGCCCTCCAGGCCGCCACCTTCAACCTGCTGCCCGGCGCCACCTTCACCGGGGGTGTAGCCAACATCACTGTGAACCTCTCCGGCGTGGGCAAGGACAGCGGCACCGCCGTGTCCGGCTCCTCCACCGTCTCCATCCCGGTGCTGCAGCCCGAGCGTTTTGAGATCACCAATGTGGAGAGCCCCGACTCTATGATGCTGGGCGAGGAGGGGTACATCTCGGTGACCTTTGTGAACAAGGGCAAGACCAGCATCAACAACCTGTCCGCCGAGATCAGCGGCGACAACCTGGCCAACCCCGGCCAGAGCCAGTTTGTGGGCAACATTGCCGCCGGCACCGAAAACAGCGTGGATTTTGACATCGCGGCAGTGCAGGCCGGCACCATCACCGGCGTGATCACCCTCTCCTATGAGGACAGCACCGGCGCCGCCAAGACCCTCACCAGCAACTACTCCATCACTGTGAACGAGATGCCCGTCATGGACGACCCCAGCATGATGGACCCGGGCATGATGGAACCCGTCGAAGAGTCGGGCGGCCTGCCGGTGGGCGTCATCGTGGTGATCGTGATCCTGGCCGCGGCGGTGATTGCCGTGGTGGTGCGGATCGTGCTGAAAAAGCGGAAAGCCAAGGCGCTGGCCGCTCTGGGAGATGAAGATGAAGATTTATGACCTGCTGCGGATGTCCCTGAACAACCTGCGCCGCCGCAAGGGCCGCACGGCCCTTACGGTCATCGGCGTGGTGGTGGGCACCTGCGCCATCGTGGTCATGATCAGCCTGGGCCTGGCCATCAGCGCCCAAAATGAGGAGATGCTGGCCAGCTGGGGCGATCTGACCAAGATCCAGATCTACAATTACGGGAGCGACCCCACCAACCGGGACGCCCCCAAGCTGGACGATGACATGCTCACCACTCTCCACGGCTGGGAACATGTGGTATCGGTGACCCCCTACTACCAGCCCCAGAACCTGGGGGGCAGCATCCTGGCCGGCAAAAACGACCAGTACAGCCAGTATCTGTGGAACATCTACGGGCTGTACACCGACGCCATCGAACCCATGGGCTTTCAGCTGGCCAGCGGCAAATACCTCACCGACGACATGAACCTGGGCAAGGATAAGATCCCGGTGCTGGTGGGCGAAAACATGGGCTACCAGTTTGAGGATACCCGCCGCAGCCAGAACAGCTCCAAGCGGCGCCGCTATCAGGGCCAGACCGACAGCCTGGGCAACCCGGTGCCCCCCTTTGTGGACGTGAACAAGGACAAGATGACCCTCCAGCTCAGCTACACCGACCAGAACGGCAAGGTGGAGTCCAAGGACTACCAGCTGGTGGTGGTGGGGGTACTGGTCAGCGACTACAACGCGGCCTACTTCACCGACAGCGGCATTGTGATGCGCCTTGCAGACGTGCAGATGCTGGAAAAAGCCTACGAGCGGCTCTCGGGCCAGAAATCCAGCTCCTCCGGCAGCGTCACGGTCTACTCCAGCAGCGGCAGCTACTCCTACACCCCCGGCAGCAACGGCTACCAGGAGGTGTATGTGAAGGTGGACAAGGTGGACAACGTGGCCGATGTGGAAAAGCAGATCCAGGATCTGGGCTTCCAGACCTCCAGCATGACCCAGATCCGGGAGGAGATGCAGGCCAGCGTGGCCCGCAGCCAGATGATCCTGGGCGGGCTGGCGGCCATCAGCCTGCTGGTGGCGGCCCTGAACATCGCCAACACCATGACCATGGCCATCTACGAGCGAACCCGGGAGATCGGCGTCATGAAGGTGCTGGGGTGTGAGCTGGGGCACATCCGGGCCATGTTTTTGGTGGAGAGCGGCGCCATCGGTTTTCTGGGCGGCGCCATCGGGGTGATTTTCAGCCTGATCATCAGCTTTGTGCTCAACCATCTCACCCTCATCCTGGCCCTGTTCGGCTCCAGCGCCGATATCTCCGGCCTGCTGGGCAGCCTGGGCGGCGGCATGATGGGCATGGGCACCGGCTCTATTTCCATCGTGCCCTTCTGGCTGGTGCTGCTGGCCCTGGCCTTCGCCACCCTGGTGGGGCTTTTGTCCGGCATCATGCCGGCGGGCCGTGCCGTGAAGATCAGCGCCCTGGAGGCCATTCGCCACGAGTGATTTTTTGCGGAACGGGAAGGAGGACGCCTGTGTTCGCCGAGATCCATCTGTATATGCTGCTGGTGGGAGGGCTGTTCTTCTGGGCGGCCATCGCTTTTCAGCGGGCCTGCCAGTAGCCGCGCGTTGAGACCGACACCAACCGGGAAAGGGGGCGGGGCGGATGCCTGCCGCGCTGAGCGCCGACGAGATGACGGAGCTTGTGGAAGAATACGGCGACGAGATGCTGCGGCTGGCCCTCGTCTACCTGGGCAGCCGGGAGATGGCCGAGGACGCCGTGCAGGAGTCCTTCCTCAAGATCTTCCGCCACTATCGCCCCGGCTCCAACCCCCGGGCCTTTGTGATGAAGGTGCTGGTGAACACCTGCAAGGACCTGTTGAAGAGCAGCTGGCGCCGCCGGGTGGACCTGGTGGCCAACTATCCCGAACTGTGGGAGGACGGCACCCGGACCCGGGAGCCCGGCCTTCTTTTGCGGGAGGTGCAGGACCTAAAGCCCGTCTACCGGGAGGTCATCCTGCTGCATTACTATGAGGGCTTTTCGGTGGGGCAGATCGCCCGGCTGTTGAACTGCCCCCAGCCCACCGTCAGCATCCGGCTGCGGCGGGCACGGCAAAAACTGGAACAACGATTGGAGGGAGCGGCCTATGAAGATCTCTGACGAGACCCTGCGCCGGGCGCTGGAACGGGATCTGGACCCGGTGCGCCTTTCCCCCTTTGTGAAAAAGAGGATCCTCTACGCCGCCTCCCAGCCCGGCCGCCGGTTCCACGGCCGGCTCCTCCGCCGGCTGGTGACGGTGGCGGGGGTGTGCGCCCTCTGCCTGGTCTTTTCCCTAGGCGGGCTGGCGGCGGTGCCGGACCTGGCGGTGCGGCTCTCCTCGGTGAGCGCCGAGACCCTGGCCCTCTTCACCCCGCTGGACGAGGTGTGTGAGTCGGAGGGGATCCGTGCGGAGGTGATCGCCGCCCTCAGCGACGGAGACACCGCCCTTTTCTACCTGAGCCTCACCGACACCACCGGCCAGAACCGGCTGGATGAGAACCTGGAGGTGCCCGAGCTGGAAGTGAGCGGGATGGACTGGGCCTACTGCGACCATGTCTCCATGGACGAGAACGGCAGCGCCATCCTGCGGATCACCGCCCAGAAATTCGGGGGCAGCGCCCCCGGCAAGGTGAGCCTCCACCTGGGCACCATCCTCACCGGCCGGCAGGACGACACCGAACATGACACCGGCTTTACGGTGGCCGACATCCAGGACAAGGTGCCCTATCCGGCCATCACCTATCCCGCCCGCCGGGGCGGCTACAGCCTCACCGGCTCGGACCAGACCCCTCTGGCCCGGCAGCTGGCCCAGGACAACCTGCCCCTGCTGGCCATCCAGTATACCCGCCAGAGCGAAGCCTACCCCTGGCTCACCTATATGGCCAGCGGCGTCATCTCGGACGGGCTGCACATTCTCACCCAGATCTCCCCCGAGAGCCGGTACAACCGCATCTCCTTCTATCTCACCGACGGCGAGGGCCGCCGGCTGGAAGAGCCGGTGGCGGTGGTGGATCGGTACGACGATTCCCAGGAGAGCTACAAGGGAGTGCCCCGGGACACCGACCCCCTGCGCCAGGAACAGGTCTGCGCCCTGCCCCAAGATGCGGACCCGGCCCAGCTGCACATCGCCTTTGATGCCACCAGCTACCAGTATATCGAGGGGGATTGGGACGCCACCTTCCGGCTCGAGCCCTCCCAGGACAATCTGCTGATCCCCTGCGATTTTGACCAGAAGCCCTGGAAGATGACCCAGGTGGAGCTGAGCCCCGCCGGCATCTCCTTCTACGGGGAAGGGGAGATGCTGGAGACCTCCCTGCAGCCGGAGTTCGAGATCTTCCTCAAGGACGGCACCAGCCTCACCGAGTACACCTCCGCCGGCACCATGGTGAGCTTTGAGGAGGACGGCACCCAGGAGATCCTGATCAAGCTGCTCTTTGACCAGCCGCTGGATTTGGATCAGGTGGACCGGCTGACCGTGAACGGCCAGCAGCTCTGGCCCCAGACAAACTGACTTTCTCTCATCCCATACGTCAACGGCCCGGGGCCCGCAGAGTATTTCTGCGGGCCCCGGGCCGTTCCTGTTCTGATTCAGCGGATGAAATTGGTGAAGGTGGTGGCCTCCGGCCGGGGCAGGGGAATGCCCGCCGCCTCCCGGCAGCGCAGCCAGTAGGCCAGGTTGTCGGCCAGGGTGCGCATGGTTTGCAGCCCCTCCGCGTCCTGTTCCACATCCTCGGGGGTAAAGCCGTGCACCATGTTCCAGTACTGGCTGGAGATCACCGGCATCCGGCTGATGGTGAAGTACTTGTTCAGCCGGTCAAAGGCGGCGGTGGCCCCGCCCCGGCGGCAGCTCACCACCGCCGCGGCCGGCTTGCCCGCCAGGGTGTGGCTGCCGGCATAAAAGACCCGGTCCAGCAATGCACAGAGGGTGCCGTTGGGGCCCCCGTAGTAGACCGGCGAGCCGATGACGATCCCGTCCGCCTGCTGCATTTTATAGAGCAGATCGTTGCCGCAGTCGGCCACAAAGACGCAGCGGTTCAGGTCCCGGCAGCGGCCGCAGCCGATGCAGCCGTACACCGGTTTCATCCCGATCCAGAAAATCTCGCTCTCGATCTCCCACTTTTTCAGGGCCCCGGCCACCTCCCGCAGGGCCCGGTTGGTGCATCCGTGCTCGTTGGGGCTTCCGTTTACCAGCAATACCTTCATGTTGTTTCCTTTCCTTCCTCGTTTTTTTCAGTCTCTCCGCCGGCCAGAGGGCTCAGCTCCCGCAGAAGAAGTTCCTCTCCTTCCACCGAGAACCGCACCTGCCAGCCGCCAAACTCAAAACCGTATACCCGGTCCGGGTCCTTCTGGTAGGAGGGCCGGGGGTCCTCTTCCAGAACCCCCCGCAGCGCCGCCCACCTCTCGGCAGGCATCCGGCCGGCCAGACCCTGATCATCCCGCACCCGCAGCCTTCTCTCGGGGGCCGCGGCGGCAAAGCCCCCCACCGCCTCGGGGCGGCAGTCCGCATAGGGCAGATAGGGCTTGATGTCATAGATGGGGGTGCCGTCCATCAGATCCGCCCCCGACACCCAGAGCACCGGCCCCCACTGGGGGGAGTGTTCGATCCGCTCCAGCCTGAGGCAGGACAGGCCGATGGGATTGGGCCGGAAGGGGGAGCGGGTGGCAAACACCCCCATGCGGGTGTTGCCCCCCAGCCGGGGCGGCCGCACCGTGGGCGACCAGCCCGGCCGGATGGCCCCCGAAAACTGCCAGATGACCCAGATGTGGGAAAACTCCTCCAGCCCCCGCACCGCCTCGGCCACCCGGTACTCCTCCTCAAAGAGGATGCGGGCCTTCAGCTCCTCCACCAGGCCGCTCTGGCGGGGGATGCCGAACTTGGTGGCAAAATCGGTGCGGATATGGGCGATGATCTTCATGGCAGGGTTCTGATCCATCTCTCCCTCTCCTTTCTCTGGGCAAAATTCCTTTCTCTATTGTACCCGGCCCCGGCCTTCCCGGCAAGAGGCACAAAAAGCGGGCGGCGCGCCTTTTACGGCGCGCCGCCCCAAAAGCAAAGCCTGGATGGCAATTCATAAAATTCCGGCGGGGACCGATCAGACGATCTGCTCTCCCCGGTAGAGGCCGGTCTGGCAGAAGCGGGCCCACTCGGCCACATTCACCGCGTGGTCCGAGAGCCGCTCCATGTATTTGGCGATCATCAGTATATCCAGCGTCTCGTCGGCACAGGAGGGGTCGGCGGCCAGCCGGCCGGCCAGCTCCTTCTTTACCTGGTCAAACTGGGCGTCCTGGGCATCGTCGGCCTGTACCACCCGGTCCGCCTTTTTCAGGTCCCGGCCCAGGAAGGCCTCCAGGGCCTCCTTCTCCATCTCCAGGGCATTCCGGGCCATCTGGCGCAGTCCCTCCGAGAGGGCTGCCTGAGGCGCCAGAGCCAGGCCCACCTCGGCGATATCCGCCGCATGGTCCCCCATCCGCTCCAGGTCGGTGACCATCTTCAGGGCCCCGCTCACCTGGCGCAGGTCGCTGGCGATGGGCTGCTGACGCAGCAGAAGAGTCATGCAGAGATGCTCGATCTCCCGCTCCTGGCTGTCGATGTCCCGGTCTCCCTCGATCACCTGGTTGGCCAGTTCCTTGTTTTTCTCCTCCACCGACTGGAGGGAGAGGGTGAGGGCCTGGCGCACCTCCTCGCCCATCCGGCGCACGGCCTCTTCCAGTCGGCGCAGGTCGCTGTCGTATTTTTCTCTCAAACTCATGGGTCTTTTCCTCCTTAACCGAACCGGCCGGTGATGTAGTCCTCGGTGCGCTTGTCCTGCGGGCGGGAGAACACCTGCTCGGTGGGGCCTTTCTCCACCATCTCACCCAGCAAGAAGAAGGCGGTCTCGTCGCTGATGCGGGCGGCCTGCTGCATGTTGTGGGTGACGATCACCACGGTGTACTTTTCCTTCAGCTCGCTCATCAGGGCCTCGATCTTCATGGTGCTGCCCGGGTCCAGGGCGCTGGTAGGCTCATCCATCAGCAGCACGTCCGGCTCCACCGCCAGGGCGCGGGCAATGCACAGCCGCTGCTGCTGGCCGCCCGAAAGGCCCAGGGCGCTCTTTTTCAGCCGGTCCTTCACCTCGTCCCAGATGGCTGCGCCCCGCAGGCTCTTTTCCACGATCTCGTCCAGCTGGGCCTTGCTGCGGGTGCCGTGCAGCCGGGGCCCGTAGGCGATGTTGTCATAGATGCTCATGGGGAAGGGGTTGGGCTTCTGGAACACCATGCCGATCTTCTTGCGCAGCAGGGTCACGTCCACGCTCTTGTCAAAGATGTCCTCGCCCCGGTAGAGGGCCTGGCCCTCCACCCGCAGCCCGGGCACCAGCTCCGGGTCGTTCATCCGATTCAGGGTCTTCAGAAAAGTGGATTTGCCGCAGCCGGAGGGGCCGATCAGGGCGGTGATGCTCCGCTCGGCAATCTCCATATTGATGCCCTTCAGCGCCTGGAAGGTGCCGTAATACAGTTTCAGGTCCCGGGTTTGCAAAATCGGATCATTCATCTCTATCTTCTCCTTCGCGGTCAAAACTTTCTCTTGAGCTTCTTGCTGCTGAACTTGGCCAGCAGGTTGAGCACCAGCACCAGAACCATCAGCACGGCGGCAATGGCGTAGCCCACGTCAAAATTGCCCTCCTCAAAGACGGTCATGTACAGGGCCACCGACAGGGTGGCGCCGCTGCTGGTGTAGGCCCGCCATACGCTCTGGGCCAGCACCTTGCCGCAGCCCGCAGTGAACAGCAGGGCCGCGCTCTCGCCCACGATCCGGCCGATGGCCAGGATGCAGCCGGTGACGATGCCGTCCAGGCTGCAGGGCAGCACCAGGGTGCGCACGATGTGCCACTTGGCCGCGCCCAGCCCCAGCGCCCCCTCCCGGTAGCTCTGGGGCACGGTTTTCAGACTCTCCTCGGTGGTGCGGATGATGGTGGGCAGGGTCATGATCACCAGGGTCAGGCTGCCCGAGATCAGGCACCCGCCCAGGCCCAGCTTCTGGTTGAAGACCAGCATGCCCACCAGGCCGTAGATGATGCTGGGGATGCCGGCCAGGATCTCGGTGGTGAACTCAATGATCCCGATCAGACGCCGGTTTTTGGCGTACTCGGTGAGGTAGACCGCGGCGCCCACCCCAAGGGGCAATACAATCAGTATACTAAGCAGTACAACATACAAAGTGTTTACTATGTAGGGAAGAATGCCGTCCACCTTGCGGATGACGCTGGGCACGCTGGTGAGAAGGCTCCAGCTCAGCTCGGGGATACCCTTGAAGAGCACAAACCCGATGATGATCACCAGCAGCAGCACCGTGAGCCCCGCGCCCAAAAAGACCAGAGCCGGCAGAATACAGTTGTAAGCCTTGCGTTTAGTGTTCATCCTGGCTGCCTCCCTTCAGTACCCGGTTGAGAAATGCGTTCAGCAGCATGATGAAGACGAACAGCACCAGGGCGATGCTGAACAGCGCCTGCCGCTGCAGGCCGCTGGCGTAGCTCATCTCGCTGGCGATGGCGGTGGTCAAGAAGCGCACGCTCTTGAACAGGCCCGGCATGTTGGCCACATTGCCGGCCACCATCATCACGGCCATGGCCTCGCCCATGGCCCGGCCGATGCCCAGCACCACCCCTGCGGCAATGCCGCTGCGGGCGGCGGGGATGCTCACCTTGAAATAGGTCTCTGTCTTGGTGGCGCCCAGGGCCAGGCTGGCCTCCTCATACTCGGGGGGCACCGCGTTCAGGGCCGTGACGCTCACCGACACGATGCTGGGCAGGATCATCACCATCAGCACCAGGATGGCTGCCAGCAGGCAGGCGCCGCTGGGCAGCCCGAAGAGGGAGGCCACCAGGGGCACCAGCACCGTCATGCCGATCAGGCCGTACACCACGCTGGGGATACCGGCCAGCAGCTCCACGGCGCTGTTCACCAGTTTGCCCAGGCGGGCAGGAGCCATCTTGCTGAGGAAGACGCTGGTGAGCAGCCCCACCGGCACCCCCAGGATCACCGCGCCCAGGGTGCCGAAGAAGCTGGTGAGGATGAAGGGCAGGATGCCGTACTGGGGCTCGGCGGCGGTGGAGGCCCACACCTGGCCCAGCAAAAAGTCCTTGAGGCCGATCTGCCGGATGGCGGGCAGGCCGGCGATGAACATATACACAGTGATGAGCAGGACGCAGAAGATGGCCGTCATGCCCGCCACAAAGAATACGCCGTTCATAAAGGTTTCCACAAACCCTTTGGCTCGCTTTGCTTTTTTCATATCGTTCTCTTTTCTTTCTGACTGCACACTACACACAATATCAAGGAAACGGCTTTGCTTTTTCCCCTTAAAAAGGCCCGGTCCGCCGCCAAAGCGGGAGGGCCGGGCCAAGAGGGAACACAACGTAAGAAGGAATTTGTAAGAAGTTTTACAAAGGAAAATTCAAGAAACGGGTTTTAAAGAACTTGTCGGGAAGGGAAGAGGGATCCGAAATCTTCGGCTCAGGCCACAGGCACCGCGCCGGCGGCACGGATCAGGTCGGCAGCGTCCGCGCTGGTGGCGAAGTCGATGAATGCCTGCACCGCCTCAGAGGGCTCCACGCTGTCGTTGGTGACGAAGACGAAGGGGCGCTGGATCTTGTAGGTGCCGTCCAGGACGGTCTCCTCGCTGCAAGCCACGCCGTCCACAGTCACAGCCTTGGCGGTGTCATCCAGAGCGGAGAGGGAAGCATAGCCGATGGCGTTCTCATTGCTGGCCACGGCGGCAATCACAGCGCCGGTGGCGGTGAGCTCCTGGGAGTAGACGCACTCGTCCTCCACGCCCACGATGCTCTCAAAGCCGTCGCGGGTGCCGCTGCCGGCCTCACGGCCCACCAGCACGATGGGGGCGTCGGCGCCGCCAACCTCGCTCCAGTTGGTGATCTCACCCTTGGCGATGCCGGCGATCTGATCCAGGCTCAAGTCGGCCACAGCGTTGTTGTTGTTCACGATGATGGCGATGCCGTCCAGCGCCACGGTGGTGCCGCTCACACCGGCCTCTTTCTCCTCATCCTTCAGGTCCCGGCTGGAAAGGCCGATGTCCAGGGTCTTGTCGGTGGCGCCGGTGATGCCTGCGCCGCTGCCGGTGGGATCATAAGTAACGGTCACATCGGGCTGCACTTCCAGGAAAGCCTCCTGCAGAGCGGCCATCACAGACTCCATGCTGGTAGACCCGCCGGTGGCCACGGTGCCGGACAGCGCCTCGGTGGAGGCGGAGGCAGCCGCGGAAGAAGAAGAGGCGGCGGTGGAAGAAGAGGCAGCGGCAGAGCTGGAAGAAGCGGAGCCGCCGCAGCCGGTGAGGCACAGGGCCATCATAGCGCCGGCGCAGAGTACAGAAACAATCTTTTTCATGCTGAATAGATCCTTTCGTTTCGATTTTGCCCGGATATTCTTGTTCGGCCTGCTTTGCTGAAGGCCTCCGGGCAGCTTTTTGTTTGTTCCTTTCGGGTACATCCCTATTCTAGCCCGCCGTGCCGGGTCAAACCACCACGCTCAGGCAAAACCTGTGTAAAATTACGAGGCCCTCTTTTGCCTCTTGTGCAAAGAAACGGTAAAATAAGTCGAGGTCCCGGTAAAGTCGCCCCGCCGGGCCGCGTATATATGGGCCAGAGGACCAAAGGGGGACAAAATTGCTCTTGAACGGTTAATTTTACACAGATTTTACATTTCGCTGATAGCGGATTTTACCTGACCCATTTTACAATACTAAGGTAAGAATTTTACAAAGGGAACAAATGAGAACGGCCCGCCGCCAAGCGGGCAGACAAAGGAACGAGGAATCTATGAGCATCTTCAACTTTTTCAGCCTGCTGGGCGGGCTGGCTCTTTTCCTTTTCGGCATGGACACCATGGGCAACGCCCTGGAAAAACAGGCCGGCGGCAAATTGCAGACCATCCTCAGCCGCCTGACCGACAGCCCCCTCAAGGGCTTCGGGCTGGGCCTGGCCGTCACTGCGGTCATCCAGTCCAGCAGCGCCACCACCGTGATGGTGGTGGGCTTTGTGAACAGCGGCATCATGCAGCTGCACCAGGCCATCGGCATCATCATCGGCAGCAACGTGGGCACCACCGTCACCAGCTGGCTGCTGAGCCTCACGGGCCTGCAGGGCGACAGCCTGTTCATCTCCCTGCTCAAGCCCTCCTCTTTCAGCCCGCTGCTGGCCTTCATCGGCATCGTGCTGTATATGTTCTGCAAGAGTGAGAAGAAAAAGGGCGTGGGCACCATCCTCATCGGCTTCGCGGTGCTGATGACCGGCATGGAGACCATGTCCGGCGCGGTGCAGCCCCTGGCCGACGAGCCCTGGTTCACCGACCTGTTCCTGGCCTTCTCCAACCCCATCCTGGGCATCCTGGCCGGCACCATCCTCACCGCCATCATCCAGTCCAGCAGCGCCAGCGTGGGCATTTTGCAGGCACTGTGCACCACCGGCGTGGTCACCTATGCCACTGCCCTGCCCATCGTGATGGGCCAGAACATCGGCACCTGCGCCACCGCCCTCATCTCCAGCGTGGGCGCCAACAAGGACGCCCGCCGGGTGGCTTTTGTTCACCTGTACTTCAACATCATCGGCGTCATTTTCTTCTCCACCATCTACTACAGCCTCAATGCGGTGATCGGCTTTGCCTTTGTGAACGAGTCGGCCAGCGCGGTGGGCATCGCCATCATTCATTCCACCTTCAACATTCTGGCCAGCATCGTCATGCTGCCCTTCAGCTCCCTGCTGGAGAAGCTTGCCATCCTCACCATCAAGGATGACAAGAAGCCTGACCAGTTTCAATTGTTGGACGAGCGTCTGCTCTCCACCCCCGCCGTGGCCGCCGACCGGGCCCGGGTGGTCACCTGCGACATGGCCGAGGTGGCCCGCATGAGCCTTTTGCAGGCCATGTCCCTGACCCACAGCTTCAGCGCCGAGCTTGCCGACAAGGTGGACAGGCAGGAGGACAGCATCGACCATTATGAAGACCAGCTGGGCACCTATCTGGTCAAACTGTCGGCCTGCGACATGACCATGGCCGACAGCCACAGTGTGAACACCCTGCTGCACACCATCAGCGACTTTGAGAGGATCGGCGACCACGCCCAGAACCTGTGCAAGACCGCCCGGGAGATGAACGACAAGAATATCGTCTTTTCCGACGCGGCCCAGCGGGAGCTGGGGGTGCTGGAGGCCGCCATCCAGGACCTGATCGACCGCACCATCACCAGCTTTGAGAAGAGCGACATGGGCGAAGCCGCCAAGGTGGAACCCATGGAGCAGGTCATCGACGATCTGGTCCGCCAGATCAAAACCCGGCACATCGCCCGGCTTCAGGCGGGCACCTGCTCCATCGAGTACGGTTTTGTGCTCAACGACCTGCTCACCAACTACGAGCGGGTGGCCGACCATTGCAGCAACATTGCGGTGGCCATGATCGAGGTGGCCCAGGACAGCTTTGACACCCACGCCTATCTTGGTAAAATAAAAGAAGGGGACGAGGACTTTGAAAAGCGTTTCGCCAAATATCTGGCCCGGTATCCCCTTTCTAAGGAGTCTTAAAATATATGATCTACATCGTGGAAGACGATTCGAGCATCTGCGAACTGGAACAATACGCCCTGACCAGCGCCGGCCTGGAAGCCCAGGGCTTTGAGAACGGAGAGGCCTTCTGGGCCGCCTGCCGCCAGCAACTGCCGGAACTGGTGGTGCTGGACCTGATGCTGCCCGGCGAGGATGGGCTCACCATCCTGGAAAAACTGCGGAGGGACCCCGCCACCGCAGCCCTGCCGGTGATCCTGGTCACCGCCCGGGACCGGGAACTGGACGTGGTGAAGGGGCTGGACAAAGGAGCCGACGACTATATTTCCAAGCCCTTTGGGGTGATGGAGTTCACCAGCCGGATCAAAGCCGCCCTGCGCCGGGCCCAGCGGGGCCAGGCGGAACATCTGCTGCGCTTTGAGGGCATTGAGATGGACGACAGCCGCCATGTGGTGACAGTGGACGGGGAGCCGGTGGAGCTGACCTTCAAGGAATACAGCCTGCTGCGGCTCTTCCTTTCCTCGCCGGGGATGGTGCTCAACCGGGACACCATCATGCAGAAGGTGTGGGACACCGATTTTTCCCTGGAAAGCCGCACCATCGACATGCATGTGCGCACCCTGCGCCAGAAACTGGGCCAGGCCGGCGGCTGCATCCAAACCGTGCGCAAGGTGGGCTATAAACTGGCCGCCGAGGAGCCGGTATGAAGCGGCAGGACAGTATGGAGGAGCGGATCAACTTCCGCCTCATCTTTATCGGTCTGTTCAGCATGGCCCTCACCGCCATCCTGAGCCTTTACGTCTTTTACCGGGCTTTTGACCAGCAGGTGACCCAGGACCTGGCCACCGCCGCCCGGACCATTGCCCGCACCTGTCAGTATCTGGACTCTCCCGAAGAGCTGGCCGCCTTCAGCGACGAAAACCTGCGTCTCACCCTCATCTCTCCCCAGGGGGAGGTGCTGTACGAGAGTTCGGCCAACGGCCCCATGGAAAACCACCTGAGCCGCCCCGAGATCCAGGATGCCTTAAGCCAGGGCGAGGGCAGCGCCCGGCGCCAGAGCGCCACTCTTGGCTACAATACCTATTACCAGGCCATCCTGCTGGAGGACGGCAACATCCTGCGGATTGCCCGGGACGTGGGGGGCGCCTATGCCCTCTATGACGCCGCATTGCCGGCTCTGGTGGTCTGCTGCTTCCTCATCCTCATCCTGTCGGTGCTTCTCTCCATCCTACTCACCCGCCAGCTGGTGCGGCCCATCCTGAAGATGGGGGAGGATTTGGAGCATCTGCCGGACACAGTGCCCTACCGGGAACTGGAACCCTTTGCCAGCGCCCTGCGGGCCGACCGGCTGCTGCGCCAGAACAACGAAAAGCTCCGCCAGGAGTTCACCGCCAATGTGAGCCACGAGCTCAAGACCCCCCTCACCAGCATCTCCGGCTACGCAGAGCTGATGGAGAACGGCATGGCCAAGCCCCAAGACATTCCAGCCTTTGCCAGCAAGATCCGGGTGGAGGCAGGGCGGATGCTGGCCCTGGTGGCCGACATCATCCAGCTGTCGGCCCTGGACAACCGGGACACCCAGCCCGCCGAGATGGAGAGCACCGACCTGTACCGCATCGCCAAGGGCTGCGTGGACAGCCTGCGGGTCAACGCCCAGAAGGCCTTTGTGGGGCTGCGGCTGGAGGGGGAAAACACCCTGGTGCAGGGGATCCCCCACCTGCTGGAGGAGCTGTGCGTCAATCTGTGCGACAACGCCATCCGCTACAACCGGCCCGGCGGGCTGGTGAAGGTGTCGGTGGGGCGCACCCCGGAGGGCAGCCCCTATCTGCAAGTGGAGGACAACGGCATCGGCATTCCTCCCGCCAGCCAGAGCCGGGTCTTCGAGCGATTTTACCGGGTGGACAAGAGCCGCTCCAAGGCCACCGGCGGCACCGGGCTGGGCCTGGCCATCGTAAAGCACATCGCCCTCTTGCACCACGCTTCCATCAAACTGGAAAGCCAGGAGGGCAAGGGCACCTGCATCACGGTGACCTTCCCCGACAAGCCCCTGACCCAGTAAAGCTGCCGAGGCAGCCGGAACTTCCGGCCGCCCCGGCTTTTTGTCTTTACATTGAAAAAAATCCTTGCCGGTGGTATAGTGGAGTGAATAAGAGCCGCGCCCGGGCCCTGCCGCCCCGGCGCCCCAAGGGAGGATGTCTATGAAGATCGCCGTGGCCGGTACCGGCTATGTGGGGCTTTCCAACGCCGTGCTTTTGTCCCAGCACAACACTGTGTCCGCGCTGGACCTGCTGCCCGAAAAGGTGGAAAAAATCAACCGCCGCCAGTCTCCCATCGCCGACCGGGAGATCGAGGACTACCTGGCCCACCATTCCTTGGACCTGAAGGCCACCACCGACCCGGCCGAGGCCTTTACCGGGGCGGATTTCGTCATCATCTCCACCCCTACTGACTACGACCCGGAACAGAATCACTTCAACACCAGCAGTGTAGAGAGCGTCATCGATCAGGTGATGGAGCTGGACCCTCGGGCTGTGATCGTCATCAAATCCACCGTGCCGGTGGGGTTTACCAAAGCCATGGCGGAGAAAACCGGCGCCAAGCTGCTGTTCAGTCCCGAGTTTCTGCGGGAGGGCCGGGCCCTCTACGACAACCTCTACCCCAGCCGGATTGTGGTGGGCGCCCCCAAGGGCAATGAGGAGCTTGGCCAGGCCGCCCGCCGCTTTGGTGAGCTGCTGGCCGAGGGTGCCCTTAAAAAGGAGATTCCCACCCTTTACCCCGGCACCACCGAGGCCGAAGCCATCAAGCTCTTTGCCAACACCTATCTGGCTTTGCGGGTGAGCTTTTTCAACGAGCTGGACACCTATGCCGAGGTGCGCGGGCTGGATACCGCCCAGATCATTCGGGGCGTCAGCCTGGACAGCCGGATCGGCGACCACTACAACAATCCCAGCTTTGGCTACGGCGGCTACTGTCTGCCCAAGGACACCAAGCAACTGCTGGCCAACTACCAGGATGTGCCCCAGAATCTGATGCAGGCCATTGTGGAGGCCAACCGCACCCGCAAGGACTTTATTGCCGAGCGGATCCTGGCCCGCAAGCCCAGGCTGGTGGGCATCTATCGCCTCACCATGAAAACCGGCAGCGACAACTTTCGCCAGTCCAGCATCCAGGGCGTGATGCGGCGGATTGGGCAGCGGGGCGTGCCCATGGTGGTCTACGAGCCCACCCTCCAGGAAGACTCCTTCTTCGGAGCCCGGGTGGAGCGGGACCTGGCCGTCTTCAAGGCTCAGGCGGATGTGATCGTAGCCAACCGTTTTACCGAGGAACTCCAGGACGTGGAGGAAAAGGTCTACACCCGGGACATATACCGTCGGGACTGATCCCTCTTTCGCCCTGTATTCAAACAGCGGCCCCGCCCCCGAAAGGGCAGGGCCGCTGTTTTGTTGTTTCACGCCACCCGCAGGTCCCGGGAGGCGGAGCTGCCGCTCCGGGCCGAG
>CASFKY010000042.1 GCA_949295465.1 uncultured Oscillospiraceae bacterium
GGCGGGGGCCTGGCTGTTCAGCCTGAGCCGGGGCAGCCTGGGGCTCACCCCCGCCGCCCAAAAAATCCTGGAACGGGAGGACATCTCATGGAGCACAAAGCCATCTTTTACGGGGTGAGCGTGGGCCCGGGGGACCCGGAGCTGCTCACCCTGGCGGCCCTGCGGGCGGTGGAGGCCTGCCCGGTGATCGCGGCGCCCCAGACCCCCTCGGGCCGCACCCTGGCTCTGGACATTCTGCGGGGGGCGGCGGACCTGACCGGCAAGACCATCCTGCCCCTGCCCCTGGCCATGACCCGGGACAAGTCGATTTTAGAGGAAGAATACCGCCGGGCCGCCGACCTGGTGCGGCCCCATTTGCAGGCCGGGCGCAGCGTAGCCATGCTCACCTTGGGGGACGTGTCGGTCTATTCCACCGTCCACTACCTCTACAGGATTCTGGCCGGGGAGGGCTGGCCGGCCCGGCTCATCCCGGGGGTGCCCAGCTTCTGCGCGGCGGCGGCGGCCCTGGGGCGCAGCCTCACTGCCATGGACAAACCCCTCCACATCCTGCCCGCCGGCAGCAGTGGGCTGGAAGAGGCCCTGGCCCTGCCCGGCACCAAGGTGCTGATGAAGAGCGGGCGGCGGCTGCCCCAGGTGGTGGAGGAACTGGCCGGGCGGGAGGAGCTGCACCCGGCCCTGGCCCTCAACTGCGGGCTCAAAGACGAGTACCTCTGCCCGGACCTTGCCGAATACGACGGCCGGCAGAGCTATTTTGCCACCTTTTTGGTGGGGGAGGAGACAACATGATCGATTTTGTGGGGGCCGGGCCGGGCGCGCCCGATCTCATCACCCGGCGGGGGGCCGGGCTGCTCTCGAGGGCGGACCTGGTCATCTACGCGGGCAGCCTTGTAAACCCGGCTCTGCTGGGGCTCACAAAGCCCGGCTGCCGCATCCTGAACAGCGCCGAGATGACCCTGCCCCAGGTGGTGGAAGAACTGACCAAGGCCGAGGCGGCGGGGCTTGCCTCGGTGCGGCTGCACACCGGGGACCCCAGCCTTTACGGGGCCATCCGGGAGCAGATGGACGAACTGGCAAAACTTGGCATCCGCTGCCGGGTGACGCCGGGGGTGTCCAGCTTCTGCGCGGCGGCGGCGGCCCTGGGGGCCGAGTACACCCTGCCGGCGGTGAGCCAGACCGTCATCATCACCCGGATGGCGGGCCGCACCCCGGTGCCCCCGGGGCAGGACATCGCCAGCCTGGCGGCCCACGGGGCCACCATGGTGATCTTTCTCTCGGCGGGGATGCTGCCCCGCCTCACCCAGGAGCTGCTGAAAGGGGCCTACACCCCCGACACCCCGGCGGCCCTGGTGTACAAGGCCAGCTGGCCGGAGGAAAAGCTGCTGCGCTGTAAGCTGGCCGACCTGGCAAAGACCGGGGAAAAGGCCGGGGTGAGCCGCACCGCCCTGGTGCTGGTGGGGGATTTTCTCAAGGAGAGCGGGTACGAAAAATCCTGCCTCTATGACCCCGCCTTCACCACCGGCTACCGAAAGGGGGAGCCATGCGCGTCGAACTGATCGCCTTCACCGAACAAGGCTGCGCCCTGGGCCGCCGTCTGGCCCAGACCCTGGAAGAGGAGGGGGACACCGCCGGCTTCACCCCCTGCCGGGGCGAGGGGCACATCTCCCTTGCCGACTGGACGGCCCTGGCCTTCCGGGAGGCGGACGCTCTGGTGTACATCGGGGCGGCGGGCATCGCGGTGCGCTCCATCGCCCCCTTTGTGGCGGACAAGACCCGGGACCCGGCGGTGCTGGTGGGGGACGAGTCGGGCCGGTATCTCATCCCCCTGCTCTCGGGGCACCTGGGGGGCGCTAACGAACTGGCCCGGCGGCTGGCGGCCCTCTACGGGGCAAGCCCCATCCTCACCACCGCCACCGACCTGCGGGGCCTCTGGGCGGTGGACAGCTGGGCCAAGGCAAACGGCTGCGCGCTCTTGAACCCTGGCCGCATCAAGACGGTCTCCTCCCGCATCCTGGAGGGGGGCCAGGTGCGGCTGTATTCCGATTGGCCCCTGGAGGGCCAGCTGCCCGCCGGGGTAACCCTCACCCAGAATCGCCCCGAGGCGGACGTGGTGCTGAGCCTTCGCCCCGGCCCCTGGACCCTCTCCTCTCCCCTTCTCCTGGTGCCCCGCATCGGGGTGCTGGGCATCGGCTGCCGCCGGGGGGTGAGCGCCGGGGCCCTGGCCGAGGCGGTGCAGGCCTTTCTTTCCGGGCAGGGGCTCTCCCGCCGCTGCCTGTGTGGCCTTGCCTCCATCCGCCTCAAAGAGGACGAGGCGGGCCTGCTGGAGCTGGCCGAATCCCTCTCCCTTCCTCTGCGCTTTTTTGAGGCCGAGACCCTGGCGGCCCTGCCCGGGCCCTTCTCCGGCTCGGAGTTTGTCAAATCCGTCACCGGAGTGGACAATGTCTGTGAGCGGGCGGCTCTCGCGGCCAGCGAGGGAGGCCGGCTGCTCATCCCCAAAACCCGCTTTGAGGGCATCACCCTGGCCCTGGCCCTGCGGCCCTTTGCCCCCTCGTTTTAAATGGCAGGGCCTGCCTTCCCGGGCGGCCATCCCGGCCCGTCCTTTGGGCAGGGCCCCCGCCCCCTTTCTCATCACTTTTCAGGAGGAAACCATGAATCTTCTCACCCTGGTGGGCCTTGGCCCCGGCGGGCCCGGCGGCCTCACCGCCGACGCCCGCGCCGCCCTGGAGGGGGCCGATCTCTTCTGCGGCTACACCGGCTA
>CASFKY010000043.1 GCA_949295465.1 uncultured Oscillospiraceae bacterium
GGGCTGGGACTGGAGACCGCCATCGAGTTCAGCGGCCAGGTCTTTGATGTGACGGATGTGACCATCGAGGGCAATGTGTTCTACCACTGCGGCTCGGCGCTCATCTATTTCAACTGGGACGAGGAGGCGAATCCCGACCATCAGTTCAGGCGCGTCAGTTTCCGCGGCAACTACGTCATGTACACGACGATGAGTGACTGGGTCGACACCGGCGAGGACGTTCACGGCTTCACCACCGGCGCTTTCACGATCGACGGCGGGCCGAATATGCAGGACGGCACCGTGGAGGTTCGGGACAATGTGTTCTTTGCCGCCCGGGAGTGCCTGGTGTATATCAGGACCTATGTGCCGGAGTATCTGCCGGACTTTGAGGGCAACACCTACGCGCAGTTTTCCGACGGTGTGTTCCTCTCCAGCGTCTCCGCCCCCAACTATTGGAGCGCCAACGCCGCCGAAGGCGTCCGCAAAACGCTGTTCGATGAGAGCGGAGAGGTTCTGAGCCTCTCCCGGAGCCGGTGGGGTGAGGCGGACTGGTAACAGTCCGGCTGCGCCGGAGGAGCAATGGCTGGTTCGCGGCGGCCTTTGCCCCACACGCTGACCCACACGGGGAAACGAGCGGACGGAGACAATGGACACAAGAGTTTCGGGAAGGATAGCACCCCGGAGCGATGAGGGTGCAAAAGGGGCTGAAATCGGCAAACCCTATCCTCCCAATCCGTTGGTGAGGATGAGGTCTCCAGTTCGAATCTGGATAGCAGCTCCATAAAAGCCCTTGAGCCCAAAAGGATTCAAGGGCTTTTGTTTTTGTGGTCCCTTGGGCAATGCCACAGAAACCGCAACCAAAACAGCAGCGGAGCATAAAGAAAGCCGGGCAGAGTATCCCTGCCCGGCCTTTTTTATTGTCTTCCGGGCTGTCCGCGCAGCCTGCCGTCGGCTGGCTTCCCCGGCGATAGGGGAGGGGAACAGGGCTTAAACTTTTGGCTTGATCTTTAAAGCAGAACAAACCGATCCCTTCCATGGCACATCCCCTTGTGTACAAATTATTTTTGTTGGATTGCCTTAAATTATACTGTTTGATTTGTGCATATGCCAATATTATAATAAAAACATCTAAAAAAACCATTTAAAAGACAAGCCTGCTTTGGAGAAAACACCCGCTGCTTGCCGAAAAAAGGGATTCTCCAGGCCGGGCTGGGCTGCCGTGTAACGCGGAAAAGGACAGAAAGGAGCAATCACATTGGGTTGGAAGATTTTGCTGCCGCAGGAGATTATGGAAGAGGGCAGAAAGCTGCTGGAGGACGCCGGCCACACGCTGATCGATGGCCGGGGATTTGAGACGAAAGACGTGCTGGCCGACATGAAGGAGTATCAGCCGGACGCCATGATCGTCCGCATCACCCCCATTACCCGGGAGGTGATCGAGGCGAACCCCAATTTGAAGGTCATCGTCCGCCACGGCGCCGGCTTTGACGCTGTGGACCTGAAGGCCTGCCATGACAACGGCGTGAAGACCCTCTACGCCCCGGTGGCCAACAGCACCTCGGTGGCGGAGACTGCCCTGATGCTCATTCTGGAGTGCAGCCGGAATGTGACCGTGCTGCACAACACCTGGGTGCAGGACTACTACAAGGCCAAGCTGAAGGTGCGCAAGAACACCCTGAACGGCAAGACTCTGGGCATCATCGGCTGCGGCAACATCGGCAGCCGTCTGGCCCGGCGGGCGCTGGCCATGGAGATGAACGTGCTGGCCTACGACCCCTATAAGCCCGCTGCGGATTTCCCCGACGGCGTGGAGGTGGTGCGGTATCTGGACCGCATCTTCCGGGAGAGCGACTATGTCTCCCTCCACGCGCCCAACACCCCTGTGACCCGCGACATGGTCAACAAAGAGCGGCTGGCAATGATGAAGCCCACCGCCTTCCTCATCAGCACCGCCCGGGGCAGCCTGGTGGTGGAGGAAGACCTGTATGAGGCCTGCAAGAACGGCGTGATTGCCGGCGCTGGTCTGGATGCCATCCGCAAGGAGCCTGTGGACCCCGCCAACCCCCTGCTCACGCTGGACAACGTGATCATCTACCCCCACATCGGCGGCAACACCGTGGAGGCCGCCCACCGCGCTTCCTATTTCGCCGCCATGGGCGTGCAGGAAGTGTACAGCGGCAAGGAGCCCACCTGGCCCATCCATGACGTGGACTATGCCACCGCCCAGACCTATACCGACACCAAAAAGCCGGATACCAAGCCCGCAGGGATGTTCGATTTCTAACGATTTCACTGTTTTCCTTTTCCCTCAAAACCCACGGCAGGGGCGCGATCCCGCTCTTGGGACAGCCCCTACCGTGGGTTTTTTATGGAAAAATTTACAAGATTATTTTGTCAAAAACTAAGGCTGTTAGGTTGAGAGGAGAAGTTTGTAATGCCTGTAGGAAAGAGAATTTATCTGAAACGTGAGATGCCTGATCCCGAGATCATGGCCCAGTTCAAGACCATCCCGGCCTCCAACACCGCCGACGTGATGGGCCGCAGCTGCGCCATGAACCCCCGCATCCACCTGGTGAGCAAGCCCAAGGCTCAGATGATGGTGGGCCCCGCCTATACGGTGAAATGCCGCGCCGGCGACAACCTGACCCTCCACGCCGCCCTGAACCTGTGCCATGAAGGGGACGTGCTGGTGGTTTCCAACGAAGAGGACGACACTCGGGCGCTGATGGGCGAGGTCATGATGGCCTACCTGCGCTACACCAAGAAGGTGGCCGGCATCATTCTGGACGGCCCCATCCGGGATATCGACGAGATCGGCAACTGGGACTTCCCCGTCTACTGCACCGGCACCACCCCCGGCGGCCCTTACAAGGAAGGGCCGGGCGAGGTGAACGTGCCCATCAGCTGCGGCGGCATCAGCGTGAACCCCGGCGACATCATTCTGGCCGACCCGGACGGCGTCATCTGCATCCCCCGCAAGGACGCCGCTGTGGTTCTGGAGGACGCCAAGAAGTTCCAGGCCGCCGACGAGAAGAAACTGGCCGCGGCCAAGAACGGCACCGCCAACCGGGCCTGGGTGGAGAAGACCCTGGCAGAGAAGGGCTACGAGATCATCGACGACGTGTACCGGCCCTGACCCAGCCCGCGCTGACTGCAAGGAAAAGGAGAATGGACCATGACTCAAATGACACTCGCGCTGATTATTCTTATCGCGACAATCGTCCTCTTTATCTGGGAGCCCTGGCCCATCATTGTCACTGCCATCGGCTCGTCCATCGTGTTCGCCTACACCGGAATCATCACGGTCAATGACATTTTTACCGGCTACAACAGCACCACCATTGTGCTGCTGGCCGGCATGATGGTCATCGGCTCGTCCCTGTTCCACGCCGGCATTACGGATCTGATCGGCGAGAAAATGGTCAAGGTCACGGGCAAAAGTGAGCGCAACATCATCCTCGCCACCCTGGTGGTGTCCTGCGTGCTCAGCTCCGTGTGCAGCAACATCGGCGTGATGACTGCCATGGCCCCCTGGTGACCGCCATGTGCATCGCCGCCGGCATCGGTCCCTCCAAGGCCCTGCTGTCCCTGCTGTTCGGCGCCCAGTTCGGCGGCTTTGTGACGCTGGTGGGCGTGGGCTCCAACGCCACCGCCAACAGTGTGATGGAGGAGCTGGGCATCACTCCCTTCGGCTTCTTCAGCATCACCCCCTTCGGCGTGGGCGTGTGCATTCTGGGCACCCTGTACTTCACCTTTATCGGCCGCAAGCTGATCCCGGACACCCCGGGTATATCCCTGAGTTTGCCAAGACGGAGAAAAAACCTCTGGACCCCAAAAAGGCCGCCATCGCTGTGATCACCCTGCTGTGTGTGCTGGTTGTGATTGCGATCAGCCCCGATAATGTGCCCATGCACATTGCCGCCACAGTGGGCGCCCTGGTCATTGTGGGCACCAAGTGCATGACCGTGCAGGAGGCCATCCGTGCCATCGACTGGAACTGCATGCTCCTGGTGGGCTCCCTCACCGCCATCTCCACCGGCGTCAGCAACAGCGGCCTGGGCGACGCGGTGGCCCAGCAGATCCTGAACATCCTGGGCGACAACCCCAGCCCCTTCATGATCACCACCATCATCTTCTTCGCGGCCGCCCTGCTCACCCAGGTCATGTCCAACATCCCCACCATCATGCTCTTTTTGCCCATCGGCATCTCCATTGCCAATGCCATCGGCGTGAGCCCCTGTCCTGTGGCCATGACCATCACCCTGGCCGGCGCCGCCTCCTATGCCACTCCCTTATCCATACGGCACCCGATGTAAGCCCCCGCAAGTGCGACGATCTGGAGCTGGCCCGCCGCCTCAAGGCGGCGGGGATGGCAGGCTGTGTCATCAAAAGCCACTTTGCCGACACCGCAGGCCGGGCCGCGGTGCTGGGCAAACTGTTTCCCGAGCTGGACATCGCAGGCGGAATTGCGCTGAACCGCTCTGTGGGCGGGATCAACCCCCAGGCGGCGGAGCGCACCGCCCAGATGGGCGGAAGGATGCTCTGGTTCCCCACTCTGGAGGGTCGGGAGTACCAGCGATTCCGCCATGGAGAGGACGGGACGGATTTCGCGCCCTTTCTGACGGTGTTTGACCAGGAGGGGCGGCTGCTCCCCCAGGTGTACGAGGTGCTGGAGGTGGCCGCCAGCTACCACATGGTGGTGGGCACCGGGCATCTCAGCGCCCGGGAAGGCATGGCGGTGGTCAAGGCCGCCCGGGAGAAGGGCGTGGAGCACGTGGTGCTGACCCACGCGGATAACCCGGCGAACCAGTACACCGTGGAACAGCAGCAGGCTGCCCGGCTGGGCGCGGTGGTGGAGCACTGCTACTTTACCACCTATTACAAGCGCACCCCTGCGGAAGAGATCGCCCGCCAGATTCGGGCGGTGGGCTGTCAGTCTGTTGTCCTGAGCACGGATTTCGGCCAGGTAAATTCCCCCTACAGCGACGAAGGGATGCTGGAGTACATGCAGTGCATGCGGAAATGCGGATTCTCCCAAGAGGAACTGGTGCAGATGACCCACGACAATCCTCATCGTTTGCTGCACGAATAATCAATGCGGAAAGGGCGTAAGTCCTTCTGACTTTTCTCCTGTAAAGCCCGGGGCCGGAAGCGCAAGCTTCCGGCCCCGGGTTTTTGTATCTGCTTTTGCGCAAAGACGCCCCCCGGCTGGGCCGGGGGGCGCGACTTGGGGGGAGTATAAAAATTACTGATACCCGATGCTCATGGCGATCACCAGGAAGACGGCGGCAATCACCGTCAGGATCGCGCACAAGGGAAGGATGAAACGCTCCCATTTGGAGAATGGAACCCGGCCGAAGCCCAGGGCCAGCAGCAGCACGCCCAGCAGGGGGGTGCACAGATTGGTGATGCCGTCGCCGAACTGGTAGGCAAGCACGGCCACCTGGGGCTCGATGTTCACGATCTGGGCGATGGGCAGCACGATGGGCATGACCACCAGGGCCTTGCCGGAGCCGGAGGGGATGAACAGGTTGATGAGGGCGATCACCACAAAGATGCCGATGGCAGACACCATGGGAGAGAGGCCCTTCAGGGGCTGGGACAGGACATAGACGATGGTGTCCAGCACGGAGGCCTTGTTGAACACCCAGGAGATGCCGTAGGCTACGCCCATGATGAAGCAGGCGCCCACCATGGTGCCGGCCCCTTTCAGGAAGGTCTCGGCCACGCCGTTGATGTCCAGCCCGGCCAGGATGCCGGCCACCACGCCCACGATCAGGAAGATGGCGCCAAGATAAGTGAAGTCCCAGCCGGCGTTCACCGCGCCCCACACATAGGCCAGGATGCCGGCCAGCAGGGTGAGCAGCACGATGCCGTGCTTGAAGGTGAAGGGCTTGGATTCAAACTCGGAGGCGTCAAAGGCAAGGTCGGATACGTCCACATTGGCCACCAGGCTCTTGCTGGGGTCGGCCTTTACTTTGCGGGCGTAGAGCAGGATGTAGCCCAGGCAGATGAGGGGAACGATCAGGAACATGACCACCCGCAGCCCGATGCCCGAATACATGGGCAGGCCGGCCAGCGTCTGGGAGACGGCCACCGTAAAGGGGTTGGTGGGGCCGCAGGTAAAGCCGGCAATGGCGCCCACGATGGCGATGCCGACGCCCACGATGGGGTCATACCCCAGCCCCACCGCAATGGAGATGGCGATGGGGATAAAGGGGATGGACCCCTCAATGAACCCCAGGAAGCCGCCCATCAGGGCGAATACATAGAACAGGAACACCAGGATCAGGTTCCCCCGGGAGGTGCCCACTTTCTTGATCACCCGGGCGATGCCGATGTTCATGGCGCCGGAGGCCTGGATGCACTCCAGCCCGCCGCCAATCAGCAGCGCGCCGAACAGCATGGCGCTGGCGTTGATCATGCCGTTGGGTACCGCCAGGAAGACGTCAAACAGGGAGGCGGGCGCGGCCTCCACCGAGTGGAAGCTGTCCGGGTCCACCACATTGCGGCCTCCCATCTCCACCCGGTCATAGGAACCAGCCGGGATGATCCAGGTGAGGGCGGCGGCCAGCACGATCATCAAAAACAGAAGGGCAACAGAGTTCAAAGGCTTTTTTTCTTTCGTTTTCATAGATTTCCCTCCTCTTGAAAAATGTAGAGCAGCCCGGTGCAGTCAGCTCTCGTTCAGCGTCTTCAGCAGCGAGACGGCGTTGTTCACATGGACCCTCACCCCGACGGGGAGGGTCTGGGGGTCCGGCAGGAAATAGGGGCTGTGCAGGGCGTGCGCCGGGTCGCCGGAACCCAGCCAGAAGAACACGCCCGGTACCCGGGCCAGGTATTCGCCGGCATCCTCGGAGGTCATGGCGGGCTCCTGGGTCAGCTGCACATGGTCCTCTCCCAGCAGTTCGCCGCAGTATTCCGCCACCAGGCCGGACAGTTTCTCGTCATTGATGGTGGGCATGTAGCCGGCGGAGATCTCCACCTTTGCGGTGCAGCGGTGGGCGGCGGCAATGTCCCGGGCCAGTTCCCCGATGCGCCGGGTGATCTGCCGGCGCACCTGGGAATTGAAGGTGCGGAACCCGCCGGAAATCTTCACCTGGTCCGCCACCGCATTCCACACCGAGCCGGGCGTCTCCACCACGCCGATGGAGAGGACACAGGTTTCCAGACAGCTGATTTCCCGGGAAGGGATCAGGTGGATGGCCTCCACCAGCTCGGCCATGGCAGGCACCGGGTCCACCGACTCGTGAGGCCGGGCCCCGTGGCCGCCCTTGCCCTGGATGGTGATGCGGAATATGTCGCTGGAGGCGCAGGCGTTTTTTCGGGCGATCTGCACCACCCCCACCGGCAGGGCGGGCTGGTTGTGCATGGCCAGGCAGGCGTCCACCCCTTCCAGTACGCCCTCCTGCACCATGAACCCGGCGCCGCCCTCTCCCGCGTAGCCGGCCTCCCGTACGGCCTGGGTCATGGAGGGGTCGATCTGCTCCTCCGCAGGCTGGAACACAAACTTGATCCGCCCGGAAAACACCTCCCTGCGGCGGGCCAGCACCTTGGCTGCCCCCAGCAGCATGGTCACATGGGCGTCGTGGCCGCAGGCGTGCATGCAGCCCGGCGTCTGGGAGGCAAACTCGCAGCCGGTCTGCTCGGCCACCCGCAGACAATCCATGTCCGCCCGCAGCATCACCGTCTTGCCCGGCTTGCCGGAATCCAGCATCCCCACCACCCCGTTGAGGGCGATCCCTTCGGTGACTTCCAGCCCGCAGCCCCGCAGGTACTCCGCCACGATCTTTGCGGTTCGGTGCTCCATGTACCCCGGCTCCGGGTGCCGGTGGAGGTCCTGATAAAGCTCGGTCAGCTCCGGCACAATGGCCTCAATCTCTCGTTCAAACATCTGACACCACCCCTTCTTTTTGAATCTCAGTTACTGTGACAGCAGGCCCGTACAAAGGCCTGCGCCAGCTTCAGCTGCTGCGGGCTGTCGTACATCATTTCCGGGTGCCACTGCACCGCCAGGGCAAAAGGATGCTCCTTTACCTGGACGGCCTCGATCACGCCGTCCTCCGAGCGGGCCATCTCCAGAAGCCCGGGCGCCAGCTGCCACACCGCCTGGTGGTGAAAGGAATTCACCCCCAGGGTCTGTGTCTGGAAAATCTCCTCCAGCAAGCTGCCGGGCGTGAGGGTGACCGTGTGAGAGGCCGCGTTGCGGGGAAATCCCAGCAGGGTATGAGCCGCAAAGCCGTTGGAGAGGAGGTCCTGATAATTGGTCCCGCCCATGGCGGCGTTGAACAGCTGGATGCCCCGGCAGATGCCCAGCATGGGGACTTTTTCCCTTTGGCCGTACTGAAAGGCGGCCAGCTCGTAGCGGTCCCGGGCCATGTCCACGGCGCCGCATTCCCGCTGCACGCGGTGGCCGTAGGTCTGGGGGTTCAGGTCGTTGCCGCCCGAGAGCAGGAGGCCGTCCAGCTTGCCCCAGAGCTGCCTTGCCCCCTCCAGGTCCTCCACGGTGGGCAGAACCAGGGGGATGCCCCCCGCCCTCTGGATCATGTCGGCATAGTCGGTGGCCAGCCCCTGAAAATCCTGGTTGTGGGCGGCGATCCCCAGCTCCACCGTCCAGGGCGAGGCCGGCAAAAGATTGCAGGTGATACCAATGAGTGGCTTGTGCATACGGGTTGCTCCTCTCTGCGCCGGTTGTCGGCTTTTGCGTCTGAATCACTCCCGTACGGAACAAAATGCTCCGCAGGATCGTTTTATGCGGTACCAATAAAACTTGAGCCAATGATAGGGGCTAAAGTAAGCTTGGTGTCAAGCACAAAAACGGTCCCTATTTTTTCAAAAACAAAAGTATACTTTAGATTTTGCGATTTTGAGGCCTGCAAGAGAAAAATATAAAGCGTGCTTTGGCCTCTATATGCTGATTTTTAGGGTGATATGCCAGGGTTTTGTATTACAAAAAATAGAAATGTGAAAAAATATTTTATTTAATGTCAATGAAAAAGAATATATGTTATACTGTAGAAAACCAAAAAACAGGCGGGGGCGGCAGATATGAAAATCGGAGAAATTGCAAAAATGAGCGGGGTTTCGGTGGAGACGATCCGATACTACATCTCGCTGGGCCTGCTGGACCCGGCGCGCCGCAACAGCCAGTACCGCTTTTCCAAGGAGGATTGGAGCGACCTCCAGCGCATCCAGGAGCTGAAGGAGATGCGGTTTTCTCTCAAGGAGATCGAAACCGTCATCCGCTTTGGCCGCACCTCCAACTGGGTGGAGCCGGAAATCTGGCGGGAATACCGGGATATCCTCGAAAAAAAGGCCCTGGAGCTGCAAACCGAGCGGCAGGCTCTGCACGAGGCGATCCACCGCATCGCGCAGGAGATGGAGCGGGTGGACTCCTACAAAGAGCAGGACGCCCCTGCCCCCAGCGGGGTGCCGCTCAGCGCGCTGAGGCTGTTGGTGTGCCCCCGGTGCGGACGGCCGCTGGACATCAAGGAGGCCACCTTTTCCCGCAATTCTGTGATGAGCGGGGAGATCGCCTGCCCCTGCGGGTATCACGCCACCATCGAGCGGGGGATCCTGAAAACTGAAAACCGCTACCTGGGCAGCCACGACACCCCTGATCTGGGCCGGCAGCTGTACAGCGCCCTGTGCAGCGAATTGCTGCGGGCCTACCAGTTTTGCAGCACCTACATCATGGACGAGCTGAACCATATGGATCTGAGGGGGAAAACCGTCCTGGAAAGCTGCATCAACGGGTACTTTTTTCTCTACAACCACTTTGGCCAGCTGCCCCGGGACTGCCTGTACATCGTCACCGACAAATATCCCGAGATGCTCTACATGTACAAGACCTTCATCGACAAGCTGGGCCTCAAGCTGGATATCCTCTACATTGCCGACAACGGGGCGGACCTGCCCCTGGCATCGGGGTGCGTGGATGTGTGCGTGGACTTTTTCAGCAGCACCGAGTGGTCCCTGTATCACCCGGAAGCCTATCCCAATGCCCACAGCCGGCTCTGGGCCCCGGAGTGCAGGGTGGCCGGCAGTTTTATGGATGTGCCGCCCCTGTCCCAATCCCTCAAAAACCTCAAGCTGAAATACCCGGAGGGCAGCGACCAGCTCTACAATTTTTCGGTGCTGGGCAGCGCCTGGAAAAAAGAGGGCTTTGTCCTGGAATCCAGCCTCTACAGCCAGATCAAAAAGACCCAGAACAGCTTTTGCTTCACCTGCCATGTGGATGGCGAGGACCTGAGCGTCTACGCCTTCAAGGGGCAGCGCCGGAGCGGCTGAGAAAAGAAAGCCCGCGGGGCAGGAGGGGCGCTTCCCACAAACGGCATATTGCAGACAAAAAGACCGTTCTGAAGGGCTCAGAACGGTCTTTTTGGCCGGATGCGGATGCGGGCAGGGGCGACGGGCGGGCGTTTACCCTGCCTTTTTGGCAGGCCGGATGTCCAGCCTGCGGCAGACGCAGCGGAGGGTGAATCGATAGACCAGATACAGCAGGGCGGACAGGGCTGCCAAAAGGACGGCGCATACCCCCAGGCCGGCCAGTTCCCCGGCGGTGAAGCGGTTGTCGTTGCAGTAGAGGATCATGGCATAAAAGAAGGAGATGGCCGCCGTGCCGGTGAGGGCGGGCACCAGAAACACCCGGGACACCTGCCCCCGCACCGAGCCAAAGAGGTATCTTTCCGGCGCGCCCAGCCGCCGCAGGTCAGCATAGACCCGGGCGCTGGTGAGGGCGATGGTCATGCAGCGGGTGAAGGCAATGACCACCACCGCCCCAAAGCAGATCAGGGCGATAAAGACAAAGAGCATCAGAAACACCGCCATGGTGGTGACAAAATCGTTCTGGTCCAGCACCCGGAACTGGGGCATGTAGAGCCAGTAGTTGCGAAAATCCGAGCTGTCCCGCTGGGCATAGTCGATCACCGGCAGGTCGTGGCTGGCCAAGTATTCCCGGCTGTCATAGGGATAGCTGCCGGTCTGCCGGATCTGGATCTGACGCTCCACCGGGTCCCAGGCGTCGAACACCTCCACCTCCGGGCCGGAGCGGTCCACAATCTCATGGAAGAGGGCCACCGCAAAGGGATAGCTGGCCGACACGTCCGCCACATTGAAGCACACATAGTTCTGCTTCCAGAAATCGGTGAGTCCGGCGGTGAGGAAGTCGTAGTCCTCGTCGTCCAGCACATAGCAGCCCAGCAGCATGGTGAAGCGCAGGGGCTGGGCCGGGGTGAGGGAGAGATACCGGCCGGTGACCATGTTGGTGACCCTGCTCACATCCCCGCCGCTCAGGTACCGGCTGCCGCCTTGGTCGTCCAGCACGTTGGCGCAGCTGCCCCGGGCCAGGTCCACCTGCTGGCCGGTGAGGGCGTTCCAGGCGGACTCGGAAAAGAAGGTGGCGCCGGAGGCCACCTCCCGGTACTGGGTGGTGTAGGTGGTGCCCAGGGCCCCGTTGTCCTGTTCCAGGGAGACGGTGCCGTCCCCGCCCAGCGAGGCGGCCTGCACCTGGGCCCATTCGGTGATCTGCACCCCGTACTCTCCGGCCAGCTCCTCCACCTCCCCCCGCAGGGGCAGATCCTGGTCGGCCCGCCAGTGGTACTCGAAATCCACCGGCCGGCTGGCAAAGCTGTACTGGGAATTGGTGCTGAGCATGGGGGCGTAAAAGGCCGCAAAATAGGCCCCGGCAATCAGCAGGGTCATCACCAGCATGTTCCGCACCGTCTGCCGGCCCTGGAATTTCATCAGGGAGACGGCAATGAGGTCCTGGTATCGGCGGCCCCGGCGCCAGCCGTTCACCACCGTGTGCAGCAGGATCAGGTACAGCCCCGCCAGGGCGGGCAGGTAGAACAGCCCGCTCACAATGGTGGGGGGATACCACCGCAGCACCTGGATGAAGAACCGGGGGGCCTGGTATCCGGCCAGCGCGCCCAGCACCACCAGGGCGATCCCGGCCCGGCCATACCATCCCTTCACCTGCCGGATGGGCTCGGAACGGTGGGACTCCTGGACGATGTCCAGCACGTTGACGCCCTGCACCGCCCGGTTGCCCAGGAAAAAGAGCATGGCCGCCACATAGCCGGCAAAAGCCAGGGCCGGCAGATAGGCACGGCCATCCAAGCGCAGGGCCATCTCCCGGGAATCCACCAGAAAGGCCCGGAACAGCCCCCAGATGCCCGCAGCCAGCGGCCCGCCTAGCAGGGCTCCGGCGGCGCAGGAGAGCAGGGCCAGCACCCCCAGATCCCGGAAAATCTCCCGTCTCAGCTGGCGGCGGGTGGCCCCCAAGGCCAGGAAGATCCCGATCTGTCGGGATTTCTGGCGGAAAAACAGCCCGGCGGCGTAGGTGGTGAAGAGGGCGCAGCCCGCCACCGCCAGCACAAACACCATCATCACCTGCTTGCGGGAGTCCCCGCCCTCCGGCAGGACCGACAGGATGGTGGGCGAGCGCATCATGCAGAGATAGGCGGTGATGAGCAGCACCGAGAAAAAGCTGCACCCTGACAGCAGGGCATACTGGCCCCGGCTTTTGCGGCGAAGGGCGGCGTATACCTGAGAAAAAGTGGTCATGGGGCTCACTCCTTTCCCATATCCCGGATCGCGTTCAGCAGCCGGCCCTGAAAATCGGCCCGGCTGCCGGCGCCCCGCTCCAGGGTCTGCCATACCACCCCGTCCCGCAGGATCACCACCCGGTCGCAGAAGGAGGCGGCAAAGGAGTCGTGGGTCACCATGAAGATGGTGGCGCCCAGGCTCTGTTTGGCCTGTTCAAAGGCCCGGATCACCGCCCGGCTGGAGCGGGAATCCAGGTTGCCGGTGGGTTCGTCCGCCAGGATCAGCAGCGGGTGATTGAGGAGGGCCCGGGCCACTGCGGTGCGCTGCTTTTCCCCGCCCGAGATCTCGGCGGGGTATTTGTCCCGGATGGAGCTGATCCCGAAAGCCTCGCACAGCCGGTCGGCCTGCTCCTGGGCCCGGGGGGTGACGGCCCCGCTCAGGATGGCGGGCAGCAGGATGTTCTGGCGCACCGTCAGCCCGTCCAGCAAGAGAAAATCCTGGAACACAAAGCCCAGCTGCCGGTTGCGCACCCGGGCCAGCTCCTCCCGGTTCAGCCTGGCCAGCTCCCGGCCGTTCAGGGTGATGCTGCCGCTGTCGGCGGGGATATAGCAGGAGATGCAGTTGAGCAGGGTGGTCTTGCCGGAGCCGGAGGGACCCATCACCGCCACGAATTCTCCCTTTTCCACCCGCAGGCAGACGCCCCTGAGCACCTCGTAGGTGGCGCTGCCCACCTGGTAGGATTTGCGCAGATCCTGCACGTTCAACATGGATATCACAGTCCTTTCCTTCTTTGGGATACCTCCATCATAGCGGGGGTCGAGGGCTGGGGCAAACGGCCCTGTCAACAATGGCGCCGGGGCGGTCAAGTTTGGCGGCAAAAGGGAGAGGAATGTCATCTTTGGCCGTTTTTTCGTCAAGTTTGGTTTGGCGCGGCCGCCGTTCTGTGGTACAATGGGCCAAAATCCATTTGGGGATGGGAGCAACAAGCGATGCTGCGGATCGGGATCTGCGACGATGCGGCCCAGGAGAGGCTGTTCCTGCGGGCCGCTCTGGAGGGCATCCTGGAGGCAAAAAGGGCGGAGTGCCGGTTTTTGGAGTTCTCCTCCGGCGAGACCCTGCTGGAGTGGTACCGGCGCCACCGGGGCGAAGTGGACTTGGTCTTTCTGGACCTGGAGATGCGCCAGCTGGACGGCATGGAGGCGGCCCGGCGGCTGAGGCAGGAGGACGAAGGACTCCAGATCGTCTTTGTCACCGGCTATGCCGACCGGGTGTTTGACGGGTATTCGGTAGGGGCCCTGGGCTACCTGCTCAAGCCGCCCGGCAAAGAGCAGCTGGAGGCGGTGCTGGAGCGGCCCGGGCCGCCCTGGGCCGGCAGCGGGCAAAAAGCTATCTTTGCCGCTGCGGCGAGGTGTACTACCGCATCCCGATGGAAAAGATCCTGTACTTTTCCTCAGACCGCCGCCAGATCCACTGCGTCACCCCGGAGCGGACCTACACCTTTTACGGCAAGCTGGACCAGGTGGCGGCCCAGGCGGGGGAGGGCTTTGTGCGGATTCACCAGCGGTATCTGGTGCGGGCCGGGGCGGTGGAGCGGGTGGAGAGCGGCCAGGTGACGCTGCGGGGCGGCGCCTGCCTGCCGGTGAGCCGTTCCTGCCAGGCTGCGGCCCTGCTGGCCCTCACCCGGGCGGAACTGGAGGGCTGAGGGATGGAGCCTGTGTATGTCTGGACAGATCAGGCCCTGACCAGCGGGTCCTGGGTCCTGGTGGCGGCGGCCGACGGGGCCATCCTGTACCGGGCCTGGGGCCGGTTTGTAGAGGTGCGCCCCCACTGGTTCTAGCGGGCGGCCTGGTTTCTGGCCCTGGCCCTCACCAGCGTCACGGTCATCTGGATCGGGGACCCGAACCTGCTCTACGCCCTGCCGGCCTTCTGCCTGTTCGGGATGCTGTGCAGCCAGGGGGAGCGATGGGGCCGGCTGGCACTCACCCTCATCTTTTTTTGCCTCATCATGTCGGTCAACGCCACCCTGGACACCTATCTGGAGCCGCTGGGCCCTCTCTCCCTGTTCAGCCGGGCGGGGCGGCCGCTGTTTTACGGCGGGCTCTATCTTTTGGTCCGCAAAAAGCTGCCGGAGGAAAAGCCTCGCCTCTCCGCCCGGCTGTGGCAGATGGTGCTGGTTCTGGCGGCCATGCCCCTCTGTGCCCTCATTGCCGTGGTGCTGCTGACGGCCCATCGGTATGAGTCCCAGATGGTCAACCGGGTGGGGCTCCAGCAGGGGCTGGTGATCCTGCCCTTTGCACTGCTCACCTCCCTGATGCTGCTGGCCGCCATCCTGGTGCTGGCCGAGCAGGAGCGGCTGGAGCGGGCCGGCCGGCTGGCCCAGCTGCGGGAGGTCTACTACCAGGGCCTGCGCCAGAGGGAGGGCCAGGTGCGCCGGCTGCGCCACGATCTGCGCAGCCACCTGACGGTGCTGGCCGGGCTTTTGGAGCAGGGCCAGACCCAGGCCGCCCGGGCCTATCTGCGGGAGCTGGGGGAATCCCCGGCCCTGAAGGGGGGCGCGCGGCTGTGCGAAAACGAGACCGCCAACGTGGTGCTCTCCGCCAAGGCGGGGGAGATGGAGCGGGCGGGCATCCGGCTGGACCTGGCGGTCAGCCTGCCCCGGGACCTGCCCGTTGCCGACACGGACCTGGCCGCGCTGCTGGGCAACGCCCTGGACAATGCGCTGGAAGGGGTGGGGCAGGGGGAGGGCCGCCGGGTCACCGTGCGCTGCCGGGCCGACAAGGGGCTGTTCATGCTGCGGGTGGAGAACACCCTGGGAGGCCCGGTGCGGCCGGATTTGGCCACCACCAAGGCAGACAGGGAAGCCCACGGCCTGGGGCTGCCCGGCATGGGGGAGATCGCCCGCCGGTACCATGGCACCCTGGAGGCCGGCGTCCGGGAGGGGAGGTTCCAGCTGGTGGTCTGCCTGCTGCTGGGCGGGCCGCAGCCATAGGCGGCCTTTGCCCCGGTGCGGCACGGGCCCCGGCCGGGGGATTCAAGGCGCCAAAGCACAAAAATGCCCCTCCAGGGGGCCGCCGCGGGTCGGCCAAGCAGGCACGACCCGTTTGCGGCCCCCTGGAGGGGCGTTGTCTGTGTGTATTCCTTCTGGGTTCTGTTACAGCGACAGGCCGTAGGGATTGCCCAGATCCAGCAGCTCCTGATACACCTGATCAGGCAGATCAATTCCCTTTTCGGTGTTCTGCTGCTTGCGGTTGAGCTCCAATTCGCCGGGCATCAGGATCTCCTGCACGCCCTTTACCTTTTTCAGGCCCTTGATCTCCGAGATCATGGTGCTCAGAGAGGACTTGAAGCTGTCCACATCGATAAAGTGGGAGATGTCGATGGCCCCCATGAAATGGCCCACACCCTGGGGCGCGTCCATCTCATACAGGTCATGGAGATGGGGACCGTACCCGGAGCCGCTCAGGATTCCGCTCAGGATGTCCACCACGATGGCCATGCCGCTGCCCTTGGGCCCGCCAATGGGGATCAGGGAGCCTTTGCGGCCTTGGGCGGGGTCGGTGGTGGGGTTCCCGTCCGGGTCCAGAGCCCAGCCCTCGGGAATGGACTGCCCCAGCTTTTGGGCCAGGATCAGCTTGCCCAGAGCCACCACACTGGGGGTCATGTCCAGCACCACCGGCTTATCGTTGGAGGGTGCGGCCACAGAGATGGGGTTGGTCCCCATAAAAGGCTGGGAACTGCCAAAAGGGGCGATCTTCCCGGTCAGGTTGGTGCAGGCAAAGCCGATCATGTCCTGCTCCGCAGCCATCTTGGTGTAGTAGGCGGTGGCGCCAAAGTGGTTGGAGCCCCGCACCGTGGCAAAGCAGCAGCCGGTCTCCTTTGCCTTTTTGATGCACATCTCCATCGCGAATTTGGCGCTTGGCGCACCCAGGGTGTTGCCGGCGTCGATCACCACAGAGGAGGGCCCCTCCTTTATAACTTTAATGTTATTTTCCCGAGAGACCAACCCGGCGTTCAGCCGCTGCATGTAGATGGAAAGACGGCTGACCCCGTGGGAGCTGATCCCGGACAGATCGGCGTCGATCAGGACATCGGCCACTGCCTGAGCGCAGTCGGGCGCCACGCCGGATGCGGTCAAAAGGTCACAGCAGTATTTGTGGAGTACAGAAAAATGAAAATTTGGCATAACAATCCCCTCTTTTGTACAATTTGCAAAGGCCCTATACCCCTTGCTTGTTAAAAGCATAGCAAACAGAGAAAGCCCAAGTCAAAGACGAAAAGTGGACTATAAGTATAATCAATCTGTTATAGTGACGACACAGAGTCAAGAATTGCAGAGGGGGAGAGGATTTTTTGACGGCCGGGGAAGAGGCAGCTTGGCCAACCCCGAAATATCCGCCGGCCCCAAAATATCTTCCGGCGGGCAGCGAGTCACGGGCAGCAAAGCGGATTTCGCCGCAGCGGGCCCAAAAAGCCAAAAGGGCAGGGATGCTTGGGGTTTGGGGCGGCCGGTCCTGAAAGCCCTGCCTCCCACCCCCTGCTTTTTGGAACATTTTTGGTTCTATGCCTGTCAGGAACTTGTGTACAGAGACAAAATACGGTAAAATTATTAGTAACACAAATGGGATGATTTTACTCTCCGCACAACCAGCGGATTGCATACAGGAGCATGGCCATGGCAACACTAAAAGAGATCGCCCGCATCGCCGGTGTATCCCCGGCGACAGTATCCCGGGTGCTCAACCAGGACCCCACCCTCAGCGTGACGGACGCCACCCGGGACCGGGTGCTGCACACAGCCCGACAGCTGGGCTACCAGACGGTACAGCAGAGGTATCAGGCAGCCCGCCAGCAGGGAGAGCCGGAGCCCCCGGCCCGGGAAAAGCGGATCGGCATCGCCCAGATGTTCGAAAAGCAGCAGCTTTTGGAGGACATCTACTATCTGATGCTGAAAAATGTGCTGGATGAGGTGTGCTTTGAGCGCCGGTGGAGCACCTGCACCCTTCTGCGCAACGACCAGGGACATTTTGTCAAGAACGACGATCTGCCCCTGGACGGCATCGTGGCCATCGGCCGGTTCACCCAGGGGGAGATCGAGGACTTCCAGAGCTATACCGAAAATGTGGTGTTTCTGGATTCCATCCCCGACGAGGAGAAGTATTGCAGCATCGTGCCCAACTATCAGCTGGCGGTGCGGCAGGTTCTGGAGTGCTTGTGGGGGCACGGGTATCAGCGGGTGGCTTACCTGGGCAGCGTCTATACCTTCGGGCCCAAAAAAGAGCTCACCGTGGACCCCCGCTTTTACTATTATAAAAACTCTCTTCTGGAGAGGGGCGCTTTTGAGGAGGACCTGGTGCTGGACTGCGAGATGAACTCGGCCAGCAGCTACGCCCTGCTGCGGGACTACCTGGGTGCGGGCAAGCCCCTGCCGGGGGCCATCTTCGCGGCCAGCGACGTGGTGGCCCCGGGGCTTTTGCGGGCTTTGCGGGAGTTCGGGTTCCAGGTGCCCCGGGATGTGGGGGTCATCACCTTCAACAACACCAGTCTTTCCCGGCTGGCCCAGCCGCCCCTGGCCTCGGTGGAGGTGTTCTTGCAGGAGAACGCCGACGCGGCGGCCATCTGCATGGAGCTGCTCTGGCAGAAAAAGACCCATCCCAAACAGATCATCATCTCCTGCCGGCTGGAAGAGCGGCCCAGCGTGCGGGATCAGTGACCGGGCAGGAATAAAAATAGCCAAGGATGCAGAAGAGGTTCTCTTCTGCATTTTTCATAAATGCAAGGAATTGTTTTAGTGAATATTTTACGAATTTGCCCGTATGCGGTTAAAAATTTAGCAAATCCGTTGACTCGGCGGAATCGGGGTGCTATCCTTCTTTTGTACATAAAAAAATGTACGCATAATACCGCCAAAAACATAGAAAATACCGCAGAAAAATAGGGAGAGAGACAAGCCATGAGCATTGCGCTTGGTACGAAAAACGATGTGTTCCTGCTCAGCACCGAGAACACCAGCTACGCCTTCGGCATTGATGACAGGGGCCTGGTTCGTCACCTGTACTGGGGCAAAAAGCTCCTCTCGGCAGACGATCTGGAGCTGCCCGTTTTTACAGAGGTGTCCACCAACGACCCGGTGTTCGAGATCACCCCGGAGGAGTTCCCGGTGCACGGGGGACTGCGTTACAAAGAGCACTGCCTCAAGGCCATCTTTGCCGACGGCACCCGGGAGCTGGTGTACCAGTACTGCGGCTACGACGTGGAGGAAGGGGAGGGCTGGGAAGAGCTGGTGATCCACCTGAAGGATGACCACTACGAGTTCCACATGGACCTTCACTATAAAATTTACCCCCAGTACGACCTGATGGAGCGCAGCGTGGTGCTGAAAAACGAGATGGCCGACCCCATCCAGATCGAAAGGCTCCACAGCGCCCAGTTCCACATCCCCTACGAGAACCTGAACTTCTCCAACGTGCACGGACATTGGGGGGCCGAGCAGCAGCGGTTCACCCAGAAGGTGAGCTACGGCAAGATCCTCATCGAGAACCGGCGGGGCATCTCCAGCCACAACCACAACCCCTACTTTGTGCTGGACCGGGACGCCACCGAGACCACGGGCGAAGTGTTCTTCGGGGCCCTGAGGCTGAGCGGCAATTTCAGCGGCGTGGTGGAGCAGACCCCCTACGGGGAGACCCTGGTGCAGATGGGGCTCAACTCCCACGACTGCCTGCTGGAGCTGGCGCCGGGGGAATCCCTGAGCGCCCCTGCCATCCTCTGCGGCTATTCGGCTGCCGGCTTTGAGACCATGTCCCACAACCTGCACCGCTTTGCCCGGGATCACCTGCTGCGCAAGGGGCTGCGGCCGGTGCTGTACAACTCCTGGGAGGCCACCGAGTTCCATGTGAACAGCCGGGACCAGATCAAGCTGGCCCAGAAGGCCAAGGAGCTGGGGGCCGAGCTGTTCGTGCTGGACGACGGCTGGTTCGGCGAACGGCACAGCACCCAGAACGGCCTGGGGGATTGGTATGTGAACGAGGGCAAGTTCCCCAACGGGCTGGAAGAGCTGATCAGCGCCGTGAAGGACCTGGACATGATGTTCGGCATCTGGGTGGAGCCGGAGATGGTCAACCCCAAAGCCCAGCTCTATCAGGATCACCCGGACTGGATCTATCACTACGACACCCGGGTCACCGACACCTCCCGGGTGCAGTATGTGCTCAACGTCACCAAGCCCGAGGTGCAGGAGTTCATCTACAACATGCTGGACAACCTCCTCACCCGATATGACATCGACTATATCAAGTGGGACGCCAACCGCCCCATCTCCCAGACCGGCCCCCAGCGGGACATCTGGTACAAGCACATCCAGATCATCTACGGCATCGTCACCGAGCTGAAGAAAAAGCATCCTCAGGTGCTCTTTGAGGCCTGCGCCTCGGGCGGCGGGCGGATCGACTACGGCATCTTGGGCATCTTCGACGATTTCTGGACCAGCGACAACACCGACGCCTACGACCGGCTCTATATCCAGGATTCCTACTCCCGCATCTACCCCATCAAGGCCATGCGGGCCTGGGTCACCGATTGCCCCAACTTCCTGTCGGGCCGGGTCATCCCGCTCACCTTCCGCTATCACAGCGCCATGATGGGCAGCCTGGGCATCGGGTGCAACATTCTGAAGTTCACCCCCGAAGAGGTGGAGCTGTCCCAGAAGATGATCCTCCAGTACAAGGAGATCCGGTCCATCATCCAGGAGGGCACCTTCTACCGGCTGGACAACCCCAGCGCCGACCAGTATTTCCTCTATGAGTATCTCAAGGAGGACAAGGGCGTGTTCTTTGCCTTCCTGCCCCAGAGCAAGGTGGGCCACCGGGGCACCACCATCCGGCTGCGGGGGCTGGAGGAGGGCGCCCAGTACACCCTCCACACCTCCCAGGGCGAGATTACCAAGAGCGGAAGCTATCTGATGTATCACGGGCTGCCCCTGCGGCTGAGCGGCGACTATGCCAGCGCGCTGGTGCAGTTTGAGAAAAAGCAATAACCCCTGCGCAACTGTATGTACGAATGAACCTGGCTGTATGAATTGAATGGATGGAGGCATCACGAATCATGAAATTATCCATGGGAAGGAAACTGTGTTTTGGCGTGGGCGGCCTGGGCAAAGACCTGTGCTATGCCATGATCAGCACCTATCTGACCATCTACCTCACCGACACCATCGGTCTGGCGCCCCTGTTTGTGGGCAACCTGTTCCTGGTGGCCCGTGTCTGGGATGCGGTGAACGACCCCATAATGGGCTTTATCGTGGACAACACCCGCACCCGCTGGGGCAAGTTCCGCCCCTGGATCCTCATCGGCACCCTTATCAATGCGGTGATCCTGGTGCTGCTGTTCCGCGGGCCACAGTTGGAGGGATTCGCTCTGTATGCCTACTATTCGGTCATGTACATCCTCTGGGGCATGACCTACACCGTCATGGACATTCCCTACTGGTCCATGCTGCCCTCTATGTCCTCCACCAAGGAGGAGCGGGACTCCATGTCCGTCATTCCCCGCATCTTCGCCAGCAGCGCCTGGCTGTTGGTGGGCGCCTTCGGCCTGGCCATGATCGACTATCTGGGCAAGGGCGATGAGGCCAAGGGCTATGCCAACACCGCTGTGGTAGTGGCGGTCATCTTTGTGTCCACCCTGCTGGTTACGGTCATCTTTTCCCGGGACCGCAGCAGCATGGAGGCTGCCACCAGCAAAAAGGGCGAGCGCACTTCCCTGAAATATGCCATCCATGTCATCACCGGCAACGACCAGCTGAAGGTGTATATCGGCGTGGTGCTGGCCTACAACCTGGTTGTCCAGCTGGCCGGCGGCATGGCCCTGTACTACTTCAAGTACGTCACCATGAACGAGGACCTGTTCCCCTACTTTACCACCGCGGCCTCTCTGGCCGAGATGGGCGCGCTCTTTTTGTTCCCCTTCTTCTCCCGGTTCATGTCCAAAAAGTCGGTGTTTGCCATCGCCAGCTTTACCCCGGCCATCGGCCTGCTGGGCCTCTTGCTGGCCGGCGAGGTGGCTCCCTCCAACATCCCCCTCATCATCATCTGCGGCCTGTTCTATAAGTTCGGCTCCGGCCTGACCCTGGGCGCCACCACCGTGATGCTGGCCGACGTGATCGACTACGGCGAGGTGAAGCTGGGCACCCGCAACGAGAGCATCGTGGCCTCCTTCCAGACTCTGCTGGTCAAGACCGCTTCCGCCGTGGCCGGCTGGCTCATCGGCGTGGGCCTCACCATCTTCGGCTATGTGGAAAATGTGCCCCAGACTGCCGAGACCATCTTCGGCATGCGCATCCTGATGGGCGTGGTGCCCTCGGTCATCACCGTGCTGGCCTTTGTGATCTATGTGGGCGGCTACAAGCTGGACGGCAGCCTGCTGGAGAGCGTGGCCAGCCAGCTGCGGGCAAAACGGGCCGCCGACGCGGAATAAAATCTGAAAAAATCAAAGAGGAAAATTCATGTATCTTGGCGTAGACTATTATCCCGAGCAGTGGGACCCCTCGCTGCTGGAACAGGACCTGGACAACATCCGGGAGCTGGGCTGCAATGCCATCCGCATCGGAGAATTCGGCTGGCACATCATGGAAAAAACCGAGGGAACTTTTGACTTCTCCTTCTTCGATCATGTGATCGAGAGGGCCAGGGCCCGGGGCCTGCATGTGGTGATGGGCACCCCCACCGCCACCATCCCCGCCTGGCTGGCCAAAAAGCACCCGGGCATCCTTTCCCGCTTTGAGGACGGGGCCCCCCGCTCTTTCGGCGGGCGGCATGTGTACTGCTTCAACAGCAGGGAGATGTATGCCTATGCCGAGCGGATCATCCGGGCCCAGGCCGAGCACTACAAGAGCGAGCCGGCCATCGTGGCCTGGCAGATCGACAACGAATTTGGCCATGAGGACAGCGACATCTGCTACTGCGACCAGTGCCGGGACGCTTTCCGGGCCTATCTGCGCCAGAAATTCGGCGGGGACATCGGGGCGCTGAACGAGGCCTACGGCACCACTTTCTGGAGCCAGGAGTACAACGACTTCGACGAGATCCCCCTGCCTGCCCGTACCATCACCACCCACAACCCGGCCCTTCGGCTGGACTGGGAGCGGTTCCGCAGCGAGAGCATCCTGAAGTTTGCCAGGTTCCAGTGCGACCTGCTGCGGCAGATCCTGCCCGGGGCGGTGATCATCCATGACTTCCCCGGCGGCGGGCTCACCAAACACGCGGATTACTCCCGGGTGGCCGAGCCCCTGACGGTGGCGGCCTACAACAACTACCCGGTGTGGGGCGGCCAGCGGGAGCCCCTGCCCCCCAATGAGATCGCCTTCGGGCTGGACTATATCCGGGGCCTGCGCCGGCAGAACTTCTGGATCACCGAGGCCATCATGGGGGCCCAGGGCCACGACGTCACCGGCTTTTTGCCCCGGCCCAACCAGGCCCGGATGTGGGCCTGCCAGGGCATGGCCCGGGGGTGTGAATCCCTGTTCTTCTTCCGCTACCGGGGGGCCACCAAGGGTGCCGAGCAGTTCTGCTACGGCATCCTGGACGCCGACAACGTGAAGCGAAGAAAGTACCACGAGGTGCAGAGCTTCTTCAAGGAGATCTGCCGGTACGCCCCCCAGCTGGAGAGCCCTCTCTCCAGCCAGGTGGCCATCCTCTACGACTACGACTCCCTGGCGGCCTTCCGCATCCAGCGCCAGAGCCTCACTCTGGACTGTGAGGGGGAGATGAAGAAGTACCACAAGTTCTTCTATGATCGCAACATCCCGGTGGACGTGATCCCCGCCCGGGCCGGCTTTGAGGGCTACAAGGTGCTCATCCTGCCCCAGATGATCGTCACCGACCCAGGGCTTCAGCAGCGGGTGAAGGACTTTGTGCGGCAGGGGGGCATCGCCCTGCTCACCTACCGGGATTTTGTCAAGGACCAGAACAACAACCTGGTGCTGGGCAAACAGCTGCCCCTGGGCTTTGACGGCTTCGCGGGGGTCTGCGTGGTGGAGACCGAGAGCTTGCAGGAGGGCCAGAACTTCCCCCTGGAAGGGGAAGGGGAGTGGTCCGGCGCCCGGGGCCAGGGCGGCATTTTCCGGGACATGCTGGAAACCCGGGACGCCCAGGTGCTGCTGCGCTATCAGGACCCCTTCTATGGGGAATACGCGGCCCTCACCCGCAAGGCCCAGGAGAAGGGATGGGTCTACTACCTGGGCTGCGGGGCAGACGAGGCCCTGCTGGCCCGGCTGCTGGGCGAGATCTGCGAGCGGCAGGGCATTGCCGGGGAGACCACCGTCCCCGGTGTGGAAGTGGTGTACCGGGGCGTCGGCAAGGATCGGATTCGCCTGGTGCTGAACCACAATGCCCAGCGGGCGGAATACCGGGGCCAGGCCCTGGAGCCCTTCCAGTGCCTCATTACCCCGGCGGCGGAATAAGGCGCCGCCCCGCCCAAACCCCAAAAGAGAGCTTTGCAAAATCCCCCCGGAGGGCTCTGCCCCCGGGGGGATTTTTGTGTGCACGGGGGCCGGCGCCCGGCCATGAGAGAGAATTTTAGACCGAATCTCGTAAAATTTTATTTGGCACAGAGGCCATGCTGTGGTACAATGGGCTAAAACCCTCCCGGGGGCGGGCGCGCTGCCGGGCCCCGAAAAGGGGAAAGGCAGGCCCGCCCTTCGGGGCCGCAAAGGAGGATTTTTATGACCCAGCCCGCAGGCAGCCCCAACCGGGTGCTGCTGATCAATGATATGGCCGGCTACGGCAAGGTGGCCCTGTCGGTGATGATCCCGGTGTTTTCCCACCTGAAATACGAGATCTTCAACCTGCCCACGGCCCTGGTCTCCAACACCCTGGATTACGGCCGTTTTGAGATTTTGGACACCACCGACTACATGCGGGGCGCTCTGAAAGCCTGGGAGGAGCTGGGCTTTTCCTTCGACGTGATCTGCACCGGCTTCATCGCCTCAAAAGAGCAGGCCGAGCTGGTGTACCAGTACGGCAAGGCCCAGCGGGCCCGGGGCACCCGGATCTTTGTGGACCCCATCCTGGGGGATGACGGCAAACTCTACAACGGGGTGGGGCCTGAGTCGGTGGAGGGCATGCGCCGGCTCTGCTCCATCGGGGACGTGGTGATGCCCAACATCACCGAGGCCTGCCTGCTGGCCGGCCGGCAGCCCCAGCCCCTTTACAACCAAAAGGATCTGGAGGAGATCTCGGCGGCCCTTCACCGGCTGGGGGCCCGGGCGCTGGTGCTCACCAGCGTCCCCCTCCAAGGGCAGCGGGTGACGGCGGTGAAGCCCTCTCCCTCCCGGCCCCTGGAGCTGCTGCCCTATGAGGAGATCCCGGTGCGGTTCCCGGGCACAGGGGATATCTTCATGTCTCTCACGGCGGGCCGATGCCTGCGCACCGGCCGGCTCACCGAGAGCGTGCAGGCCGCCATGACCCAGGTGGAGGCCCTCATCCGGGCCAGCCTTTCCAGCACCGACCGCTACAAGGGCATCCCCATCGAACAGCTCTTGGAGGAGATTCAGGATGAAAAAACCTAAGATCACCCTCACCCTGGTGGAGCGCAAGGGCCCTCTTGGCTGCCACCGGGGCCACCGGGTGGGCGACACCTTCGATTTTGACACCGAGCGGGGCAAGCTCTGCCCCATGGCCCTCCATGTGGCGTTTCCCTATGTGGACATCCTGCGCTACGGGGGCCATCTGCCCCCCAGCCAGGACGGTACCATTCGGTTCTGCTGCCCGGACGCGGACGTGATCAACGTCTTCCGCATCCAGGTGGAGGAGCCGGAGGAGGGCTCCGGGGGCTGACGGCCCCTTGGGCAGGCCCGGCATCCAGACTCAAACAGAGCGCCCCGGGCGGGGAAAATCTTCCTCTGTCCGGGGCGCTCTGTGCGCTGCATATGGGGCCTGCCCGGCCATCTGTCAATACCAGTCGTGCTTTTCGCCCCGGTCCAGGGAGCGGATCTGCTCCATCTCCTCTTCAGTGAGGGAGAAGCCGAACAGGTCCAGATTTTCCCGGATGTGATCGGGATTGCTGGAACCGGGGATCACCACCACCCCCCGCTGCAAATTCCAGCGGAGGATCACCTGGGCGCTGGTGACCCCGTGGGCCCCGGCAATGGAGGAGATCACCGGGTCCCCCAGCAGCTCGGCGGTATAGCCACGCCCCCCAAAGGGGTACCAGCCCTGGGTCACGATGCCCTGCTGCTGGATGTAGGGCACCACCTCCTGCTCCTGGTAATAGGGGTGGATCTCGTTCTGCACCAGGGCCGGCGGGATGCGCACCTGCGGCAGAAACTCCTCCAGTTCCTCAATATACCAGTTGGAGAGCCCGATGGAGCGCACCTTTCCCTCCTCTACAGCCTCTTCCAGGGCCCGGTAGGCCTCCAGGTCCCCCTCGCCCGGGTGGTGCAGCAGGATCATGTCCAGATAACCGATGTCCATCTTCTCCAGGGCCTGGTCAATGGCCTCTTCCGCCTGGCCGAACTGGGTGGGGTAGAGCTTGGTGATGACGAAGATCTCCTCCCGGGGCACGGCGGAATCCCGCACGGCCCGCCCCACCGCCGCCTCGTTGTGGTACATATAGGCGGTGTCGATGAGCCGCCCGCCTGCCTCCAGAAGGGCGGTGACCGAGTTGTAGCACTCCTCCTCCGAGAGGCTGTAGGTGCCCAGCCCCATCAGGGGCATTTCATAGCCGCTGTTCAGCAGCACGGTGCGGGTCTCGAAATCAAAGACCGGGGCCTCTGGCGCCGACGGCAGATCGGCGGCAGAGGCAGCGGAGGAGGCCGGCAAAGAGGAGGCCGGGGAAACCTTAGAGAGGGCCGAAGAGCCGGGCAGGGGAGAGCACGCCGGCGCGCACCCGGCCAGAGCCAGCGCCAGCAGGGCGGTTTTGAGAGCCTTTTTCATGGGTTCCTCCTTGGGTTCAGCGGTTGAAATCGGTGCGCCAGTCCCTCTCGGCTTCGGGCGGGCAGATCCCCTTTTCCCTGCCGGCTTCCAGGCAGCGCAGCAGCCAGGCCAGGTTGCGGGCCAGATTGCGCAGGGTTTGCAGCCCCTCCTGGTCCTGCTTTAGCCGGCCCGGTTCCGGGCCGAACACCATGTTCCAATAGGTGGAGGAGACCACAGGCATCTCCGCGTCGGAAAAATGCTTCTGGATGGCGTCCAGGGAGGCGGTGGTGCCGGCCCGGCGGGCGGTGACCACTGCGGCGGCAGGCTTGTGGAAAAAGGCGTCCCCTCCGGCGTAGAACATTCGGTCCATCACCGCCAGCAGCTGGCCGGCCGGGTGGGCGAAGTACACCGGCGAGCCAAACACAAAGCCGTCGGCCTGCCGGGCTTTTTCCAGCCACTGGTTTGCCGGGTCCTCCCCAAAAACGCACCGGCCCCGGCCCTGGCAGCCGCCGCATCCGATGCAATCCCGCACCGGCCCGGGGCCCAGGGTCAGCAGTTCGGTGCCGACGCCCTGGCGTTCCAGCTCCCGGGCAATCTGCCCCAGGGCCAGGGCGGTGCAGCCCTCGGGGCGGGGGCTGCCGTTGAACAAAAGAACTTTCGTGGTTTTCCTCCTCCTGGGGCCAATCATCGGGGCCCGCTTTTCTTTGCTTTTATGGTATCGCCGGGAGGAGAAAATGTAAAATGCCTGTTTTTTATCCAAAACCATGCCTGGCAGGTATGACAATGCGATATTAGCTGCCCGAAAAGCAGGCTTTGGCCGGGCAGGCATCGGGCAGAGGCGGTTTGACACGAAGCTTTGCCCCAAAAAGACAAAAGCGGCGAAGGGAAGAACTCCCTTTGCCGCATGTTCCGATTGCTGGACGGCAAGAACATCCTCAAGCGGTTCAGCTCCTGGGAGGACTTTGTGGAAAAGCTCATCCCCCATATGGCCAGCATCGGCGGCATGCTCTTCTTCATCTTTGCCGCCAGCAACATCATCTCCAAGCTGGGCCTGGGCGACGACATGGTTGCCCTTTTGGATCGGATGAACCTCTCTCCCTGGGTCACTATCCTGGTGATCTTTGCCCTGGTGGCCTTCGTGGCCGGGCCTCTGTCCTCCACTGCCACCCTCACCTCTGTGGGCGTGGTCAGCCATGCCATCCTGGTGGGCGTGGGCGTCGATCCCCTGGCGGCCGGCGCAGCCCTGCTGATGGTGGCCTCCACCGAGGGCGCTTCTCCTCCGGCTTCGGGCGCCTTGTTCATTGCCTGCGGCCTTACCGAGTGCGACCCGCCCAAAATCTATGTGCCGCTGATCGTCTGGTTCGTGGTGCCCATTGTGCTCCTGGCCTGCCTGGTATGCGGCGGCATCCTGCCCCTGCCCTGATGTGATAGGAGGTATATGATGAAAAAACTCTTCCATGTGCTGATTGCCCTGGGTTCTGTGGTGTTCTTTGTGGGCGGCCTGATCTTCGTGTTCGGCCAGGCTCTCTGCATCGTCCTGGGTCAGCCGGAATGGATCATCCAGCTGGAAAGCTCGGTGGACGGGGTCATTTTCCCGGCCATCGCCCTCACCGGCCTGCTGTGCTGGGTCTACAGCCTGATCTGGAAGACCAAAAAGTCTGACGACTGATCGTTCCAAGAACCCCGCGGCCTCACCGCGGGGCTCTTTCCGTTTCAAGATACAAGAAGATACAAGAAAGGAGCCTGTACCATGCGCTACGACAGCGGAGCAATGAAAAGATTCACGGCCCGGGTCATGGAGGCGGCGGGGCTCTCGGAGGAGGAGAGCCGGGTCTTTGCCGACAGCCTGATCCGGGCGGACATGCGGGGCATCTCCTCCCACGGGCTCACCCGGCTGGCCACCTATGCCAGGCGGGTGGAGCAGGGGCTGGTGTGGCCGGCCATGTGGAACCCCAGATCCTGCGGGACGGCGGCACCCTGCTGGTGATGGACGGCAAAAACGGCATGGGGCCTGGGTGGGCACCCGGGCCATGTCCCTCTGCATCCAGCGGGCCAGCCGGCAGGGCAGCTGCTTTGCGGCGGTGGGCGGGGGCAACCACTTTGGCTACGCGGCCTGTTTTACCGAACAGGCCGCCGAAAAGGGGATGCTGGGCTTGGCCATTGCCAACGGGCCCAAGGCCCTGCCGCCCACCGGGGGAGCCCGGGCTCTGTTGGGCACCAACCCTCTGGCCCTCAGCCTGCCTGTGGGGGCGGGCAAGCCCCCCATCACCCTGGATATGGCCACCAGCGCGGTGGCCCGGGGCAAAGTGACCCTGGCCAAAAAGACGGGCCGGCCCATCCCTGAGGGCTGGGGGGTGGATAAGGACGGCAACCCCACCACCGACCCGGAGGCGGTGCTCTCCGGGGGCGCCATGCTGCCGGTGGGCGGGCCCAAGGGCTACGCCCTCTCCCTCTTCATCGAGGTGCTGTGCAGCTGCCTGACTGGGGCCGACAACGGCCAGACCATGGGCAGCTTCTATGATTTCAGCCGCACCCAGAATACCGGCTACTGTTTTGCGGCCCTCAATCTGGGCGGCGTGGTGGACGCCCCCCAGTGGGAGGAGCGGATGAGCGCCCTGCTGGGCTCCATCCAGGCCTGCCCCCGCCGCCCCGGGGTGGACAGGATCCTTTTGCCCGGCCAGCCGGAGCGGGAAAACTGGGAGAAGGCGAAGCGGGAGGGGATCTCGCTGCCCCCGGCGGTGGAGGAGGAGCTCAAAAAGCTGGAAGAGCACTACGGGGTGCCTCTGCCGGCGCCGCTGGGCTGAAAGCCGAATATTCCGACCCAGAGGGCCGGCCTGCTTTTTGCGGGCCGGCCCTTTCAGTAAATTTTCAGGAAAATTTGGTATCCTGAGGCCATAAAACAGTCCGAAAACCGTTGACAGGGGCCGGCAAAGGGACTATCATTCTTGTGAAAAAGGAGGCTTTTCCATTGAGCGGTCTGTGGTTTGAGGTCCTGGTCTGTTTTCTGGCCGGGATGGGGGCGGGGCTGGGCACCGGGTTTGCAGGCATGAGCGCCGCCACCGTCATCAGCCCCATGCTGCTCACCTTTCTGGGGCTGCCCGCCTACGACGCCATCGGCATCGCGCTGGCCAGCGACGTGCTGGCCAGCGCCGCCAGCGCCCGCACCTATGCCCGGCAGGGCTATCTGGACCTGAAAAACGGCCTGGTGATGACGGCCGGGGTGCTGGGCATGACCATGGCGGGCAGCTGGCTGTCCTCCTTTGTGCCAAACGGAACCCTGGGGGGCTTTTCGGTGGTGATGGCCCTGGTGCTGGGGCTGAAATTCCTGCTGACGCCGGCCCGGGCCGCCGGGGCTGCCGGCTTGCCGCCGGCCCATCGGTTCCTGAAAGGGGCGGTGGGGGGCTGCGTCATCGGGCTGATCTGCGGCTTTTTCGGGGCCGGGGGCGGCATGATGATGCTGCTGGTGCTCACCGTGTTTCTGGGCTATGAACTCAAGACCGCCGTGGGCACCAGCGTCTTTGTGATGACCTTCTCGGCCCTCACCGGGGCCCTCAGCCACTTCACCCTGGGCAGCCCGCCCCGGATGGATCTGCTGGTCCTCTGCGTGCTGTTCACCCTGCTCTGGGCCCAGGTTGCGGCCCGCATTGCCACCCGGGCGTCCCCAAAGGTGCTGAACCGGGTGGTGGGAGTGATCCTCACGGCGCTGGGTCTTTTGCTGGTGGGCATCCGATTTCTGTGACGCATATATCTATTTATATATAGGAAAGACCCAATACAACAGGGGGGAAGAGTATGCGTTTGGGCAGCAAAAAAGTCAAGATTCTCCTGGGGGTTCTGGCGCTGCTGGCGCTCTTGGCGGCGCTGGCGCCCTGGGTGGTGATCCAGGTATCCAAGGCCTTCACCACCCAAGAACGGAACGTGCGCACCGACTGGGCCTTTGACACCGGCGAGGTGGTGGAGGCTGGCGGCCAGTGGCAGGTGGACATCGCCCGGGCCGATCTGGGCCAGGGGCTGCCGGCCTTCCAGCTGGTGCCTCAGGACATAGAGGAGGAGGGCTTCACCTACTATGACCTGGAGGTGCAGCAGCGGCTGGACGGGGCGCTGGACCACCTGAAAAATTTGCCGGGGGTCACCTGGTCGGCCACCCAGCCTCTGGCGGTGCTCAATCCCTTCGGCACCGGCAGCAACGGGCTCTACCTGTACTTTGAAACAGACCGGGACACCTGCGTCAGCTATACCATCCATGTGGAGGATGGGGACATCCCCGACTACACCGCCCGGGCTGCCGACGCCTCGGGGGAAGAGTATACCCGCGCCCATGAGATCCAGCTCATCGGGCTGGTGGCGGACAAGACCAACCAGGTCACCCTCACCCTCACCGGCAGCTGGGGCAATGTGCGTCAGATCGTGAGTTTTTCGGTGGATATGCCCGAAAACCGCTCGGGATACCCCACGCTTCTGGAGGCGAAGGAGGGCGAGTCGGAGGCGACCCAGGCCGAGGGCCTTTTTGCCATGATGCGGGTGAACGGGTATCTGGGCTATGGCTTTTTCTTCGACGACGCGGGTGTGCTGCGCTATGAGCTGGTGCTGGAAGGCTACGGGCCGGATCGGATCCTCTTTGAGGGGGACGAGATGATCACCTGCGTCTCCTCCTCCAAGCTGGCCCGCATCGACGGGCTGGGCCGGGTCACCGGGGTGTGGGAGCTGGGGGATTTTGATCTCCACCACGACATCGGCTTTGGGGCCGAGGGGGAGGTGCTGGCCCTGGCTGAGGAGCGGGGCGCCCAGACCGTGGAGGACCGGCTCCTCTCCATCGACCTGGAGAGCGGCCAGGTGAGCCAGCTGGTGGACTTCAGCCAGTGGATGGAGCTCTATTTCTCCCTCACCCGGCCGGTGGGGGCAACCGACGACTTTTTCTGGCAGGCGGGGGAGTGGGACTGGATTCATCTGAACAGTCTTCTCTATCTGCCCCAGGAGGACTCCCTCATCCTCTCTTCCCGGGAGACCTCCACCATCCTCAAGCTTACCGATCTCCACGGTCAGCCTCAGCTGGACTGGCTGGCGGGGGATGATCGCTTCTGGCAGGACACCCCTTACGCAGACCTCTGCCTTGAGCAGGAGGGGGACTTCGTGCCCCAGTACGGCCAGCACTGCGTGGAGTACTATGGTCCCGGCCAGGAGGAGGGGGTCTACTACCTCTCCCTCTTCAACAACAACTACTGGTCCCTGAACAGCCGGGATTTCGAGATGGAGGTGGCCCCCTCGGTGGGCACCGGGCTCTACGCCTCGGGCGGGGAGACCAGCCAGGCCTATGTGTACCGCATCGACGAGAACAACAGGACCTTCTCGCTGGAAAAATCCTTTGAGGTGCCCTATTCCAGCATCGTCTCCAACGCCACCCCCACAGGGGAAACCTGGGTGGTGAACAGCGGCGTGGCCATGGTGTTCGGGGAGTATGATTCCTCGGGCGCCCTCATCCGGGAGTACGCCTATCCCTGCACCATGCAGAACTACCGCACCTTCAAGTACCCCATGGAGCTGTGGTTTGACTGAATAAAAACATCCAAAAGCCGGCATCCGCTTAAAAAAAGTCGGATGCCGGCTTTTTCTGAGACTAAAAAGTTGTATAATGAAAGAAAAACGGGCGGCGCCCGGAATAAAGGAAAGGGGAGAAGCATGAAGTTTGCGGTTTTGGGTCTGGGCAAGATCGGACACAACACGGCGGCGCTGCTGGCGGCCCGTGGGTACGAGGTCACCGGCTACACCCGGGACCCTTCCAGAGCGGAGGATGTGAATCGGTTCGGCATCACGGTCACCGGCGCTCTCAACGGCAATTTCCGGGTAAGGGCCACCACCAGCCTGGCCGAGGCGGTGGAGGGGGCCCGATTCCTGGTGGTCACCACCACCGCCCAAGGCCACAAGCCCCTGGCCCGGGGCCTGCGGGGGCTGCTGGAACCGGGGCAGCGGGTGCTGATCCTCACCGGCAACTGGGGAGCCTATGAGTTCTATACCGTGCTGGGGCAGGAGGCCCGGGAGAAGGGGGTCATCATCGGGGAGACCAGCGGCAACCTGGCGGTGTCGCCGGTGCTGCACCGGCCGGCCACCACCGTGATGGGCCACCCCAAAAAGCGGATGGGGGTTGCCACCATCCCCCGCGGGGCGGCGCCCGGGATGGTGCGGGAACTGCGGCGGGCTTTCCCGGAATTTATCCCGGAGCCCAGCGTGCTGGACACCTCCCTGAACAACACCAATCCCCCGGTGCATGTGCCCTTCTGCATCTTCAACATCACCCGGATGGCCAACGGGGAGGACGCCGATTTTTACGGCCAGTGCCTGCCCCCTCTGCTGCTGGATTTTGCCACGGCCGCCGACGCCGAGCGGTGCCAGGTGAGCCGGGCGGTGGGGGTGCGGCCCCGCACCATCCTGGAGCTGATGAACGAGGTGTGGCAGGTGCAGTACGACAACCTGAAAGAGCTGGCCCTGGAAAACCCCAGCCTCCAGCATGTGAAGCTGCCCAAGACCCCCTGCCATCGCTTCCTCACCGAGGACGTGCCCTACGGCTATGGGGCGGTGAGCCGGTTGGGCAAGATGTACGGGGTGGCTACCCCCCGCATCGACCTATTGGTGGAGGCCTATCGGTACCTGATCTGTCAGGGGGCCCAGGTGGGAGGGCCGGAGTTTTCCCTGCCGCTGGAGGAGCTGCCCTGAGCCCGCCGGGACCCGGCGGCGTCCGGGACAAAGAGGCGTGTGCGCCAGAAAGAGAAAAGTTGATCGCGCTGGAAGTACATTTTGCCTCCGAAAAGAGGGCGCAGAATTTCTTAAAAAGCAAAAAATACGATAAACAAATATTTTTTGACCTGATTGCCCGAGCGCCGGCGCGGCGAAAAGACGACGAAGAATACCGGTAAAATCTGGTTGAAACGGCACGAAATCTACGATACAATGGGGCTGGCTTTCATAAAACGAAGAGGGAGCGTTTTTTGTGTCCAAAATATGCAGCTTCAAACGCGATTTTTCGGAAATTTCCCCGTTGCAAAAGGCCTATCAGCTCTGTTATGAGGCCGAGCGGGCGCCGGGCGGGCAAACCCGCTTTGTGCTGAGCAGCACCGGGGCCGAGACCGCCCGGGAAGAGCTGTGCCTTCGGGGGCTGGAAGAGGAGTGCGCGGCCCTGATGGTGCGATTCCTGTACGAAAATGCGGTGCTGCCGGCCAACTGGAAGGAGATCCTGGTCCAGTCGCTGGAAGTGTATATGGGCCGGGAGGGGGGCGCCCAGCCCGTGCCGATGAAAGAGGGGCGCTGAGATGTGGAGATTGATCTTGCTGGACCCCAGCCTGTCCCGTCTGCGGCTGCTGCGCCAGCAGCTGGGGGCAATGGGAGAGCTGCCGCTGGAGATCCGGGGCAGCTTCACCTCCCTGCGGGAGCTGGTGGCCGGCCGGAGCCGGTGTGGCTGCGACCTCATCCTCACCAGCCTGTCTTTGCGGGACGCAGACGCCTTCAGCCTGCTGGAAAAACTTCAGCACCTGCCCCTGGGCCGTCGGCCCCGGGTGATGGTGCTTTTGCCGGCCTACCGGGCCGAGCTGGAAAAGAAGCTGTATGCTGCCGGGGCCTCCTACTGTATGCCCCAGCCCGCCGACGCGGGGGAGATCTTCCGCCGGGCCGCCCAGCTGCTCTATCAGGACCGGGCGCCCCAGGTGCCCAGTGAGAACAGCATCCAGGCCTACCTGTGCCGGGAGGGCCTGATCGTGGAAGATGTGGGCGGGCGGTATCTGGCGCTGGCGGTGGAGGTGCTGCTGCTCCATCGGATGGACTGCAAGCTGGTGAGCGCCGTCTATCAGGAGGTTGGCCGACGGGAGAACGTGCGGGCCGCCGCGGTGGAGAGCGGCATCCGGCGTACCCTGCAGCGGCTGGCCCAGAGCCGGCCGAATCGGATGCGCCCCTATATGGATGCCAAGGGGAATATATCCAACGGGCGTTTTCTGCGCCGGCTGGCTATACAGATCGCAAAGGAAGAATGGAGAACACATGGAGGAACAAATACCCCTGGAAAAGCTGTTGAGCGGGCAGAACCTGACTGAGGCCCGGCTGTACGGGATGCTCACCGAGGACCTGTACCCGCCCCTGAACAACGCCATGAACGCCATCAGCCTGCTGAAAATGCTGATGGAAAAGCAGCCCGCCTCTTTGAGCAGCAAGGCCCTGCAGCTGCTGGACGCAGCCTACGACAGCCTGGTGCTGCTCAACCAGTTTGCCAGCAACATGCGGGATCTGTCCCTGTGCCGGCAGGAGGGGCTTGTCCTCACCGAGATGGACTGGGCGGCCCAGCTGCGGTCGCTGACCGGGGTGATGGCCCCCTACGCCCGGCGGGAAGGGGTGAACCTGGAGGTGAAGGCCGCCGGGGAGGCCTGGGTCAAGGGTGACCCGGCCCTCGCCGAGCGGGTGCTGGTCTGGCTCATCGGCTCGCTGGTGCGCGCCGGGGTGGGCAGGGGAAGTGTCCGGCTGGCGTTTGAGCAGCGGGAGGAGACCGTGACCCTATTGCTGCGGGACGAACGGCCCTGCCAGGGCCCGGGCCGGGCGGTGCTGGGCGAGGGGCCCTGGGCCGAGGGCTTTGCAGGCCAGAAGGCGGGCCTGGTGCTGGCGGGAGAGTTCTGCCGGGCCATGGGCTGGAACCTGGAGCCCCTGGCCGGGGAGGAGAGCGCCGGTTTTGCCCTCTCGGCGCCGTTGGCGCCGGCAGGCAGCCGGCTGTACTCAGCGGATGAGAACGCCTTTGAGCAGAAGCGGCGCAGCCTGCGCCTTCGCCAGGAAATGGAACGGATCTTCGGCCGCCTGTGAAGGGGACGGCCGCGGGCAGCGCGCCCCCGGGAGAGCTTCTCCCGGGGGCGCGCTTTTTTGTGGTTTACATCGCCCTGGTTTTATTGTAAAATAAAGCATAATAATGAAACTGTCAGGCGGTGAACTACAGGATGAGTATCCAATACAAGCGGATTCTTTTGAAACTGAGCGGCGAGGCTCTGGCCGGCGAAAAGGGCACCGGCTTTGATGAGGCGGTGATGCGCTCCATCTGCCAGGGAGTCAAGCAGGCCCATGACCTGGGCGCCCAGATCGGCATTGTGGTGGGCGGCGGCAACTTCTGGCGGGGCCGCTCCAGCGGCGAGATGGAGCGCACCTGCGCCGACAAGATCGGCATGCTGGCCACGGTGATGAACTGCCTGGCCGTCTCCGACACGCTGCGGCAGCTGGGGGTGGAGAGCGCGGTGCAGACCGCCCTGGTCATGCCCCAGGTGGCGGCCCCCTTTGTGCGGGATGAGGCGGTGAAGGCCCTGGAGGCGGGCAAGGTGGTGCTGTTCGGCGGCGGCACCGGCAACCCCTTCTTCTCCACCGACACGGCCTCGGCCCTGCGGGCGCTGGAGATCGGCGCCGACGCCATGTTCAAGGCCACCATGGTGGACGGCGTCTACGACAAGGACCCCCACAAATACCCGGACGCGGTGCGCTACGACACCCTCACCTTTACCCGGGTGCTGGAGGACCGCCTGGCCGTGATGGACGGCACGGCGGCCAGCCTCTGCCGGGACAACGGCCTGCCGGTGCTGGTGTTTGACCTGGCCCAGCCCGAAAACATCGCCAAGGCCGTACAGGGCCAGGCGGTGGGCACCCTGGTGAAAGAATAAAGCAGCGCCGGGGCAGTTTGCCCGGCTTTTCCCAAAACAGTTTGAAAAGGAGTAATGACTATGAGCGCCAACACCAAACCCTACGAGGATAAAATGGAAAGCACCATCCGCCACCTGGAGAAGGACCTGGCGGCCATCCGTGCCGGGCGGGCCAACCCCGCGGTGCTGGACAAGGTGACCGTGGACTACTACGGCACCCCCACCCCCATCAATCAGGTGGCGGCGGTGGCCGTGGCCGAGGCACGGGTCCTCACCATTACCCCCTGGGACAGCTCCCTGGTGCGGGCCATCGAGAAGGCCATCCTCAGCAGCGACGTGGGCATCAACCCCACCAACGACGGCCGGGTGCTGCGTCTGGTGTTCCCCGCCCCCACCGAGGAGCGGCGCAAGCAGCTGAAAAAGGATATGCTCAAGATGGGCGAGGAGTCCAAAGTGGCCATCCGCAACGTGCGCCGGGATGCCCTGGACAAGTTCAAGGCCAAGAAAAAGGCCGGCGAGCTCACCGAGGACGACCTGAAGAGCGAGGAAGAAGCCATGCAGAAGGCCACCGACAAGTATATCAAGCAGGTGGACAAGATCTGCGCCGAGAAGGAAAAAGAGATCATGGAGATCTGAACTCCCATATCACCCAACCGCCCCGTGCCGCGCTCTCGCTGCGCGGCACGGGGTTTCCACAGGAGGAAAACCGCATATGGCGGACAAAGAACATTTTGCCCGGGGCCTGAGCATAGGTATTATCATGGACGGCAACGGCCGCTGGGCAAAAAAGCGGGGGCTGCCCCGCACCGCGGGCCACAAGCGGGGGGCCGAGGTGTTTCAGGACATCACCCGCTACTGCAACGAGCTGGGGGTGGAGAGCGTCTTTTTCTACGCCTTCTCCACCGAGAACTGGAAGCGCCCCTTTGAAGAGGTGAGCGCCATCATGAAGCTGTTCGGGGAGTACTTACTCAAGGCCTTTGACTACCAGAAGGAGAACAACCGGGTGGTGTTCATGGGCGACCGCACTGCCCTGGAGCCCCGCTACCAGTCCCTGATGAATGAGATCGAGGAAAAAACCAAGAATAACACCGGCATGACCCTGAACATCGCCGTGAACTACGGCGGTCGGCCCGAGATCGTGCGGGCGGCAAGGCTTTTGGCCGAAAAGGTGCAGCGGGGCGAGATGAGCCCGGATCAGATCGACGAGGCGGCCCTCTCGGCGGCCATGTACACCCATGGCCAGAAAGACCCGGACTTTATCCTGCGTCCCAGCGGGGAAAAGCGGCTGTCCAACTTCATGCTTTGGCAGGCGGCCTACTCCGAAATGGTAGAAATGGACGTTTTATGGCCGGATTTCACCCGGCACGACCTGGATCTGGCCATTGAAGAATTCAACCGGCGGTCCCGCCGCTTCGGCGGGCTCTGAGCCGGGAGTAACAAAAGTGAGGAAATTCTATTGAAAACCCGCATACTGACCTCCATCGTCGGCCTGGCGGTGCTCACGGTCGTGCTCATCAACTTCAACACCGCGCTCTTTGACGTGATGGTGGCCCTGATCTGCCTGGTGGCCATCCACGAGGCCTACGAGGCCTTCGGCTTCCGCAAAAGAGAGTTTTATCTGTACCTGCCCGCCATCCCCTTCACCCTGGTGGTGATGTTCGGCCACGCGGGGGCTGCCCGGCAGGCCATCCTGCCCCTCTCCTTCTGCCTGGCGCTGTATTACTGCCTGTGCGTCATCCGCAACCACCGGGTGCTCTCGGTGGAGAAGCTGGGCGGCTTTCTCTGCTTCAGCGCCGTCATCGTGCTCTGCTTTTATTCCCTGGTGGAGCTCAAGCGGATCCTGCCCGCGGCCCAGTACCACAGCGACGCGGTGTACTTTGTGCTGCTGGTGCTCTGCATCGCCTGGGGCGGAGACTCGGCGGCCTACTTCGCCGGCCGGGCCCTGGGCAAGCACAAGCTGGCCCCCGAGGTAAGCCCCCACAAGACAGTGGAGGGCGCTGTGGGCGGGGTGATCGGCTCGGTGGTGCTGGCCCTGGCCCTCACCGCCGTCTACGGCAATATCGCCAACCGGGTGGAGGCCTTCACCGCCGGCTTCATCGGCCCCGAGCTCTACTTCTTCCTGGCGCTGCTGGCGGCCTTTTCCTCGGTGCTGGGCATTCTGGGAGACCTGTTTGCCTCGGCGGTCAAGCGCCAGTGCGGCATCAAGGATTACGGCACCATCTTCCCGGGCCATGGGGGCATCCTGGATCGGTTTGACAGCGTCATGTTCATTGCCCCCTTTGTGACCAGCTGCGTCACCTATGTGTTTTACGCTCTGCGCAAGTAAAGGAGCTCTTGTTATGGCTAAAAAGATCATCCTGCTGGGTTCCACCGGCTCCATCGGCACCCAGAGCCTGGACGTGGCCCGGATGCAGGGCTATGAGGTGGTGGGCCTGGCTGCCCGCTCCCGGGTGGAAAAACTGCTGGAGCAGGTAAAAGAATTCCGTCCCCGGTATGTGGCGGTGGTGGACCCCTCGGCCGCCGACCGGATGGAGCGGGAACTGGCGGGCCTGGAAAACCCGCCCTGGCTTCTGCGGGGGGCTGAGGGGCTGAGAGAGCTGGCCGGCCTGGGCGAGGCCGATGTGGTGCTCAACGCGGTGGTGGGCATCGCGGGGCTGGCGGCCACCCTGGCGGCCCTCCAGAGCGGCACCGACGTGGCCTTGGCCAACAAGGAGAGCCTGGTCACCGGCGGACATCTGGTCACCCGGGCGGTGCAGGCCGCCGGGGTGAAGCTGCTGCCGGTGGACAGCGAGCACTCGGCCATCTTCCAGTGCCTTCAGGACGCCCACTCGGCCAAGACCCTCACCAAGATCCTTCTCACCGCCTCGGGCGGGCCCTTCTTCGGGCTCAAAAAAGAGCAGCTGGCCGGCAAGACCAAGGCCGACGCCCTCAAGCACCCCAACTGGAACATGGGCGCCAAGATCACCATCGACTCGGCCACCCTCATGAACAAGGGGCTGGAGCTGATCGAGGCGGTCTGGCTCTTCGGGCTGCCCCCGGAGAAGATCCAGATCGTGGTGCAGCGCCAGAGCATCATCCACTCCATGGTGCAGTTCAGCGACAATTCGGTGCTGGCCCAGCTGGGGCTGCCGGATATGCGCATCCCCATCCAGTACGCCCTCACCTGGCCGGACCGTCTGCCCAGCCCGGTGGGCGAGCTGGATTTTGCCGCCCTCAAGACCCTCACCTTCGATGTGGCCGACGAGGAGACCTTCCGCTGCCTGGCCGCCTGCAAGAAGGCCATCGCCAAGGGGGGCCTGGGCCCCTGCGCCGCCAACGGCGCCAACGAGGAGGCAGTGCGGCTGTTTTTGGAGGATAAGATCGGTTTCCTGGATATCGGCCGGCTGGTGGAAGCGGTGGTGGACAGCGACTCCTACGGCGGGGCCTATACCCTGGAAGATGTGTACGAATGCGACCGCATGGCCCGGGCCTATGTGCTGAGCCACCTGTGAGCCGCCAAAAAGGGAGGCATCCATGTCGGTGATCGTCACCACCATCGCGTCCATCTTTGTGTTCAGCGTTGTGATCCTCATCCACGAGTTCGGCCATTACTGGACGGCCCGCCGCTGCGGCATCCGGGTGAACGAGTTCTCCATCGGGATGGGGCCGGCCCTGTTCTGCTGGGTGAAAAACGGCATCCAGTACAGCCTGCGGGCGCTGCCCATCGGGGGCTATGTGAGCATGGAAGGGGAGAACGGGGAAGAAGAGGAGGAAGAAGAGCTCTCCTCGCCCCCCAAGGGTCTGTTCCGGCTGCCGGGCCAGACCCCGGCCGACGCTCTTGCCCGCCAGACGGCCCCCGGCCGCCCCTTTGGGGAGGTGTCGGTGCCCCGGCGGATGATCGTGGTGGCGGCGGGCGCGGTGATGAACTTTGTGCTGGGCTTTCTCATCCTGCTCATTCTGGTGAGCAGCCAGCCCTACATCACCAGCCGGCAGATCCACGACTTCACCGAGGGGGCCTCCAGCCAGGCCAGCGGCCTTCAGGTGGACGATGTGATCCTCTCGGTGAACGGCCACCGCTGCTATGTGGCGGGGGATATTCTGTATGAGCTCTCCCGCACCCAGAACTATACCGCCGATTTTGTGGTGAAGCGGGACGGCCAGAAGGTCTCGGTGCCCGGCGTCACCTTTGATACCCAGACCCGGGAGGACGGCACGGTGAGCATGGTGCTGGGCTTTCGGGTCTATGCCATCGAAAAAACGCCGGTGACGGTGATAAAGGAGGCTTTCAGCCAGACCCTCTACTACGGGCATCTGGTGGCCTCCTCCCTGGTGGACCTGGCCCGGGGCCGGGTGAGCGTCAACGATCTCTCCGGCCCGGTGGGCATCGTCAGCGCCATCAACACCGCGGTGAGCTACGGCTGGCAGGACCTGTTCAGCCTGATGGCTCTCATCACCGTGAACCTGGGCATCCTCAACCTGCTGCCCTTCCCGGCCCTGGACGGGGGCCGGCTGGTGCTGCTGGCGGCGGAGGGGATCCTGCGCCGGCCGGTTCCGCCCCGGGCGGAGAATCTGATCAACATGACGGGCATGGCCCTGCTCATGGCGCTGATGGTGTTCGTCACCTTCCAGGACGTTTTGCGGCTTACCTGAGAGAAAAGGACGGAATTATGAGAAAGATCAAGCGGGAAGTAAAGATCGGCAACCTCACCATCGGGGGCAACAACCCGGTGGCGGTGCAGACCATGCTCTGCGTGCCCATCAAGGACATTGAGGGCAACGTGGCCCAGGCCAGGCGGGTGGCCGAGGCGGGCTGCCAGATCCTGCGGGCCAGCGTGCCCACCCTGGAGGATGTGCGGATCGTGGACGCGGTGAAGTCGGCGGTGGATATCCCCTTTGTGGCAGACATCCACTTTGACTACCGCATCGCCCTGGCCTGCGTGGACGCCGGGGCCGACAAGATCCGCATCAACCCGGGCAACATCGGCGCGGACGAGAATGTGCGGGCGGTGGCCCGGGCCTGCAACGCCAAGAACATCCCCATCCGCATCGGGGTCAACGCGGGCAGCCTGGAAAAGAACATCCTGGCCAAGTACGGCGCCCCGGTGCCCGAGGCCCTGGTGGAGAGCGCCCTCTACCATGTGCGCCTTTTGGAAAAGCACGATTTCAACAACATTGTCATCTCCATCAAGTCCAGCAATGTGCCCACCATGATGCAGGCCTATCGGATGCTCAGCGAGCGGTGCGACTACCCCCTCCACCTGGGGGTCACCGAGGCGGGCACCTATCGGATGGGGCTCATCAAGTCGGGCATGGGCATAGGGGGCCTTTTGCTGGAGGGCATCGGCGACACCCTGCGGGTCTCCCTCACCGACGAGCCGGAAAAGGAAGTGCAGGCCGGCTTTGACATCCTGCGGGCGGCGGGCCATGCGGTGGGCGGCCCCGAGATCATCAGCTGCCCCACCTGCGGGCGCACCAACATCCAGGTGGCCGCCATCGCCGACGAGGTAGAAAAGCGGCTGAAAGGCTACAAAAAGCCGGTCAAGGTGGCCGTGATGGGCTGCGTGGTGAACGGCCCCGGGGAGGCCCGGGAGGCGGACATCGGCATCGCCGGCGGCAAGGACGAGGCCCTGCTCTTCATCCGGGGCGAAAAGGTTCGGATGCTGCGGGGAGACATCGTGGGCCAATTGGTGGAAGAGATCTACAAACTGTAAGGGCGGCCTCCGGGGCCTGCCCGCAAAGGAAAGGAAGGCTTTGGGGTGAAACCGCTTGTGACCCAGCTCTGGCCCCAGTTCGGGGCGGACGAGGATTTCTGCCGCAGCTTCGGCCAGGTGCTGGTGGAAAAAGTAGAACTGAAACGGGGCAGCCGGCTGGCAGTGATCGACCTGCGCAGCGCGGCCCCTCTGGGCCGGGCGCAGTGTCAGCGCCTGGCCCTCTCTTTGCGGGAGGAATTTGCCGGCTTTGATCTGCGGGTGCACAACTATTTTGCCTACCCCCAGATCACCCGGGACTCGGTGTTTGAGCTCATCGACGAGATGAAGGAGGAGGGGCTGCCGGTCAACGGATTTCTGGACCACGCCAAACTGGAACTGGAAAACACCGCCCTGACCCTCACTATCCCCACCGGCAAGGGCATCCTGGACAGCATCGATTTCCCCGCCAAGCTGGAGGAAAAGCTGGCCGAGCGCACCGGCGTGCGGCCCACCGTCAGCCTGCGGCTGGACGAGAAGATCAAGCCCGAAGACTGGGAAAAGCGGATGCAGGAGAAGATTCCCGCCGTCCAGTTCAAGGCCTCGGCCCCTTCGGGGCCCACCGTCACCCTGCCCGGAGTGGCCCTGGCGGACAAGCCCGCCACCGTCTTCTGGGGCAAGGCCTTCAAGCCCGCCGGCCTCACCCCCCTGAAAGAGCTGGGGGGCGAGGGCGGCAAGGTGGTGCTCTGGGGAGACGTGTTCGCCACCGAGGTAAAGGGCAATTACAAAAAGATCTATTCGGTCTCGGTCACCGACTACACCGGCTCCATCAACCTGAAGGTGCGGGCCCAGACCGAGAACGACGAGCACGCCGCCAAGTGGGAGGGGCTGAAAAACGGCACCACCCTGGTGGTGCGGGGGGACTGCGCCTACGACAAGTACGAGCACGACTATGTGGTCTATCCCTACGACGTGCTGATCGTGGAGCGCAAGCCCCGCCAGGATACCGCCGAGAAAAAGCGGGTGGAGCTGCACCTGCACACCAAGCTCAGCAGTATGGACGGCTTCTGTGACCCGGGGGAGATCGTGCGGCTGGCCCATCGGATGGGCCACAAGGCCCTGGCCATCACCGACCACGGGGTGGTGCAGGGCTACCCGGAGGCCACCCTGGCCGCCGACGCCATCAAGAAGAGCGACCCGGATTTCAAGCTCCTCTACGGCTGCGAGGCCTATTTTGTGGACGACCTGGTGCCGGTGCTCTACGGCCGGGCCACCGGCAGGCTGAGCCGCCGGTTTGTGGTGTTCGACACCGAGACCACCGGCCTCAACCCCCTCACCGACCCCCTCACCCAGATCAGTGCGGTGTCGGTGGAAAACGGGCAGATCACCGACAGTTTTGCCACCTTTGTCAACCCGGGCCGGCCCATCCCCGCCAAGGTGGTGGAGCTCACCGGTATCACCGACGAGATGGTGCGGGACGCCCCCGGCCCCGGCCAGGCCCTGCGGGCTTTTATGGAGTTTGCCGGCCAGGACGTGCTGGTGGCCCACAACGCCCACGGCTTTGATATGCGGGTGCTGGCCCAGGCGGCGGCCGGGGAGGGGCTGGAGTACGACCCGCCCTACATCGACTCCCTCACCATGGCCCAGGCCCTCTATCCGGGGCTCCACAGCTACCGGCTGGACGCCCTCAACAAGCACCTGGAGCTGGAGGAGTTCCGCCACCACCGGGCCGACGAGGACGCGGCGGCCCTGGCCCGGGTCTTCTGCAAGATGCTGGAGGATTTGAACCTGAAGGCCATCACCTCGGTGGAGGACATCAACACCGGCCTGGGTGGCAACCGGGAGGTGCTGAAAAAGAAGTATCACCACCTGATCATCCTGGTGAAGAACCAGGTGGGGCTCAAAAACCTCTACCGCATCGTCAGCGAGGCCCACACCAAGTATTTCTTCAAGCGGCCCCGGGTGCCCCGCAGCCTGCTGAACCAGTACCGGGAGGGGCTGCTCATCGGCTCGGCCTGCGAGGCGGGCGAATTGTACCGGGCCATCGTGGAGGGGCGCAGCTTCGAGCAGCTCAAGCAGATCGCCTCCTACTACGATTTTCTTGAGATCCAGCCGGTGGGCAACAACATGTACATGGTGCGGGAGAAACGGGTGGATTCCCCCGAACAGATCCGAGAGTTCAACCGCACGGTGGTGCGGCTGGGCGAAGAGCTGAACAAGCCGGTGGTGGCCACCGGCGACGTGCACTTCCAGGAGCCGGAGGACGCCATCTACCGCTCCATCCTCCAGGCGGGCAGCGGCTTCAAGGACGCGGACAACCAGCCGCCCCTCTATTTCCGCACCACCCAGGACATGCTCAAGGAGTTCGAGTACCTGGGCAAGGAGAAGGCCCTGGAGGTGGTGGTCACCAACCCCAACCTGCTGGCCGATCGGATCGACGGCTCCTTCCGGGCCATCCCCTGGGGCACCTATCCGCCCTCCATCGAGGGAGCCGAGGAGCAGCTGCGCACCGCCACCTGGGAGCATGCCAAGGCCGCCTACGGCGACCCGCTGCCCAAACTGGTGGAGGAGCGGCTCCAGAAAGAGCTGGACTCCATCTGCGGCCACGGCTACGCGGTGCTGTATGTGATCGCGGTGAAACTGGTGGCCTTCTCCAACGCGGGGGGCTACCAGGTGGGCAGCCGTGGTTCGGTGGGCTCCTCGGCGGTGGCCCACTTCTCCGGCATCTCGGAGGTGAACAGCCTGCCGCCCCATTACCTCTGCCCCAAGTGCAAGCACAGCGAGTTCATCACCGACGGCAGCGTGGGGGATGGCTTTGACCTGCCCGACAAGAACTGCCCCGAGTGCGGCGCCCGGATGCTGGTGGACGGCCACGACATCCCCTTCGAGACCTTCCTGGGCTTTTACGGGGACAAGGAGCCGGATATCGACCTGAACTTCTCGGGCGAGTACCAGAGCACGGTGCACCGCTATACCGAGGAGCTGTTCGGCAAGGAGTTCGTGTTCAAGGCGGGCACCGTGTCGGGCCTGCAGGACAAGACCGCCTACGGCTATGTGAAGAAATACCTGGAGGAGCGGGGCCGCACCGTCAACCACGCCGAGGAAAACCGCCTCACCCTGGGCTGCACCGGAGTCAAGCGCACCACCGGCCAGCACCCGGGGGGCATGGTGGTGGTGCCCTCCACCAACGAGATCTACGATTTCTGCCCCATCCAGCACCCGGCCGATGACCGGGAAAAAGGGGTGCTCACCACCCACTTCGAGTTCAAATACCTCCACGACACCCTCCTCAAACTGGACGAGCTGGGCCACGATGTGCCCACCATGTACAAGTACTTTGAGGAGCTCACCGGCATCACCATGGACCAGGTGCCCATGAACGACCCGGACGTGATCAGCCTGCTCACCTCCCCGGCGGCCCTGGGAGTCACCGAGGAGCAGATCGGCAGCAAGACCGGCACCTTCGGCATCCCCGAACTGGGCACCCCCTTTGTGCGCCAGATGCTGCTGGAGGCCCAGCCCAAGAGCTTCAGCGACCTGATCCAGATCTCGGGCCTCTCCCACGGCACCGACGTGTGGAACGGCAACGCCCAGGACCTGATCAAGAGCGGCACCTGCACCATTTCGGAGGTGATCGGCTGCCGGGACAGCATCATGACCTACCTGCTCCACAAGGGGCTGGAGCCCAAGCTGGCCTTCAACATCATGGAGCTGACCCGAAAAGGCAAGGTGGCCAAGAACGGCTTCCCCGAGGGGGCCGAGGAGGCCATGCGGGAGCACGGCGTGCCGGAATGGTATATGGATTCCTGCCGCAAGATCAAGTATATGTTCCCCAAGGCCCACGCGGTGGCCTACCTGATCGCCGCCATTCGGATGATGTGGTTCAAGGTCTACCATCCCCAGGCCTTCTACGCGGTCTATTTCACCGTGCGGGGGGACGACATCGACTACGAGGCCGCGGTGGGCGGCAAGAGCGTGGCCTGGCAGCACCTCAAGGAGATCGATGTCCGCCTCAAGGAGGAAAAGACCGCCAAGAACGAGGACATCCAGGTCTCCCTCCAGCTGGTGAACGAGATGCTCCAGCGGGGCTACAGCTTTTTGCCCATCCAGCTGGGCAAGAGCCGGGCAACCCGCTATATGGTGGAGGACGGCAAGGTGCGCCTGCCCTTCACCGCCCTGAAAGGGGTGGGCGAGTCGGCCGCCATCGCCCTGGAAAAGGCCGCTGCCTCCGGCGAGTACCTCTCCATCGAGGAACTCCAGCTGGCCAGCGGAGTTTCCAGCTCGGTGATGGAGACCCTGCGCTCGGTGGGGGCGCTGGGAGATCTGCCCGAGAGCAACCAGGTGAGCTTTTTCGGCTGAGCCGCTTACCGCCATCCACAGAAAACACAAAAACGGGACGCAGTTTGTCGCTGCGTCCCGTTTTTATGTTTTTTTGGCCTGCCCGTGTCAAAAAATGGAAAACGAAAGTGCCAAAAAAATGGAAAAAACCGGGCTGATCGGCTTGCATTGGATGGTAAAATATGGTAATATTACCAACGTTGAGGGAAATACAAACATTGGAGGATATTTGCAATGGAAAAAATCAAAATTGTCATGAACGAGACTGGCGAACCCTTCACAACTCTGTGCCGTCAGGCACTGGAGCAGAAAGGGGCCGAGGTGACCCTGTGTGAGAGCGACGGGCCGGCGACCCTCAAGGCGCTGCTGCAAGCCCGGCCCCAGGTGGCGCTGTTGGAGGCCCTGATGACCGGGATGGACGCCATCGCCGTCAAGCAGAAATACGAGGAGAGTGCCGGCAAGGGCACGGTGTTTCTGGTGATGGGCAGTTTCCTGAGCGAGCCGTTGGAAAAGATGATGATGGACAGCGGTTTTTCCTTCTGTTTTGTCAAGCCCTTCGACCCGCAGGTCATGGCGGGCCGGGTGATGCAGATCGCCGCCCAGGGCCCCGAGCCGGAGCTGGCCGACGGGCGGGACGAGCTCACCGTCACCGAGATATTGCATCAGATCGGCGTGCCGGCCCACATTAAGGGCTATCAGTTCCTGCGCAATGCCATCCTCCTGACCATGGAAGACCCCGAATACATCAACGCGGTGACCAAGCGCCTTTACCCGGAGATCGCCAAGCAGAACGGCACCACCCCCTCCCGGGTAGAGCGGGCCATCCGCCACGCCATCGAGGTGGCCTGGGACCGGGGCGATGTGGACACCCTCAACAGCTATTTCGGTTACACCATCCACAACCTGCGGGGCAAGCCCACCAACTCCGAGTTCATTGCCATGATCGCCGACAAGATGCGGCTGGACAAAAAGCAGAAGCGGGCCTGAAAAAGGCCGTCAAGGGGCGAAAAACGAAAATTCGGCAAAAGCGGGCCGGGCGGAATTGTTATCCGCCCGGCCCTGTGTTATACTTTAAAAGACGCTTTGAGGGGAAACAGCCCCACAAAATCAATCCATGCGGCGGAAAGAACAAAACCATGTACAGCAAAAAGCGGACAAAGAAAAAATGGCTTCTCCTGTTCTGTCTGGCGGCGCTGACAGCCTGCGTGCTGATAGCCATCCGGATGGATCGGGATACCTTCCTGGGGGCCCGGATCCTGGAGGAGGAAGAGGGAGAAAAATATTGGGCCGAGGCCACAACTCAGGCCTGCCTGCTGACGCTGCAGGACACCATCCTCCCCCGAAACAGCTCCTCCAATGTCACCTTCCTGCCCCAGAGCCTGGAAAATTCCCAGTGGCAGGGAGGCCTGCGGGCGGGGGAGGGCTGCCGGCTCTACTTCATCCGGGACGAGTGGATGGAGGACAAGGCGGGGGCCATCCAGTCCAACCATGCGTTCCGATACCTGGTGCTGGACAGAGAGGGCCAGCTGCTGGACAAGGGCTATCTGGTGGCCACCGGCATGGCCATGATCAGCTGGCATCTGGACTCCCCCCAGCAGTGGGACAAGATCGACGGCAGCGTGCTGGAGGGAGAATACACCGGCACCATGACGATCTTTGACCCGGGCGATGAGAGCAGCGGCTACCGCGTCCTCACCAGCCGGATGTACAGCCGTATCCGGGGCAATTCTTCCCGATATGCGGACAAGAAGTCCTTCCAGATGGATCTGCTGGACTCCCAGGGCGGTGAGCGCAAGGAGAGCCTGTGCGGGCTGCGGAATGACGGCGAGTGGATCCTCAACTCCCTCACCGCCGACAACAGCCGCATCCGGGAAAAAACCGGCCTGGACCTGTGGAATCGGATCGCCGCCGACAACCCGGCCGACGAGAGGGGCAGCCGGGCCGTCTATGTGGAGCTGGTGGCCGACGAACAGTATCTGGGGATCTATGCCCTCCAGGAGCCTGTGGACCGCAAGCAGCTGGGCGCCTCTCAGGAGGACATCCTCTACAAATCCGCCGGCCACCGCTGGCCCACCGAGGAGGAGTTTGCCTACATCTTAGGGCAGAGCTGGCAGGAGGGCGAGTACGAGGTGCTGGTGGAGGAGGACCGCTGGCTCTGGCAGGAGGGGGAGACCGAGTACTCCTGGAACCCGGTCTATCTCAAGATCAACAAGCACACCGCCAAGCTCCAGATAGATTTCTGGCCGGAGGACGGCCAGGACCCCTGGCAGCCTCTGCGCACCTTCATCAACCTGATGCACCAGCCGGACACCGACCTGGACACGGTGGATGCCTGGTGTGACCGCAGCAATCTCATCGACATCTCCCTGTTCCGCCAGGTGATTTTCGGGTGGGACAACCTCACCAACAACACCTATTATTACGCCCGCAAGACCTCCACCGGCTGGAAGATCACCTATGTGCCCTGGGACCTGGACCAGACCTTCGGCAACGGCTGGTGGGCCTGCCACAACGACGGCACCATGAACAGCACCGCCCCCCTGGTGCTGGGGCGGGACGAGGCCTGCGGGGACGGCTACGAGGTGGAGACCCAGCTGCCGGCCCTGGCCCAGAGCCAGGCGGGCAACGGGGAGCTGCTGAATCGCTGGTACCAGCTGCGGGAAGGGGTGTTCAGCGACGAGGCCCTGATCGGCCTTTTGACCGAAAATCAGAGCCGGCTGGAGCAGAGCGGCGCCCTCATCCGGGAGCGGGAGGCCTGGCCCACCTGGGAGGAGGATGTGGATTCCTTCGAGGCCATCTGCCAGTTTGTCCTGCTGCGGATGTCCTATCTGGACGAATACTTTGACGGACTGGAAAAAGGAGAATGAGCGATGGGTGAACAAGAGATCCGGGTCAGCGCGGTGGTGGTGGCGGCGGGTTCCTCCCGGCGGATGGGCTTTGACAAGCTTGGCTACCTCTGGCAGGGCAAGCCGGTACTGGCCCGCAGCCTGGAGGCCTTTGACCGGCACCCCCTGGTGGAGGAGATCGTCCTGGTCACCGGCCAGGACCAGACCCTGGCCTTGCGGCTGGCCGCCGGCTGCCAAAAGCCGGTGCGGCTGGTGCGGGGCGGGGACACCCGGGCCCGCAGCGTCCTGAACGGGGTGCAGGCGGCCCGGGGCCGGTGGGTGGCCATCCACGACGGGGCCCGTCCCTTTGTGAGCGGGGAGGTGATCCGCCAGGCCCTGGAGGGAGCCTTCCAGTGGGGGGCGGCGGCCCCGGCGGTGCCGGTGAAGGACACCATCAAGCAGGCCAGTGAGGGCCAGGTGGTCTCCACCCCGCCCCGCAGCACCCTCTTTGCGGTGCAGACCCCCCAGTGCTTTGAGCGGGAGACCTACCTGCGGCTGGCCGGCCAGGCAGGGGAGGCCGACCTCACCGACGACTGCCAGCTCTTTGAGCGGGCGGGGCTGCCGGTGATGCTCACCCCCGGGGACTACGCCAATTTCAAGATCACCACGCCGGAAGATCTGAGGGAGGAAAGTCAGATGCGCATTGGTCACGGCTACGACGTACACAAGTTGGTGGAGGGCAGGCCCCTCATCCTGGGCGGGGTGAACATCCCCTACGAAAAAGGGCTGCTGGGCCACTCGGACGCGGACGTGCTCACTCACGCGGTGATGGACGCTCTGCTGGGGGCGGCGGCGCTGGGGGACATCGGCCGGCACTTCCCGGACAGTGACCCCGCCTACAAGGGCGCCGACAGCCTGGAGCTGCTGGCCCAGGAGGGCTGGAAGCTGGCCAACCTGGACGCCACCCTCCTATGCCAGGCCCCCAAGCTGGCCCCTCACATCGGACAGATGCGCCTCAACATCGCCCGTCAGCTGGGGGTAGAGGCCGGCCAGGTAAGCGTCAAGGCCACCACCGAGGAGGGCCTGGGCTTTACCGGCCAGGGCCAGGGCATCGCCGCCCACGCGGTGGCCCTGCTCACCCGGTGACGCCGCCGGCAAAAGTGTGCTTTTTCCCGGCGGGACGCCCTTTTCGGGGGGCGCCCCGCTTTTTGCTGCCCCGGCACACCCGGCTGCGGGGGAAAGGAAAGATTCCTCGGCACAAACATTTTCTTTTGCAGAGAAATGTGGTATAATTTTTGCTGTAAATGCCGATTTTCCGGGCGCCGTGCCGGGCGGGCCAGGTCCTGTCCCGGGCGCTGCCGGGCAAAAAGGAGGAGGGTGCTTTTTGGATAAACTGGGCGAGACCTTCGGCGATGTGATCTTCAACTTCAAATCCATAACGCCTTCCGACGTGCTGGATATCATCATTGTGGCCTTTGTGGTGTACGAGGTCATTGTGTTCGTGCGCAAGACCCGTGCCGGGCAGATCGCCCAGGGCGCGCTGTTTTTGCTGTTCACCTACGGCTTTGCCAGCTATTTTGATCTGCGCACCGTCACCTGGATTCTGGACAACATCCTCCAGCTGGGCTTTCTGGCCATGGTGGTCATGTTCCAGCCCGAGCTGCGCCGGGCGCTGGAAAAGTTGGGCCGCACCGATGTGTGGGTGTCCAGCCTGTTCCGGCTCCAGCGCACCGACCCCTCCCTGCGGGCCCAGTGGAAAAAGGCGGCGGTGGCCATCTGCGACGCGGCCGAGCAGCTCAGCGACACCCACACCGGCGCCCTCATCGTGCTGGAGCGGCGGGTGAATCTGTCGGAGATCATCCGCACCGGCACCCCCCTCAACGCCGATGTGAACTGTGAGATGCTGGGCACCATCTTTTATGAGGGCACCCCCCTTCACGACGGCGCCGTGGTGGTGCGGGACGGCATGCTCAAGGCGGCGGGATGCCTGCTGCCCCTCTCCAACAACCTGGAGATCGGCAAGGATATGGGCACACGGCACCGGGCTGCCCTGGGTATGAGCGAAAACTCCGACGCGGTGATCGTGGTGGTCAGCGAGGAGACCGGCATCATCTCCCTGGCCAAGAACGGGGTGCTCATCCGCCGGCTGGACCGCCAGAGTCTGTACAACCTGCTGGAAGAGGACATCGCCCCCTCCGAGCCGGAAAAAAATGCCCAAAGCCGTTTCTTCGGCAGGAGAAAAGCCAATGAAAAGAAAGCGTAAGATCTCGGCCCTGCTGGATGACCCCCGCATTCTGGGGGTGGTCTCGCTGATCATTGCCGTCTTCATCTGGTCGGTGGTCACCCTCTTCATCCGGCCGGACACCGATATCCCCATCCAGAACGTGCAGGTGAATTTCGACTACGATTCGGCCAAATACACCTCCCTGGGGCTGGACATCATCAACGAGCCCACCGCCACCGTGAACCTGCGGGCCTCGGGGGACGGCTCGGTGCTGGGAACCCTCAGCTCCAGCGACTATGTGGTCTACCCGGACTACACCGCCGTCAAGGCGGCGGGGGAGGCCACCCTCAACCTGGTGGTGAAGATCACCAACTCCCAGCTGGAAAACCGCATCACCCTGGGCCTTGCCCCCGGCGAAAACACCACGGTGGACGTGGTGTTTGACACGGTGGAAACCAAGGACATCCCGGTGACGGTGGAAGCCAACGACCTGAAGATGGCCGACGGCTATGCCCTCAACAAGACCAGCAGCTCGCCCTCCTCGGTCACCGTCTCCGGCCCCACCAGCGAGATCGACCAGATCGATAAGATCGTGGCCTCGGTGGAGGTGGAAGGGGAGATCAGCAGCAGCGAGAGCATCCCGGTGCAGCTGTCGGTGCAGGACAAGGACGGGATGGAAGTCCCCCTCAAGTACACCACCCTCTCCAGCCAGAACGCCGAGGTACAGCTCACAGTGCACCAGCTGGCCGAGCTGCCCCTGACGGTGGAGTTCATCAACACCCCGCCCGGCTTTGACATCTCCTCGCTGCCCTACGCCCTCTCCCGGGATACCCTGGAGGTCTCGGGCCCGGCCAGCGTCATCTCCAATCTCACCCAGCTGTCGGTGGGCTACTTTGATCTGTCCACCTTTGCCATGGATAAGGACTATCAGCTCAACGTCAACCTGCCCAGCGGCATCGTCAGCCAGGAGAACCTCACCTCGGTCACCCTCAGCTTCGACTCCTCGGGGCTGGCCGAAAAGACCCTGAACGTGAGCAACATCCGGGCCATCAACGTGCCCGTCAACTACCAAATCAACGTGCGCAGCCGCAGCATCAGCAATGTGACCCTGGTGGGCCCCAAGGAGGAGATTGAGAATCTCTCCGCCTCCAGCGTGGTGGCCCAGATCGACGCCGAGGACATCCAGGTGGCGGTGGGCCAGCAGACGGTGGCGGTGCAGGTCTATGTGCCCTCCTCCACCTACATCTTCGCCACCGGCTCCTACACGGTGCAGTGCGACATCACTTCCAACTGAAAAGGACGTCTATGATTTTTGTTCGTGATATCCGCCTCCCGCTGTCTGCCCCCCAGGGGCAGGCGGTGGAGGCCGCCCTCCGATTGCTCCGTCTCTCCCGCCTCCAGGTGGAAGGGGCGGACGTTTCCAAAATCTCGGTGGATGCCCGGCACGGTCGTCCCCGGCTGGTCTATACGGTGGCGGTAACGCTGAAAGATAAGGGTGCAGAATCGGCCTTCGCCGGGTCTGCGCCCTGCGTTGCTATAATCCGACAAAAGCCGCTGGAGTTGCTGCGGGGCACCGAAAAGCTGGCCCACCGGCCGGTGGTCTGCGGCCTCGGGCCGGCAGGGCTCTTTGCGGCCCTGCTGCTGGCCCGCCAGGGCCTGCGTCCCCTGGTGCTGGAGCGGGGCCCCCGGCTGGAAAAGCGGGTGGAGGCGGTGGAGAGCTTCTGCAAAGGGGGCCAGCTGGACCCGGAGGGCAACATCCAGTTCGGGGAGGGGGGCGCCGGCACCTTCTCGGACGGCAAACTCACCACCCGCATCGGGGATGATCTGTGTGGTTTTGTCACCCGCACCCTGCTGGAACACGGCGCCCCCGCCGACATCGCGGTGCGCCAGAAGCCCCATGTGGGAACCGACAAACTGCGGGATGTGATCCGCTCCATCCGCCGAGAGATCGAGGCCCTGGGGGGCGAGGTGCTCTTTGAAACCCGCCTCACCGGCTTCATCCGGCGGGAGGGGCGGCTGTGCGGGGTGCAGACCAGCCGGGGCCAGATCCCCTGTGAGGCGCTGGTGCTGGCGGTGGGCCACTCGGCCCGGGATACCTTTGAGATGCTGATGGAGGAGGGCCTCACCCTCACCTGCAAGCCCTTTTCGGTGGGGGTGCGGGCCGAACACCTGCAATCCGCCATTGAGGAGGGGCTCTACCACGAGGCGGCGGGCCATCCGGCCCTGCCCCGGGGAGAATATCAGCTCAGCCGGCATTACGGCGAGCGGTGTGTCTATACTTTCTGCATGTGTCCGGGGGGCCAGGTGGTGCCCGCCGCCAGCGAAGAGGGAGGCGTGGTCACCAACGGCATGAGCTACCATGCCCGGGATGGCGCCAACGCCAACGCGGCGGTGGTGGTGAGCGTGGATGGCCGGGATTTCGGCCAGGACCCCCGCCGGGCCATCGCCTTCCAGCGCCGGCTGGAGCAGGCGGCCTTCCAGGCCGGCGGCGGGGATTACTCCGCCCCTGCTGAGACTCTGGGCAGCTTCTGGGAGAACCGGGGCCGGCTGGAACTGGGCCGGGTGCAGCCCACCTATGCCCGGGGGGTGCGCCCCTGGCGGGTGGGGGAGCTGTTCCCCGAGGAACTGGCCGGCCTGCTGCGCCGGGGCTTTGCGGATTTTGACCGCTGCCTACCCGGCTACGGCGCAAAGGACACGGTGCTCACCGGGGTGGAGACCCGCACCTCCAGCCCGGTGCGGCTGGAGCGGAACGAGAGCTTTGTTTGCCGCCAGTTGGAGGGGCTCTACCCCTGCGGCGAGGGGGCGGGCTACGCGGGCGGCATTGTGAGCGCCGCGGTGGACGGGCTGCGGGTGGCCCGGGCCATCCTGGAAAAATACGGGGAGATTTCCCCCTGATGGAGTGCGCCCCCGGGGCGCACAGGGAACGGGAAAGGTTTTTGCATGGAATATCGCAGTTGGAAAATCCGAGAGCCAAATCAGGAGACGGCCCGCCTGCTTGAAACTCAGGTAGGGCTGCCCCCCCTCATGGCCCGTCTGCTGGCGGCCCGGGGGGTGCGCAGCGGGGCCGAGGCCAATGAGATGCTCTTGGAAAACACTCCCCTCAGCGACCCATTTCTGCTGAAGGATATGGACAGGGCGGTGGCCCGAATCCTGAAGGCGGTGGACGAGGGGGAGGCCATCCTGATTTTTGGGGATTATGACGTGGACGGGGTCACCGCCACGGCCCTCCTGGCCGACCACCTGCGGGGGATGGGCGCCAATGTGAAGTGCATGCTGCCCAGCCGGGAGGGGGAGGGCTACGGCCTGTCGGAAAAGGCGGTGCGCACCGCCGCCGAGAAGGGCTTTTCCCTCATCATCACGGTGGACAACGGCATCTCGGCTCTGGCCGAGGCCGAACTTGCCGCCCAGTTGGGGGTGGACCTGGTCATCACCGACCACCATCTGCCCCCCCGGGAGTTGCCCAGGGCGGTGGCGGTGGTGGACCCTATGCGGGCCGACGACCAGAGCCCCTGCAAGAGCCTGTGCGGGGCGGGGGTGGCCTACAAGCTCTGCGCCGCCCTGGACGGGTGCGACCCCTCCGAATTGCTGGAATTCTGCGGGGATCTGGCCTCCATCGGCACCATTGCGGACGTGATGGACCTGCGGGGCGAAAACCGCACCCTGGTGCGGTGGGGGGTGCACAGCCTTCAAAACCCGGACCGCCCCGGCCTGCGGGCCCTCATCCAGGCCGCCGGCCTGGGGGAGAAGGAGATCCGGGCCGAAAATGTCAGCTATATCCTGGCCCCCCGGCTCAACGCGGCGGGGCGGATGGGCAAGGCCTCCACGGCCCTGAGCCTGCTTTTGTGTGAGGACTACGACCGGGCCCAGGCCCTGGCCGAGGAGCTCTGCCGCAGCAACCAGGCCCGCCAGGAGGAGGAGAGCCGCATCCTGGCCCAGGTGCGCCGTCAGCTGGAAGAGGACCCCCAGCGTTTGCAGGACCGGGTGTTGGTGGTGTGGGGGGAGGACTACCACCCCGGCGTCATCGGCATCGTGGCCAGCCGCCTGGTGGAGCAGTACGGCCGGCCCGCCCTGGTGCTCTCGGTGCAGGGGGAGGAGGCCCGGGGTTCCGGGCGCAGTGTGGAGGGGATGAACCTCCACGACGCCCTGGCCGGGTGCAGCGACTTGCTGGTGCGGTACGGGGGCCACGCCATGGCGGCGGGCCTCACCCTGCGGCGGGAAAACCTGGAGCCCTTGCGTCAAAAGCTCAACCAGTGGGCCCGGCAGAACTGCCCGGTGCCCAAACTGGCCCCTCTTGTGCTGGACCTGGAGGTCCAGCTGAGTGAACTGGATATGGAAAGCGTCCTCGCCCTCCACGCCCTGGAGCCCTACGGCCAGGGCAACCCCACGCCCCTCTTCCTGGCCCGGAACCTGGAGGTGACGGGGGTCTATCCGGCAGGGGAGAAGCACTCCCGCCTGCGCCTGGCCCAAGGCGGCCACAGCCTCTATGCGGCCCTGTTTGGTGTGCGGCCCGAGCAGCTGCCCTACCAGCCGGGAGACCGGGTGGACGCGGCCCTCACGGTAGAGGTGTTCCAGGGGCGCAACGGCCCCCTGCTCTCGGGCCGTCTCAAGGCCCTGCGCCCCGCCGGCCAGAGCGACGAGGTGGCCCGGCAGGCGGCGCTTTTCCGGGCGCTGGAAAGTCAAGCGCCCCTTACTGAGGAGGAAAAAACGCTGCTGCGCCCCGATCGGTCGGACGTGGCGGCGGTGTACCGGGAGGTCCGAGCCGGCGGTGTGTCCGCCCAGGACCTGCAGCCCCTCTTTGCCCGGCTGGGCGAGGGGCGCACCGGCAAAATTCTTGCGGGCCTGTGCGCTCTGCGGCAGCTGGATCTGGTAGAGCTGCCCAAGGGCGATCAGGCGCCGGTGTACAGGGCGGTGCGCACCACCCAGAAAAAGGACCTGGCCAGCGCACCCATCCTGCACAGTTTGGAGGTATCGAGATGAGTCCCACCTATATGACATTTGACGACCTGAAAAAGGCACTGGAAGAGTCGGGCCGCGGCTACAACATGGAGAACATCACCAAGGCCTATGAGCTGGCCAACACCGCCCACGCCGACCAGAAGCGCCGCAGCGGCGAGCCCTATATCAGCCATCCCCTCAATGTGGCAAAGCTCCTGGTGGAGCTGGGCATGGATTCGGAGAGCGTGGAGGCGGGGCTGCTCCACGATGTGGTGGAGGACACCGCCGTGGACCTGCCCACCATCGAGAGCAAGTTCGGCACCGGGGTGATGCACCTGGTGGACGGGGTCACCAAGCTCACCAAAATGCAGTTCTCCTCGGTGGAGGAGCAGCGGGCCGAGAGCATCCGCAAGATGCTGCTGGCCATGAGCCAGGATGTGCGGGTCATGATCATCAAGCTCTGCGACCGGCTGCACAACATGCGCACCGGGGACGCCTGGCCCGAGCAGAAGCGGCGGGACAAGGCCCTGGAGACCATGGAGGTCTACGCCCCCATCGCTCACCGGCTGGGCATCAGCAACATCAAGGAGGAGCTGGAGGATCGGAGCCTCCAGTTCCTGGACCCGGTGGGCTATGCGGAGATCCGCAACCTGCTGGACCAGAAAAACGGCGAGGAGTTCCTCAAGAATATCTCGGCGGTCATCCAGAAGCACCTGGAAGAAAACGGCATCCACGACGCCCACATGAAGAGCCGGGTCAAGAGCGTCTACGGCATCTACCGCAAGACCTATGTGCAGAACCGCTCCTTCGATGAGATTTACGACATCTATGCGGTGCGCATCATCCTGGACACGGTGGCCGAGTGCTACAACGCCCTGGGCGTCATCCACGACATGTTCCACCCCATCCCCAATCGGTTCAAGGACTATATCTCCACCCCAAAACCCAACATGTACCAGTCCCTGCACACCACCGTCATCGGTCACGAGGGCATCCCCTTCGAGGTGCAGATCCGCACCAAAGAGATGGACCAGATGGCCGAGTACGGCGTGGCCGCCCACTGGAAGTACAAGGAGGGCATCCAGGGCAAGACTCCCCTGGAGGAGCGGCTGGCCTGGGTGCGCCAATTGCTGGAAAGCCAGCGGGACAGCACCGACGCGGGCGATCTTTTGCGGGACATCAAGAGCGATCTTCTGCCCGAGGAGGTCTTTGCCTTCACCCCCAAGGGGGACGTGATCACCCTGCCTGCCGGGGCCAATGTCATCGACTTTGCCTATGCCATCCATTCGGCGGTGGGCAATCGGATGGTGGGCGCCAAGGTCAACAGCCACATCGTGCCCATCGACCACAAGGTGGTCACCGGCGAGATCATCGAGATCATCACCGGCCCCGCCGACAAGGGCCCCAGCCGGGACTGGCTCAAGATGGTGGCCACCAGCCAGGCCAAGAACAAGATCCGCACCTGGTTCAAAAAAGAGCGCAGGGAAGAAAATATCCAGCAGGGCAAGGAAGCCTTTGAGCGGGAGATGCGCCGCAACTTCATCAACCTGCCCCCCGAAAAGGTGGAGAGTTTCGCCGCCGAGCTGGCCCGGCGCAACCGCATGAACAGCCCCGAGGAGATGTACGCCGCCATCGGCTACGGCGGGCTGCAAATGAGCCGGGTCACCGCCAAGATGAAGGAGGAGTACGCCAAGCTCCAGGCCGCCGAGCCCAAGCCCGTCACCCTGGAGGACGTGCCGGTCAAACGCCACCACAGCAGCGAGGGCGTCATTGTGGAGGGCATCGACAACTGCCCCATCAAGTTCGCCAAGTGCTGTTCGCCTCTGCCGGGGGACGAGATCATCGGCTTCATCACCCGGGGCTTCGGCGTCTCCATCCACAAGCGGGACTGCACCAACGTGCAGGCCAGCATGAAGGACCCGGAGAACGCCAAGCGGTGGGTGAAGGCCAGCTGGGAGGACAGCGTCCAGGAGCAGTTCAACGCCTCCCTGGAAATTACCGCCCTCAACCGGGACGGCCTGTTGGGAGACATCACCGCCGCCTTTTCGGATATGCGGGTGCCCATCTATGCCATGAACGCCCGCCAGGTGGAGAACCACAAGGCGGTGATGAACATCACCTTCGGCACCGCCAACACCGAGCACCTGAACAACGTCATCGCCCGGCTGCGCCGCATCCGGGACGTGATCAGCGTGGTGCGCAACTGAGGAGGAAACTATGCGAGTGGTCTTGCAGCGGGTGCGCAGCGCCTCCATTTCCATCAACGGCGCCCCGGCCAAAGGCATTGGCCCGGGGCTGGTGCTCCTGTTTGGGGTGCGGGAGGGCGACACCGCCGATCTTCTGCCCAAGCTGGCCAAAAAATGCGCCAACATGCGCATCTTTTCCGACAGCGAGGGCCGCATGAACCTGAGCGCCGTCCAGCTGGGATACTCGGTGCTGGCGGCCAGCAATTTCACTTTGTATTCCAACACCGACAAGGGCATGCGGCCCAGCTTCACCCGGGCGGCGGGCCCCCAGCTGGCCGAGCCTTTGTGGGAGCAGTTCGCCGCCGAGCTGCAAAAGCAGGGCCTCAAAGAGGTGGTGTTGGGTCAGTTCGGGGCGGATATGCAGATCTGTCTGCAAAACGACGGCCCCGTCACCCTGGTGGTGGACACCGACGACTGGGGCCGCTGAGCCCCGCCCAAGGAGGAAAAGAGATGAAGACCTTTCACTTGATGGGCCCCGCGCCCTATTGTACCAACAGCTTTGTGGTGTGCAGCGATGCCGGCAATGCCCTGGCGATCGATCCGGTGGTCTCTGCGGACCATTATCAGAAGGCCCTGGACCAGGCCGGCGCCAAGCTGCGCTACATTCTGCTCACCCACGGCCATTTTGACCATGTGGGCGGGCTGAAAGAGCTGAAAAAGGCCACCGGCGCCCAGGTGGTGGCCGCCAAGGAGGACCTGAAGGGGGACCAGATGTACCCGGTCACCTCGGCGGACCTGTTTCTGGAGGACGGGATGGTCCTGCGGCTGGACGAACTGGAGTTCCGCTGCTGGCACACCCCGGGCCACACCCCCGGGTCCTACTGCATTCTGTGCGGGGACCTGCTTTTCACCGGCGACACCCTCTTTGAGGGCAGCGTGGGCCGCACCGACCTGGAGGGCGGCAGCTACCCGGAACTGGAAAAGAGCCTGGCCCGCCTGCTGAGCCTGCCCATCCCGGACGAGGCCCGGGTGCTGCCGGGGCACGGGGAGTTCTCCACCTTCGGATTTGAGAAAAAGACCAACGGTTTCTTGCAGTTTTAAGGAGCAATCATGGAAATTTGGCTCACCGGCTTAAAGTCGGGATATGAATTGGAGCACCTGGCCCGCCTGTTTTTTCCGGGGGCGCAGCTGCTCACCCATCGCCCGGCCCGGGCCGGGCAGGACCTGGTGCGGGCCGGCAAAAGCGGCAAAAGCCTCTTTGCAGCCCTGCGGCTGGAGGGGCAGTGCCACAGCGCCCGTCTGCCCCGCCGCCCCGAGACCGAAAAGGAGGAGGAATACCGGCTGTGCCGGCTTTTGTACGAATTGCTGCGCAAGGCCACCGGCAAGCGGCCTCCCTGGGGGATGCTCACCGGGGTTCGGCCGGTTCGCATCATCCACGACAGCCGGGCCGCCGGCCTCAGTGAAGAGCAGATCCAGAGCCTGTTTTTGGACCATTACGACTGCACCCCGGCCAAGTTCCAGCTGGTAAAGGGCATTGCCGACCTGCAGGCCCCCCTCATGCGGGACAACCGGCCTCGGGATTGCAGCCTCTATGTGGGCATTCCCTTCTGTCCTTCCCGGTGCAGCTTCTGCAGCTTTGTCTCCCGCACCATCGAGCGGGAGCGGGCCCTGGTGCAGCCCTATGTGGATAAGCTCTGTGAAGAGATCGGGGCCATCCGCCGCCAGATGGAAAACTGCGGCCTGCGGCTGCGCACCATCTACATCGGAGGCGGTACTCCCACCAGTCTCAGCGCGGCCCAGCTGCGCCAGCTGATGGAGACCCTGGCCCAGAATTTTGATCTGGACTCGCTGCAGGAGTACACGGTGGAGGCGGGCCGCCCCGACTGCACCGACCGGGAAAAGCTGCATATCATAAAGCAGCTGGGGGCCAGCCGCATCTCCATCAATCCCCAGACCTTCGAGCAGTCGGTGCTGGAGGAGATCGGCCGGCGCCACTCCGCCGAGGCGGTGGTGCGCTGCTTCGAGGAGGCGCGCCTGGAGGGCCACGACAACATCAACATGGACCTGATCGCCGGGCTGCCCTCCGACACGGTGGAGGGGTTCGAGCGGTCCCTGCGCCGGGCCCTGGAGCTGGGCCCGGAGAACATCACCGTCCACACCCTCACCCTCAAGCGGGCCTCCAACCTGGTGATTGAAAAGCGCAGCGAGGAGTATGCCGATGTGTCGGCCATGATCGACCGGTGCGAGCTGCTGGCCCAAAAGGGCTACCAGCCTTACTACCTATACCGCCAGAAAAACACCCTGCAAAATCTGGAAAACACCGGCTGGAGCAAGCCCGGCAAGGAGTGCTACTACAATATTTACATCATGGAGGAGATCCACTCCATCCTCTCGGCGGGGGCGGGGGGCTCCACCAAGCTCTGCCAGCCGGGGGGCGACAAGATCCAGCGCATCTTCAACTACAAGTATCCCGCCGAGTACATCCGGGATTTCGAGACGATTTTAAAACGCAAGGAAGGGATAGGTGAATTTTATGCCCGCTATCTGGATCCCCAAACGGTTGGTTGAGACCACCCTCATCAATACGGCCGCCGAGAGCGCCCAGAGCTTTGTGCGCCACTGCGAGCTGGAATACGAGAGCCGGGTGTTTGCGGCGGCGGGGGAGATCATCGCCTCCGGCTGCAAGGTGGTCATGCTCACCGGGCCCTCGGCCTCGGGCAAGACCACCACGGCCCACAAGATCGCCGCCGCCATCGGGATGCGGGGAGGCAAGGCCCAGGTGGTGAGCCTGGACGATTTTTACAAGAATCTGGATTCCTACCCCCGCCTGCCGGACGGCAGCAAGGACTATGAAAACGTCACGGCCCTGGACATCGAGGAGATCCACCGCTGCCTCAACGAACTGGTGAATCAGGGCCAGACCGACCTGCCCATCTTCGATTTCAAGACAGAGAACCGCAAAAAAGAGCGCAACCACATCGAGCTGGGGGAGAGAGGCGTCTGCGTGGTGGAGGGCATCCATGCCCTGAACCCCATGCTCACCCACGAGCTGCCCACCGGCAGCGTCTACCGCATCTATGCGGGCCTGCGGGAGGAGTACAGCTACCGGGGTCAGCGCATCCTGCCCACCCGGGATATCCGGCTGGGCCGACGGATGGTGCGGGACTACAACTTCCGGGGCCACAGCCTGGAAAAGACCCTCAGCATGTGGAGCCAGGTGTGCGCCGGCGAGGACCAGTACATCAAAATTTTCAAATCCCAGGCGGACCTGCTGGTGGACACCTCTTTCAGCTATGAGGTCTGTGTGCTGGCAGGGCAGATCGCGCCTCTGGCGGGCAAGCTGCCCTCCAGCAGCCCCTGCTGTGAAAAGCTCAACGATCTGGCGGGGCGGTATTCCCTGTGCAGCCCTCTGCCCCTGGAGATGGTGCCCCAGAACAGCATGCTGCGGGAGTTTTTTGCCTGAAATTTCTGTGAGATTTTCCCCTGCAGTTGCGCAAACTGCCACAGGAGGATATAATAGAAAAAAGGGCTTTGCCCGGAAAAAAGAGGTGTTTCATCATGAATATTGATTTTGATAAGATTTTGCAGGCCGGCACCAAGGCTGCCGAATCCGCCAAAAAGACCGCGGCGGGGCTGGCGGACAAGGGCAAAAAGCAGGTCAATCTGGTGAACGAGCAGGCAAAGCTGGCCCGGGCACAGCGTCAGCTGGGCGCGCTGGTATACAGCCTGCATGTGAACGGCGAGGAGAACCAGCCCCTGGTGGACAAATACATCCAGGCGGTGGCCGACATCGAGGCCAACATCGAGCGGCTGAAAACCGAGGCCGACGCGGATGTCTCCGACCCTGATTTCACCGAGGTGGAACCCGAGGAGACCCACGGGCGCTTCTGCCCCCAGTGCGGCGCCGAGGTGGAAGAGGATGCCCTCTTTTGCAATCGTTGTGGGGCGCAGCTCTAAAAAGGGCAAAAAGGTCCACGCTCTGGTCCGCCGCAAGGACGGGCGGATCGAGTGGGAGTGATTTCAGAAGTTCGGAGATGCCTGCTGTGTCCGAGACTTTGAAAAAGTGTGCTTTTTTATGACAATAGTTTTATTATTTTAGTATTTATGAAGAAGAGAGCTAATTGATTTTAACTAATCAATTAGCTCTCTTCTTTTTTATTTGTTTGCTATGCAATTAGATATTAGTCATTACTAAAACGCAAAAATAAAATGCAGTTTCATTGCACAGACATATATTTTATGTGGTATAATTAATTATCTACATGAATTGGATAAAAATTAGCAATTATCCTGAAAAACACCGACAAAAAAATATCACATAGTTTTAAATATTTAAATTAACAGTATTAGCAAGGCAATGGAGTTTACAAATTATGGGCATGCTGGACTTTGCAATTAGGACAACCGCAGAATATATCGAACACATGCCAAAGAACCAACGCAAGGAATATGGCCAATTTTTTACAAGTAAAGAAACTGCAGTTTTTATGGCTGGATTGTTTGAAATTTCCGATAAATGTCAAACGCTTTCTATTCTTGATCCTGGTGCTGGTTCTGGAATTCTTTCGGTTGCATTGTTGGAACGCTTACAGCATTTCACAGCAATAAAGAAGGTTAGATTGGTTTGCTACGAAAACGATCCAAATGTGTTGAAGTTATTGCATAAAAATCTAGAGATGGCATGTGCTCAATCCCAATTGGAAGTAATATATGAGATTGTTTCTGATAACTACATTTTAAGTCAGGCGGCTGATTATAATCTTATGTTAGGTGCCAATGTGGCTCCTGTAAAATATGATTTTATAATTGGAAATCCACCATATAAGAAAATAGCAAAGGATGCTTCAGAAGCTATGGCTATGAAGGATGTTTGTTATGGTGCGCCTAATCTCTATTTTCTCTTTGCAACTATGAGTATGTTTAACTTAAAAGATGAAGGGGAAATGGTTTATATTATCCCGCGATCTTGGACTTCGGGTGCTTATTTTAAGAGATTCCGTCAGAAATTTCTAAGTGAAGGTGTTTTGGAGCATATCCACTTATTTGTTAGTCGCGATAAAGTCTTTGAAAAAGAGAGTGTACTGCAGGAAACTATCATTATTAAGCTGAGAAAAACGCGCTCAAAGCCAAAAACTGTTACCATTACTACGACCCAAAGCAACGCAGACTTTTCCCAAAGGACCATTTTCGAGGCACCCTATTCTACCGTTGTCAACGGATCAGATTCCTATGTCTATTTGGTAACAAATGCTGATGAAGTAGAGGCACTTAATAGTTTGAACAAGTGGGAAAATACCTTGCCAAGCATCGGCCTAAAAATGAAAACCGGACTTACAGTTGACTTCCGAAACAGAGAAGCACTGAGAGATGTAGCTGAAGAACAGGCCGTTCCATTGTTCTATTCTCAGCACATACAAAGCGGCAAAGTGGTTTTTCCTATAGGGAAGGAACACGAGTACCTAGTTACTGAGCAGCGGGGGCTATTACAACCAAATAAGAACTACCTTTTTGTCAAACGATTCACAGCAAAAGAAGAACATAGGCGTCTTCAATGTGGCGTTTACTTGGCAAAAAAGCATCCTGAGTATTCCCAGATCAGCACACAAAACAAGATAAATTTTATCGATGGTATGCGTGATCTTTCGGAATGTATTGTGTACGGGCTGTATGTCTTGTTTAACTCCACCTTGTATGACTGCTATTATAGAATCTTGAATGGTTCAACTCAGGTCAATTCGACTGAGGTAAACTCTATGCCGGTTCCATCCATGGATGTCATTGAGGCCATGGGGAAAGAGTTGATTGCTGCACACGATATGTCGGAACCGGTTTGTGACAGAATTTTGAGGGGTTATGTATGAGCAAAATAGACGAAGCAAAAGAGATCTTAAATGCCTTGCAAGTCCCGGCAAAGCAGCAAAATGCCATGTGCTGTTGTGTTTTGCTTGCCATGGCGGGACTTGTTGAGGAAACTCCGTGGCAAGATGCGACCAACGAATGGATTCGTATTCACGATGTAATTGCTTTTTC